>CAVTZZ010000048.1:0-39185 GCA_963739325.1 uncultured delta proteobacterium | reverse complement strand
TGAGCCGTCTCTTCAACGAAAGCAAACCCCGCAGTCCCCTTAACTCCGCCGATGGATGCTCATAATACAAACACTTCCCCTGCGATATTAAATCCGCTACATTGGCCGAATCCTTCCCATCATGCTTATCCCATCGCCCATCCAATGACTCCCGGTTTCTCGCCACCGTCACCCCGGAAACCAACACCACCGTCCTCCCTAAGTTGATCAAATACTCTCCCAGGGGTTTATGATAATTTGCCGTCGGCTCCATCCCATACACCATTTCTTCAAACCATGCTGCACCCGCAGAGCCTCGACCTGATCCAGGAGTTTTCTGAATCCCTCATGGTCGTTGCTAAAGACAATCCGCTTTAAAAGTGTTTTCCCTGTCGCCGTCCCAAAAAAGGCGTAATGCCGATCCTTCGCTATGTCGATCCCCACGATCAAATACTCCTCCGAATGCCTTACCTCTTGCCTCAGTTGACGAAATTCCTCCAGCCTGTTACGATTTACTTCATCCATTGGAAACCTCCTTTTAAGAATTTGAGTTTGGTCGTGCTTACTCTTATCTCTTAACAGGAGGTTTCTTTTTTGGGTAGACTGGTGTTATATTTTTTCTATTTTACCGTTGAGAGTCTACCCTTGCTCTCCAGATATATATAACGTAGTTGAGAAATAGCACTTTACAGGTGTGTAAATGTTGGTAGTGATTCGTCAGGAACGATATCATGGGAATAAGAGCATTGCATCAAGGAGTGCAAAAGTTTCAACGAGAGCAAAAAAGGCATTTGGGGTCACCCATTAATCTTCCCCTATAAGAAAAAGATTTTTAGAAACTCGGCGGGGGATAGTATCTTTGTCTTTTGATATTCTTTCAAAGGTAAAAGATGCTTTCTATCTCCAGAAATAAGGTAATGAACCCTTCCTTCAATGGCACATTCTAAAATGCGGTTGTCATCATCCTTTTCTTTAATAACAGAGACCCTCTTCTTCGGATGAATTAGGATTGTCTTAGCTTTGATTTTTTCTATTGTGTGCCTAATTTGATCTCTGTCCCAATCGAAATCCTTCTTAAGAGTTTCTTCTAACTCTTTTAAAATAAAAGGGGAGATACAGGCTTCTATATCCCCTCTCCAAACCAAATCTAAGACCTCTCTGGGTTTACCTTTGAAAGTTAACCCAGACACAAAGACATTGGTGTCGATTACCACCTTTGGTTTTGATTCACTTTCGGCGGGCATCAATAATATCTTCTACTTGATCCTCGGTGATTCCCCTCCCCCTTGCCTTTATCTCTCCGTAACGGTAGATCTTTTTCATTTCCTGTTCCTCAGCATATCTTCGGAGGGCCTCTCTTAATAGCTCGCTCCTTGTTCTACCCTCTTCTTTCATTAGCCCCTCAATTTTATCTAACATCTCAGGAGGTAAAGATAGGGTTATGGTTTTAGTTGTTCTGGGCATGCTACTCCTCTATTGTTACTTAGTGTTACTGAATTTATTATAGCAAATATGAATCTGCTGTCAAGAGATTATTATTAGTTCCTTAACCTCTTTACCGCTGATAACCGAATCGTTCTTCAAAGATGGGAGCGATCAAATTATCCACGGGTACATAATCGTCGGTGAGAATGACGGAATAGCGTTCCTTCAGGTACTGTTGCAATCGATCTTGAGGCATAGCATGGGAGGTCATTTCCTTCCCCTCTTTTCCTTTTACAGCCTTGATGAAATCGTTCATGTCTAACCTTTGTGAACTTGCCACCACCACAAAGGTACTGATCCCAATGTGATCGTAATCTGAACTCAGGGCGATCAGGTGAACATTTCCTTTTCCAAAGACCTCTTCTAAGGTTCGGATGTAGGATGGCATGAAAGCTCCCTTTTTGAAACTATCGATGACATTGGCGAGGAGACATCCCTCTGGTTTCAGAAGCGCTTTCAATTGCATTGCAAATTCTCTTGTCGTCAGGTGGTAGGGAATTGAGAGATCGTTAAAGGCATCTCCGAAGATGAAATCGTAGCTTCCCTTCTCCTTGCAATTCATCACATACCAGCGGGCATCCTCATTAAAGGTCCGAATCCTGGTATTTTCTGAAATCCCAAGATAACGTTTGGCCACACGGGTGACCTCTGGATCGATCTCGGCCACATCGATTTCTGCCTTTGGATATTTCGCCCTGATAAACCGAGGGAAGGTGTAACCGCCTCCGCCAATGAAGAGAACTTTGAGCGATTTCTTTCTTTCCGCCTGCCACCTCACCAATTCTTCATATATTCGAATATACTCATACTCCAGATAGAGGGGGTCTTTCAGGTCGGTATAGGAATGCACCAGATGATCGAGGACGAGGGACTCCAAAGGATCCCCTCCACTCCGGGTGGTATCCTTCTTTAACTTGATCGTATAGTAATCGCTTTCCTTAAAAAAAAAGGTCTCCTCGTCCAAAGGTGGCATAAAGGCGTATCCGTAGAACGCTTTAATAGATTCGATAGGAGAAGTGGGAAGGGATACGATCTCATGGTCGATAGCGGCATATCCGTGCCATGCTGCGATGGGCAATGTCAAGGCAAGAAAGATGAAAAGAAAAAAGAGGATGAGTGATTTTTTTCTTCTGAAAAAATCCCCAAAGACCAGAGCGGAAAGAACAAGAATGACCCCCATGGTGAAAAGGATGTGACGGGTCCCCATCCAGGAAATAAGAAAAAAGCCAGTGGCAAATGTTCCAAGGATAGACCCAAGGGTAGAGAAGGCATAGATCTTTCCAACGACATTGCCTGTCTTTTCCAGATTGTTGAGCGTCAATTTGACCACAACGGGTGAGATCATTCCAAGGATACAGGAAGGAACGAAGAAGACAATGGTTGTGATGAAAAGGATTCGGACCATCAAGCTGGTCTGAAATTGAGCGGCTCCGACCAGATTCGTTAGAGGCGAAATGGAAAACGCTCCTAAACCGGAAAGGAAGAGAAGCCAGCCAAGAGTGGAGGATCGAGGATATCGGTCGGCAATCAGTCCTCCCAGATAGGCCCCAATGCTGATGCCAGCAAGAACTACACCTATGATACTTGTCCAGGTATAGAGAGAAACCCCCACAAAGGGTGCCATGATCCTTCCTGCCACCAGTTCAATGACCAGCGTGCAGAAACTTGCGATAAATACAATAATGTTAGCCTTGATGACTGTTCTTTGCATGGTGAGACCTCACTCTTATGTCATTCGTTGCTTCAGGGCGTAATTCTAAAACTTATCAAAAAGGAGTTCAAGGGCTTTATGGTTTATCTGGTTTGTTTGGTTTATTTGGTTTGTTTGTTTAACTAAAAAGACTAAAAAAACCAAAGAAACCAAAGGGACCGAGAATTATTCCCCTTTAAACTTCGGTGACCGTTTTTCGAGGAAGGCAGTAATTCCCTCATGAGTATCTGAGGTGTGAGCCATAGCGGCAATCGTTTGGCTCTCATGTTCCATCTGGGTTTCAAGCGTCTCAGTCCAGCCCCCATGCAATAGTCGTTTTGCTGCCCCAAGGGCCTTCGGCGCTCCAGACGCAAGCTGCTTAGCAAAGGCTTGCGCCTGTGCAAGCAACTCTTCATCCGTCACCACCTTGGTGACGATGCCCCATTCAAATGCCTCCTGAGCAGATAGCATCCGATTGGTGAGCGTCAGCTCCAGTGCTCGCCTGAGACCAACAATGCGAGGGAGAAAATAGGTTGAAGATCCATCGGGCGTTAGCCCAACTCGGGTGTATGCCATATTAAAGCGTGCAGACTGGGCTGCAATCACGACATCGCAGGCAATGGCGAGGCCCATCCCGGCTCCCACAGCATGCCCATGCACTGCTCCAACCACTGGAGGGTCCATCCGTATTAAACGTGACACAGCAGCGTGGAGGTAAGTCGTCACTTCCTTAAGGTAATACGGTAAGTGCTCTTTCTGGGCAGCAAAGGTCTTTAAATCGCCACCAACGCAAAATTGGCTTCCTGCACCGTGGATCATAACCGCCCGAATCGTAGGATCCTCGCCACAGCGCAAGACGGCGTACATGAGATCTCTTGCCATCTCTAAGTTGATGGAGTTTAACGCCTCGGGTCTATTGAGGGTCATCTGAGCCACACCTTCATGAACATCGAAGAGAAGAGTACTGTATTCCATAGGAACGACACCTCCTTGTTTTTTTGGATAAAGGAAATGGAAACAGTTTAACGACAATAGAAAAATTCGTCAAGGATTCACCCCGTTAGAAAATCTTCGACTTTCCAACGGGAAAGCTTACCCAGGGCGTTAAACCCAATGTTCGCTGCAAAGGGATAATCCTATCATCCCCGCTGCTCGCCCCGTTAGAAGTAGGTTACCAAAGGGAACTCCTGGTTAACAAAGAAAAATTTCTAACGGGGCAAGCAGCAGGACTTTTTAACGGGGTGAACGGGAAAGGCTTTACAAATCGGTTATAACATATAAAATAAGAAAAAGCAGGATGGAAGTTTTGTCATATGGAAACGCAGAAGATATTGACCCGTGATTTTGTTCTCAGTTTTTTTGCGCAATTTGCCTCCTCCTCTTTTGTCTTCATCCTTATTCCAACCATCCCTATCTATCTTTCAAGCTTCGGAGCCAAGGAGGCCGAGATTGGAGTTCTTGTTGGAATTCTCAGCGTCTCTTCCCTTATCATACGTCCCTTCGTAGGAAGAGCCCTTTTAAAAATTCCTGAAAAGAAATTTATGATCGCTGGAGCTTCTCTTTATGTCATTTCCTCTATCGGCTATCTCGTTGCAATCCCTTTTTTGCCTTTTTTGATCGTGAGGATCCTCCAGGGGATTGGATTGGCCTTCTTCTCAACCGCCTCTTTCACTTTGATCGCCAATATTACCCCTGAAGCGCATCGCGGCCAAATCATCAGTTACTATTATTTATCCATCAATTTCGCTTTTGCCCTAATCCCATACTTCGGAATACTCCTCATCAACCGGTTTAACTTCACTGTTCTCTTCTTAGTCTGTGTCGGTCTATCTTTATGCTCCTTGTTAATCACAACCAGATTAAAAAGAAGGGAAACCGATCCATTGGAAAATCATTCGCTGCAGGATCAACCCTTCCTAAGCCGCGAAGCTCTTCCACCGGCCATCATGGCCTTCATGGTCAACATCATCTGGGGAGCCGTGACCGCATTTTTTCCTCTGTATGCTCTAAGGCATGGGGTTGCCAACCCGGGACTCTTCTTTGCTACTTTTGCCTTCATGCTCATTTTGGGTCGTGCTTTTGGTGGAAGGATACTGGATATCTACAGTAGAGAAAAAGTCATGTTTCCTTGTTTGTTCACTTATATCATCGCGATGCTTATCCTCGCCTTCTCCACTACCCTGCCGATGTTTATCCTGGTTGCAGCGATTTGGGGGACCGGAAATGCCTTCCTCTATCCCACTTTAACGGTTTATGCTATGGATCAGGGAGGGGCCTCCCGAGGCCCAGCCATGGGAACCTTTACAGCGGTGGCCGATTTGGGATCGGGCTTGGGTTCAGTGATCATGGGCATCATCCTTCAGTTGACCAGTTATCCGACCATGTTCCTCTGTCTGGCCCTGACAGGCGTCTTCAATCTTCTCTATTTTTACTTCTTTGTTAGAAAAAAACCTCAAAGCCCCCCTCCCAGCGGGGAGGGGATAGAGGGGAGGGGGAGATATGCCCATCTATGAATACCGATGTGAAGATTGTGGAAGGGTCTCTGAATTTCTTTTGATCAAGACCGATGAGATTTTTGTTCCTCAATGCAAGCGATGTAGAAGCAAAAAGATGTCCCGAGTCCTTTCCAAAGTGAGGATCATCCGTTCAGAAGAGAGCAGAATGGAAAGTTTGGCCGACCCATCGAAATGGGGCGATCTGGATGAGAGGGATCCGAAGAGCATGGCGAAATGGATGAAGAAGATGGGGAAGGAGTTGGGTGAAGATATGGAAGGCATGGATGAGGAAGTTGATCAGGCAATTGGAGAAGAGATGACTTCAAAGTCAGAAGGAGATCTGGAAGATTAGGGTTTTAAGAATTCGAGTGCGCTCGCTGCATAGATTTTCGCTGTCAGATAGAGATCCTCGACCGACACCCATTCGTCCTTTTGATGGGGAATCATCCATTTGCCTGCACCCAGAGTGACGATCGGGATTCCTGCCCATGCAGAAAGAAAGGTTCCATCTGTTGCACCCGGGACGCCGTCATAAATCGGTTCCTGTCCAGTAATGGATCGATAGGCTCTCGAAACGGCCTGGACAATCGGTTCCTCCCGAGAGGTTTTGGTCCAGGGCCTATCTTCAAAGACATGGAGTTTGACCTGAAATGAAATCCCCTTCGACAAACCTTTTTGGAATTCCTCTCGGATCTCCTTTAAGGGACCGGATTCGAGGCTGGCACGGATTGAGCTCTCCTCCTCGAGGACAATATTCTCCAATTCTTTCTTCAGGGCTTCATGGGACTGCCCTGGAATGGTTCGGATGTCCAATAATGCTCTGCACTGTTGGGGAATCACATTGAGCTGAGGTTCACCTTTCACAGGAGCCTGGAGCACAGTGGGCGTGATGCTTGGGTATCCCAAGAAGGTATCCCTTCCCAATCTTCCAATCTCTTCTTCCTCCAACTGCTTCATCTTTTCTAAGATCGATACCATCGGAGGAATGGGATTGAAACCGACGAGGGGCATGGCTCCATGACCCATCTTTCCACTTGTCATCAATTCTGCCCTGAGGGCTCCTTTCTGGGTGATGCAGAGATGGTTATCCACAGGCTCGCAGATAATGGCTGCGCTCACCTTGTTGGCCCACCCCTGACGAATAAAATGTTTTACTCCACTCATCATCCCTTCCTCATCAACCAGTATGCCTAAAAGGATCTTCCCCCTAAAGGGGATGGCCGATTGATTGATTGCCTGAATAGCCTTCACAGCTGCCGCTAAATTTCCCTTGGTGTCGCAAGCCCCTCTCCCATAGATTCGATCGCCTACGAGTCTCCCTTCATAGGGTCCGTATTTCCATTCAGAGGCATCGCCCTCGGTGACAACATCCGTGTGACATTCAAACATCAGACACGGGCCTTCCTCTTGTCCCTCAAGCACACCGATGACATTCAGAGAACAGGGTTCAACTTCCTCAACGACCACATTGAGTCCCATCTCCTCTAAAAGATGAGCGAGAAAAAGGGCTACCTCTTCTTCCCCTCCTTGGAGCCTTTGACGCCTGACACTGGGAATGCGAATGAGATCCTGGGTGAGCTGGACTAACTCTGCTTTTTTTATCTCCTTCAAAACGTAATCGATCTTCAAGGTGCTTCCTCCATGTTAAGGGTTCTAGGGTCACAAGGATTCATAGGGTTCGATTATGTGTAATGTTAAATATTCGATAAGGTCTTTCAGAAGTTCAGCTTGACCACTCGAATCCTGGACCCCTTGAATCCTATTCATATTCGTCCTTGAATCCGCGCAAGCTTTGGATCAAGAATATCTCTTAATCCATCTCCAAGGAGATTGAATCCCAATACGGCTAAGGCAATGGCACACCCGGGAAAGATGGCCAACCAGGAAGAAGTCCCCATAAAGGTCTGAGCCTCATTGAGCATCCTTCCCCAGCTGGCATGGGGAGGCTGGGTTCCTAAACCCAAATAGCTCAGACCAGCCTCAGCTAAGATGGCGATGGCGAATTGGACGGTTCCTTGAACGATAAGAGAGGAGAGGATATTGGGAAGGATATAATTCCAGACAATCCCCACATCATTTCTCCCAATGGCCTTGGCAGAGGTGACATAATCTCGTTCCCATATGGAGAGAGAGGTAGCCCGGGTCAACCTCGCAAAGATGGGGATGTTGAAGATCCCGATCGCCATCATACTATTCATAATCCCAGGGCCAAGAATAGAAGTAATGAGAATAGCACTCAGGACAGCCGGGAACCCATAGAGCACATCTGAGATTCTCATCACGGCCTCATCCACCCACCTTTTATAAAAGGCAGCCAAGGAACCAAGGAAAATCCCGAAACTCATGCCAATGGAGACAGCCACCAGACCGACGAGAATGGAATTGGCCGATCCCTTCATCACCCGACTGAAGATATCTCTTCCATATTGATCGGTTCCCAACCAGTGAGTTCCATTGGGGGACTGAAATCTTTCGGAGAGGTTCATCCGATTCGGATCATAAGGGGTATAACTGAGGCTGAGAAGAGCGGTGAGAAGAATGGTCAATGTAATAGAAAAACCGATAGTGAAGTTGATGTTTCGAAAGAGGCGCCGATTGATCATCTGCATTTTGCCCCTAGCAATAACGATTTCAGTAATCCCCCCTTGCCCCCCTTTAGCAAAGGGGGGGTGGGGGGATTTGGTATAGAAAAAATTTCGATTATTCATATCGAATCCGTGGATCCAGATACCGATAGACAATATCGATCATGAAGTTGATGAAAATGATGATCGTGGTGATAAAAAGAACGACCCCTTGGACGACTGGAAGATCCCTCTGACCAATCGCTTCAAAGACCAACCTTCCAATCCCTGGTAGATGGAATACATTTTCAATGATGATCGCCCCCGCAAGAAGATCCCCTGCCTGAAGACCGATGATCGTTACCACAGGGATGATGGCGTTTCGAAAGGCATGTTTGTAGACCACGATTCGTTCCGGCATCCCCTTGCTCCTGGCTGTCCGAATATAATCCTCCCCCAAGACCTCAAGCATGGAGGATCGGGTCATCCGGGTTAGAACGGCTGCCCTGACCAGCCCCAGAGAGAGTGCAGGAAGAAGAAGGGATTGTAACGCCCTCAATGGATCCGTCAGCCAAGGCTGGAATCCTCCTGCAGGGAACCAATGCAGGGTCACAGCAAAGAGGAGAATCAGGAGGATGCCTGCCCAGAAAGCAGGCACAGCCAGACCGATCTGCGAAAAGACCATGATGCCGTAATCTCCAATTCGATTCCGATGCAATGAAGAGTAAGTTCCCATGGGAATAGATAGGAAGACGGCAAACATCATCGACAGGATTGCAAGAGGAATGGTCACCTGAAGCCTGGAGAGTATTAATGAGCGAACCGGTACATCATAATGAATAGATCGTCCCATGTCTCCTATACCCAGATTTTTCATATAGCTGAGATATTGAATGACCACAGGTCGATCCAAACCCAGTTGATGCCTTAATGCATGAAGCGTTTCTGGGGTTGCATGAATGCCCAAAATGATCTGGGCGGGGTCCCCTGGTATGACCATGAGGACAGCGAAGATGACCATCGAGACAAGGAGGAGGGTGAAGAAAAGAACGAGAATTCGTTTGAATAGATAGGCTGCCATGATTTAAACCAATGACAAATGCCAAAGTACCAGTTTCAAAAATTTATTGGACTATCTTCTTGACATTTGAACTTTGAACTTCATTTGGCATTTGAACTTTGAAATTTGACATTGATTTGAAAAAAATCTATTTCTGAATCCAGACCTCTGTCACATCGACGGCAGTCATCGGATAATCCTTCCACCAGTTCATGACCTCTTTCTTCATGGTGGGAAGACTGGGCAATACATATAAAAACCCATTCACTGCATCCTCTGTAATGATCTTCTGGCAGGCAATGTAAAGTTCTTTTCGAATTTTGGGATCCGCTTCCATTTCAGCCTTTTTCAGTGTCTCCTGAAACTTTGGGCTATCGTAACGGAAATAATAGTTCGGGTTCGCATAAATGTTGATGTCAAATGGCTCTGCATGGCCGATGACGGTTAGATCATAATCGGCATTCTTGAAGACCCGATCAATCCACTGTCCCCATTCAATCAACTCAATCTTCAATTTGATCCCCACCTGAGAGAGCATATCTGCAATGATCTCTCCGGTGCGTCGGGCATAGACATAACGCTCAGGAAGTTTGATGACCGCCTCAAAGCCATTTGGATAACCTGCATCTGTGAGGAGTTGTTTTGCCTTTTGGGGATCATAGGGATAGGCCGAGGTTAGATCGATATAATAAGGATTGCCAGGATCCATATGGCTTCCGATGGGGACTCCATAACCTGACATCGCTCCTTTGATCAAGGCGCTTCGATCGATGGCATGGGCCATTGCTCTGCGGATGCGGACATCGTTAAAAGGTTTCCTCGAATTGTTGGTTGAGAGGATGACCTTGGTCGTCGTATATCCATTGAGAACCTTGAACTTTGGATCCTTCTCAAGGAGAAGGGCATTTTCCGGGCTGACATCGTAGGCAATGGCATCGATGTCACCCGCCTTAAGGCTCGCAATCTGGGCGCTCGGATCTCCAATAAATTTGAATGTGACCTTATCGAGGTAGGGGATACCTTTTCTGTGATAGTCTCCAAATTTGGTCAACGTAATGTGATCACCTGGCATCCATTCCACAAACTTAAAGGGTCCCGTTCCAACAGGTGACACTTTTTATTTTATCCACGGCCTGTTTATTAACTATAATCGAATCTGGCCGAGCAAGATTAAAAAGGAACATCGAATTAACGTTCTTCAGTTTGATCTTCACCGTATGGCTATTCACCACTTGGACCGAATCAATATCTTTATAGTATTCTCGGTGAGCCGTACCGGTCTTTTCGTCCATCAACCTCTCAAAGGTAAACTTCACATCCTCTGCATCGAAGGGCTTCCCATCATGGAACTTGACTCCTCTCTTTAGAACGAAGGTATATTCCTTTCCATCTTTTGAAATCCTTAAATCCCTGGCCAATGCCGGTGCAATCTTTCCATTGCGATCGATCTTGACCAGGCCTTCCAATACATTACTATAAACAACCCTTGGGATGGCTGCAGAAGTGGCAGTAGTAGGATCCAACCCTGGAGGTTCGACTCCTTGGGCTATAGTTAGAGATCCTCCATAGACTGGCTTCTGGGCATGGGCGAACGGGACAAAAAAGACCATAGCCAAGCACATTAAACTGACAAATAATAATTTTTTCATCTCAACACCCTCCTCTATCGTGGAGTTTCAGAAGTTCCTTTCCTTTCTTTGTCATTCCGGGCTTGACCCAGCCTGCCCCGTACTTGATACGGGGGAATCCAGTATTTCTGAGCTGGATTCCCGCTGGAGTTTACCCCGTGCCTGATACGGGGCGGGAATGACGGCTTCGAAATTAATGTAAAGGAGTGTTAGATTCACTCCTCCATTTCATAGAATTAAGAGGGATATAGGGTTCAAGTGTTAACCTCATTAAATTTTTTCTTGACCCCTCGAACCCTGGAATACTTGAACCCTATTTTTTTCGAGATACTATCTGAATAAATTCTACTTGTCAAACTCCATGGGACGCCGAAATTTTCTCGAAGGTCCGATCCATGATCTCTATCGCACGAACAATTTCTTCCTTTTGGGTCGTCAGCGGCGGAGTCATACGGATGACGTTTCCATAGAAACCACTTCTCCCAATGAGAAGCCCTGCCTCCTTCGTCCTTTCTAATATCTCTAAGACGAGATCGGGAGCGGGCTCTTTCTGTGCTTTGACAATCTCCATACCCTGAATCAGACCCATCCCACGAACCTCACCGATGATTGGGTATCTTTCTTTTAAGCCATTCAATTGATCTCTTAAATACCGACCCATCTTTTCCGCATTTTGGGCAAGCTTCTTCTTCTCGATCACATCGATCGTAGCGATGACAGCAGTGGCTGTGACCGGATTTCCACCAAACGTCGAGAGGTGCAACCCCTTGAGAGCATCTCCAACCTCTGGCGTCGCAATCGTAATACCAACAGGGGCGCCGTTGGCTGCTCCCTTTGCCATCACCATGATGTCGGGCTCCACAGCCCAGTGTTCGATTCCGAACATCTTGCCTCCTGTTCTTCCCCAACCCGTTTGGACCTCATCGCAGATGAAGAGGCCTCCATAACTCTTAACAATGGAGACAACCTCTTTAAAATATTCTTTGGGTGGAGTGATGAATCCTCCCACCCCCTGGATAGGTTCAGCGATAAAGGCAGAGGGATGACCAGAAGTCGTTGTCTCGATCAATTCCTTAACATCCCTGGCACATTCGAGATCACAAGCTGGATATTCCCTTCCAAAAGCGCATCGATAGCAGTATGCGTTATGAGCATGTTTAATCCCTGGAATAAGGCTTCCGGCAAGACGCCAATTCGAGTGACCTGTGAGGTTCATTGCTAATAAGGAACTCCCGCTGTAGCAATATCGAAGGGCAATGACCTCATGGCTTTTTGTGTAAAGTTGAGCCATGAGAATTGCCGTCTCGATGGCTTCTGTACCACTATTGGTGAAGAAAGATTTTTGTAGTTTACCCGGAGTGATTTCGGCCAATTTCTCTGCGAGGGAAATGATCGGAACATTGGGATATAAGGTTGAAGTATGCTGAAGCCTTTTCATCTGTTCGTAAGTTTTTAAGGTAATCTCATCCTCACAGTGGCCTACACTGATGGTAACAATGCCTCCAAAAAAATCGAGATATTCTTTCCCATCCACATCATACAGATATCCTCCCTTACCTCGATCTAAGATAAGGGGTTCTTTATAATAATGGGCAACACAGGGAACTAAAAACTTTCTGTGCTTTTCATAAATTTCCTTCTTTTCCATCGATATCTCCTTTATTTTTTATGTAACCGTAACCTCTGGCTATGCGAGTTTTATTTAACAAGCTCCTCAGAGGCTAAGCTCGAACATCTGTTCAGTTACCTTTTTTCCCCATTGGTTGCCCTCACGTTGCTCGCAAAGCCTAAACCCCCATTTCTCGTACAGATGGCGCGCTCCATCGAGTCCTGCAAAAGTCCAAAGATAGACTCGGTTGAACCTTGTTCTCCTACAAAATTGGATGGCTTCTTCAAACAATATCTTCCCGATACCTTGCCCCTGATTCTCCGGTGCCACAATGAACCATCTCAAGTGGGCCCCTTTGCTATCAAAATGAATCCCATCGATGGCGATGGAGCCTACCATTTTTTCTTCTACAGTGGCTACCCAAAATCCATCTTGCACTTTATTGAAGCGACACAAAAACTCTGAAAGCTCAGTTGCCACTTTGGATTCGAAAAAGAGATCAAAGCCCCAGTGTTCGTGGTAATACTTCCCATGAAGTTCGGCCACTCGGCCAATGGCACCAGGAATATATCCTGACAGCTTTACACCTTTCATGCCAGCTTTCTTGCGAGTCCCTTCATTCTTTGTTTTTCAACCTCAGTTTCGCCTTCTTTTGAATCTTTTGAAGGAGTTTGAGTATTCCGAGCTGCGAGGCCTTTTGGTGAATATAAGGCCAGTTCATCTTGACATAATGTGCATCCATCAGCATCTCTGACTGAGCCTGGGCTTGGAGATCTTTCCATTCTTGAGTCATAATAAGCCTATCCAGAAGTATATCCTCTACCCTCAAGATCTTCAGTTTTATTTCCTCAATCTCAATCTCATTCACTTCCTGGACAGGCAAATGCCCAATTTGGAGTGGCCCTGGGGGAAATTCAATCGGTACTGGAATCGTTGGATGGAGCCAGTGACGATAATCTTCGAAACGCTCAAATCCAAGGTCTTGCATAACTCTCTCAATTTCCCTCTTTTCTAAAGGAGGAAGCACCATATCAATATCCCCTGTCGTATATCCTCCTGCAGTATAGTATTCCACAACTGTTCCACCAACAAGAACAGCATCAATGCCTTCTTCTTCAAACGAACCGGAGATGGCTGCAGCGACGTAGAGCTGTCTTTCCAGTTTCTTCTGTGTATTCGCTGCCAGATGGAGTAATTTCTGGATCTTGTCGGAGAGGGTCACGTCAATCTCTCCAGGAGCCTTTTTTCAGCAGGATGACGCGGTCTTTGTCGCTTCAGACCTTTCCCATATTCTTCAGCAATCGCCTTTGATCTTTTTTGCCAGGCCTTTCTCTTCTCCATTGCTTCCTTGAGATTGAAACGTTGTAAAACCCTAGGAGGAGAGGAAAAGCCTGTTGCCTTATCAATAAAGGCTTTCAACTCATTTAGAAGAAAATATTGGGGATTCACCTTGAAGCGCCTTTGATTCCCCTCGGCCCATGAAAGAAGGAATCCTATCTGCTCAAGTCTGTCCAATTCTCTTTTAACGACCGGAGCAGGTTCGCCAATATTTCGGCTAAGTTCTCTCAGATGATATTCTTTTCCCCTGTTGTTCAGAAGATAAACCAGTAACTTCCGCCTCGAAGCCGAAGAAATAAAGAACTCAAGCATGAAAACCTCCAAAAAGGCTAATGTTGTGAATCTAACACTTCTTTACAATAATCTGAGAGATGTCATTCCCGCCCCGTATCAAGTACGGGGTAAACTCCAGCGGGAATCCAGATTGAAAAGACTGGATTCCGGATCAAGTCCGGAATGACAAAATGCGTAAAGTCACTTATGAAAAATTACACTCGAAAAGAGACAGAAGACTTTCCACTTGCTTATTGTTATCATTTTTATAACAATTTTGATAGAGCTTGTCAACGACTAAAGTGGAGAAAGGGGTATTTTTAATTATTATAGACTGATAGGCCAATAGTTGGGGAACGTCAGTGAATTTGTTATTGTCAAGTTCTATCAGAGGTTATTAGAGATAGTGGAGGACATACCTCCTTTCCAAACAATGTCCGACGTTGAAAGAGGAGTTCAACTATTCAAATTT
The DNA here is from genome assembly GCA_963739325.1 of uncultured delta proteobacterium. Classification (GTDB taxonomy): domain Bacteria; phylum Desulfobacterota; class BSN033; order BSN033; family UBA1163; genus CAVTZZ01. Next base: position 24,592 of record CAVTZZ010000048.1, on the reverse strand, counting down.
TGTGAGTCATACCAGGCTTTTTTTATAAAAACAAGAAACTCCGAGGCTGTTTTAAATGTTCAATTTTATTTCTTTAACCACAAGATATAGAAACAATTTATTGCTGGGATCTCAATATGTTGTTAAGGATGAGCTTCTTCTTTCTTTAAAAAAAATTTTAAAAAAAAGATTTGACATTTGAGAAAAAGCCTATTAATATTTATAAGTTTTTTCACAAAATTTAGTTTTAAAAAACGTTATTCTTTAACTTATTGAAATAATTCATTTTTGCCTAAAGAGGGAGTTTAATGCCTACGATTAACCAATTGGTTCGAGAGGGAAGGAAAGGTGTAAAGAATAAGACTTCTGCCCCTGCTCTCACAGGATCTCCCCAAAAAAGGGGGGTTTGTATTCGAGTCTATACGTCCACTCCCAAGAAACCTAATTCTGCCCTTCGAAAAGTTGCCCGAGTGAGATTAACGAACGGGATCGAGGTCACCACGTACATCCCGGGGGTTGGCCACAACCTCCAGGAGCATTCCGTTGTTCTCATTCGAGGAGGAAGGGTAAAAGATCTTCCAGGAGTTCGGTATCATATCATCCGTGGCACCCTGGATTCCGTAGGCGTTCAAGACCGGAAACAGAGTCGCTCAAAATACGGGGCCAAAAAGCCTAAGTAACAACACCTTTTTCCAAAAAATATCGTGGGATTAGGAGTTATTATGCCCAGAAAAAGAGAGGCAAGAAAAAGAGAGATTTTACCGGATCCAAAATATCATGACACACTGATTGCCAAATTTATGAATGGTATCATGCGCCGTGGAAAAAAGAACTTGTCAGAAAGAATTTTTTATCGGACCCTCGATATCATCAAAGATCGAACCCATTCAGATCCGGTTAAAACTTTTAGCCAAGCGATGGATAACGTAAAGCCTTTGATTGAGGTGAGACCCAGGAGGGTCGGGGGTGCAACCTATCAAGTCCCGGTGGAGGTAAGGCCAGAAAGGAAGATGGCTTTAGCCATCCGATGGGTTATCGGCTTTGCAAAACAGCGTTCAGAAAAGACGATGGAGGAAAAGCTTTCAGCAGAATTGATCGATGCGGCCAATAACCGAGGGGCTGCCATCAAAAAGAAAGAGGATACCCACAAAATGGCAGAAGCCAATAAGGCTTTCGCCCATTACCGGTGGTAAAGTAAACAGCCGGAATTTTGGAAAACTGGAATACTGGAATGGTGGGTTCAAACGAAAAAAAGATAAATTTCTTTAATATTCCAATATTCCATCATTCCATTCGGGTAGATATAAGGATAGGGGTTTATAAAAGTGTCAAATATAGTGTCTTCACAAAAAGAACTGACTCGCAATATTGGCATTATGGCCCACATTGATGCGGGGAAGACGACCACCACGGAACGGATTCTTTATTATACCGGTGTCACCCACAGGATGGGGGAAGTGGATGAAGGTTCCGCGACCATGGATTGGATGGAACAGGAAAAGGAGAGGGGAATTACCATCACCTCTGCTGCCACCACCTGCTTCTGGAAAGAACACCGGATTAATATTATCGATACCCCTGGCCATGTTGACTTCACGATCGAGGTGGAGCGATCCCTCCGGGTCCTGGACGGAGCTGTTGCGGTCTTCTGTTCGGTCGGAGGAGTGGAACCCCAATCTGAAACAGTGTGGAGACAGGCCAATAAATATCAGGTCCCCAGGATTGCCTTTGTCAATAAGATGGACCGAACCGGTGCTGACTTCCAAGGATGTCTTAAAATGATGGTGGATCGTCTGAAAACAGTCCCTCTGCCTATCCAGCTTCCCTTAGGAAAAGAAGAAGATTTTAAAGGAGCCATTGATCTCCTTGCGATGAAGGCAATTGTTTATGATCCCCATAGTCTGGGAATGGAATTTGATGTCATCGATATTCCAAATGCCTATATCAAGGAAGCCTCCCTTGCACGGGAAATGCTCATTGAAAAACTGGCAGAGCAAAATGACTTTCTCATGGGGAAGTTTATCGATGGCCAGAAAATCTCAGAAGAGGAAATAAAACAGGCTCTCCGGGATTCGACCCTTCAATTAAAAGGAACTCCGGTGCTCTGTGGTTCAGCCTTTCGCAACAAAGGCATTCAACCCTTGCTCGATGCCATCATTGACTATCTGCCCTCACCCCTGGATGTCCCGCTTGTGAAAGGATTTGACCTTAAAGGTCAGGCATTGACTTTCTCGGCCAATAATGGACATCCCCTTTCAGCCTTAGCCTTCAAAATTATGAACGATCCCTACACAGGGCAACTGACTTTCTTTCGTATTTATTCCGGAAATCTCAAGAGTGGAGATTCTGTTTTCAATCCTATCAAAGGAAAGCAGGAGCGGATCGGCCGTCTTGTCAAGATGCATGCAAACAAACGGGAGGAGATTAAGGAAGTCTCAGCCGGAGATATCTTTGCTGCGGTGGGTCTCAAATATACCACGACGGGCGATACCATCTGTAGTGCAAAACAGCCGATTATTCTTGAATCGATAAACTTCCCTGATCCGGTGATCTCCATTGCCATTGAACCTAAAACAAAGGGGGACCTTGAAAAACTGGGAATATCCCTCAAAAAGCTGGCCTTGGAAGATCCTTCCTTCAGGATGAAGACGGATGAAGAAACAGGCCAAACCCTTATCTCCGGAATGGGTGAACTCCATCTGGAGATTATTGTCGATCGACTCCTCAGGGAATTCAAAGTCGAAGCCAGTGTCGGGAAACCTCAGGTCGCCTATAGAGAAACGATTACCAAGATGGTGAAGTCAGAAGGTAGATTTATTCGTCAATCGGGTGGAAGAGGTCAGTACGGACATGTCTGGATAACTTTGGAGCCTCAACCACCGGGAAAAGGATTTGAATTTATTAACAAGATCGTAGGAGGGGCGATCCCTCGCGAATATATTTCTGCTGTGGAAAAGGGAGTCGTCGAGGCCATGGAGAGGGGAGCATTTGCAGGATTCCCCATGGTGGATATTAAAGTGACGCTCATCGATGGTTCTTATCATGAAGTCGATTCCTCTGAGATGGCCTTTAAAATTGCTGCCTCCATGGGTTTCAAGGAAGGAACGAAAAGAGCAAACCCAATCCTTCTCGAGCCCATGATGTCCATCGAGATTATTACTCCTGAAGAGTTTATGGGTCAGGTTGTGAGTGATCTAAATAGCCGAAGAGGGAAAACAACAAAAGTAGAATACCGTGGGGGAACGAATGTCATCGCTGGAAGGGCCCCCCTTGCTAATATGTTTGGTTATGCCACTGACCTTCGATCCCTCACCCAAGGAAGGGCAACGTTTACCCTGCAATTTTCCCATTACAGTCCTGTGCCCCAATCCGTGAGTGAAGGGATCCTTTCTGAACTGAAGGGGGTCGCCTAAGGGCAACCCAAGACCTAAAGGAGGGATTCAGTCATGTCGAAGCCGAAGTTTGAGAGGACAAAGCCGCATGTGAATGTGGGGACGATCGGGCATGTGGATCATGGGAAGACGACGTTGACCTCAGCGATCACGAAGGTATTAGCGACGAAGCATTTGGCCTCCTATATGGCGTTTGATCAGATAGACAAGGCGCCGGAGGAGAAGGAGCGGGGGTTGACGATCGCGATTGCGCATGTGGAGTATGAGACGGTGAAGCGTCATTATGCGCACATTGATTGTCCGGGGCATGCGGATTATATCAAGAATATGATTACGGGAGCGGCGCAGATGGATGGGACGATCTTGGTGGTATCGGCGGCGGATGGGCCGATGCCGCAGACGCGGGAGCATGTGTTATTGGCGAAGCAGGTGCGGGTGCCGTATATTGTGGTTTTTTTGAACAAGGTGGACATGGTGGAGGATCCGGAGTTATTGGATTTGGTGGAGTTGGAGGTGCGGGAGTTGTTGAGTGGGTATGATTTTCCTGGGGAGGAGACGCCGGTGGTGCGAGGGAGTGCGCTCAAGGCGTTGGAGTGTGGGTGTGGGAAGGTGGAGTGTCAGTGGTGTAGTGGGATATGGAAGTTGATGGAGGCGGTGGACACGTTTATCCCGGAGCCGGTTCGGGAGGTGGACAAGCCGTTTTTGATGCCGGTGGAGGATGTGTTTACGATCTCGGGTCGAGGGACGGTGGTGACGGGACGAGTGGAGCGAGGGATCGTGAAGGTGGGAGATGAGGTGGAGGTGGTGGGGATAAGGCCTACGCAGAAGACGGTGTGTACGGGGGTGGAGATGTTTCGTAAGACGTTGGATCAGGGTCAGGCGGGGGACAACGTTGGGGTGTTGTTGCGTGGGTTGAAGCGTGAGGAGGTAGAGCGGGGCCAGGTGGTATCGAAGCCTGGGTCGATCACGCCGCATCGGAAGTTTAAGGCGGAGACGTATATCTTGACGAAGGAGGAGGGGGGTCGGCACACGCCGTTTTTTAATGGGTATCGGCCGCAGTTTTATTTTCGGACGACGGATGTGACGGGGGTGGCGGTGTTGCCGGAGGGGGTGGAGATGGTGATGCCTGGGGACAATGTATCGTTGACGGTGGAGTTGATTACGCCGATCGCGATGGAGAAGGAGTTGCGGTTTGCGATTCGAGAGGGAGGGCGAACCGTTGGCGCAGGCGTCATCAGTGATGTCCTGGAATAGAAGGAAGGGGTTTAAACATGACTACTCAGAAGATCAGGGTCTGCTTAAAATCTTATGATCATAAACTTCTCGATAAGTCGACTGCTGAGATCGTCGATACAGTCCAGCGAACCGGTGCCAGTGTGGCAGGTCCCATCCCTCTTCCTACAAAGATTAATAAATACTGTGTGCTGAGATCCCCCCATGTCGATAAAAAATCGAGAGAGCAGTTTGAGATTCGGACCCACAAGCGTCTCATCGATATTTTGGAACCTACCCAGCAAACGGTAGATGCACTTATGAAGCTTGATCTGGCAGCCGGGATCGATGTAGAAATCAAGCTATAATCTCCCTTACCCCCCCTCCTGCCTGGCGACAGACAGGTAGAAAAGGGGGAGAAGGGGGGATTGGAGATGGAAAGAAATGAAAAGGACGTTGGGAATCGTCGCCAAAAAATTAGGGATGACTCAAGTCTTTCTCGAAGATGGGTCAGTGGTCCCAGTGACCATTGTTGAAGCCAGCCCTTGTACGGTGGTTCAGAAGAAGACGAAGGAAAAGGATGGTTATAACGCCCTTCAACTTGGGTTCCTTCCAAAGAATAGCCAGAGGGTGAACAAACCGCTCTCCGGCCATTTTAAAAAAGCAGGAGCAATTTCTTATTATCATTTGAAGGAATTCCGTGTAGAAAACGTGGAAGGATTTGAGTTGGGACAAGAAGTAACCCTCAATCTCTTTAAGCCTGGAGATGTTGTGGATGTGATTGGTCTCAGCAAAGGAAAGGGATTTACAGGTGTGATGAAGCGCCATGGATTTCATGGTTCACCCGGATCTCATGGAACACACGAATATTTCCGTCATGGAGGCTCTGTGGGTGCACATTCCTTTCCTGCCCGTGTTTTTAAAAATATGAAAATGCCAGGACATCATGGGAATCGAAGGGTCACCCTCCAAAACATCAAAGTCTTGGACGTCAAAGAGGATCAGAACCTTATCTTACTCAAGGGTGGAATTCCCGGAGGCCGTCATGGCTTGATCTTGATTCGAAGCGCCACCAAGTCGGAATCGAGTCGGAGTCGACTCGGTCATACCGCACCGACTCGTACTGGGGAAAAGGGTTCTTCTGCACCCTCCGTTTAGGAAAGGGACTGGATGAGCACATTTGCTGTCTATGACATTCAAGATCAAAAGGTGAGCGAGATCGAATTGGACGACCGGATCTTTGATGCAAAGATCAATCCTTCCCTCTTCTATGATGCCGTTCGGATGCATTTGGCCGCCCAAAGGAAAGGCTCTGCTGCCACTAAAAATAGAACCCTGGTGCGAGGAGGAGGCGCAAAGCCCTGGAAGCAGAAAGGGACAGGAAGGGCTCGAGCAGGATCTCGACGATCTCCTCTCTGGAGAGGAGGAGGGACCATCTTCGGCCCCATGCCTCGAAATTACTCTTTCTCTATTCCCAAAAAGGCAAAACAGGCAGCTCTCAGGGCTGCACTCAGCTTGAAACGTCAGGAGGGAAAACTGATTCTTCTGGACAATTTCCCATTGGGCGGGTTTAAAACCCGCCAGGTGCTCGAGGTGCTGAAAAAACTCCAGGTTAAGGATGCCCTCATTGTGACCGATGAAAAACGCCTTTTTTTAGAACGATCGACCCGGAATATCCCTAAAATTCAGGTCCTACGATCTGAAGGCCTGAACGTCTACGACATCTTAAATCATGAACATCTGATTCTGCTTAGTCCGGTGGTCGAAAGAATCCAAGGGGTGCTCACGGCATGAAAGAAGCTTATCACATTATCCGAAGGCCTTTGATCACTGAAAAAAGCACCCAACAGAAAGAGGCGAGCCGTCAGTACGCTTTCGAAGTAGACCGGGGTGCGAATAAGATTGAGATTCAATCGGCTGTCGAGCGCCTCTTCAAGGTGAAGGTTCTTGACGTACGAACATGCAATGTTTTAGGTAAAATCAAACGCCTGGGAAAAAAATATGGAAAGAGGTCCGATTGGAAGAAAGCGATCGTCACCCTGAAAGAAGGCGATCGCATCGATTTCTTTGAAGGAGCCTAATTAAAGATTAAAGTTCAAATGACAAAATCCAAATGCCAAATGAATGTCAAAATTTATAAAGCTTTTGACATTTGAAATTTAGATTTGATTTGAACTTTGACATTTGGAATTATATTTAAGGGGTTAAGAGATGGCTATCAAAAAGTTTCGACCCACTTCTCCTGGAAAGAGATCCCAAACTGTTTCCGCGTTTGATGAAATCACTTCTTCTACGCCGGAGAGGAGCCTTCTTCTTCCTCTGAAAAAAACTGGAGGGAGAAACTGCTACGGAAGGATCACCTCTTGGCATAAAGGAGGGAGGCATAAGCGGAGATATCGACTCATTGACTTTAAACGGGACAAACGGGAGATTCCAGCCAGCGTGGTTTCCATTGAGTATGACCCGAACCGATCTGCCCGGATCGCCTTGCTTCACTATGCCGATGGAGAGAAACGATATATCCTTGCACCTTCCCAACTTCAGGTAGGGGATCAAGTGATTACCAGTCCGACGGCTGATATTAAACCCGGCAATGCCCTTCCCTTACGCAATATTCCTACGGGCACGCTGATTCATAATATCGAGCTGAAGATAGGAAAGGGTGGCCAAATCATCCGCAGCGCCGGAGGCTCTGGTCAATTGATGGCAAAAGAAGGGAAATATGCCCATGTCAAACTCCCTTCTGGTGAAGTCCGATTGATCCTCCAGGATTGTTTTGCCACCATTGGCCAGGTCAGCAACCTTGAGCATGAGAATATCTCTTTAGGAAAAGCAGGAAAAAATCGATGGTTGGGTTGGAGGCCTACAGTTCGGGGAGTAGCCATGAACCCGATCGACCATCCTCTGGGCGGCGGCGAGGGAAAGAGTTCGGGAGGCAGACACCCCTGCACACCGTGGGGGGTATTGGAGAAGAAGACCCGAAAAAATAAGAGCACTGATAAATATATTCTCAAGAGGAGAGATTGATGGCCCGCTCGATCAAAAAGGGACCTTTCATAGATTCCCATCTAATGGAAAAAGTGAAAGAGGCCCGAAATGCAAAGGAAACAAAGCTGATCAAAACTTGGTCGAGGCGATCCACTATTATTCCTGAAATGGTGGGATTGACCTTTGCGGTCCATAATGGAAAAAGATTTATTCCGGTTTTTGTAACCGAGGAAATGGTGGGACATAAGTTAGGGGAATTCTCCCCGACACGAACCTTCCATGGTCATTCTGGAGACCGAAAGACCAAAATTAAAGGGAAGGCTGCATAGAAAAGATTGAGAACGAGATGGAAGTCAGAGCAAAATTGAGATTTGTGAGGATTGGACCCAGGAAGGCTCGATTGGTGGCCGATCTGATTCGAGGGAAAAGATCAGAAGAGGCATTGAATATACTGACTTTTACCAAAAAGGCGGCATCCAAGATCCTCATCAAATTATTAAAATCGGCCATTGCCAATGCCACCCAAAAAAAGACCATTGATATCGATCGACTTTACGTTAAAAAAATTGCGGTGGATCAGGGGCCAACCATGAAACGTTTCCAACCCAGGGCTTTGGGTCGCGCCACGACGATCCGAAAGAGAAGCAGTCATATCACTATTGTTCTAGACGAAGGGTAAACCCCGTTAGAAAGGCTTGGAGCTTTAAACGCCACCCTTTCTAAGATGAATATTGTTTATTTTTATCGATCCCCGCCATAAATAGCGGGGCCTTTCTAACGGGGTAAAGGAGGAAGAAATTTGGGACAGAAAGTGCATCCAATCAGTTTTCGACTGGGATTCATCAAGACCTGGGATTCCCGATGGTATGCCGAGAAGGATTATCCTCAACTCCTCATCGAAGATATTCGGATCCGCGACTATCTGAAGAAAAAACTTTACCATGCTGGGGTCTCTAAAATCGAGATTGAACGGGCCGCCAGTAAGGCAAAAAAAGCTAAAATATCGATTTATACCGCTCGCCCCGGCATCATTATTGGAAAAAAGGGAGCCGAGGTTGAGAATCTGAAAAGGGAACTTCAAGAGATGACCAAAAAAGAGATCTTCATCAACATTCAAGAGGTCAAGAGGGCAGAGATCAATGCCCAATTAGTCGCTGAAAATGTGGCGCTTCAGTTGGTGAGGCGGGTAGGATTTCGAAGAGTCATGAAGAAGGCGGTCGGCTCCGCACTCAAACTGGGGGCAAGGGGAATTAAGATCTCTTGCGCTGGAAGGTTGGGAGGAGCAGAAATGGCTCGTAAAGAATGGTACCGGGAAGGTCGGGTTCCCCTCCATACTCTCCGAGCGGACATCGATTTTGGCCTTGCTGAGGCCAAAACCACTTATGGGATCATCGGCGTGAAGGTATGGATCTTTAAAGGGGAGGTCTTCCCAACGAAAGAAGGAGAAGAACGCGCAACCTGAGGCAAAAAAATGTCAAATGTCAAAGCCCAAAGTTCAAATGGGTTTAGCTCTAAAATACAGTAATTGAGTCATTAGTCATTAAGTCATTGAATGACCCAATGACTGAATCACTTAATGACTAATTTGGCATTTTATTTAGGGTGATTGAATTATGTTGATGCCGAAGAAAACAAAATATCGAAAACAGCAAAAAGGGAAAAGGAGAGGTGTTGCCTCCCGAGGAAACACCCTAAACTTCGGTGACTTCGGACTCCAAGCCGTAGAATGTGGCTGGTTGACCGCTCGCCAGATTGAGGCTGCACGAATTGCCATGACCCGATTTATCAAACGCACTGGCCGCATCTGGATCCGCATCTTCCCGGATAAACCCATTACCAAAAAACCTGCTGAGACCCGGATGGGAAAAGGAAAGGGTCCTCCTGAAGATTGGGTGGCGGTCATTCGACCGGGCCGAATTCTCTATGAGATGGAAGGAGTTCCTGAGGAAGGGGCCAGGGAGGCTTTCGTATTGGCCTCTCATAAACTGCCCATCCATACGAAGTTCATCATGAGGGGGAGCCATCCATGAAAGCGAAGGACCTCCGCCTTCTCAGCGAAGGGGAGTTGCTTGAAAAAGAGAAAGAATTGAATGAGGAACTTTTCAACCTTCATTTTCAGCATGCTACCGGACAGTTGGAAAATGTCATGCGGCTTCCTCAAGTCAAACGGGACATGGCTCGGGTGAAAACGATCCTGAAAGAAAAGGCTTTGAGTAAACCCCGTTAGAAAAGACGGGGCTTTAACACCGCCTTCCCTGCCTGCCGGCAGGCAGGAATAAGGAGCTAATGCTTTCTATTGATAGCATCCCCAGAATAAATGACTGGGCTTTCTAACGGGGCAAAGGGACATAAAGGGAATGGAAGAGAGAGGGAAACGAAAAGTATTAACGGGTGTGGTCGCGAGCGATAAAATGGAAAAGACCGTGGTGGTTATGGTGAATCGCCTTGTCCTCCATCCGGTATATAAAAAATATATACGAAAGCGGACAAAGGTGAAGGCCCATGACGAAAAGAACGAATGCCATATTGGAGATAAAGTCCTGTTGATCGAAACCCGTCCGTTAAGTAAAGAGAAGCGATGGCGTGTCAAGGAGATCCTTGAACGGGCCGCGTAACCACAAATAGAAAATGGAAAGTGGAACGGTGAAAGGTGCAGGGAACACAACTTGCCACTCTCTACTTTCCACATCCGTAATAAGGGCAGCAGTGTAGGAGTCCACGATGATCCAGATGCGCAGTATCCTCGAAGTGGCCGATAATTCGGGGGCCAAAAAATTGGGGTGTATTAAGGTTCTCGGCGGTACGCGGCGGAGGTATGCAACCCTGGGCGATATCATCGTGGTTTCCGTCAAAGATGCCCTGCCCAATTCCAAAATCAAAAAAGGATCTGTGGTTCGGGCGGTCATCGTCCGAACAAAGAAAGAGGTCAAACGTCTGGATGGTTCCTACATCAAATTTGATGATAATTCAGCCGTTCTCATCAATCCTCAAGGGGAACCCATTGGCACTCGAATCTTTGGTCCTGTCGCCCGAGAATTAAGGGCTAAACGGTTTATGAAGATCATCTCCTTGGCTCCAGAGGTCCTCTGAAAAGGGAATCAAAATGATTGCACCGAAATACCATATTAAAAAGAATGACCTCGTGATGGTGATCAACGGAAAGGAGAAAGGCAAAAGTGGCCGAGTCCTGCAGGTCCTTCCTGAGAAGGAAAAGGTCCTGATTGAAAAAATCAATTTTGTGAAGAGGCATTCGCGGCCGCACGGCCAGCAAAGGCGGGGAGGGATTATCGAAAAAGAGGCACCTCTCCATGTCTCCAATGTGATGCTTCTCTGTGAAAAGTGCAATAAGCCCGTTCGCATCGGGCACCGTATCATCGAGGGGAGTAAAAAGACCCGATTCTGTCTGAAATGTGGTGAAATTTTTGATAAATAGGTGAAGGAATGGCTAAGTTGAGAGAGGTTTATCAGGAGAGAGTGGTTCCTGCCCTGATGAAACGATTCGGCTATAAAAATAGGATGGAGGTCCCCAAACTGGAAAAAATTGTCATCAACATGGGATTAGGGGAGGCGATTCAAAATATAAAGATTCTCGACTCTGCTGTACAAGAACTGGGGCAGATCACAGGACAGAAACCTGTGATCACGAAAGCAAAAAAATCGATTGCTCAGTTCAAATTGAGGACGGGGATGCCCATTGGATGCATGGTTACCCTTCGGAAAGAGAGGATGTATGAATTCTTCAATCGTCTGGTGAATGTTGCCCTCCCGAGAGTAAGGGACTTTAAGGGCCTCTCTGGAAAATCCTTTGATGGAAGGGGAAATTATGCCCTGGGAATCCGAGAACAACTCATCTTTCCAGAAATTCATTATGATAAGATTGACAAAGTGAAAGGGATGAACATCGTCATCGGGACCACAGCCAAGACAGATGAAGAAGGAAAAGAATTGCTGAGATTATTGGGGATGCCCTTTAGAAATTAAATCCCCTCTTTGTAGGGAACGGTTTCAAACCGTTCCCTACGGGGGTTGAGGGGATTATAGGAGGAAGAAATTGGCAAAGCTTTCACTGATCAATAAGGCAAAAAGGCCTCAGAAATTTAAGGTCCGTGAGTACCATCGATGCCCTCTCTGTGGAAGATCAAGGGCTTATTATCGAAAATTTAATATGTGCCGACTCTGTTTTAGAAAGCATGCCTCCCGGGGCGAGATTCCCGGAGTGATTAAATCCAGTTGGTAAAAGTGTGGGGGTTTGTATGTCAATGACCGATCCAATAGCCGATATGTTTACTCGAATTCGTAATGGATCAAAAGAGAAATTTGAGAAGGTAGATGTTCCCTCCTCTAAACTGAAACGAGAAATTGTCAAAATGTTGAAAGACGAAGGGTTCATTAAAAATTTTAAAGTGGTCACCGAAGATCACGGAGATGAGATGATCCGAATCTTTCTTAAATATGATGCCACCAAGAAAGGAATTATCCATATCAAGCGGGTCAGTAGACCAGGGCGAAGGGTCTATGTGGGAATCGACCGTATCCCCTCTGTCATGAGCGGATTAGGTATCTCGATTCTCTCCACTCCGAAGGGAATCCTCACGGATAAAGCTGCCCGTAAGGCCAACGTAGGGGGAGAGGTCTTATGTTATGTATGGTAACAAATGTTGATTTCAAATTTCAGATCGCAGATTGCAGATTGAAAAATCTGAAATCCCAAATCTGAAATCTAAAATCTTCAATCTGAAATGGGGTTTAGTGATGTCTCGTATCGGAAGGATGCCGGTCGAATTGCCAAAAGAGGTGAAGATCTCCTGCGATCTTTTGGGGGTGGAGGTGACAGGACCCAAAGGCCACCTCCTCCATCATCTCCCTCAAGGAATCTCGGTTGCAGTGGATGGAGGAAAAGTGTTCATCCAGCGTGCGGATGACCTTCGCACCTCCAAAGCTCTTCAAGGACTGACCCGGAGTCTTATTGGCAATATGATCACCGGGGTTACACGGGGGTTTGAGAAACGACTTGAGATTATCGGAGTTGGATTTCGAGCAGATCTTCAAGATAAAGCTCTTAAACTCTCCCTGGGATTATCTCATCCGATTCTTTACCCAATTCCTCAAGGGATTCAGATTGCAGTGGAAAAGCAAACACAAATCACCATTAAAGGGATTGATAAGCAACAGGTGGGAACGGTTGCCGCTAAACTTCGTTCAATGAAGCCACCCGAACCCTATAAAGGAAAAGGGATACGTTATGTCGGGGAAAGGATTCGTAAGAAGGTTGGAAAAACCAAAGCGTAGAAATACAAGGTTAAGGTTTGGGTTATGGCATGGTTGAGCCTAAAGGACCTTGGGAGGAAAGCCATTGAAGAATAAAAAAGTTCTGGCCCGAATGAAAAGAAAAAAAAGGGTGAAAAGCCATCTCCAAGGAACTCTTGAACGGCCTCGTCTCAATGTCTTCAGAAGCTTGAAGCATATTTATGCCCAAGCCATTGTAGATACAAATGGGAAAACGTTGGTCAGTGCCTCCACTTTAAGTCCCGAACTTAAAGAGGGCCTTGGCTATTCAGGGAATGCGGAAGGGGCAAAGAAAGTAGGAGAACTCATCGCCAAGAAATGCCTTGAAAAGGGAATTCAAAAGGTGGTCTTCGATCGAAATGGGTATCTTTATCACGGCAGGGTCAAGGCATTGGCTGAGGCTGCCAGAACGAAGGGTCTAATTTTTTAGGAGATTTCCGAAAAAGTTGGGAAATCCCAAGGGAGCGTAAGGTATTTTTTCAGAGCTCTCTTCAGGAGGGATGGACATTGCCAAAGATTGATCCAAATACGTTGGAATTAACCGACCGGGTGGTGCATATCAACCGGGTTTCTAAAGTGGTCAAAGGTGGGAGAAGATTCAGCTTCAGCGCACTGGTCGTCGTCGGGGACGGAAAAGGCCATGTGGGAAGTGGATTGGGAAAGGCCAATGAAGTCCCTGAAGCCATTCGAAAGGGGATTGAACATGCGAAACGGAACTTGATCTATGTGCCCCTCATGAATAACACGATTCCTTACGAAGTGATAGGAAGATTTGGGGCGGCGAAGGTTCTATTAAAGCCCGCTTCCGAGGGAACAGGCGTCATTGCCAGTGCTGCTATCAGGGCCATTGCTGAGTCAGCAGGGATTCAAAACATTCTGACAAAAGCGCTCGGATCAACCAATCCTCACAACCTCATCAAGGCCACCTTTCAGGCCATCAACCAACTGAAAAGTCCTGAGGAGGTCTCTGAAAAAAGGCGCGAGAAAGCACCGGAGAACCAAAAGGTTTCATGATGAAAAGGATTGAGCATACGATTAAAGTCAAATGGATCAGGAGCGTGATCGGAAGACCTGACAACCAAAGAAAGACGATCCGAGGCCTTGGGTTCAAGCGACTCAATCAAACCCTTACTTTGCCGGATCGACCCGAGATTCGAGGAATGATTCATTGTGTGAACCACCTATTAGACGTATTGGAAGGATCTGAAAGGGAACGCGAATGAGATTGGAAGAGCTAAAACCTCCTGAGGGAGCAAGGAAGAAAAGGAAGCGTGTGGGGAGAGGAATTGGCTCCGGCCACGGCAAGACAGCCTGCCGAGGATCGAAAGGCCAGAATGCTCGGTCCGGTGGGGGAACCAAGGCTGGTTTCGAGGGAGGACAGATGCCTCTCCAACGACGCCTTCCTAAAAGGGGGTTTCGTTCCCCATTTAAGAAACAGTATACCATCATCCATGTGGGAGACCTCAATCGTTTCCCGAAAGATTCGGTGGTGGAACCCGAACTCCTGCTCCGATCTGGTTTTCGAAAGAAGGGAGATGGGTTCAAGCTTCTTTCCGATGGAGAACTTCAGCACCCTTTGACTATCCGTGTCCATCAAGTGAGCAAGGCTGCCTTTAAAAAGGTGGAAGCTGCTTCAGGAAAGGTAGAGGTGATCGGCTCATGATTTCAGGAGCCCAAAATATCTTTAAGATACCCGAACTGAAACGCAGGATTCTGATGAGCTTTCTCTTTTTGGCGGTCTACCGCATCGGGGTCCATATCCCTACGCCTGGAATCAATGGGGATGCCCTTGCTTCCTTCTTTGAACATGCAAAGGGGACCCTCTTCAGCCTCATCGATATGTTTTCAGGGGGAGCTTTGGAAAGGCTCTCCGTCTTCGCGCTGGGCATCATGCCGTATATCAGCGCTTCGATCATCCTCCAACTTCTTACCGTTGTGATTCCCTATCTCGAACGCCTCCAAAAGGAAGGAGAGATCGGCCGGAAAAAGATTGTCCAATATACTCGTTATGGAACCGTTCTTCTCAGCATGATCCAGGGATTTGGGATCGCTGTCGGTCTGGAAAATATGAGGGGAGCGGCGGGTGAGATGATCGTCCTCACTCCAGGATGGTCCTTCCGAATCATGACCGTCATCACGCTGACCGCTGGCACAGCCTTCATCATGTGGTTGGGTGAACAGATTACAGAAAGGGGAATTGGGAACGGCATCTCCTTGATCATCTTCGCTGGGATTGTTGCCAGAATGCCAAATGCCATTGCCGGCACCTATGAACTCTTCCGGGTAGGACAGATGAATATCATTACCATCCTCTTCATCATTCTCCTTATGGTGTTGGTTGTGGCCGTGATCATCTTCGTCGAAACCGGACAACGGAGACTTCCTGTTCAATATGCCAAGCGGATTGTGGGAAGGAAGGTTTACGGTGGACAGAGCACCCATCTCCCCCTCAAGTTAAATACATCGGGTGTCATCCCCCCCATCTTCGCCTCATCGATCCTGATGTTTCCGTTGACGATTGCCAACTTTATGCCCAAGCCTTTGCTGGAAGCTCATCCCTGGATTCAATCGATCCTCAATAGTTTAGGACCCGGGCACCTTTTTTACAATCTTCTCTACGTGGGATTCATCATCTTCTTCTGCTATTTTTATACAGCCGTCACCTTCAATCCAAACGATGTCGCAGAAAATATGAAGAAGTTTGGTGGCTATATTCCTGGCATCCGGCCAGGACAGAAGACCGCTGAGTATATTGACAAAGTGCTCACTCGAATCACCCTCGGTGGAGCCATCTATGTCTCGGCCGTCTGTGTTCTGCCCACCATCCTCTATAGGAAATTCAATGTGCCCTTCTATTTTGGAGGTACGGCTCTCCTGATCGTGGTCGGTGTGGCCTTGGACACGGTTCAACAGGTTGAAGCCCATATGCTGAGCCGACATTATGAAGGATTGATGAAAAAGGGGAGATTGAAAGGGAGACGAGGGTAAGCTAAGACCCATTGCAAATTGAAAAATGCTCATTGCAAATTTCTAAATGGGTTAATAATCTTTCAATTTGCAATTTGCATTTTGCACTGAGTAATGAACAATGAATCTTATTTTTTTAGGTCCGCCAGGGGCGGGAAAAGGGACTCAGGCACAGATGATCGTTGAACGTTATCACATCCCTCAAGTCTCAACGGGGGATATTCTCAGAAAAGCAGTCAAGGAAGGGACTCCGTTAGGAAAGAAGGCCAAAACCTTTATGGATCAGGGCCAGCTTGTCCCGGACGAAGTGGTCATCGATATTATCGATGAGCGTTTAAGAGCATTGGATTGTGATCCGGGTTTTATCCTCGATGGATTTCCAAGAACCATTGCCCAAGCGGAGGCTCTTCAGCCCATTCTCACTAAAATGGGGAAATCGATTGACCATGTCATCAATATCGAAGTGGATACGGAAGAGTTAGTGCGACGGCTCACCGGCAGGAGAACCTGTAAAAACTGTGGGGCGATGTTCCACATTCTTTTCCATCCTCCTAAGGTCGAAGGGATTTGTGATCGATGTAGTGGAACCCTTTATCAAAGAGAAGATGACCAGGAGAAGACCATTCGAATACGGTTAAACGAATATCAGAGACAAACCGCCCCTCTCATCCAGTATTACCAGCATAAAAACTATCTTCGTTCGATCCAGGGAGTCGGTGGACAGGAAGAAATTTTTAAGCGAATCATTCGTCTATTAAACTCGAAACCCCTTTAAGGGTGTGGATGGAGTTTCTATGCCGAAGGAAGAGGCGATTCAAGTTGAAGGGAAGGTATTGGAGACCCTTCCCAATGCAATGTTCCGAGTGGAATTGGAAAACGGGCACAAAGTATTAGCCCATATCTCTGGAAAGATGAGAATGCATTTCATCAAGATCCTCCCCGGGGATAAAGTGACAGTTGAATTGTCACCCTATGACCTCACCCGGGGCAGAATTATTTTCCGGGAGAAGTAAACCCCGTTAGAAAGGGCGGGGCATTGAACTCGATCTTCAATAAGGAATGAACATTTTTTCTCCATCCTCGCCATAGATGACGGGGTTTTCTAACGGGGTAAGTAATCCCCTCTCACCTCTCCTTTAGCACCTGCCTGCCGTAGGCAGGAAGAGGGAATGGGGAATTTGAGAGTTTGAATTCAATCTTTTCAAGACAGGGTAAAGACAGTGAAAGTAAGGGCTTCGGTTAAAAAAATCTGTGATAAGTGTAAAATTGTAAAACGAAAAGGGGTGATCCGGGTGATCTGTGAGAACCCCAAACATAAGCAGCGGCAAGGCTAAAAGGAAAGTTTAGATCGTTATGACCGTTTAGAACGTTTTGATCGTTTAACGAAATTAACGATCTGAACGAACTTAACGGTCAACGATGTAAGGAGAAATGTATGGCACGAATTGCGGGCGTTGATCTTCCAAGGGATAAACGGGTGGAGGTTGCCCTGACTTATATCTATGGGATAGGAAGACCCTCTGCAAACAAGATTCTCGAAAAAGCAAATGTCAACAGGGACACCCGGGTCAATAAGCTCACCGAAGCAGAGGTGGTCCGCATTCGGGATATTATTGACCAGGAACATAAAGTGGAAGGGGATCTTAGAAGAGAAGTGACCACCAACATCAAACGGCTGATGGATATCGGTTCTTACCGCGGACTTCGCCATCGCAAGTCTCTGCCCGTTCACGGTCAAAGAAGTCACACCAATGCCAGGACAAGAAAAGGGCCCCGTAGGGCAATCATGGGAAAGAAAAAGGAGAAGGAAGTAAGACAGGATAAACCCCGTTAGAAAAGTGAAACGGGGCATTACCCTTGCATGGATATTGAATGAAGTTCATCTGAAGTTTACCCCGTTAGAAATTCCAGCGGGGCATTATTTCTAACGGGGTAAACGGCAAAACTTATTTCTAACAGGGTAAAGGAGAGGATATGGCCAAAGGGCCGGGGATAAAGAAAAAGAAGATAAGGAAGAATATTCAGACAGGCATTGCCCACATTCAAGCCACATTCAACAATACCATTATCACCATCACCGACATAGAGGGCAATGTCATTACCTGGTCGAGTTCTGGGACACAAGGCTTCAAGGGTTCTCGAAAGAGTACCCCTTTTGCTGCCCAAATGGCGGCAGAGGACGCTGCTAAAAAGGCAATGGAACACGGCGTCCGCGCTATCGATGTCTATGTGAAAGGACCAGGGGCTGGAAGGGAGTCGGCCTTGAGATCTCTTCAGGCTGCGGGCCTGAAAGTCCATCTGATTAAGGATGTCACACCCATTCCCCATAATGGGTGTCGTCCTCCTAAACGGAGACGGGTGTAAGGAGGTTCACGTTGGCGAGATATACGAAATCGGTTTGTCGATTGTGTCGGAGAGAGAATCTCAAACTCTTTCTCAAAGGGGAAAGATGTTATACAGAGAAGTGTGCCATCGAGCGAAGGAATTATCCTCCGGGGCAACATGGTCAAAATCGAAGGAAATTTTCAGATTATGGGTCCCAGTTGCGAGAAAAACAGAAGGTCAAAAGATTATATGGCATTCTGGAAAACCAGTTCCGGAACACCTTCAAAGAAGCGGATCGACGAAAAGGCATCACCGGGGAAGTCCTTCTCTCTCTTCTGGAAAGGAGATTGGACAATGCGGTCTACCGTCTGGGTTTCGCCAATTCGAGAAACGAAGCACGCCAGCTTGTTAAACACAGCCACTTCCTGGTCAACCAGACGAAGGTGAACATCCCTTCCTATCTCGTTAAGCCCGGGGATATCATTCAGCTTCGAGAGAAGAGCAAAAAGGTAGTCCGCATCTTAGAATCTTTGGAAGGGGTAGCCCGGCGAGGAGTTCCTCAATGGCTAGAATTGGATAAAGAACAACTGAAAGGGAGTGTAAAAGCTCTACCGACCCGTGAAGATATTACCATCCCTATTCAAGAGAAGTTGATCGTTGAGCTGTATTCGAAATGATCAGAAGAAATCAACCCATTCGACTCCCCGGTCTGAAGCCCGGGGTATGCTCAGGGTTGATACTGAGCGGCGCTCATAACCCCGACTTGAAAATCGGGATTTGGCGCTGTCGAACGTATCAATTTAAACCCTTCACCCTGTTAGAAAAGTCCGGACCTTGGAGGTTCAGAAAAAGGATAAGATTCTTAAGTGAACAGCATGGGTAGGGTTTAAAGCCCTTTATCATCTTTCTAACAGGGTTAACTCAGGGGAGGAACCATGTATCAAAAAAGTTTAAAAGACCTCATTCGACCTAAACGGTTGGAAGTGGAAACGGAGACATTAACCCCCTTTTATGGAAAGTTTATAGCTGAACCCTTTGAAAGGGGGTTCGGCATCACCATTGGAAACTCTCTTCGGCGCGTCCTCCTTTCTTCTCTGCAAGGGGCAGCAATCGTATCCGTTAAAATAGACGGGGTGCTCCACGAATTTTCAACGATCCCTGGGGTGAAAGAGGATGTGACAGAGATTATCCTCAATCTTAAAGAGGTGAGGCTCAAACTTCACACGGAGGGCCCTAAAACCATTCGGGTAAAGGCAGAGGGTCTAAAAGTTTTAAAAGCAGGGGATATCCAAACGGGCGATGCAGTGGAAATACTCAATCCAGACCATCATATCGCCACTCTATCCAGGGATGCCAAACTCTCTATGGAGATGGTAGTGAAGGTGGGAAGAGGTTATGTTTCTGCAGAGCACAACAAGGAAGAAACCCAATCCATCGGGACGATTCCGATCGATGCCATCTTTACTCCCATCAAGAAGGTGAACTACACCGTAACCAATGCTCGCGTCGGACAGATCACAGATTTTGACAAGTTGACTTTGGAGGTCTGGACGGATGGAAGTTTGAGTCCGGAGGAGGCCGTTGCTCACTCGGCTAAGACTCTGAAAAATCAACTCTCCATTTTCGTCACCTTTGAGGAAGAGGAAGAGGAAGAAACGGTGGTTTCTGGAGAGAGAGATGAAATCGAAAAATTGAATGAAAATCTTTTTCGGAGTGTGGACGAGTTAGAACTTTCCGTCCGGTCGGCTAACTGTCTGAAACATGCGAATATCAAGTTGATCGGAGATCTTGTCCAAAAAACAGAGT
This sequence comes from uncultured delta proteobacterium, assembly GCA_963739325.1. Taxonomy (GTDB): domain Bacteria; phylum Desulfobacterota; class BSN033; order BSN033; family UBA1163; genus CAVTZZ01. The sequence continues at coordinate 4,637 of CAVTZZ010000048.1, read as the reverse complement.
CTGAAATCCTAGCCACCAAGAACTTTGGCCGAAAATCCCTTAATGAGATCAAGGAGCTTTTGGGCGATATGGGACTCAGCCTGGGAATGAAGTTAGAACATTGGCCTCCAAAGAAAGCAGAAGAGGAGATGGAATCAGGGGCCATCGGATAGGAGGAACGGATGGGGCATCGTATCGCAGGCAGGAAGTTAAGTCGCCACACGCAACATCGGAAGTTGATGTTTCGCAATATGTTGGTTTCATTGCTTCAACATGAACGCATCAAAACCACTTTGGCCAAGGGAAAAGAACTCAGAGGTTGGGTAGATAAGATCATCAGCATCGGAAAGAAGGGAACGCTTCATGCCAGAAGGCAAGCCTTTGCCCTTCTTCGTGATGAAGGGATCGTCAAGAAACTCTTTGAGGAAATCACCCCTCGGATGAAAGACCGAGAGGGAGGTTATACGCGAATCTATAAAATGGGATGGCGTCAGGGTGACGGAGCTCCTCTTTCCCTCATCGAACTGGTCTCCTTCTCTCCGGTAAAAGAGAAGAAGAAATCAACCGTAGAAAAGGCAAAAGAGGTTCTTGGAAAGGTCACCCCAAAAAAGAAACCAAAGGAAGAAAAGAAAGAGAAGAAAGAAAAGAAGGTCAAGAAGGAAGAAAAAAAAGCTCCAAAGGAGAAGAAGGAAAAACCGAAGAAAAAATCTTCAAAAGAAAAGAGTGAATAGAAATCTTTTTGGGATACCAAAAGGCCTTATATCTCTTATGAGTATAGGGCCTTTTTTTTCCGGGGATATTGTGGTTTGAAATAGGAACCCGTCCCCAATGGCAATACACAAAATAAACCCAACATCCAGAATTCATCTCAGTAAACCTCTTGGCTTCTTTGCGCCATGCGATTTTAATGATGAGTCTTTTTATAGATGATTCTATCACCCCATCTCCCCAACCCCTCATCTCCCCATTTTCGGTTTAATTGAATGGCCAACTTTTTTATGGATCACACCTATTTCTTGCACGCTCTGCAAGAACGTCCCCATGGTTTCCTTTACCTTGCACCAACATCCCGCCTTTACCGTCCCGTCAATATCTTGACAATCCAGAAACGATACAATATGGTAATTTCAGTTCCGCTTTGCACCGGCATGATCACCTACTGAAGATGGGGGAACTGAACAAAGCATCGTAAGCCTTTAGAGCCAATATGTGATCTTTATTTGAAGAAAAGGGATGGCGAGATGGAAGATCAAAGTTTTATCGAATCGCGTGAAGCGATAGAGAAACTATTGCAGGAAGAAGAGGTTGGCTACCTTGGGCTAGCCGAGGGCGGAAAGCCCTATGTGGTTCCGGTCAATTATCACTACACAGACGGGAAAATCATATTCCATTGCGGGTTCAAGGGGAAGAAGCTAGATTATTTGAAGGCAAATCCTCAGGTTTGCTTTACCGTGGGACGTCAGCCAGGCTGGATACGGGAGCACGCTGGGGGAGATCCTTGTCATGTAGACAGCGACAGTGTGATTTGCTACGGTGCGGCTCGGGTGATGGAAGACCTGCATGAACGCAAGCTAGCCATGGAGGCCTACCGTCGTCGTTTCCGCCCTGGAGCAGGCGAAACCACTTTGGAGAAGATGCTGAATTGTTGTGTGGTAGAAATTTCTGTCTCCGAGATGACAGGCAGGCAGGAAAGGGAACGAAAGCGAACTTATTGGCGATATGTCTTTTAATGAGGCAAGAGCCCCCGGAAGCACGCAAGGACCGAGGACAGTGAGTTTTTGAATAAGATGGGGATGTTGGTGATTTCTGACATATGAAGAAGGACCCCAAAGCTTCTCCCCCTCACTTACGATTAATCTCCTTTAAAGGAGTTGACTGAATAATTCAGTCAGGAGATAAGAACCAAGTCAAAAATAAGAAGTGGGTCTACTTGTTTTAAAAACATGACTGAAAAATGGAAGCAGCTGCAGCAGCTTCCCGGAGAGGTTCACCCCGTTATTTACAAATGATTCTATCACCCCATCTCCCCAACCCCTCATCTCCCCATTTTCGGTTTAATTGAATGGCCAACTTTTTTATGGATGACACCTTCGTCCTCTATTCGTAATGAGTCCACATCCTAATGATTTTGACGGTCCTGATTTCTTCCAGGACTTGGTAGACGAGTCGGTGTTGAATGTTGATACGACGTGAATAGGCTCCGGAAAGATCTCCGATCAGCTTTTCAAAGGGTGGAGGGGTTTGAAACGGATTTTTGGACAGGATTTCAAGTAGCTTTTCGGCTTTTTGCCTCAGGCCCGCAGTCGCAATTTTCTTTGCGTCCTTCTGAGCTTGTCTGGTATAAACAATCCTCCACCTTACCATCCAGGCTTCTCGCTGCACTTTTTAACGGGTGTCTTGAGACCCTTCCGAATGGATTCTCTCATACCGGGAACCGATAAAAGATATAATGTCTCTTGAATGGATCGCCAGTCATCTTCGGAAATCAAGATAGCGGTTGACCTCTTACCCGTGATCTGGATCGGCTCGTGGGATTCTCCAGCCTGGTCGAGCAATTTATAAAGGTTTGCCCTGGCTTCCGTGGCCTTAATTGTTGTCATATGGATCACCTCAATATGTAACGTACATGAAAACGTACGCAATGTCAAGAGGGATTGGTGAACTTACTTTCAGTTTTGAGCCCAAATCCTCCTCAGAGCTTTTTCAAGGCGTAGGACATACGGTCGAGGGCCTCTGTTAATGTCTTTCTCGGGCACGCAAAATTCAATCTTACAAATCCTTCCCCCCCTCTCCCAAAGGTCACTCCGTCATTCAAAGCCACCTTGGCTTCTTTAAGAAAGAAATCAAAAGGATTCCCAGGAATCCCTGTTTCGCTGCAATCGAGCCATGCCAGATAGGTGGCCTCCATCTTTGTCATTCGTATGGATGGAAGTTTTTCTTTGATATATTGAGCGAGATAGTCCCGGTTTCCTTTTAAATAGTGAAGAACCTGACCCAGCCACTCCTGCCCACTTCTAAAAGCAGCAAGTGCCGCCATGTGTCCCATGATGTTAACGCTTGGGATGAGGCCGGACGAAAAGGTTTGCCAAGTTCGCCGGAGTTTCGAATTTTGGATGATGGCAAAACCGCAATGAAGACCCGCAAGATTGTAGGTCTTGCTGGGTGCCATCAGGGTGATCGTCTGATTGGCCACTTCTGGCCCCAGGGTGGCAATCGGCACGTGTTGATAACCAGGGTAGAGAAGGTCACAGTGAATTTCGTCAGAACAGATTAATACGCCATGGCGGAGGCAAATTTCCGCCACCTTCTCCAATTCCTTCGGTGTAAAGACTCGGGCTACGGGATTGTGTGGGTTACAGAAAAGAAAGACCTTGGTCCGATCTCCGATCGCTTTCTCAAAAATAGCGAAGTCAATCTCGTAGGTATCCCCTTTCTGAACTAATGGGGGATCATCAAGGACCCGGCCATGCATGACAGGGTCTCTAACAAAATGGAAGTAGACCGGAGGCTGAATTAAAACCCCCTCTCCTGGATTCGAAAAAGCATGATAACAGAGATTGAGACCTGTTACCAAACCAGGTAGAAAGACGATCTCCTCCTCACTGACATCCCATTGATAGACCTTTTTTAGACGTTCTTGAATAATGGTCCTCAATTCCAGGGTTGGGCGGGTATAGCCGAAGATCCCGTGATCGATCCTCTGATGGAGGGCCTGAATAATGGGTTCAGCAGAAACGAAATCCATATCTGCTACCCACATGGGGAGCACATCATCGCCATAATCTCTCCATTTGTAACTATCGGTACCTCTTCGTTCGATGACCCGATCAAAATCATATTTCATGGTTTATTCCTAGGCTGGGGTCAAATCTTTACTGGGTCTATTTCTTAAATAACTTAACTACGTCCCCCACGTTTTGTTGCAGTTCAACGCCTGCTGACACCCTTTCTTCTATCGGTTCGGCCCCGCATCCTTCTCGTCTCTGGATGTTTTCTTTTTAGCCACGAATTCAGTGCAGAAATTGGGGCAGGAAGTAAAAGAACGAGGGCCACAAATGGTGCCGCGTGTGAAAGACCTTTGATAAAGGCATTTGCTGCCATGCCTCCAAAATCAATCGAGGGCAAGATGAATCTTAGTCCCACAAATGCAATACCTGAGGCTAAAACACTCACCCACCATGGGCATTCAACAAGTAGATTAAGTATGGATTCATCTTTTCGAACCATAAAATTCGATTACTGAATTACCGATGCCTGACTCCATCACTTTTACTTATTGACTTCAAAATGAAGTCAGAAGTGACTGCCCTGGTTTGAGCTTACCCTGCCCGTCGCAGCTTCAGCATAGGTGGGAACTTTGAGCTTCGATCATTCAGCGTTCAACCTTGAGCTTTCACCTTTGAGCTTCAGTAATTGGCCAACTTCTTTGTGAATGACCCCCAAGCTCGAAGCTCGTACAAGACCTAACCCCGTTGCCTCGTTGGAGTCCTGTCGCGAACATGTCGCAAATTTTGTCGCAAACCTGTCGCAAAAATCAATGCCTCTTTCTCCTCAAACGGTAAAGCAGATTGTGCGTCTCCCCTTCGGTTAAGAGCAATCCTCCCACAACCATCTTCTTCAGGTCTCTCTGAAGCGTCCGGCGGTTGACCTCCGGACAC
>CAVTZZ010000047.1:0-178869 GCA_963739325.1 uncultured delta proteobacterium | reverse complement strand
CTAAACTCCTGAGCCAGTCTTTTCAACGAGGATGGATCGGCCACCTTCCTGTGTTTCTTCCCATGAAAGACGATCCCCTTCAGCTTCTTTGATCCCATCACGGCACCAATACCTGCTCTGCCGAGGGAACGCCAATGTTCAGATACAATCACCGCAAATTTGGCTAGATTTTCTCCAGCCGGGCCAATGACCAATACACCAGCCCCCTTGATTCCAACTGCTTTCAGAATCGTTTCTTCTGATTCATAAGTATCTCTTCCCCATAGGTTAGAGGCGTCGTGAAAAACGACATTTTTGTCACTCACCTCAAGAAAGATGGAATAATTCGATTTTCCTTCAATGATGATGGCATCATAGCCCGCTCGGCTAAAGGCAAGGGTTGGTTTTCCTCCAGAATAGGATTCAGAATAGATTCCTGTCTGAGGAGACTTAGTAAAGACGGCATATCGGCTGGAGCCATAGAAAGGGGTATCTGCCAAAGGACCCAATGTGAAGATGAGATGATTTTGAGGAGAAAAGGGGTCGATTCGAGGTGGATTTTCTTTAAGAAGGAGAAAGGAGCCTAAGCCCTTGCCTCCGAGGTAAGATCGGAGCACCGATTCAGGGATGGGTTCAACGGTCGTCTTTTGCTTGGAGAGATTGATTCGGAGAAGTCGATTAAAAAATCCTTGCATAATTTTATCTTAAAAGAAATTGGAAGGACAAATCAAGATATATTCCCCCTTATCTCCCTTTAGCAAGGGTTGGTTTGTGAACCTTCATAGAGATTCAGCCACAAAATACAACACATTTTATCCAAAAATACATGATTCAACCCATTTATCTTTCAGAGTGATTTTTGGTAGCCTTGAAGTGCAATGGTTAATACAGACTCGAAGAAAAACACCCGATTGAAAGAACTGGCACGTATTTTTCTCAAACTTGGCATGATCGGATTCGGCGGACCGGCCGCCCACATTGCTATGATGGAAGAGGAGATCGTGCGGCGACGCAAGTGGATAACCCGAGAGTATTTTCTTGACCTTGTGGGTGCCACTAATTTGATCCCTGGCCCGAATTCCACCGAGATGGCGATTCATATAGGATACATACGGGCAGGATGGTCAGGGCTTGCCGTTGCCGGCATTTCCTTCATTCTTCCTGCAGTTCTGATTACAGCGGCTTTTGCCTGGGCTTACGTGAAGTTTGGTTCACTTCCAAAGATTATCCCATTCTTTAACGGGATTAAGCCAGCTGTTCTTGCCGTTATTTTTTTTGCCATCTGGAGGTTGGGGAGAACGGCCGTCAAAAGCTGGCGGCTTTTGGTGATTGGTTTGTTCGTGACACTTGCCTCCCTTCTCAAGATGAACGAGGTCGCTGTGCTCCTCCTGGGTGCAGTGATCGGCATGTTCTGGTTGCGACTGCCGCCCCGGGGAGGAACTCCCTTAGTACTTGGGATAACTGCAGGGGTCAGTACTGCCATAGGCGCTATTCTTCATAATGTGCGGATATCATGGGGGGCGGTGGCAATGATGGCAGTTGGTTTCAGTGAGCCAATCGGGTTTTCGTTATTGAAACTGGGACTCTTCTTTCTCAAGGTCGGGGCAGTCCTTTTTGGTAGCGGTTATGTGTTGGTGGCATTCTTAGAAGGCGGGCTCGTTCACGACTACGGCTGGCTTTCTCAACAACAACTGCTGGACGCTATCGCCATTGGACAGTTCACACCTGGTCCTGTTCTTTCGGCTGCTACTTTTATTGGCTATGTGATATCGGGTGTACCGGGTGCTGTGGTCTCAACAGTTGCTATTTTCCTCCCTTCATTTTTCTTCGTTGCGGCACTCAACCCTATTGTCCCCCGCCTACGCCAGTCCCCTTGGGCTTCTGCTTTCCTCGATGCAGCCAATATCAGTTCGGTGGCTCTCATGCTGGCAGTTATCGTGAAATTGGGCCAAACGACACTTACTGGTTTACCTGCATGGCTCATCACTATGGCCGCTCTCGGGGTGAGTTTTCGCTGGAAGGTCAACGCCACCTGGCTGATTCTTGGAGGAGCTACCGTCGGCTGGATACTATCAGTATTGGGTTATGTTTAAGTTTCATGACCAAGGAGGGAGTACATCAGTAAAGGAGGAGCTCATGGAAAAGAAAAAAAGTGAATCTAAACCTATTTTGAAAATGATTCTATCTCTTTTAATAGTGTGCTTTGCAGGCTCGTCGCTGGCTGACAACGGAGAGAGCTTGCTAACTCAGGCTAAAAACATTTTAGGCCCCTTGCCACAGGTTATGTCATCTGATAAAAATCCTATCACTCCTGAAAAGGTCAAATTAGGGAAAATACTTCTTTATGAATCCCGGATTTCCGTAGACGGGACGGTAAGCTGTGTCCGATGCCATCCGATCGGGTTGTATGCGGCTGATGGGTTAAAGAAGTCTATCGGGAACAATTGCAAAGTCAATCCGAGAAATGCCCCTACCCTTTTTAATGCAGCAGGACAGATTTCTGCACATTGGATAGGAAACCGAGCAGATGTTGAGGACCAAGCAAAACAATCCGTGATCGGACCGCCTTCTTTTGGGATGCCGTTTTATGAGGCAGTGGAAAAAAAGCTTAAAGAGATAAAAGGGTATATGAATCTCTTTAAAAAAGCATTCCCAAAAGATAACGAGCCTGTGACGGTGGATCATTTTGCAAAAGCAGTGGGAGCCTTTGAAAGAACACTCGTCACTCCATCTCCTTTCGATGCCTTTTTAAGAGGTGGCAAAGGCGCGTTGAAAGAGCAGGAAAGAAGGGGGGTAAAAACATTTATGGAAGCAGGATGTATCACTTGTCATTCTGGTCCGTATGTTGGCGGGCAGATGTACCAAAAGTTTGGAGTCATCGAACCCTACTGGAAATATACCAAGAGCGAAGAGATAGACGAAGGGAGATACGTAGTTACAAAGAATGAATATGATAAATATGTATTCAAAGTCCCGATGCTTCGAAACGTCGCTAAAACGGCTCCTTATTTTCATGATGGTTCTGTTGATCAATTGAGGGATGCTGTTTGGATCATGGGGAAAATTCAACTGGGAAGGGATCTCACTCAACCCCAGATTGAAGATATCGTAGCATTTTTAAAATCCTTAACAGGGAAGATCTCTGAAGATGCCTTGAAGGTTCCTATGCTCCCGTCTATGGAATAAGTTATCATTTTCCCACTTCATTAACCAGAGGTGCAAAATTGGTCACTGGCGCCAGAATAACATGGTTTTCAAGAAAACGCTGAAGTAATATTTCTTGCCTAAATGAGAAGAGGGATAATACCCTCTTAACATAACTCATTTTTAAAAACACTTGACAAGAATGGGAATTTGATATATATATGTTTTAATCATATAGAGGCTATAAACATGTGTCATCCAAATAGACAAGATTGTAAGAAAATGGATTCTGGAGAAAACGCTTGCGGGTGCTCAGAGCGTCGGGTTCCGAGGTTGCTTCAACCATTCATCCTATTGGCATTAAAAGAAAAAGAGTCCTATGGATACGAGCTCGTCGAAAAGATCAATGGGTTTGGTTTCCATTCAAGTCCTCCAGATGTCGGGGCCATTTATCGCCACCTCAGAAGCATGGAAAGCGAAGGATGGGTGAAGTCGAAGTGGGACACAAGGGGGGCTGGTCCGGCCAAGAGGATCTACCGGATCACGCCGCAGGGAGAGGAAATTCTGCATGGATGGGCGATTACACTCCAAAAGCGGAAAGTGTCTCTCGAACAATTCCTGGGTGTCTATCAAAGTTATTACAATAAGCCCACAAGATCTGGAACATCCACTGCCCCGGCGCGGACGAATTCGCATCAAAAAAAAATTAAGGAAAAAAAGTAAAAAAAGGAGGGAAGGAAAATGTGTGACTGCAAATGTCAATACCCAGAAAAACTCAAAGCAAAACCTGAGGAATGCACGCCTGAACAGATCAAGGAATGCCACGGAGATACAGAAGAACATCCTTGTGAAGACGAAGAGTAAGACGGGGTGATCAAAATGGACATTCTGAAGGTTGATCGGCTTACTAAGAAATATGGCGACCTTACCGCTGTTGATCAGATTTCCTTCTCTGTCCGGGGAGGAGAAATCTTTGGCTTTCTCGGACCAAACGGGGCTGGAAAGACAACGACTATTCGTATTCTTACCGGAATCATCAACCCAGAGGAAGGAAAAGCCCTGGTGATGGGGTATCCTGCCGGGAGTCTACAGGCGAAGCAATTGTCCGGTGTCGTTCCAGAACAAGCAAACGCTTATGTTGACCTGTCAGCATGGGACAACCTCATGCTCATGGCTGAACTCTATCGCGTGCGCATATCCGAAGCAAAGCACCGAGCTAAGGCTCTTTTACAGGAAGTGGGCCTTTACGAGAAGAAAGATAATCTGGTGAAGACATTTTCGCTGGGGATGCGAAAACGGCTTATCTTATGTCTTGCCTTGGTAAGCGAGCCTCATGTTTTATTCCTTGATGAACCGACCAGTGGCCTTGACGTCCAGAGTACTCGCTTCATCAGGGAAACGCTCCGTAAACTCAGGAAAGAAGGAAGGACCATTTTTCTTACTACTCACAATATGGATGAGGCGAATGAACTGTGTGATCGCATTGCCATCATAAATCACGGTAAACTTGTCGCTTTGGATACCCCGGAAAAGCTCAGAATCGGAGCAGGTCAGTTTCACGTAGTAGAGATAAGCTTTGAAAAACCTGTTGCTCCAGATATCCTATCTCAATTGCCGAACGTGGACAAGGTAGAGGGGGCTGGAAATAAGATCAGGATTTACACTGAAAACCCGTGTAGCCTGATAACCTCAGTGGTTGATCTCACCCGTTCACATTCCCTCACTATGGTGAATCTGAATATTCAGACTCCTTCCTTAGAGGAGGCTTTCGTTAGACTCACGCAAGAGGTTGGCCATGACAGATAGTTCTATTGTTCTGAATCAGGCCAGACGTTCTCTGGCCATCGCCAAAAAAGACCTTCGTGTCTATTACGCGAAGGGGCCAGTGGTCATCTTCGGAGTACTCATGCCTGCCTTTCTTTTTCTGGCATTCTTTACTGGTAGGCAGATGCCAATCAATTCATTGATTCCCGGGTTACTGGGAATGGCAGTATTCTTCACAGCCACTGCTGTGTCGCCAGTCGTCGTTCCCTGGGAGACCCAGGCGAGGACCCTTGAACGACTGGCATCCTGTCCGGTAACCGTATGGGCAATTCTTCTTGGAGACATGCTTGCATCGGTTATCTTTGGAATTGTAATCTCCTTCGTTCCCATTCTGGTCGGGCTTATTACCGGAGCAAGCGTCCATCATCCGTTCATTCTCGCGGCAGGAATAGTCCTGGCTGCTTTATGTTTCTCCTCTTTAGCACTCATCTTCTCTTTTCCTGCTACCAGTTCGCCAGCTGCCATCATGATGCTCTCTTCACTTATAAAGTTTCCTCTGGTGTTCGTCAGCGGCGTTTTTATGCCTGTGGCAGAGTTACCGGCCTGGACGAAGGTAATCGCCTCCGTTTCTCCCCTTACCTACTTTACCGAAGTTGCCAGATATTGCATGGGAGGAACAAGTTATTACCCGCTTTCCGTAAGTTTGCTGCTTCTCTTGATGTTCACCATCCTTTTTTGGGGGGCTGCCGTTAGCCTTCATAAGCGGACACTACCGAAAAGGCTGTAGGCCCCAACCGTTCCACTTATAGGTATAGAGAGTCTTCTAAATAAATTTTAGATATGAAGAAAGGAGAACATGTATGATTTATAACAAGATTAAATGTGAAGCAATTACTGTAAATACGGAGTCTGGTATTTGTTCAGGAGTTGCGAAAACTGAAAAAGGTGAAGTGTTTATAATAGGGGCACGAACACCCGATTCAAAAGGAATCTGCTGTCAGGCATTAAGTGCAATTAGCCCGATGAAACTGACAATGTCTTTAACAGAAAAAATGGATTGGGAGACGAAAGATTATTTTGATATTATATGCCCTCACGGAGTTGTTACTTATAGACTGTCTCGAATAAAATAACACATGTTTTTACTCAAGGGTAAATTACATCAGTAACCTTTCTCTCATAAATAGTAACTGCCTTTTTCCAGTCCGGGGCCTTTAAAGTCAGATTGATCCGGTTGGAAGCTGGAGGAGAGATTCCACCCTGCAGAATGGCGACGGATGTAATTTTCTGCGTCCTCCAGGGAAAAGGCATCATTACCGTTAATGACCAGTCGAATCAGGGGAAACCCCATCCTCTTATCATCACAAATCCTGAAACCATTTCCATGAGAAGCGAAGACGACATGAAGCTCCTTGGGATTCAAATTACGACAAAACCATCCTGAAAGAAAACGGTTAACTGCAAGGACGCTCTTTTCAAGGGTTCTTCCCCGACAGTTTTGTCGAGATTCTGGAAAACTTTGTCGAAAGGTTTTGAATGCTTGATATTAAAATGAAAATTGGCGATTTGGCGCAAACTGCAATCGACATCATTGTCGAGGGAACTTAATTTTTCAAAGAGATTTCAAACCTTCCCTAATTTACCAACCCCCTGTGATTCCTGAACATTCAGTCTCCTTACAAAGATGTTTCAGATTCTGGCATTAAAGTTGCTTCATCTAAGATCAGGTTTAACTCATAGAGGTTTCCAATGTTAGGTAGACGCAAATTACTACTTCTTATTCCTGCAATCCTTCTCATTCCCTTTCTTCTTGGGATGATCCCCTTAAACATGGCTCATAGATTAGCGAGCGAGGGACCTTTCACTCACTGCAAGCAAGCCCAATGGAGCAATCACTGTCCTTTTCATTCCCTTATCTCTCATGACGATCCCACCATCGTAAATTTAAATCTAACTCCACTGGATCAAGAATCAACGCCTACATTCGATATCAAGGCTCTGGATCCTCGCTCCGGTCATTCCAACATAATCTTCAATTCTGTTCACCTTCGCTGTTAATTTCCACCCAAAGTAACTCATCTATTTAATTCACCTCATTTGCAAAACTGTAAAACGTATTAAATTCTATCCGCCATTTTCTCCTCAGAGGTCAAGAAAGTCACACTGAGGATGCTGAAATCCAAAAGAAAGGAGGTGATTTCCATGAAGAAGACCACAATCGTCGGTTTAAGTCTGATTTTAGTGGTGGCATTGGTAGCAACTGTTGCTCTAGCCTGGGGTCCTGGATTTGGCAGAGGTTTTGGCCCGGGACCCGGCGGATTCGCGGGGCCTGCTGCAGTGGCCTGGGGTCCTGGCTTCGGGCCCGGGTTCAGCCGCGGGTTTGGACCAGCGTATGGTGTCCCACCCATCCCGAACCTAACGGCGGAACAATCCTCTAAAATCCAGGTCTTGCGGGATGGCTTTCTGAAAGAGATTGAGTCCCTTCAGAAAGAGCTTTACACGAAGGGGACGGAATTCCGGAACCTCTGGCAGAGTCCGAATCCTGACCAGGCTGCAATTGCAGTAAAGCAGAAGGAGATCTTCAATCTCCAGTCCAAACTTCAGGAAAAGGCCACCAGTCTCGGGCTCGAGATCAGGAAAATGCTCACACCGGAGCAGTTAGCTCAGCTGCCTGCTTTCAGCCAAGGCGCGGGATTTGGCCCTGGTGCAGGCTTCGGCCCTGGCGTAGGCTTTGGCCCTCCGATGGGCATGAGAGGTCCTTTTGGTCGCTGGTAATTCAAGAAGCAGGGCGGGGAGATTTCTCCGCCCCTCCTTGTCAGATGCATATTCAAAGGTATTAGTTTTATACTATAGGATATCATGGATAAAACCATATCCAGCGAAGATCTGATGACCCGGATTGCCGAGGGTGACGATGATGCATTTGAAATCCTGGTAAATCGCCATCAGGCTTCGGTTTTAAATCTCATTTATCGTTTCATTGGGGACAGGACGCAAGCCAAAGACCTGGCGCAGGAAGTATTTTTGAAGGTTTGGCAGGCAGCCGCAGGCTACAAACCAAAAGCCAAATTTACAACCTGGACCTACCGGATTACAGCAAATCTCTGTTTCAATGAGTTGAAATCCTCACGCCGCAAAAAATGGCTTCAGTTCCTCCGGTTCGATACGGATCATGAAATCCTGACCGAGGAGGACTTTCCTGATAGTGCGCCATCGCCGGAGGACCTTCTGCTGGCCAAGGAACGAAGCCGCCAAATTACGCTTGCCCTTCAAACCCTGCCTGAAAAAGAGCGAATGGCACTGATCCTGAAAAGATATGATGAACTTTCCTATCAGGAAATTGCTCAGATCCTCGGCTGTTCTGTTTCAGCCGTGGAGTCTTTACTCGTCCGGGTAAAAAGAAACCTTCAAGAAAAATTAAAAATTTTTGAGAAATAAGCGCAGGTTTTTGGTTCGAGAATTGTTTAATATAGTAAGAACCCATAATTTTGCGGAATGAGATACTCGATGAAATGCCATAGTATCCAGAAGAAATTTTCAGCTTATCAGGACAGGGAACTAAAGCCTCAAGAACAGGAAAAGGTCACCAAGCACCTTTTAGGCTGCGGGTCTTGTCGTGAGCAGTATGAGAAGCTTGAGCGGATCTGGCAAACCCTGGGAGAATTGGAAGAAATCCGTCCGGATCCCTGGTTTTACCGGCAACTTCTCAGAAAGATTAAAGAACCTCGTGAACAAGGCTTGTGGCCAACCATTGAGCGGGTTTTCCAGCCATTGCGGACTCCTGCTATCGCTTCAATTCTGCTGGCAATTGGAATCCTGGCCGGCACTTATCTCGGAAATATCTTGGTCCGATCTGATTTCCTCCCCTTTCAGCCTGACCGAACGACCTTTTCACAGGAGGTCCTTTTTGACTCCTTGAAGGTTTTCGATCCTGCCCCTCCTGGCACGTTGGCACACGGATATCTCCAGATGGTGAATTATAAGGAGAATGAGTCCAGATGAGATCAAAGTGGTTGACCGTCATTCTATTTTTGTCGTTAGCAGTCAATGCAGGTGTTCTGTTCACCATGGGATACCATTATTACCATAACGCCTCATCGACACCTCCCACGCCCTGCCCTATGTCACCGACAGATAGTCATCTCTATCAGTCCCTCGGTCTTTCAAATCTTCAATTGGCAAAGATGGAGCCCTTGGCAGAGAAATTTCATAGGCGATTGGCAGAACTCGGAGCTGTCATGGAAGGCAAAAAAGAGGTTATGGTAGATCTTCTCGCAAAAGGCGGAGATCCCGGCGGCATAGAGGATCTCCGAAGGGACATGGCGAACATTCAGGATGAGATTCAAAGGGAAGTCATCTCGCATATCATGGAAACAAAGAAGATCCTCGATGCCAAACAACAGCAACGCTTCTTCGATCTTATGAAGCAAAGCATGACCATTGGAAAAAGTCCATGGTTCACAAAGGGAGGTCAGTAATGAATCTGCGTTACATGGCGAAAGAACTGTATTACCAGAAAAGAAGGACATTGATGTCAATCCTCGGGCTCTCAATCGGCATCGCCCTTCTGATCATTCTCAACTCGCTCTCCCTGGCCTATCGCCAGGCAGCCCGTGTTCCCCTCCAGGAGATCGGGGCTGACATAACGGTTCAGCGATCCGGGGATGTTCCGAAGGAGTTGGCAGGAGCGGTCTTTCCCTGTTCGGCAGTGACGATCCGCAAGGAGGAAGTAGAGAAGATCCAGAAACTTCCAGGCGTAAGAGGAATAGGGACTGGCGTGCTACTCTGGGTTTTCGACCCGAACCGGGCCTGGATCGTCCTGGGCATTGAAAAAGAGAACTCCATAGGGCCGAGTGTTCTTCGCTCTTCTGTTACTGAGGGAAGGTTTCTCGAAGACGGAAAACCGGAGGCCCTTGTTGAGCAGGCCTATGCCCGGCAATTTGGGATCAGATTGAATGACACCGTATCCGTGGCCGATAAAAAATTTCCTGTCGTGGGTTTTGTGGATGCCTCGCGTGCCGCTAAAATCGCCGTAGCCAATGTGTATCTACCTCTAAAAGAGGCAGAGGATCTGGCCGCTTCGTCGAAAGAATTACAGTCTGTTTCTCCATACGCACCGGGCGATGTGAATCTCCTCTTCATCAAGGCAGACCAGGAAAAGATCACCGGCCTGGCATCCGAGATGAAAAGCATCCTTGGCAATAAAGCAACAGTAGCCACCCCGGATTCCTTTCTGAAACTCCTTGGCAGCCTCTTTGCCCTTTCGGATAAGTTTACCCTGGCTGCATCTCTGATTGCGATCATTGTTGCTGTCCTGATCGCTTTCAAGACCATGGCAGGAAACATTGCCGAACGGGCCGGAGAGATCGGGGTTCTCAAAGCAGTGGGCTGGACCAATCGAAATGTGGTCTCTCAACTGATGTCAGAGTCGGTGATTCAGTGTTTTATGGCAGGCATTCTGGGTCTTCTGATTGCCCTTGTGGCCGCATACGGTTTAAGTTTCATGAAGGTCAATATCCCTATCCCCTGGGAGATGAGTCCGACTCCGCACTTTCTTCCCGGAGGTGGAGATCAGATTTTTAAGACCCTGCGCCTTCCCGTTCATGTCCCATGGAATCTGGCTTTCTTTGCCATCCTCCTTTCAGTCATCATAGGAGGAATGACAGGCGGATTGCTGGGCAGACACATTTCAAAAATCAAACCCTCGGAGGTATTAAGACATGAGTAAATCAACTATCTTGTCAGGCACGGATTTAAGTAAGAAATATGGAGATCTTGAGGTAGTCAAGGGAGTTTCCCTGGCCGTGAACGAAGGCGAATTTGTCTGCCTCGTCGGGAAATCAGGCTGCGGCAAAACGACCCTTCTTTCCCTTCTCTCAGGGCTGGAAAAACCTACGCGAGGCAAGGTTACTCTTGATGGAAGGGAGATCACGAACTCATCCGAGGACGAACTGGCTTTGTTCCGACGAGATAATGTCGGGTTCATTTTTCAGTCCTTCAATCTCATCCCGACCCTCTCCGCATGGGAGAATGTTGCCCTTCCTCTTTTCCCTATTAAAATGACCAGCGAAGAGCGCCGGCGGCGTACAACTGAGCTGCTTGAGAAGATGGAGTTGGAGCACAGGGTCGAGCACCTGCCTTCGGCTCTCTCAGGAGGGGAGAAACAGCGGGTAGCCATTGCAAGGGCATTAATCAACAACCCCAAAATTATCTTTGCCGACGAACCCACCGGAAACCTCGATTCAAGTACTGGTGAAGCCATTATGGGTATTTTGAACAAATTGCATAAGGAAGAGGGAGTGGCCATCTTGATGGTCACCCATGAAGCTGAACTTGCTAAAACAGCCAACCGGCTAATCCGGATGAAAGATGGGGAGATAATGTCATGAAAAAGATCATTTTATCCTGTTTGGTAGTCCTGGTTCTATTTTCTATCCCTTTTACTCTATTCGCTGCGAAAGAGGTCAAGGTTGAAGTCCTCTACATGAACCATGGCCCGCTTCTACCTTCGATAGAGCAGATCAAAAAAGTCTTTTCGCAGTACGGAGGCAAAATCATCGTTTCATGGCATGACTTCGAGACCAAAGAGGGCGAACAGTTCATGGCCAAGAAGGGAATAACCCAGCATCTTCCCCTGGTCATCTGGCTGGACAACAAGTACAGTATTCCAGTAAATGGTAAAGAGATAAAGTTTGTCGGCTTTCCAACAGGTTCAGGCCCTGCTGCTTTCCAGGGGAAGTGGACTATGGAAGATCTCCGGCAGGCTCTTAATCAAATAACGAATAAACCCCGTTAGAAAAGTCTTCTGCTTTCTAATGAGAAGGCACGCAGGGCTTTCTCACGGGGTAAAAAGTGAGGACATCATGAACTACAGCTACGTGTTGAAAGAACTTCGCCATCACCATAACCGCACTCTGGTAAATATCCTGGGCATCGGGATCGGAATTGCCCTTTTTGTTTCCATCAATGCTGTCTCTGCTGCTTACCAGAAGGCGGTCAGCTTACCTTTCAAGAACCTTGGCGCAGACATTGTTGTGCAACGGCCGGAAAAACGGGCTGTGGACTCAGGCCAGCCACCCGCATCGATGAGGGGGATACGTTTACCTTTTTCCAACCAGATCCTCTCTTCCGAGGATCTCGAAAAACTAACAACCATCGAAGGCGTCGATTCCATGGCCTCTTCGCTCCTCCTTTGGGAATTCGACAAAGGAGGTTTCAGAACGATCATGGGAGTGGACCTTACACAACCGAGCTTGGGGCCGGTCAAGGTCAAGGAGTGGCTGAAAGAAGGGCGTTTCCCCCAAAAGGAAGGGGAGGTCGTTCTCGAAAAGCACTACGCAAAGTTCCATCACACGCAGGTAGGAAGCACAGTGGAGATCAATGGCCGCCCCTTCAGCGTCGTAGGGCTCCTGGAGATTAAAGAAGGGTCTCAGATTGCATCGGCGAATATATACTTGCCCCTTAAAGACGCCCAGAACTTGCTTGGCGGAGAATCGGCCGGCGTTAACCCCGTTAGAAATTCCAGCGGGGTATTAAACCCCGCCGGAATTATTCTAAAATCTAATCCCGCCATAGGCGGGACCGTAGAGCAGCGGGACAATATTTCTAACGGGGTAAATATCGTCTATCTTCGCCTGAAGAACCCATCTCTTCTAAGCCAGGTAAAGACAAGCATTGCTAGGCAACTTAATGGGGTTTCTGTCACCAGTTCCGATTCATTTCTTGAGCTGATGGGAGGGGTCTCGAAAATTTCTGACCAGTTCTCTTTTATCGTGTCCCTCATCGCCCTTGGAGGCGCTGTTTTTCTGATCGTCAAAGCAATGCTTTCCAACCTTGTTGAACGGTCCCGAGAGATCGGCATTTTGAAGGCTGTCGGCTGGACCGAGAGGGACGTTCAAAAACAATTAATGGGCGAAGTCTTCTTACAATCTCTTGCGGGGGGTGTATTCGGAATTTTGATGGGATACTTCTTCTCCTATCTTCTCGGTTTCCTCTCAGTCCCCGTATCGACCCCCTGGGAGTTAAATCTTTTACCTGCCTTCGCAAAAGATACCGCAGCCGCCGCTCAAACCGTCCGGCTTCCAGTAAGCATATCCGCCGGGCTAACTGGGATTTCTCTGGCATTATCCCTTGTTGCGGGCGGCCTTGCAAGCTATGTAATGGGGAAACGGACGGCCAGGATGAAACCTGCCGAAATATTAAGACAGCTATAATTCGGTTGATCTTCAAGAGTTTTTAATCTAAGATCTTCTTGAGCAAAGAAAGGAGTGACTTATGATCTCATTAAAGTCTCTCTTCATAAGAATCTTTAAGCTTGGAGCCACAGCCTATGGTGGCCCTGCTATGATCGGTCAGATTAAGGAGACGGCTGTAAATCAAAATGGCTGGATTAAAGAAGGAGAATTCATGAGGGGGGTGGCCCTTTGCCAATTGATCCCGGGCGCCACCATGGTCCAGATAGTCACTTACATCGGCTACCGGGTCAGAGGAATCTGGGGGGCCCTTACAGCGGCGGTGGCCTTTGTTCTCCCAGCATTTATTGCACTCCTGGTTCTTTCCGCCATCTATTTTAAATTTCATAGCCTCTGGCTCATACAGGCCCTCTTTAAGGGATTGGGCGCAATTGTGGTGGCCATCATCCTCAACGCCTGCATCACCTTCGGCAGGCCCATCCTAAAAGACTGGAAAGTGATTCTCATCGCAGTCTTATCCTTCGTCGCCTTTTTGTTCCAGTGGAACTTTGTTCTGATTTTTGTCTTCGCTGCCATTGCGGGTCTTCTGTTGCGTCCTAAAGAACCCCAGACGAAAGCAGCTCCCCCCGGAGCAGCCACTCAAGAAGTGGTGAAAGAAAAAGAACATCTTGTTGTTCTCCTCCTGGCTGCCTTTGTTTGCGTGGTGTTGGCGCTTTCTTATCTTGTGGATCCAAACATTGCTGCCCTCTCTCTAAGTCTCTCCAAGATCGGGGCTTTGGCCTTCGGTGGCGGGTTCACCGCCATCCCTCTTATCCAGTATGAGGTGGTAAACAGATTTCACTGGCTCAGCACCAAAGAATTTTTGGACGGGATTGCACTCGGTCAAGTGACACCTGGTCCCATTCTGATTACGGCGACTTTCGTGGGCTATAAGGCATCGAATTTTTTCGGAGCATTCATGGCCACGCTTGGAATCTTTTTCCCCTCTTTCTTCATTTTGATTCTTCTGATCCCTTATCACGACCGATTGAAGGGAGTGGAGAAGGTCCGGATGATGGAGCAAGGAATCCTTGGATCATTCATCGGAATGCTCGTCTTGGTTCTTTATAATTTTGGAAGGACCTCCCTTATAGATATTCCAAGGATTCTCATGGCTGCAGCAGCTTTCTTTGCCATTTATAAAAAGATCGGCCTTCCCTACATCCTTCTATCAGGCGGGATACTTTCCGTCCTTATTTATGGCTTCCTCTTTTAATTCCTTTAGAAATTAGGGATTTGATATAATCCAGTTTTAATGAAAAGAATCGTATGAGAAAGCAATATAAAGGAGGGCCTGATGATAGACAGATGGCTTGAGGAGGTTAAGCAGAAGGCAGACCCTGAAGAGCTCGGAATGATACTGGTTCATAACGGTATTGTTAGGGGTGTTTCAAAGTTGGGGGAACCCGTACTTGGCATGAAGCTGTCGTATGATCAGAAAAAGCTAAATTCGATTATTCCCATTTTTCGGAAGAAGCCTGGGGTTGTAGAGGTAAAGGTCTGGATCAACGCCGGGAATCTGGCGGTCGGTGACGACATAATGCTCTTGCTTGTTGCAGGCAGGTTCAGAGCCGACGTGTTTCCCGTATTCGAAGAGCTATTGTCTGTAATCAAGAGTGAGATAGTGACCGAGGAAGAGGTCCAGTAGCTAATCTCTCGCCCCCCTCTCTCGCCTGGGACATCGAAGAAACGCCATCTACCTAACCGGAACAACAGCTTCCCGGTGTGCCACATGAATTTGGTGTTCCGCAACAGCCTCCGGAACCGGGCTCACCAAATCCCCGTGACGAGTTGCTGGATATATTATGAGCGGACAGCAGCTTGGTTAAATCCTCGCTACCGCACTGCTTGCAGTGCACCTGTTCCTGTTTTGTCAGAATCAGAAATTCATTCACTTCACCACACTTCTCACAACGGTACTCGTAAATCGGCATAATCTTCTCCTTGACGTTCTGCAGATTCCAACCCTGCCTGAAAAAAATGCCTGTGCAGTAATCTTTCTCAGTTTAAGCTCGTTTCAATGGCCGCATTCTCCCTGGTGGGCTCGACAGGCATTCTGTACTGAAAGTTCTTCAAGCCTGTTTTCAGTCAACAAGTCTAAATTCTCTTTAACGGTTGGGGCAGCTGCCGCATACACTTTTACGCCCATGGCGTTTAGCTTGTTAATGGCACCGGCTCCTATTCCGCCAACAACCATTGCATTTACGCTATAGCCATCAAGGGCCATGATCGGATTGCAGGCACCGTGGACGTGATTTAGATCCTTGTTATTCACCCTGATTGGATCTTTTGCCTCAGTGTCGACAATGATAAATGCCGGTGCTGAACCAAAATGATCATAGACCTTGCTTTCTATTCCCTGATCGCTGTGAACCGCAAAACCTATCTTCATGACTTTCTCCTTTCCTATTAGTGTTCATCTCTGTTGGCTTCCCGCCCTTCGTAATGCTTCGGTTATATTGCTCCTCGGTTACTGTTTTTGCTCGGTTCCACGGTAACCCTCCCTTCCTCTTCCAAATCCTCTGGCATATCCTCTATCTTCTTCTGCTCTGCGAATGTTGCCGCTTTTGCAGGAAGGGCAGTTTTCCGGTCGACCCGTTCCATAGGGCAGGTCCCAAGAATGTTGGCAATCGTAACACCTAAATTTTCTCATCGAAGCCATTTCAAACTCACCTCCTTCAATCTTCAATGCTTTCCCTTTAACCAATGCATCTGCCACTTTTTTGTGCGCAGAGTCAATAATCCTCCCAAAGGTTTGACGGGAGACGTTCATCTTTTCCGCTGCCTGCTCTTGGTATAAACCCTCAAGGTCAGCAAGCCTGATGGCCTCAAACTCATCAACCGTTAGAATGACTTCTTCCAACATAGAAAGGGGGATACCCCTTGGTTTAAAGTAGTCACTTTCAGGCATGCAACCCACTCGCCTACAATTTCTTGGCCTGGCCACTCGCGCCCCCAATCAGATTATATTATAAGCATATGCTCATAATTTGTCAAGCAGGAATCCAATTTTTTTCTGCCAACAACCATCATCCTCCCGAACCATCTTGAGGTGAACATTCGGTGTACTCGTTATCGAGTACTTCCCCGTAATCGAATCCTGTAATCAATTCGCAGAATTTCCGTTGACAATATGCTTTTTTTAGCATACTGTTTCCCAAGTCTCTTTTTAAAGGAGATTCTTGATGGAGATCAAATCGAAATTCTGGATTGAGAAGGGAGAGGAAGTGGTGCTTGGAGGAGGCAAGGCGGCTTTGCTTCTTGCGGTAGATCAGCTCGGTTCCATTCAGCGGGCGGCTGACAAATTTGGGATGTCTTATCGACATGCTTGGGGTGTGATTAGAAAGATCGAACAGCGGGCTGGCTTTAAAATTGTTGAAACAAAACTGGGTGGGAAGGATGGAGGAGGAGCCCAAATGACAAAGGAAGGAAGGGCCTTCATTAAAAAGACAGATTCTCTTTTAAAGGATCTTCATGTCATTGTGGAGAAGAGGTTTAGGCAGAAGTTTCGGGATTATTCATTAAGGTAGATAGGGATCGGCCATGCGACTATGGGGTAATGATTATAACAAGATGGAATTCGCAGGTGCCTTTGGTGACCTGGGGACATTGATTCCCTTTGTCGTGGGATATATCACACTCAATAAAATGGATCCCCTGGGCATTCTGGTTGCCTTCGGACTATTCAAAATATTTGTAGGGTTTTATTTCAGAACCCCTGTCCCCATTCAACCGATGAAGGCGATTGGCGGGATGGCAATCGCCCATGCAGGGACGATCACTCCGGGCATGATCTGGGGATCAGGAATCTTCACGGGTCTCTTCTGGCTTTTGATGGGGATCACAGGAGCCATCACCTGGATCGAAAAGGTGACCACAAAGCCTGTGGTTCGAGGTATCATGCTCGGATTAGGTCTGAGTTTCATTGCGGAAGGGTTAGGGATGATGAAGGCCCAACCTCTCTTGGCGATCGGAGGCATTGTTCTGACCCTTCTCCTTTTAAAGAGCCAGCGCCTTCCAGCGATGTTGGCTCTGTTGGGATATGGAATTGTCTTCTCCTTTATTCAAAAGCCAGAGTTAATCGAAGAATTTTCCCATCTCTCCCTTCGATTTCGATTGCCTGAATTAGCATTTGGAAGAATTTCATGGAAAGAGCTTCTTTCCGGCTTTGTCATTTTAGGACTTCCTCAAGCTCCGCTCACGCTCGGTAATGCCATCATCGGAACCGTGGCAGAGAATAATCAACACTTTCCTGATCGAAAAGTGACGGCGAAGACGATCACCATTGATCACGGGGTGATGAATCTGATCAGTACCTGCATTGGTGGAGTACCCATGTGCCATGGGGCTGGGGGAATGGCTGGCCACATAAGATTTGGTGCCAGGACAGGTGGAGCTTTAGTGATTCTGGGTGTGATCGTTCTTCTAACAGGACTTTTTTTGAGCGACTCCGTGACTCTCCTTTTTCAGGTCTTTCCTCGGCCCATTCTGGGTGTCATCCTCTTTTTCGCTGGAGTGGAACTGGCACTGGTGATTCGGGATATCAAACTGCAGAGACAGAACCTTTTCGTTCTCGTCGTCACCGCAGGGACAGCCATGTGGAATATGGGTGTGGCTTATTTGGCAGGACTCATTCTATACTACGGCCTACAACGCCGCTGGATTAAAGTGTAAACCGATTCCTTTCGGTGATTCTTACCACATTAATGTTGTCAGTAGACCTGCCACCTTTCTTTTCGTCATGTTGGGCTGTGAAAATAACTTACAAAAAATCAAGAATTGGCTTCATGATTTTTTCAATGCGGCTTTTTGTGCCTATATATCGGAAATATTCTGCTTCAGAGAGAGGTTGTTGAGGATGTCCCATTTTAAAACCCCTCACTTCCAGTGCTGTTTTAAACCCGAGGGGAAACGGAATCGAAAACATAGCCCGGATTAATAACAGGATGGAGAATTGGAGGTCTCTGGCCTTATCGTAGTCTCCCTTTCGCCAAGCATCGTAGATTCCAACCATCATCTCCGGTACGATACCTGCCGAGGCTGTCATGCAACCCTTTGCTCCCATCATCAGGGCGGGAAAGAGGATATCTTCACGGCCGACCAGGAAAGAAAGGTCCTCTCCTATGAGCCGGATCTTATCCATGAAATGGAGGAGGTCAACCATACTTCCACTGGAGTCCTTCATGGCCACAATGTTCTTTCTACGAGAGAGACGTTTGACCACATCATAGCTGATGGGCGTCGCAAACAACGGAATATTGTAAAGGATGATCGGAAGGTCGATCGCATCGCTGACCATCTCAAAATGGCGCTCCATATTATCTTGGCTGATGGGATAATAATAAGGGGGAGCAACCACCACGGCCTCGCAGCCAATCTCTTGGGCTTTTTGCGCCAATCGAATGCACTCCTTTGGACGGGTAGAGGCAATCCCAGGTGTGACAGGAACCCTTCCTCGTGCCTGATCATGGACGATCTGCATGAGGAAAACCTTTTCCTCAAAATCGAGGTGGATAAATTCACCCACAGAACTGATCGGGAAGATTCCATGGACCCCTTTCTCTATGACAAAGTCAACCATCTGGCAGACAACGGCCTCATTAATATTGCCATCTTCAAAAGGAGTCATCATCGCTACATAAATTCCTTCTGGCTTAAACATCAATTCTCTCCTTATAAAGAAAATGTCAAAGTTCAAAGGTCAAATTATTTTGCATATAGAGTAATTGAGTCATTAGTCGTTAAGTCATTAAATGACCTAATGACTGAGTAACTTAATGACTTAAATTATATTTTGAATTTTGTCATTCAGATTTTATTTAAGGGAGTCCCAATTTTTTCAATGTCTCCGGATTGGGTCTTCCTTCCTCATCCCATCCCCTCACGAAATAATATTCTTTCAACATCGTCTCTAAATCGACCACCCGACCGCGGGAAGGACCCTCTTTGAGGGGTTCGGTGAGAAATCGATTCGGCAATGAATCCTCTTTCATGGTTAGGCCTTCCCTCAGATTGAAAAGTCTCACCAGATTATTGGTTCTTTCTCCAATTCTTAATACCTCCTCAGGTGAGGAGAAAGATTCAATCCCTGTGACAGTGTGGAGGAATTGGACCATATGTCTCAGGCTGAGTGAAAAGATGGTGAAGAGACAGGTGACCGAGGAATTAATGACAGTAAATAAATCCTGCTGACTCTTTACAAACTCTGCCTTGAACTCCATTGAGAAGGGATCGATCCGTTCCTCCGCTGAAAGGAGTTCTGCTCCAATCGGCCATGAACGGAGGTGGCAGGCGCCGCGATCGCTGGTGGCATAGGCTAATGCAATGCCTGTCGAACCCCTCGGGTCGTAAGCAGGCATCTCCAACCCTTTCACATGCATGGCAAAGGATTCAGAACCTTTACCGATCTCCTGGGCGATTCTCTTTACCCCTTCTCCCCAGAGGAAGGCTGATCCCTCTCTGCGGCAGATGAGATGGATCATCCGAATGATTCCTTCATCATCACCAAATCGAAGGGGAAAACCGACGTCAGGCTCCTCCAATACCTCCTTCTCCATGCACTCCATGAGGAATCCGATGACGTTTCCTGTGGAGATGGCGTCCAAGCCATAGAGGTCGCAGAGATATTCTGCATGAATGATGGCAGGGATGTCCGTGTTTTCGCACTGAGCTCCAAAGCTCCAAACATTTTCATACTCCGGTCCTTCGACGAATGCGCCTTTGTACTTTCCCACCTTCACCTCTGAGATCTTACTGCAATAGATGGGACATCCATAACAGGCCTTGTTTCGGACATAGAATTTTTGGATCTCTTCTTCATTAACGATGGATCGGCCCTGAAAAACCCCTTTCTGGAAATTCCTCACGGGATGGACTCCAGCCTCATTCATACAGGAAAGGAGGGTGTTTGTTCCATATTTCTGCCGGCCTCCTCCGGAGTCAGGATGGATGGCTATCTCATTAAAGGCCTCTCGACAGATCCTCATGAAACGCTCTGGGTTGGCAATTGTAATAGGAGAATGGCCTCTGATGGCGATCGCTTTCAAATTCTTAGACCCCATCACCGCACCTGCGCCTCCCCTGCCAAAGGCCCTTGCTTCAGAAATGATATTAGCATATCGGACCCTTTTTTCTCCGGCCTCACCAATACAGGCCACGCGAAATTCCTCTCCGAAATTGCTTTTTATCCACTGATGAGTGGTAAACGTATCCTTTCCCCAAAGTTCTCTGGCATCTCGGATGCTCACCTCATCGCGATCGATGACGATCATTGAAGGATCCAAGGCTTTGCCTCGGAGGATGATGGCATCGAATCCAGCCATCTTCATTTCTGGGCCAAAGAACCCTCCGCAATTGGCATCGAGCCAATAACCCGTGGCTGGACTTTTGCAAGAGACAATGCATCGTCCGCTGCCGGGGACAAGGGTTCCGGTTAAGGGACCGGTCGCAAAGATCAAGATATTTTCGGGCCCAAAGGGATTACATTCCGAAGGCATGCGGTCATAGAGCCACCTCGCTGCAAATCCCTTTCCACCAATATATTTCAATGCCAGATCTAAGTCTAAGGAGGTTGGGTTCACTTTCCCTTGCGTCAAATCAATATCTAATACCTTTCCTGCATAGCCACTGAATTCGAATCTCATTTCACTTCACCTTGTCGACGGCTTTGGTTGGACACCACTGAATACATTGAAACTCCCCAGTACACGTATCACAGAAAAATGGAAACTTCTTCGAAACTTCCGTCTGGATCCCTTCGTAGGGACACGCTTCAACACAGAGAAGACAGTTGACACATTTCTCTTCGTTTATCTCCAAGTGTTGATTCCAGGAGAGCGCACCCTCAGAGCAAACCTCGATGCATTTTTTGGGTTCACAGGCAATACAGACTGAAATTTTCTCCTGGTGTGGCCAAGCGGAGTGAACGCGAATCCTTGACCGTTTAGGTGCAATGACCCCTTCGTGAGTCATCGAGCAAACGACTTCACAGATCCTGCAGCCGGTACATAGGTTGGGTGAGATTTTGATCATCCTTCTCTTCCTTTTTGAAACGGTTTTTTTGAAAATCTTCACTGGATCGTTTTCTTTGTCCTTTAAAACAGCGAACATAGGACATTTCAGTGGACCCGCTCGTCTTTGAATCTGCTTCTGTCGCTCCGAGGGATGGCATCGTCCCCCATTCTCAGATCTCTCTCACACCCGTTGTACCGGCTGCAGGTGGAGTATATCAGCCAGATGGCAAGAAGCACAGTGCCCATCTCCAAGGTCGCGATAAACCGGTCCTTCCGTCGTGCAAATTTCCTGGGCATGCCCGCAACGCGGATGGAAGGAGCAGCCCGAAGGTGGATTGATCGGGCTTGGGACCTCTCCCTTAAGACGGACTCTGTTTACTCTGTAGCGAGGATTAGGAACGGGAACAGCCGACAGCAAAGCCTCCGTGTAGGGATGCTTCGGATTTGTAAAGAGTTCCTCGGTTTCGGCCAATTCTACAATCTTCCCGAGGTACATGACCGCTACACGGTCGCTGATGTATTTCACCATAGACAGATCGTGGGCAATGAACAGATAGGTCAGACCGAATTCCGCTTGCAGATCTTCCAGAAGATTGATTACCTGAGCTTGAATCGAGACATCGAGGGCCGAAACGGGTTCGTCGGCGACGACGAGTTTCGGATGTAACGCCAGTGCGCGAGCGATCCCGATCCGCTGGCGCTGCCCACCAGAAAACTCGTGAGGATAACGTCTCATGTGATCCGAACTCAATCCCACCGCCTTCAACAGTAGGCTGACCCGTTCCCTCAATTCGCTTCCTTTCGCTACGCCGTGGACCAGAAGCGGTTCTCCGATGAGTTCGCCAATCGTCATCCGAGGGTTCAAGGAAGAATAAGGATCCTGAAAAATGAGCTGGATTTCCGTGCGAAGGCTCTTGAGTTCGTCGTCTTTTGCGGAAGCGATGTCGATCTCTGTGAACTTCTCACCTGGGTCCGCAAGCTTCCTGCTTCGGAAGAGGATCTTTCCCGCGGTTGGCTCGACCAGGCGGAGAATCGCCCTTGCGACGGTGGTCTTCCCACAACCACTCTCACCGACAAGGCCGAGGGTTTTTCCCTCCTTAATGTCCATGTTAACTCCATCGACCGCCCGCACCTGAGCTGGCTTTCGCCAGAAGAGAGTCCTCTGCACTGGGAAGTATTCTTTCAAACCTTTTACTTCAAGTAGGCTGTTGTTTAAAACCAAGTTCGATTCCCTTTAATCAAATCAATCCAACCAACAGGCAACCCTGTGGCCCGGAGCCACCTCTCTGAGGGTTGGACTCTGTTCCGTGCACCTCTTCATTGCGTGCGGACAGCGGAGCTCAAACCCGCACCCCGTCTGGATTTCCCAGAGTTCAGGGACAACACCCTTGATGGGAATCAGACGCTCCCGCTTGCTCATCGTAAGCGATGGGATGGATTTCATGAGTCCCAGGGTATAAGGGTGTCGCGGATGGTCGAAGATCTCCATCACTGATGCATGCTCGACGATCTTTCCAAGGTACATGACAGCCACTTCGTCCGCCATCTGAGCGATGACCCCTAAATCGTGGGTGATGAATAGAATGGCTGTTTTGAATTTGGTTCGCAGCTCGTTCATGATATCCAAGACCTGCGCTTGAATCGTTACATCCAAGGCAGTGGTCGGCTCATCAGCGATCAAAAGGGAGGGATGACACGAGAGTGCCATGGCAATCATCACTCGCTGTCGCATCCCACCCGAGAGTTGATGAGGGTAGTCATCGATCCGCTCTCTAGGAGACGGAATCCCTACGGTTTGAAGCATTTCGATCGCCTTTTCCCTGGCTTGTTTCTTGGACAGGCGCTGATGAATGACGATGGCCTCGATGATCTGCTTTCCGATGGTGAAGACTGGATTCAAGGAAGTCATCGGTTCCTGGAAGATCATGGCGATCTTGTGGCCCCGGATTGACCTCATATCGCGGCCCTTAGGGTCCAAGGTGAGCAGGTCGATACGATCCCCATTTTGATGATAGACGATCTTTCCTGATTCGATTCGGCCGGGCGGCGATTGGATCAGTCCCATAATCGATAGCGCCGTTACGGACTTCCCGCAACCACTTTCACCCACCACACCCAGTGTTTTCTCCCTCTCAAGGGTGAAGCTCACCCCATCAACAGCTCGAACCACTCCGTCTTCGGTATGAAAGCACGTCTTAAGATCGATTACTTCGATGAGAGACAATCGAATGAACCCTTTCTTTTCTGCCTCAGAAACGGCGACGGGGATCGAGAAAATCTCTAAGACCGTCGCCTACAAAATTGATGGCCAGGGTGGCTACGAAGATGGCTAACCCTGGTAGGGTGATTACCCACCAGGCAGTCTCGATGTAATTCCTCCCTTCCGAGACCATCATCCCCCAGGATGGTACCGATGGAGGAATGCCCACCCCGAGGAAGCTGAGCGACGCTTCCAGGAGAATGACCTGGGCCATCTGCTGCGTCGTTACCACGATGATTGGCGTCCAAAGGTTGGCCAAGAGATGCTTGACAAAGAGTCGTCTCCTGCTGACGCCGATCACGCGGGCGGCATCGATCATGGGGCTTGCCATGAGACTGAATACAAGACTTCTCACCAGCCGGAAATACAGCATCCATCGGGAGATGGCTATGACCAGGATGATGTTGAACACACTCGGCCCAAGAATCGCCAAAAGCACGATCGCCATTATGATGACCGGAATAGAAAGTTGTATATCTGCGGCCCGAGACAGTATGGCATCGGGGCGACCCTTATAGTACCCCGCAAACAACCCGAGGACGACCCCGATCACACCGGAGATGATCACCGTTGAAAACCCGACGGTGAGGGAGATTCGTGCACCGAAGAGAATGCGGCTGTAGATATCTCTTCCTAGAGGGTCGGTTCCCAATAAGTACTTTCCAGAAAATCCTTGAGGCGGTTTCAGGCGTGACATTAAATTTTGCTTCAGTGGATCGGCGGGGGCAAGGTGTGTCGCAAATACTGCGCCCAAGATAAGCACCATCATCACGGTCCCGCCCCAAATGATTCGAGGATTTCTGAGAATTCTTCTGAAGGTCCTGTATCGAAGGGAGGTGGTTTTTCCGGGATCTCTCATCATCGGTTCACAGACGAATTCTCGGATCCAAATAAACATAAAGCAGATCCACGATCAGGTTGGCACAGATAACGATAAATGCCACAAAGAGTGTTGAGGCTTGGATGAGTGGATAATCACGGGCACGCACAGCCGTCATGATCATGAGGCCGATCCCCGGCCAGGAGAAGACGGATTCTGTCACCACAGAACCAGCCAAAAGGGCACCGACAGACATACCAACCACTGTGACCACCGGGATCATCAGGTTTCGAAATCCGTGCCGTAAAATGACCAACGATTCGGAAAGTCCTTTGGCCCGTGCAGTACGGATGTAGTCCTCTCCCAGGATGTCGAGCATCCCTGACCGAACTAAGCGCGAAACCAGGGCCATCGTGAAGGCGCTCAAAGTAGCCGCGGGCAATACCAGGTGTGCCCAACTTCCCGTCCCAGAGGTAGGAAACCAATTCATTTTTAAAGAAAAAAGCAAGACAAACATTAACCCGAGCCAGAAGACAGGGATTGACTGGCCAACCACGGCAAGCCCCATAGCAACAAAGTCGGCCATCCGCCCCTCTTTAACCGCCGCAATGATCCCTAAGGGGATACCGATTGCTAAGGAAAAGACCAACGAAACCCCACCCAGTAACACGGTTCGGGGAAAATGCAACCTGATGATATCAACCACCGGCTTTCGGTAAGAAAACGAAGTCCCCAGATCGAGGTGAACCACGTTCACCACGTAACGCCAGAATTGAACGGGTAACGACCGATCCAATCCGAGTCTGATACGAAGCGCTTCGATCTCCTCTTTCGAGGCAGTATCGGGCAACATGAGCTGGGCAGGATCACCGGGAGCCAGACGGATGAGCAAAAATACTACCAGAGTAACTACGAACATGGCGACCAGTGCCTGCCCAAGCCTTTTGAAAATGAACAGGATCATGCGGGGCAATCTCCTCCGACTACTCTTTGTATTTTGCTACCGCCGGTGAGTAAAAGGTGAAAGCTGGGAACACTGTGAAATTCTTGACGTTGTTCCTGTAAGCATAGAAACCGTCAAGCTGCCAAAGAAAGATTTGTGGTGCCAGCTCATTGTACATGATCTCTTGAACACGGAGATAAAGGCTCTCCTTCTTTTTTGGATCAATAGTCCATCCGGCCTCTTTGATTAAATCAAAGCATTCCTTGTTGACCCAGCCACTCTTGTAAAGGTCTCCCGAGACTCGCTGCTCTAAATATCTTTGAGGCTCACCGGTGGTGGCTTTGCTACTCAGGTAATGGAGATCGTACGAGCCGCTCATACGAGCGTCGGTAAATGCTCCTCCTTCGAGTATGGCCAGTTCGACGTTAAAGCCTGCTTCCTGCATCATGGAGGCGAGGGCCTCGCAGGTCTCCCGTGTTGCGGACCACCACTGTGTGCTAATGAATTTGAGCTTTCGACCATCATAGCCCGACTCTTTCAGCAATTGTTTTGCTTTCGCCAGATCACGGCCAGGGGTCTTTAAGTGAGGAGCGTAACCCGGCATTCCTTCCTGGACGTAGGCCGCCTTTAGGCGACCGGCGGCTCTAAACAATGAATCAATGATCAGTTGCCGGTCAATAGCGAAGTGGAGGGCTTGCCTCGCTTTCAGGTTGTTGAAAGGAGGCGTGTCGCATTTTACCCCCAGAAAGAAAACCTCAAAGGGCACAAAGGATTCAACAGTGATTTTCTTGTCGGCCTTCAGCAGGGATAGGAATTCCAGATTAACGGGGTAGATTGCATCAACTTCGCCGCGCCTTAAAGCGTTGACCATCGTGGCTTCTTCTTGGAATTCACGATAGACCAAGCGAGGGACGACCGGAATTCCTTTTTGCCAGTATCTGGGATTGGCCACCAGTTCAGCCCCTTGATTGGGGGTTTGTGATTTCTTAATGTAGGGACCGGTGCCGGGGATTATTTCTGTGATCATCTTGCTTCCCCACTTCTCTACTGCTTCTTTAGGGATCATGAAAAGGATGGAAAGATAATTCAAGAACGGGCCGATCTGTTGCTTGCAGATCACCTTTATGGTTGACTTGTTGACGATTTCAACCTTCGCAATGTCCCTGTACTGAAAGGCAAGCGAGGTCGGTTCCTTCTTGGCGATGGAATCGATCTGCCGCTGAAGATTTGCAGCGGCATCTTCAGCATCGAAGTCGGTCCCATCGGAGAATTTTACCCCGGACCTCAGCTTGAACACCCACTCAAGGCCGTTATTCGATAGTGTCCAGGACTCCGCCAGCATGGGCTTAATGCTCCCATCGGGCTCTAGCCACACAAGCGGTTCGTAGACATGCCAGTTCACCGACTGTTCCTGACTCCCACTCCAGTGAATCTCGAGATTTCGCAGACCGAAGGTAGCTCCGACGATAAACTCATTTTCAGCTGCCCATAACATCGGTACATAAAGGAGACAGCCAACCAAAATCCATGAAATGAATCCCCCGCAAAGCTTAAATGTTTCTTTCATTTCCCCTTCCTCCTTTCTTTGGGTTTTTAGGGTGTTTCATAAATCTTATGTCTGTTCACGTAAGCCCAGTCTATTTCGAGTCCTAATCCCGGTTTATCAGGTGGAGAGACGTATCCATCCTTGTCCAGGTAGACATCTTCTATGACGCCGGCCGAAAAGTTTTCAGCTGGGATAAGGACCTCGTGGTATTTTGAATTTTTGATAGAACATAAAATATGGAGGTTTGCCACATTGAACAGAGGTGCTGCACACGAATGGACGAGACAGGTCATTCCAAACGCCTCAGCCATCGCTGCGGTCTTCCTGACAGGTCCGATTCCCCCCTTCATGCGAACATCAGTCAATATAAAATCGACCGCTCGGCGGAGGATGTATTCCGGAGTACTGAACATGCTCCCGTCCACGGTTTCAATCCCAGCAATCGGAATGTGAAGGGCCTGGCATAATTGGGCATAGCCTTCGATATCCCACTGGTTGATCGGTTCTTCAAACCATTCAAACCCGAGTTCCTGAAGACCCAGCCCAACGTAGAGCGCCTCTTCCCGGCTATACATGCTTGCCGGATCGTGCATCAAACCGAAATCTTCTCCCAGATTCTTACGAAGTGCTTGAGAAAGTTCTAAATCGTACTTGGGGTTGGAATGATCCATATCATAGAGATGGATTTTGTACGCTTTATAGCCATGCTCTTTGCACGCCAGGACCTCTGCCACTGTCTCTTCAATCGAAGCACAACCCTGCGAGCTGGCATACGCCAGCACTCGGTCCCGATAGGCGCCCAGTAGCTTGTACAGAGGAAGGTTTGCAACTTTCGCAAGAATATCCCAAAGACAAACATCGATAGTGCCCTGAATGAATTTATGGGAATGGGTGGATCGGGTGAAACGCCAGATATCCTGCCATATCTGTTCCACATACATTGGATTCTTACCGATCAGTCTGGGTTTCATCCGGGTTTCGATATGCTCCGCCAAGCCCTGGTTTCCGACCACATATTGACTGCTGTTTCCCTCTATTCCCTCATCGGTCAGCACCCTGACGATCATATGCGGTATGGTTTTCCTGTTTCCCATAACTCGGCCGACCGCACCCTTGAGAACAGTCGGTGGCGTCCATTCAAAAATGACGCATTTCACATCAGTGATTTTCATTTGGAACCTCCTTTCCTCATGATGTTATTCATTCGGGTGCGTTTGGCATTTTTCTCGGGTTATGATTCAGGCTTGAATCATAGCGAATTCCCCACAAGTAAAGCTTTTTCGGCAGAATAGCCTATTTCAGTTGAAATCTTTAGTGCCGTTTGTTTAACCTCAGTGATCAACGCATCGAGCCGATCATGGATCCGATACTTGGGAGTGGAAACGCTTACGGCCGCCACCAGCTTCCCCGATATGTCAAGGATCGGTGCAGCGACGCAGAAGAGGCCATCTTCAATCTCCTCGTCGTCAATCGAGTAACCCTGAGTCCTGTACTGCCTAAGTTTTTTCAGTAGAACGCTCCTGTTGACGATGGTGTTCTTCGTATAAGGTTCTAAAGCTACCCCATCCAGAATTCTTTTCAACACGTCTTTGTTCTGAAAAGCCAGTAAAATCTTCCCAATTCCTGTGCAATACGCGGGTCGAGTTGTTCCTATCCTGGATCGCATCGCTATGGACATGGGACTTTCGATTTTGTCAAGGTAGAGCACTTCTGCGCCCGACAGTTCACCCAAATGCACGGTTTCCTTGGTTGCCTCACACAGCGCTTTCAGATAAGGCCTGGCCACCTTAACCAGATTCATCTGATTGAAATATGTGTACCCAAGCTTAAAAACCTGAATTCCCAGGGAATAGCCTTTTGTGTACTCATCTTGCCTCACAAATTGCATTTCTTTAAGGGTGAACAACAGATGGTAGGCCGTGCTCTTGTTTATTCCTACCAGGGAGCTGATCTGAGAAATCTGTAGGTCTTCATTCTTTTCAAAGCAATTCAGAATGTTCAGGGTTCGCACAACAGATTGGATCAGTCTTTTACCAGACGCGTTCTTGACAGCCATAATTTTCGACTCCCAGCAATATGATGAAGTAACTTATGGATGTGCTTGGGACGTTCTTATTTCTTTTTTTCTAACCGCCCTGTTCATATATCGTTTTTAGGGTGGTTTTAATAAATCTTCAGTTTTTCTCTATGGAGTATAGCAGAGCATTTGACAATGTCAAGTTAATTTTACAATGTCAAAAGCCTCATTCGTGTACATTGGGAGGCAAAGATGAAGAAGAAAGCGTGACTTGACTAAAGATTTCAAATTCGATATTAATACAGGCGCAATACAGGCGCAATACAGGCGCAATAATTCTTTTTCCTTTGCCCCTGATTTCCCCCTCACCCCGCCCTCTCCCCCAATGGGGGAGAGGGGAAGGGTGAGGGAGTGAATGTCAATTTATAAGATGCGTTTGTATTAATTGCGTAGGAAATCCAAAATAGAAAGGAAAGGCCGTATGAAGGAGAAAGTCATTATCTATGGTAAAGAAGGTTGACCTTATACGGAAAAGGCTAGGTCAGCCTATGGCGATAACGCCAAATACTTTGATGTTGAATCGGACAGTAAGAAAATGGAAGAGATGCTAAGGTATTCCAAAGGTGTCCGGAACGTGCCCGTTATTGTTGAGGGAAGTAAGGTTACTGTGGGTTATGGAGGGTCGTGAGGGGTGTGAAAAAACCGGTAGTATACCGGTTACTTATGACTTTTTATCGGAGTAAGAACTAAGAACTCCGAACTCAACACTCCGAACTAACTACGTGCTCATTCCGATCTCTTTCAGCTTTGCCACAATCGTTTTCTTGTCCAGGACACCCACATGGCGGAAGACTTCCTTACCCTTTGAGTCAAAAAAGACCAGAGTTGGAATGAGCTGGATCTTATACTCCCTGGCGAGATCCTGGTATTTGTAAACATCGATGATGAGAACTTTAGTCTTCCCAGCATATTCCTTACCAATCTCTTTTAGGATGGGTCTCATTTGACGGCAAGGGATGCAAGAATTTGCCCCAAAATCTACGAGAAACGGTTTCCCTTCGTTCAGAGTCTTTTTAAAATCTTCATCGGTATTTGATTCGGGTGGTTTAACCGAAATCTTTTTTATACGTCCTTGATCGATTTCAATTTTCGCCGTATTACGAAGTTCCTTTATAAACTGTTCCGCTCTTTCCCGTTGCTTTCCTTCCCGGAGGATTTGTTCAATGATAGGAGCTACCTCTTTCAGGGTTTTTCCGCCCATTTGGCCTTTAAAAATAGAGTAGAATTCTTCTATTTCTTTAGGTGTGACCTCTGGTTGCAGAGAAAACTTTTTCTCTATGAACGCCATGATGAGGGCTTCTTCAGGTGGGAGAGAGTCTTTCGCAGTATCCTTAAACGTTTTGACAGGGGCAGAAAAACCCTGTTTTTTTGCTTCCTGTAAAAGGAGCCTCTTGGTGATCATTCCTTCAAGGAATTGAAGAGGTTCTTCCTGGAGCATCTCCTGCAAAGGGTCTTCCAATTTAGCCACTTCCTTGTTGAACTGTTCTACCGTGATTTTTTCATCGTTCACCTGTGCAAGGATTTGTCGGCTTGGGTTCCCGAAATAAAGAAAGTAGAAAAGGCAAGCCCCTGCCAAAACAGCAATGAAGATTGCTCCGAAGATAATAATTTTTCGTTTCATCCTTCCTCCCTTAGACTCCGTTTAAATAGAATAACGCATTAACATTTATTCCTTATATAAAGCTTAAAATCAATATTCCTGCCAGAATGAAGAAGAAGAGGGAGGTGAGGAGTTTAATGGTGGATGCCCTCCTTTGGAGAAAGAAAGACAATTGTTCTGAAGTAACTCCCCAGTAAACGATCCCAAAGATAACCAACAATGGGACAATATACACTAAATTATATAAGATAAGATAAAAAACAGCGCTTCCCCTAAGCGACGGGATGTTCGTAACAAAAAGGATCGTAGGGAGATAGACTTGGCTTGTACAAGTAAATTGAAAAAGAGTGACGATGAAACCAATCACGATGGCGGCAAATAATAAACGAACAGCCCCTCCTTCCTTATTCACGTCCAGCTCACCACTTTTTTTCCGAATGGTTTGGTGGATCCTTTTTTTAAAAAAAATCGGAACTTGAAGTTTTATCTTGGACGGTCGTCCCTTCTTCAGTTGGATGTAATCGTAGAGACTAATTGTTCCAAGGAAAAGAGCGAAAAGCAAAGGTAATAAAGTAGACGACTCGGGAGAACAGAGGTAGAAATGAGAGATGTTGAATGAAACTTAGAATCCCAAGGCCGAGAAATAAATGGGTAACGAAAACCGTTCCCGAAAAACCCATGCCCACCCAGAAAATCTCTTTTCGTTTTCGGCCAATCATGGTGAGATAGGAGATGAAGAAGATCAGGGTGGCAATGGCACAAGGATTCATCCCTTCGATTAGACCTGCTAACAGAATGGCCAGAACTCCGAGGGACTTAAAACGTTCTACAATTGATTCTTCACTTTTTTTTATCTCTCCCTTTTCAACTTCTAAAGCCGATTTAGTCTCCACCTTCTCATATTTCTGAATCAGTGCCTCGATTTTGGATTCCGTTACCTCTTCGGGAGAAAGGGTAATCCTTACCGATAAAGATACTCGGTGCGATCAGACGTTTCTCTGCAGGAAGATTGAGTCGATTCGATAGGGTTTCATTCAAACGCTTTCCATCAGGGGTATTGAGGTCGATCTCTCTCACATGGAGGTGCGGATACTTTTTCACAAGGTATTGCAGCAGGACATTTGCCCGGTCACATTTCGGACATCCCTTCTGATAAAAATAGGCAAGATCCACTGAAAAAGTTCTTTCAGAAGGTTTGGTTATGGATGGAATTTCAACGGGAGGAAGAGGAAGCCCCTCCTTTCACCTGGTACTCCAGGAGGAGGGGATTTAACTTCTCCATAATCTCCATCTCTCCAGAGAGGAGGCGATCTCCGATGAATATGATAGGAAGTTCTTCTCCCCTTCTTTTGAATTTTTTCTCCAAGGTACCAAGTGCTTCGTAATTGGCTGGATTTCCTACATCAAAAGTCTTGACCTCAAGGGAAGGGAACATCGATTTAAGTGTGGGAATATAATTTTGAAGAATCACCTGGCAGGGCTGGCAATCTTCGGCATAAAAGAAATAGATTCGTATAGAAGAGGGGGGTTGTGCTATTCCATGAATAGGGAGAGACAAAAGAACAAATATAAAAAGGGATGTGAAAAGCTTTTTCACATTAACCACTTCAATTGAGATGCCTTCTAAGTTGTTTATACTAACTTTAATATGGATTTTTGTCGAGATGTGGAAGCTTAAAAAAAACAATTAAATTGGGCGGGAATCAGATTTTCCCAAAAAGGAATTAGATTATTTTCCAACCAATTTCTTCAATAAAAGCCTTTACCTTATTTTCAACGAGGTCTCGAATTTCTCGGTAGAATTCAATCGATTTCCCTTTGGGGTCTGGAATCTCCCATTCGATGATCTTTTTTGCCAAGACGGCGGGGCAGGTCTCTTCGCAACCCATCGTGACAAGATAATCCATCTCAACTAAAGGGAGGTCGTTCAAGTTTTTTGGTTGTTTGCCTGAAAGATCAATTCCCTTCTCTTTCATGACTTCAATGACCATTGGATCTATCTTCAAAGCAGGGCGAGACCCTGCGCTATAGACTTCCACTTTTTCCCATCCGAGGGCTTCGGCAAAACCTTGTGCCATCTGACTGCGGCGGGCATTCTCGACGCATACAAAAACAATCTTTAATTTTTCTTTCTTCATGTAGGAATCCTTTATTATGAGCACCCTAGAGCGTCACAAGTTTCGAAAGGAGTCATTTCTTCCGCGCAGGGGTCAATTCGGGAGACACACTCTTTATGGGGCCTTATTTTTCCGTTCCGCAACATAGTCCCTGTACTCCTTAAGGAGGACACTTTTGTACTCCCGTCGGGCGGAGGGCGGGATATAATTATTATTTTTCTCCAGCCTATCGAGGATTTCTTCGGCGGTTCCCTTATTCGGCTGTCTGCCTTCAGAATAAAGATCGGCCAGTATCTCGTTCAAACCATTAACACGGACCCGTGTATCATCAGGAAACCTCAGCATGCGCCAACTAACTGTTGGCTCTTCGGAATCGCCTCATGTTACTCATCCTTCAACTTCAAACTGTGAGATTTTATACCCCGACATATTATACCTCCTCAATTGTTTGTTTATCGGTCCAGTCCGGCAGGTAAGCTATGCGCATTTCCCGACAGGCTCTGCCATTAGTAGACCAAACATTCGACCAGATAGTCGGGTACAATGGCGACGAGAAAGACGTTCAGCGCGAAAGCCAGGACCAGTCTCCTTTTAAACATCGAGCCAAGAATTATCAATTCCGGGATGCTCGCCCCTGCCCCTCCTATAATGAATGCGAGAACCCGCACTATGGATTTCTACCTTTTCCTCCCCAAAGGCTTCAGCAAACCCTTGGGCCATTTGACTGCCCCGCATTCTCAACGCACACAAAAACAATTTTCTTTTTTTCTTTCACCTTTCACCATTTACGGTTCGCAGGATACATGACAGATTCCCGTGGGCGTTTCGACTGCGTAAGGAAAATATTTTCTCTTAAACCAGAGGGCCACATTGACAAG
Organism: uncultured delta proteobacterium; assembly: GCA_963739325.1. GTDB lineage: Bacteria > Desulfobacterota > BSN033 > BSN033 > UBA1163 > CAVTZZ01. Next base: position 145,498 of record CAVTZZ010000047.1, on the reverse strand, counting down.
GCTGATCAGAACAGGTACCTCCAATAGAGGCCCGATGACTGCCGCAAAGGCCTGACCCGAGTTGACACCGAACACCGCCACAGCAACTGCGATGGCCAGTTCGAAGTTATTTGATGCGGCGGTGAAGCTCAATGTAGTTGACTGTTCGTAAGTTGCGCCCACTTTCATCGACAGGAGAAAGGAGACAAAAAACATGACCACAAAATAGATGAACAAAGGGATGGCTACACGGACGACATGCATTGGGAGCTGCACAATGTATTCGCCTTTTAAGGAGAACATGACCAGAATGGTAAAGAGAAGGGCAATAAGGGTGATCGGACTGATTTTAGGTACGAATTTCTCCTCATACCACTCCCTCCCGAGTGTTTTTAGGCCTATGAGTCTGGAAAGGACACCTGCGATGAAAGGTATTCCAAGATAAATGAATACGCTTTCGGCGATCTGGCCAATTGTGATTTTAACCGTCATTCCTTTTAACCCCAACCAGGGGGGGATGATGGTGATGAAGATATAGGCATAGATGGAGAAGAAAAGGACCTGGAAGATCGAATTGAAAGCGACAAGCCCTGCACAATATTCCCTGTCTCCGGCAGCCAGATCGTTCCAAACGATGACCATAGCAATACAACGGGCCAGCCCGATCAATATCAAGCCGACCATGTATTCGTGGTAGCCGGAAAGGAAGGCAATGGCCAAAAGGAACATGAGGATAGGTCCGATGATCCAGTTCTGGACTAAAGAAAGGGCAAGGACTTTATAGTTGCGAAACACCTGCCCAAGTTGTTCGTATCTCACCTTGGCTAAAGGCGGGTACATCATCAGGATCAATCCGATAGCGATGGGAATGTTAGTGGTATCCACCTGAAATTGATTCCAGAAGCCGACCACACTGGGGAAGAGATACCCCCAGCCCACCCCCACAAACATCGCCAGAAAGATCCATATTGTCAGAAACCGATCCAAGAAAGAGAGTTTCTTAATCTGTTCAGGCATTTTCCATTTCCTCCCATTCTTATTTTTCCTTCAACTCTCTCAATATCTATGGCGCAGTGTAACCAGCATTGCGGAGAATTTCGACCAGCACATTTCGCTTCTCCTGATATAGTTCAGAAAAGAGAGGGGTGCATTTTGAAACCTCTATCTTCTGATCTACTAATTTGAAAGCAAAAGCAAGGCAACTCCGGAACCCGCATTCTTTACAATTCGTTCCTGGAAGAAGCTTCTGAACATCCGATGGTTTTAATTGGTCTCCCTCCGAGTAGTTGGGTTCAATTTGGTCCCTTTTCTGGTAAGTTTCATTAATTAAATCTTTTAACCATTCCAGAATTTCATTGGCCTCCTTTTCATCTTCAATCAAGGTCATGGTGACATGGTTGGCATGGAGGGTGATTAGTTTTTCTTCGTTCCTTATGGTCAGGGTTAGAGCAGGGTGATTGTAGATACATCCCTTAAGGACAGCATTCAGGTAAGGGAAGATTGCATGAATCTCGTCCGATAATTCTGCAATGACCCGTATTTTTTCAGGATCAGCAATGCAAGGAAGGATGCGTGTGATCTTATATGAACGAAGCAACATATTTCTCCCTTTTATTTAATCCATTCTTTGATCTCTTCCACTTTTGGAAGTTTCCCCGCAACCTTTACAACTCCGTCTACCACTAGGGCAGGAGTAGACATCACCCCATAGCTCATAATTTTCTGAATGTCCTCAACCTTTGTGACCTGGACCTCTTTGCCACTTAGCTTGACCGCCTCAAGAGCATTTTGGTACAGTTTATTGCAATTTGCACAACCCATCCCCAATATTTCAATTTTCATTTCATATTCTCCTTTCACCTTGATTTTTAAATCTTCCTCATAATTGGAATTATAAAATGGCATTAAAGAGGTAGCCTACGATGATAATGGCCACAGTCACTATGCCTGTAAAAATAGCGATCAGTTTAGGTTTGATGACTTTACGCAGAATAATCATTTCCGGTGTGGATATCGCCACGATGGACATCATGAAAGCTAATGCCGTGCCCATAGGCAACCCCTTTTCCACGAGAGCCTGAATAATTGGGATAGTTCCAGCAGCATTGGAGTAAAGGGGGACGCCGATCAAGACCGCCACGATCACGGCAAAGGGGTTACCTGGTCCTGCATACTTCAAAACAAAATCCATGGGGACATAGCCATGGATCCATGCACCGAGTCCAATGCCGATAAGGACGAACAACCATATTCGTCTGAGGATGTCTTTCGTATAGTCTCGAGCGTACCCTAACCTTTCCTTCCAGGTGGGGACAACTGCTTGGCTTTCACCCATCTTGATCTGGTAAACATAGTCTTCAACCAGATGTTCCAGCTTTAATTTCCCAATAATGATGCCGCCGAAAAAGGCAAGGATGACTCCAGTGGCAGTATAGATGAAAGCAATCTTCCATCCAAAGAGACCCCAAAGCATGACTAAGGCCACTTCATTCACGGTTGGCGAAGAAATCAGAAAGGAGAAAGTTACTCCTAACGGTAGTCCCGATTCTACAAAGCCAATGAACATCGGCACTGCAGAGCAAGAACAGAATGGCGTGACAATGCCTAAGCAAGCGGCCAGAAAGTTTCCCACATATTCTCGCCGATTACCAAGTAATTTGCGTGAACGTTCAGGGGGGAAAAAACTCCGGATGATTGCTACCCCGAATATAATGACGACCAGGAGAAAAAATACCTTCATGGTATCATAAAAGAAGAAGTCAAGGGCTTCTCCTAGCATAGTCCTGGGGTCAATTCCCATCAATTGGTACACCAACTTATCAGCCAAATACTTGAACATAAAGCCTACCCCCCAAGATGAAATAAATCAATTTGTTTGAGGTCAAATTTTTAAGAACAGTTTCCCTTGTTCTTTCATCTGGCTCTTCAAAACCTTACTGATCCTATCAAGGATATTGAAAATTTCTGGATCCCTCACCCCTACCATCACCCTCACCCCATCTTTTCGCGTGGTAACCAGATGACTCTTCTGCATTAATGAGATATGCCGAGAGATGTTCGATTGCTCTCCATTAATCGCTGGAACGATTTCACAAATACATCGCTCACCGTTCCGAAGCAATTCCAGGATTTTTAGTCGGGTGGGTTGGGCCAGGGCCTTCAAAATTTCAGCCTTCAATTCCAAAACCCTTTCTTCCATAGATTCCTCCATGCATATATGATTCATTGATCATATAATCCATAAAGCATAATCTGTCAAGTGGAAAAATAGAAAAGATAAAATTAGGCAATCAAATCGGGTCTGGGGATTTCAAATTCACAGGGGACGCCAGTCTGGCAAAGGCCGCAGGCCGAGGAAGGGTTTAACAATCCATACTCCATTTGCTTTGCCTTGAGGGGCTCGGAGTTGATATATTCCCGGCATTTATCCTTGTCATGTCCTTTTTCGGTAATGGCACCGGCCGGACATCTTGAAATACACTTTCCACATTTTTCAGTCCTAAACTGAAGGCAATTCTCTTTGTAGTGGCGAAATTTTTTTTCACTCGGTGCCAACTTCAAGAGAGTAACAACACTACCAATTCGCACAGCCATTCCCTTAGCAGTGATCAGACCATCATTGAGACTGAAAGTTCCAAGGCCGCAGGCATAGGCTATGTGACGCTCTGACCAGGGAGAGGCCCAGCCCACTTTTTCGTCCCGGTAACTCTGGACAGAAGGCAAAAGGAGAGGCGCGACGGCAGCATGTCCTAAGTCCTCTAAAAAACCTATGACATGCCGACGCAAGCCATTATTAAAGGTTTCTCCAAAATTTCGAGTATAGGCCCATAGTTTTGACGGGAATTCCTCCTCCTTACGGTTGCTTTTTCGGGTATCTTCAGAGGCAGGAAGAATCCACGAGATCACACTGACCTGTTCTATCTCGGAGAGGAGAAGCCCTCTGCCTCTCTCTTTCAATGTGGACATGATCATCTCTCTCGGAGTGAGATGGAAGGGGCCAATAATCGTCTTATATTCGAAGAAGAGAGGATCCGATCCAGAAGCAAACCCAATCAGGGGTTCTTCCCAGTAGACCCCTTGGTCTAATTGGGTTCTTCGATTTTGCTCATTCTCTTTGACAAAATTTTTAATGAGTTGTTCCAACACACTATTGGGATTTTTGAGGAAGATGACTTTATCCTCTTTCGTCATGAGGTTCCCTTTCTATTCCTTCTCCTCTATCTCCTGGAGATCGAAGCCGCCCTTTTCGTGAATCCCTATTGCTTTACAACGGAACTCTTCGATCGCCAATTTCAAAGCATCCGTAGCTAAGGTGAAGCAAGGGATTTTCTCTTTAGGCAATTGGGACAAAACTTCTTTTGAGGTTTCCTCCGATATCTTTAAGGCTTCATCAAGTGTCGTGCCTTTGACTCGCTCTGTCAGAATCGAACTGGTGGCAATCGCTGCTCCGCAGCCAAAGGTCTTGAACTTTGCTTCGGTGATCTTATCGCCATTGACCTTGATAAATATCTGCATAATGTCACCACAGGAGGCATTGCCCACGGTACCTACACCATCCGGGTCAGAGATCTCTCCTACATTTCTTGGATTTTGGAAGTGTTCCATTAAAAATTTTGAGTACTTCGCCATCTTTCACTCCTACTGAGATTAGTTTTTTACATCTTTAAGCCTGAGAACTTATCTCTAATATTTTAGATTTGGTTGAGGTTTACTTCGAATCTTAAGCTAAACCTAAACCTTAACCTTAACCTTGTGTTGTTACTCTTTTTTCGTCTGGTTCTCCAATTGTTTGACCCTTTCCTCTAATTTATTGTGGAGCTGAAGCAACATCTTCATAATATCAGATAATGGGTCTGGAAGATTTCCATGTTCGAAATCGAGGTCCTCTTTTTCCGGGGTGAGGGACTCTACAATCCTGCCTGGAACGCCAACGATCGTTGCACCAGCAGGAACCGATTTGACCACCACAGAGCCGGAACCTATTCTTGCTCCATCACCAATGGTAATGGCTCCTAAAACCGTAGAGTTGGACCCCACAATCACACGATTTCTCAAAGTGGGATGGCGTTTCTTCTTTTCAAGAGTGGTACCACCTAATACCACGCCTTTATAAATCAAGCAGTCATCGCCGATTTCGGATGTCTCTCCGATCACCACACCCATTCCATGGTCGATAAAGAGTCGCCTTCCGATCTTTGCTCCGGGATGAATCTCGATTCCTGTCAGCGAGCGATTCACATGAGAGATCAGGCGAGCCGTTGTATACCATCCCCGATGATAAAAAGAATGGGCAATGCGGTGAAGCCAAATGGCATGAAGACCTGGGTAACAGAGAAAAATCTCCACATAGTTTTTAGCAGCAGGATCTCTCTCTTTAATCATTCGAATATCTTCTTTCAAACGCTCAAACATTGGGAAATTCCTTTTTCCAGGATTGGGGGAAATGAGTCATCACATTTAAAATAATTTATTTTAACCCAAACATAACACCAAATCCAATATCAAATTTCAAAATTTTATTTGAGCTTTGATGTTAAAATCCCTCTTGACAACTAAACAAATGTATAGTATATGTAAAAAACAGTTCGGAGTGATGAGTTCGGAGCAAAGACTTAAAAATGAGGGCCTTGAATTGAAAGGGTGACTTATGGAGTTGACTCCCCGGCAGAGAGAAATTTTCAATTTTGTCAGAGAGTTTATCAAAGAGAGAGGTTATCCCCCTTCTGTAAGGGAGATCGGTGAGCACTTCAATATCTATCCCCGGGCGGCCTTTGACCACCTCAAGGCATTAGAGAAAAAAGGTTATTTGAAGCGACGGGGTTCAATGTCCAGAGGGCTTGAGATTCTCGTCTTTCATGGGGGTGAACCATATAGCTCATACCAGCGGGCTGGGCCGTATAAAGAAGGCAAACCATTGATTCGGGAGATTCCCATCTTGGGAAGGGTTGCAGCAGGGAAGCCCACCTTAGCCGTAGAGCATGTGGAAGGAACGATTCCGCTCCCTACGGAATGGGTGAAAAGGAGAGAAGTCTTCCTTCTGAAGGTGAAGGGCGACAGTATGTCACCTTATATCCTTCCAGATGACTATGTCATCGTTCAGTCCCAATCCTCGGCAGAGAATGGGGATATTGTAGTGACCTTAATGGGGGAAGAAGCGACGGTGAAGCGGTTTTTCAAAAAGGGGAGGAGGATCGAATTAAAACCAGACAACGAGCGCTGGGAGACGATTCAGATTGAGGAAGGGTCAGGGGAAGTTCGGATCCTTGGAAAGGTAATCGGAGTTTACAGGAAATGCTAACCACAGTTCGGATTCGGTAGGGAACGGTTTGAAACCGTTCCCTACAGGAGTTCGGAGTAATGCGGGAGAGAAAAAATGGATTGGCCTTTAATCGCTCTGCTTGATGACATCCTGCTGCAGGTTCAAACTTCTTCTCCTCAAAGAACCCTTTTTTGGGGAGATGTGGCAGGAGGGATTTCTTCCTATGTGGCAGGATGGATGGCAGGGAAGGGGATGGATGTCATCCTGCTGGATGGAGCCAATCACTTCAATCCCTATATGGTTTCATCCTTCGCAAGAAAGGCACTGATCCCTCCGGAGAGGCTCCTCAGGAGAATTCGCATCGCAAGAGCCTTCACTTGCTATCAGATGGCCACCCTGATGGGGGAGAGGTTGGTCTCGCTGGTAGGGGCGATTCATGCTTGCACGCCGGAGTGCGGCGTTTCAGCACGCAGGCATGAATCGCCCCTACAAAAACCGTGGGTCATCGTTCAGGGACCCATTACTACCTTTTTCGACGAAGACGTGCCTGAAAGAGAGGTTCGACCTCTTTTCGAAAGAGCTTTGAAAAGGGTGGAGGAGATGGTAAAGGAAGGAATTCCTTTCTTCCTCTTCCAACCCTCCAACTTCTCTGGAAATAATCCCCCCACTCCCCCTTTAGCAAGAGGGGGGAAAGGGGGATTAATGGAATCGAGGAGGACATATCTCACGAAGAGGCTCTTCCAATCTTCTGATCTGATCTGGAGAATAGATCTTGAGGATCGAGGACCGAAACTGATTCTGGAAAAAGGCTTGGGATTAAACATCATTGAAAATTGTAAATTGCAAAATGAAAAATGCAAAATTTGAGCAGAAAGATCTTATTCCCTGTTAGTAGGCAGGAAAATTTTGTAATTTGCAATTTAAAATTCGCACTTTGCACTGAGGGGTATCATGGGAAGAACCGTTCTTCCTTTTAGTCAGGTTCTGGAGCAGGAAGTTCAGGAATGGAGGAAGTTTCGGAGAGGGCTGAGGAAAGAGGATCAGCAGTTCCTCGATCGGCTCTTTGAAGAGGCGAGGCTTCATGTGCAAGCTGGAGTCTATGCCTCGAGGCCCTGGCCTTTCGAGACGATCTTGATCTCTATCCTTCTTGAGCATGAGAAGATCTTGGTGGAATTGAGAGCTAAATTGCGATTGATGGAAGAGAAGGAGCAGGCGGGGTAGACAGACTCGAACCATGAAAATTCAGTAATCCCCCTTCATCCCCCTTTAGGAAAGGGGGAATGATCCTCCCTTTTGTAAAGGGAGGTAGGGAGGGATTAATGGCCCTTGATTTTATTTTGTTACTCTATGCTATGCGATTATCTCCGAACTCCCTGGTCGTAACGACCGAACTCATTACTCCGAACTAATTAACAATTAGGTATACCCATGGAAATCCGGGGGTGGCTTTTCGATCTCTATCCTCTGCAGTCTTCGATGATTCTCTGGATCAAGAGCGGGGATGGAATGCTTCGCCGACTCGAAGATCCCTTCCGACCTCGATTCTATACACAGGGGAAGAGGAAAGATCTTCTCGCCCTGTTCCACTCTCTCCAGAAAGGGCGATGGGCCACAGGATACCGGTGGACCAGTAAGAAAGAATTCTGGAGTGGGGACGAAGTAGAAGTGATGGAAATCGAGGTGACCGATGCGGAGCGTTATGGCCAACTTCCAAGAATGCTTCCTCAATGGGAAGGGTACATCACCTTCTACAATTGTGACATTCCTTCGCCTCAGATCTATCTTTATGAAAAAGGGCTCTTTCCCACAGGTCGATGCATAGTGGAGGCTGAAGGAAGTCGAATCTTTGAGATTCATTCCGATCCATCCGAATCAATATGGATGGACGACGGAGACCTTCCTGATCTTCGAGTGATGGAACTTCGTACTTTGAACCAGCCCTGTACCAGCACGGTGCAGGGCCAGAACAGTTCCGGGCAGGTCCTTATATTGGAATGTGAGGGGTATCGGGTGGAGATGGAGAATGTGGATCTCGAAGAGATCGGCAAATTCCTCAAACATTTCGATCCTGATGTGATTCTGAGCGATGACGGGGATGCCTCCCTTCTGCCTCTTCTTTTCTCATTGGAGAGAAGATGGAAGACCTCTATCCCCTGGGATCGGGAGCCTTACCCGCTCCAGAGGCAAGTCAATCCAAAAGGCCGTTCTTACTTCTCTTATGGCCGAACCTACTATCAGGCCCCTGCCCATCTCTTTCTTGGAAGATGGCACATCGATCGTCGAAACTCCTTCATCTATGGGGAATCGGGGATGGAAGGGGTGATTGAACTGGCACGATTGGCTAAAATTCCGGTTCAACGGATGGCCCGCACCTCTCCTGGTACGGCCATCACTTCGATGCAACTCGATCGGGCCTTTCAGGATAGCATCCTCATCCCCTGGAGAAAAGGAGAACCAGAAAAATTTAAGACGGCGTGGGATCTCCTCGTTTCGGACAAAGGGGGTCTTGTCTTTCAGCCTAAGTTGGGGATCTTCGAGGATGTTGCAGAGATCGACTTCGCCTCGATGTACCCAACGATCATGGCGACACACAATATCTCTCCTGAGACAGTGCTCTGCGGATGCTGCGAGAACCACAGGGTTCCAGAAGCTCGCTATACGATCTGCGAGAAGAGGGAGGGGATCGTTCCCAAGACGCTTAAGCCTATCTTGGCAAGAAGAACATGGCTTAAAAGAATGGCGAAAGAAACAGAATGCGGAATGCGCCCTGAACCATGTGAGGTTCAGGGCTGCCATGCACCCCACGTGGTGCATGGCGGAATGCCCCTCACCCCTTCTCCCCATGGAGATAAGGGAATAACTCATCACCCCTCTCCCCTGGCGGGAGAGGGTAAGGGTGAGGGGGAAAGCCGGGAGAACAGAAGGGAAACCTATGACCGGAAGCAGACGGCGCTCAAGTGGATGCTTGTGACGTGCTTCGGATATTTAGGCTATCGAAATGCACGGTTTGGAAAGATTGAAGCGCATGAAGCGGTCACTGCCTTTGGAAGGGAGAAACTCCTTCAAGCCAAGGAGATCTGTGAGGAGGAAGGATTTGAACTTCTCCACGCTATCACCGATTCCCTCTGGATTCGTAAGAGGAATTTAGGGGAAGAAGAAGTGCTCGAGCTCTGTCGGAAGATCAGCGAAGCGACCGGAATCGTCATGAGTCTGGAGGGAGTTTATCGATGGATGGCCTTTCTTCCTTCGAAGGGAAACCCGGAGAGTCCGGTAGCAAACCGTTATTTTGGCCTTTTCAAAAGTGGAAAGATCAAAGCGAGGGGATTATCGTTCCGGCGGAGTGATATGCCTCCGCTGATTCGAGAAGCTCAGATGCGGATGATCGAGGTTCTGGCAGAGGCAAAAAATATGGATGATTATCGGTCGAAGATTCCCAAGATTTTAGATCTTCTCCTCGAATATAACCTGATGTTGAAGGATGGGCAGACGAAGAAGGAGGATTTAGTCATTGGGAAGACGATTTCTAAGGAACCTAATGCCTATAAGGTCGATAGCCTTACTGCTCTTGCTGCTCAACAGTTAGAGGATGTTGGGATTCCGATTCATCCTGGAGAGAAGGTAAAGTATGTGATCAAAAATGCCAAGTCAAAAGATAAAGGAGAGAGAGTGAGACCTTTCCCTTTGGTCGGTCCAGACGACACCTACGATGTCAAAAAATATCTTGAGATGCTCGTGAAAGCCACCGAAGAACTATTGATCCATTTGGGCTATGATATGAAACGCCTCGAGAAGTTAATCGGTGCCTCGCTTCCCCCTCTCCCTCGACGGGAGAGGGCAGGGGTGAGGGTAGATTAAAAACGAATGATTGACATATTCTCTCTATATGATATTTTGTGCATCAAGATGTACATTTGAAACCTCTCTTGAACAAGTATTCACCCATAGGTAGGTCCGTATCATGACTGTCGTTGAGATACCTTGGGTAATTGATGAACATACTCGCATCAAACACGCGTTACTCACAAAGTACATTGACCCTTGGATGGCAATATTCTTCGCAGTCCAATCCAGGCTGGGCAAGGAGCAAAAGGTGGTTTACTTTGACGGTTTTTGCGGTCCGGGGACATACTACAACGACGAGTCTAAGACGGATGAATGCTGTGGGTCTCCATTGTTGGTTGCAGAAGTTGCGAACAAGTATCTCGACGAAGACCCGAAGCGGTCGGTCATAATGCACTGCGTCGACAGAAATGCCCAGTGCACGGAGATGTTGAAAAAGAAGATAGACAAACTCAATAGACACAACCAGGATTGGCAGGTACACAATGCTGAGTTCGATGACAAAGTCAATGAAGTGCTTGACAAATTCGACCAGACCAATTTGCGATACCAACCGATGTTCTTTTTCATTGACCCACGCGGGTACAGCGGGTACCCTATGAAGAGTTTGGGACGTTTATTAACCTATCCACGCGCTGAGCTCTTCGTCAATTTTATGGTCTACGATATTGTAAGGTTTTGGGAGCAGGAGCGATTCGAAGAGGATATGATAGCCCTGTTCGGCACCGATGACTTTAAAAAAGTTTCTGAATGTACTACGCCAGGACAGAAGTACGCATTCTTTGTCAACCTTTACTCCACTTGCCTTTTGAAAGCCGGTGCTCAGTATGTGATGCCTTTCAGGGTTAACACACCTAGTCAGGGAACACGCCCCCGGTACTATCTCATTCACGCTTCGAAAGACATTCTGGCACTCAAGACCATGAAGAACAATATGGCAAAAGTCAGTGACGCACCCTATCGGTTCGAAGCCATTGGGTTGGTTTCCGAGCAGATGAGTCTCTTTGAGAATCCAGACAAGGTTGCGCTACGTGACCGAATCGAAGAGCTATGCCGGAACGCGAAGGGTTGGGTAGATTACGATGAGATAGAGGATTGGGCATATGCTAACACCACTGGTGTGGCCAAGACCATAAAGGAAGCATTGGTCGAATTAGAGCATGACGGCAAAGTGTCAATCAAACGGCAGCCTGGGCAAAGGAAGAACACTGTTGTAAGCGGTGCACGAATTCGCGCCCACAAATAGGATTACGCCTAATGAGTTCAGTTTCGAGAATTGAATGGACTGAAGCCACATGGAATCCCGTTACTGGTTGCACCAAGATCAGCCCCGGATGTGGGCATTGCTATGCCGAGCGCATGGCCAAGACGGCTCCAGGCGATGGGGCAGCCCAACTATGCCAATGGATTTGAACTTACTTTACAGGAGAAAGTTCTCGAACTGCCACTGAGGTGGAAGAAACCGCAAGCTATTTTTGTGAACTCGATGAGTGATCTTTTCCATGAGAATGTTCCAGCTAAATTTATTCAGAGGGTCTTTCATATCATGGAACAGGCCCACTGGCATCGTTTCCAGATTCTGACGAAAAGATCTAACCGACTTCTTGAAATCAATCCTAAACTTTCCTGGAATTTCAACATTTGGATGGGAGTTAGTGTTGAAAATCAAGAATATACTTTCAGGGTAGATCATCTTCGTAGAGCCGGAGCAAGAATTAAATTTATATCTTTTGAGCCACTTCTTGGACCTATACACGATCTAAATCTCAGAGGGATAGACTGGGTCATTGTAGGGGGAGAATCCGGGCATCAGGCGAGACCAATGGATGCCTCTTGGGCTGTAAATATCCGTAACCAATGCCAGAGGGCGAAAGTGCCCTTCTTCTTTAAACAGTGGGGTGGTCCAAACAGGAAGAAGACCGGGCGAAAGCTCGAAGGTAGAACATGGGATGAAATCCCGGAGGCTGCCAATATGGCAAGGGCTGTGTGTAATTAATTATTGAGGGGAAGAGGGGAAGCTGCAGACCTACAAATAGATATCCGTTGGAGAAATAAACAAGCAATAAGTTGGGCGTTTTTTTCGGAAATTGAGAAAAGAAGTATCTGATGAATGTTTCCCCGTTCTTATGAATTGAGGGAATGAATGAAAGGGGAAAATATTGTTTTGATTGGTATGCCTGGAGCCGGCAAAAGCACGGTTGGGGTGTTGCTTGCCAAAACTTTGGGGATGCTTTTTATTGATACTGACCTACTTATTCAAGAAGAAGGCCGGTTATTACAGGAAATTATCGATGGAGATGGGATTAAGAAATTTTTGAAGATTGAGGAAAATGTTGTTCTTCAAGTTGACGCAAAAAACAGTGTGATTGCAACCGGTGGAAGTGTGATCTATAGCAAGAATGTAATAAATCATCTAAAAGAGAGAGGGAAGTTAATCTACTTAAAGTTAGGATATGATGAGATCGAACGAAGAATTAATAACATGTCGAGTAGAGGTATCGCTATTGGAAAAGATCAGAAGCTTATCGATCTATACAACGAGCGAATCGTCTGGTACGAAAAGTATGCGGATATCATCATCGATTGCTCAGATGCGACAATCGAAGATGTGGTTCAAAAGATCGTAGATCTACAAGGGAACAAGAGTTAACAGCCTTTCTCAAACCCGCAACGATCTCTCCTCATCGACACCGAGAAGCCTAAGGGTTCTTAAAGAGGCGGTTAATATCTGGCGATAGATGTAGTAATCCGTGTCCTCTTTAGCTCAGCAAAAGGGTAAGCTCCTCTTAGATTCCGGCCGTCAGCTTATCAAACTCTTCCACCGTGACCGCAGGGCACGTAGTAAATCCGATTCCAGTCATTTTGCTCAAAGCAACAGAAGCTTGTATTGCCTGATCTGTTCCGGGAAAGTTGACAATAAAAACCAGGTCCTTCTCCCCCAGAAGGGCATACATTCCCTTTAGTTCGCCCTTAAACTTTTTCACAACTTTGACAACTTCTTCCGTTCGCTTTGGGCTTATCCCCTTCGCTCCCTCCACCGAATACTTGCCAAACATAAAAAACGTTGCCATAATCATCCCTCCTTTTTATGTAGGATCTTTACCCCGTTAGAAAGTCTTCTACTTTCTAACGGGGTTAACCTAACCACCTATCCCATCAATTGTGACCATTACATTCTAATTCCACACTATCATAAGCTGTTCCAAGAAGCAAGATGAAGTGGGATTTCGGGCCTTTTTTCTTGACAGACAAATGCTATTTTCTTATATTTAAACCGTTGTTATCAAATTCCTATCAAACTTCTGTCCAAGGCCGCGCACAAACAGTAGGACTGAGCGTGTCGGGTCTTAGATCTTCTCAGAAGAGGGAATTTCATGCACGATTTCTTTGGCGACCATTCCCACCTTTCAGAGATAGGCCCCAACGCGATCTTCGAAGAGATCGAAGGCGTGGAAAAGTTCGTACTCGTGAGTGTGGGAATCGATATCGGCTCTTCAACATCCCATTTAGTTTTTTCCCAACTCACCCTGCGGAGGGAAGGCGCCTCATTATCAGGCCGCTTCAAAGTTACGGAAAGAGAAATCCTATATCGTTCCAGGATCATGCTGACCCCCTATCTCTCAGAAACCTTGATTGACACAGACAAGGTCAAACAATTTATTGAGGAAGTTTACAAAGAAGCCGGGTTTTCCCCTGAGGACATCGATACCGGAGCCGTCATCATTACTGGGGAGGCTCTCAAGAAAGAGAACGCCCAACCAATCGTAGAGTACTTTGCCAAGTATTCAGGTAAATTCATCTGCGCCGCAGCAGGTCAAAACCACGAGGCGCTCCTTGCCGCATATGGTTGTGGTGCCGTTGACCTCTCAAAGGCAGAGCACAATACTGTGCTCAATATTGACATAGGAGGGGGAACCACAAAATTCGCTCTGATTGAGAACGGCGTTGTCACGCAAACGGCCTCGGTCAATATCGGAGCCCGTCTGATCGCCTTCGATGACTCCAATGTGGTGACTCGAATCGAAGATACTGGAAGAGCTCTCATGAGCGAGCTTGGCTATACCGTTGAACTCGGCAAGAAAATGATGAAAAGACAAAAAGAGGACTTTGCGGATTTGATGGCAAAAGTTCTTTTCGAGCTCATTGAATGGAAGCCCTTCTCTCCTCTAACAAAAAGACTGATGCTGACTCCCCCCTTCAAGAACTACGGTGGGCTTGATCAGATCGATTCCATTGTAATCTCTGGAGGCGTCTCCGAGCATGTCTACGACCGCGACCGAACCTACTATGGAGATGTCGGCCCAATCTTGGGGAAAAAGATGAGAAGTTATTTGAAAAAACTTCCTAAGAGAAACATCTTCCGGGAGCCCATCGAAGGAATCCGGGCGACGGTGATTGGGGCCGGGGAATATACCATACAGGCAAGCGGAAACACAAGCTACATTTCGGCCCCCCAGATATTGCCGGCTTTTGGCCTAAAGGTCGTCCGGGTATCGTTAAAGCAAGGTCAGCCCGTTCTCGAAACTTTGAGACAGTCTCTCGCGAAGTTTGATCTCACCACCATCAACTCCGGAGTAGCCTTATCCATATCTCTTGACGGACAGCTGGATTATAAGAGTATAAGAGAGGTGGCGGAAGGAATCGCTGCCATCTGCAAAGGATCAGAGGGTGGCAAAAACCCTCTTTATCTTGTTCAGGAGGTCGATATTGCTAAATCGCTTGGCGCTATCTTGAAAGAAGAACTTGGATTGAACCGGCACGTCATCTCCATTGATGGGATTGAGGTGGGTGACCTTGACTACATCGACATCGGTAAACCCATGGGTGCCACAGAGGTTATTCCTGTAACCGTTAAGTCTTTGATGTTTTCTGGAACAAAGCTGAATTAGGACAAAATCAAAAAGTAAAGGAGAAGAAACTATGGCAAAAACTGATCTTCAAACCGAGACGAGCGATGTGGAGTAAAAAGTTCACTTACGACTACTGGATGGAATCCCTGGGGGTCCCCATCCATAAGGGATTCTATATAGAAGACTTGAGGACTCTGAGCCTCGGCTGGTGGGAAGAGCGTCAGTGCATGACTGCCTTCATCCAGCTGATGGGACAAGAGGGAGTGAGTTCCACGCGAATCACCGAGATTCCTGCAGGTGAGACCACACGCCCTCTTAAGTTTTCTCTCGATGAAGTCGTATACGTGGTTTCAGGAAGAGGTCTTACTACCATCTGGTATAATAACAGCAGCGCTAAGAAAACCTTTGAGTGGCAGCAGCACAGCATGTTTTTGATTCCCCATGGCTGTCACCATCAATTCAGTAACATGCAGGGAGACAAGCCTTTACGGCTTCTTCACTATAGCTATCTTCCCATGGCCATGTCGACCATCACGGATCCTGACTTCTTCTTCAACAATCCCTATCCCGTTCCGGATGACGTTGTCCACTCAGGAAGATTTTTACTCCGAAGCCAAGATGTTGCGGGATCCCGGGGAGCTATGAAGACATTGGAGATAGGGCTTACTGGTACGGGAATTTCTTCCCGGACATGAGGGCTTGGGACAAGCTTGAATCGAATGCCTCTAGAGGGGGCGCGAGTAAGAGCGTGATGATCCAGTTCCCGGACTCAGAGGTATCAGCTCACATGTCGGTCTTTCAGGCCCAGACTTATAAAAAGGCTCACCGCCACGGACCAGGCCGCGCCATCATTATCCCCGCGGGCGAAGGTTACTCGATTATGTGGGAAGAAGGGAAGGAAAAAGTCGTCGTTCCCTGGCATGAATGCAGTATGGTCACCCCGCCTGGCCGCTGGTTCCACCAGCATTTCAATGCAGGCGGTTCGGCGGCTCGTTACGTCGCCTTACATCCTCCGATGCAATTCCACGGCTATGCGGAGAAGGTCGAGGACCGGGCCAAAGACCAGATCGAGTATCCGGACGAGGATCCCTTTATCAGAAAGAAATTCGAGGAAGAGCTTACTAAACGGGGTGTCAAGTCTCTCATGCCTCCGGAGACTTACACCAACAGGAACTTCCAATGGTCTGAAGGTAAAGGAAAGAAGTAAACCCCGTTAGAAAGGACGGGGATTTGCCCCCGCTCTCAATAAGGAGCTAATACTATCTATTTATACTATCCTCAGCATAAATGCTGGGGCTTTCTAACGGGGTAAATGATACAGACATTTGATCAAGGAAAGTGGCGCGCCCAGCCCGACTCGAACGGGCGACCTGCGGATTCGTAGTCCGACGCTCTATCCAACTGAGCTATGGGCGCCTTCCCAATTTCAGATTGCGGATTGCAGATTTCAGAATTCTTCTATCGCTTATTCTTTAGAAATAAAATTCAATCTGTAAAGATGGCGTCCTGAACTATGTAGAGTTCAGGACAGCCATGTACCTCACATGGTACATAACTAATGGCGCCCTAAACCATGTAAGGTTCAGGGCTTGCCATGTACCCTACGTGGTTCTTTTCATGGCGCCATGCACCACGTGGGGTGCATGGCTGCCATATACCCTACGTGGTATATGGCGGAGAGAGAGGGATTTGAACCCTCGATCCCCTTTTAAGGGGGATACTCGCTTAGCAGGCGAGCCCCTTCGGCCTCTCGGGCATCTCTCCGTTTTAAACCCAAATTTTAAACCAATGTATTTAGCTTTTTGTCAAATTGTTTCAACGAATCCTGAAGCATCATACGCAATGAAGATTTACCCTTCGTACTTTTAAAGTATCTCTCCCTCCGCTTTGCATCTTCCATGCTTTTATATGCCTCATAAAAAATTAATTCAAACGGCCTCCTCGGACTTGTTGATATAACTTCTCCATCTCGGTGTTTCTGTAATCTGTTTTGAAGATTCGTTGTATAACCTATATAGAGTCTCCCATCCAACTGACTTCTTATGACATAAACATAATACATATATTCAGTATTGGCGCCCTGAACTACGTGGAGTTTAGGGCTTGCTATGTACCCTATGTAGTACATGATTTGGCGCCCTGAACTACGTGGAGTTTAGGGCTTGCCATGTACCCTATGTGGTACATGATTTGGCGCCCTAAACCATGTAAGGTTTAGGGCTTGCCATGTACCCTATGTGGTACATGATTTGGCGCCCTAAACCATGTAAGGTTTAGGGCTTGCCATGTACCCTATGTGGTACATGGCGGAGGGAGTAGGATTTGAACCCACGTCCCGATTTACGGGAAGCGGTTTTCAAGACCGCCGCCTTAAGCCACTCGGCCATCCCTCCGAAATCTCACTCAGCCTAATGTCATGTCTTGAACTTTTTCCTTCAAGACCGAAATTACTATCCACTCTCGATCTTCGATCGAGGGAGTAGGATGTGCTCGTTCGCTCCGCCCTGTATACCATGTGGTGCAGGGCTTCGCTCTCTCCGCCTCCCCCTTCGGGGTCGCCGAACCCACGTCCCGATTTACGGGAAGCGGTTTTCAAGACCGCCGCCTTAAGCCACTCGGCCATCCCTCCGTGATTTTGCCAAAGGCAAAATACTTTTAACCTTATTACCCCCAGCCTTAACCTCAACCTTAACCTTTCACTTTTGCGGCGATCCGTTCAACCCCATTAAGATAAGGTCGTAGAACCTCTGGGATGATCACGCTCCCATCGGCTTGTTGATAATTTTCCAATATAGCCACCAATGTCCTTCCAACAGCCAGTCCAGAGCCATTGAGGGTATGGACATATTCTGTCTTCGACTTTCCAGAAATGCGATATCGGATCTTTGCCCTTCTTGCCTGAAAGTCCTCAAAATTACTACAAGAGGAGATTTCTTTAAATGTATTCTGACCAGGAAGCCAAACCTCAATATCATAAGTCTTCGAGGCTGCAAAACCCAAATCCCCAGTACAAAGGTTGACGACACGATAAGGAAGCTTCAACCTTTTCAAAACCTCTTCAGCATTAGAGAGAAGCTTCTCCAGCTCATCATAAGAATGCTCGGGCTTTGCAAACTTCACCAGTTCCACCTTATTGAACTGGTGCTGCCGAATCAAACCCCGGGTATCCTTTCCGTAAGAGCCTGCTTCCTTCCGAAAACAAGGAGTATAGGCAGTATAGTAAAGAGGAAGGACTTCTTCCTCAAGGACTTCATCCTGATGGATGTTGGTCACAGGCACTTCTGCTGTGGGAATGAGAAAGTAATCGGTCCCTTCTATCTTAAAAAGCTCTTCCTCAAATTTTGGAAGCTGTCCAGTGCCAGTCATTGTAAACCGATTGACCATAAAAGGAGGGAGCACCTCGCGATATCCATGCTCTCGTGTGTGAAGGTCCAACATGAAATTGATCAGTGCCCTCTCCAGCTTCGCCCCAAGGTCCAAATAAAGAGTAAATCGGGCTCCCGCAATCTTTGCTCCAGATTTAAAATCGAGAATCCCAAGCTCTTCACCAATGTCCCAGTGGGCTTTGGGTTCAAAGCCAAATTTGGGAACCTCACCCCACCGTCTCACTTCGGCATTGTCTGAGGAGTCTTTGCCCACGGGGACCGTTGCATGCGGAAGGTTGGGAACGGTGAGGAGGAAATCATTCAGCCCCTTCTCCTTTTCCTGAACGACACCGTCCAGATCCTTCAACTCCTGTGACACTTTCTTCATCTCGGCGATCAGATCTGCTCCGTCCTGGCCTTCCCGTTTCTTTTTACTCACTTCATCAGAGACTTTCTTCTGGAGCGCCCTTAACTTCTCCCATTCCTGAATCGCTTTTCTTCGCTCGCCATCGATCTGAACAAACTGCTCCAGATCGATATTCTGCCCCCGCAGACTCAGTCTTTGACGAACTTCGTCGATATGGTCACGGATGTATTTAGCTTCAAGCATAAGAACTTCCAGCTTATAGAATGTTGGAAAAGATGGAATATTGGAATAATGGTATAAAGAAACAAGAAAATCAATTCCACTGCTCAGGCACTCATTTCCAACCCATCATTCCAGTATTCCAACCTTCCAATATTCCAGAATTTGTAGAATATCATTAATTTCTTATGAAATCAATTACCGTCTTTTTATCAAATCGGGATTTGGAGAAATCGGTTTTTTTAGAGAGAGATGGCCAGCAATGGTTTCTACTGCCTTTCCCTCGATGAGGATCTGAACGCGTTTGATTTGATGAAAATTGAGAGTAAGAGAATTGACGACAGAGTAAAGAGTCATCATTTCTGCTGAGCTTCCTCCAGGATGATCCTTGGAAAGGGCTTTATTAAAATTGACCTTAACCACACCCCCCTCACCCAGTTCGAGGTCTAACAATTTTGTTTGACGAGGGAGAGTGGGAATGAGCTTTCCCTTTGGACCTTTGATAAGCTCGTTGATTGTCTCCTCTGCTTCCTCCTCAACTTCGTCTTTTTTTAAGATTTCTCTCTTTTCGCCTATCAGATATTCACCCTCGCTATCCGAAAAATAAAGGAGAATTCCCTTCTTCTCTCTCGTGATTCCCCTTTTTTCAAACCATGGTTTAATCGAATCGGATATCTCCTGTCGAAAAAGATAGAGTATTGAGAATCCGATCCCAATGATGACCAGTAAAAAGAGAAGTTTCCCGCCCCGACCTTTTTTTTGACTTTTTTTCTTACGTTTTTGTTTCATTCAAAAACTCAGTGGCCGGCAAGTGCCCCGCAGGCCCCGCCTATGAGGCGGGGTGAAGGGGCACAATATAAAAAATAATAATTCATTAGCTCACATTCTGTTCGCCACTGCGTGCCCGGGAAGCCCCGCCTGTAAGGGCGGAGAGCTTCATTAAACTTTCTTTTCCTCTGCCATCTTCCCGACAATGGGTAGTAAGTATCGCTCTCCTCGAAGTGCTTTGATCATGAGGAGAAGCCACAGAACGAGGCTTAAAATCAAGATCGGATAGATGAGCAGAGCGATAATTGGGATAAAACCTAAAATAAGGCAAATCACGAAGAGGCTCAGAAAGGTAATGGTGGACTGCATGGCGTGAAACTTTACAAAACGGCTCTTCTTCTCAACCACTAAGAAGACGATGCCTGTGATGAATCCAAGGAGATAACAGAGGAAACCAGCCACATTCTCATCCAATTCCGTGCTCGATTGCTCTTTTCCTTCCATAACATCCCTCCTTAGAGATGAAATTTGCATATGTGATGGCTATTTATCAACAGAGACATTAAAAGTCAATGAATAAAATGATTGATCTTCTTTTTCAAATATTGGCCTGTATAAGAGAGAGGATTTCGAATCAATTCCTCTGGTGTTCCACATCCGACCACCTCTCCTCCCTTCTCTCCGCCCTCTGGGCCTAAATCGATGATATAGTCTGCCGATTTGATCACCTCCATATTATGTTCAATGACAATGACTGTATTTCCCCTATCGGTAAGCTTGTTGAGGACATCGAGCAATCTCTGAATATCGGCAAAATGGAGACCTGTCGTCGGTTCATCTAAGATATAGACCGTCCTTCCTGTTTCCCTCTTGCTCAATTCTCTGGCCAGTTTAATTCGCTGAGCCTCTCCTCCTGAAAGTGTTGTCGCAGGCTGCCCTAACTGGAGGTAACCCAGACCGACTTCGTTAAGGGTTTTGAGTTTTTGATGGATGGCTGGGATATTTTTGAAAAAGTCATCGGCTTCTTCGACTGTCATTCCCAGGACATCCGAGATCGTCTTTCCTTTGTATCGAATATCGAGGGTCTCCCGGTTGTATCGTCTTCCATGACACTCTTCACAGGTCACATAGACGTCAGGCAAAAAGTGCATCTCGACCCGTAAGATTCCATCTCCATGACACGATTCGCATCTTCCTCCTGCCACATTAAAACTGAACCGGCCTGGTAGAAATCCTCTCATCCTCGATTCAGGAAGCTGGGAAAAAAGTTCTCGGATAGGTTGAAATACACCTGTATAGGTGGCTGGGTTGGAACGTGGTGTTCTACCAATCGGCATCTGATCCACGTGGATGACTTTATCGATATATTCCAGCCCTTCGATTCCTCGAACAGATACACAATGCTGAGGGGAGTGATACAATTGCTGAGCTAACAAGCGATAAAGGGTGTCGATAACCAATGTCGATTTCCCGGAACCTGAGACGCCTGTGATGCAGATAAACACCCCCAAGGGGATTTTTACATCGATATTTTTCAAATTATTGGCCGAGGCACCTCGGATGATTAAATAATTGTCTCTGATCGGTCTTCTCTGCTTCGGAAGGGGAATGAAGCTTTTCCCGGAGAGATATTGTCCAGTTAATGAATGTTCTGCTTTCATCAAGGCCTCTGGAGGACCGCTGAAGACAACCTCCCCTCCTTTCTCTCCTGGCCCTGGTCCCATATCGATGATATAATCAGCGGAACGGATTGTTTCCTCATCATGCTCTACAACGATGACCGTATTTCCCAAATCCCTCAATCGTTTCAACGTCCCTAAGAGGCGAAGTTGGTCCCTTTGATGAAGTCCAATGCTCGGCTCATCCAAGATGTAGAGGACACCCACCAAACTTGACCCGATCTGAGTAGCTAAGCGAATGCGCTGAGATTCTCCACCGGCAAGCGTGGCAGCAGCCCGATCCAGGGTGAGGTAGTCCAGGCCAACCTCTACCATAAAACTCAACCGTTCTTTGATCTCTTTCAATATACCTTGAGCGATCTTTTGAGACCGTGGGGTCAGTTCCAGATGGGTCAGGAAATCGAGGGCCTCCTTGATGTAGAGATGGGTGATCTCTGCGATCGATTTTCCACCCACCTTGATCGATAGGACCTCCTTTTTCAATCGAGTTCCTCCACATTCAGAACAAGGAGACACATTCATAAACTCTTCCAGCTCCTCAAGGTCTTCTCCGTTGCCTTCGTATCTTTTCTCCATCTCTCGAATCACCCCTTCGAACTTTTGTCGAAAGATGTGAGATCCGGTCTTTCCCTTCACTTTGAAAGAGATTTCCTCTCCCTCCGATCCATCGAGGAGAAGGTGCTGAATTGATTTCGGCAATCGGGAGAAGGGAGTATTGAGATCGAAATGGTAATGTTTAGCTAGTCCCTCGAGAATGGGGCGGAAAAAAAACTCGCCTCTTTTTTTCCATGGAAGAATTGCCCCCTCCTTTACTGAAAGAGAGGGATCTGGAACGATGAGGGCAGGGTCAAAATAGCGTCTTGTCCCCAATCCAACGCAGGTGGGGCAGGCACCCTGGGGGTTATTGAAGGAGAACATCCGGGGTGTAATTTCTGGAAAACTGAATCCACATGTGATACAGGAAAATTTCTGACTGAAGAGCCTGGGAGGTGACCCTTCTTGCTCCACCTTTACGATCCCTTCCGAGAGGTGGGAGGCGATCTCAAGGGAATCGATCATCCTCTTCTCCATCCCTTTTCGGACTACCAAACGATCTACCACGACATCGATCTCGTGACGCTTGTTCTTGTCCATCCGGATCTCATCACTGAGATCCCTGATCTGTCCATCAATCCTCACTCTCACAAAACCATCTCTTCGGAGTTCTTCCAACTCCTTCCGATATTCTCCTTTCTTTCCTCTCACGATGGGAGAGAGAATCGTGAGAGCTTTGCCCTCTGGGGACTGGAGGAGTGTGGCTGCCATTTGTTGAAGAGTTTGTGAAGATATAGGAGAGCCACAATGAGGGCAGAAAGGCTCTCCGATTCTGGCGAAAAGGAGGCGAAGATAATCATAGATTTCTGTTACTGTCCCTACCGTGGAACGAGGGTTTCGAGAGATGCTTCGCTGATCAATGGCAATGGCCGGGGAGAGACCTTCCATCGATTCGACGTTAGCCCTCTCCATCTGCTCTAAAAACTGGCGGGCATAGGCTGAAAGGGATTCGACGTATCGTCGCTGCCCCTCGGCATACAGGGTGTCGAAAGCCAGTGTGGACTTACCGGAACCGCTCAGTCCGGTGATCACCACCAGTTGATCCCGTGGGATCTCCACATCAATGTTTTTTAAATTATGGACCCGCGCTCCCCGGATAATGATC
Source organism: uncultured delta proteobacterium (assembly GCA_963739325.1). Classification (GTDB taxonomy): domain Bacteria; phylum Desulfobacterota; class BSN033; order BSN033; family UBA1163; genus CAVTZZ01. The sequence continues at coordinate 122,473 of CAVTZZ010000047.1, read as the reverse complement.
TTTTCCATCTTTCCCTTAAGTAAAAATTAACAGATTATCCCTAAGCTGTAAAGTTGTGCAAAAAATACTTGACAAATAAAAAAAGGAAGATATAATTTTGGTAGTTTAATTTATTAAACTAAATTCTTGTTATACTGTTCTCGCACGGTTGATCATGGCTAAAGTATTAATCATAGGAGCAGGCGGTGTAGGTACCGTTGTGGCTCATAAAACGGCAAAAGTTCCACAGGTGTTTACAGATATCATGCTGGCCAGCCGAACAAAATCGAAGTGTGATGCCATTGCTGGGGCAGTTGGCGCCAATAAAATTAAGACGGTTCAGGTGGATGCTGATGATGTTCGGCAATTAGTTGAATTATTTAGAAGCTTTAAACCAGAAATGGTCATCAACGTAGCGTTGCCCTATCAAGATTTAACCATCATGGATGCTTGCCTTGAAACAGGAGTTAATTATTTAGATACCGCAAATTATGAACCACCCGATGTCGCTAAATTCGAATATAAATGGCAATGGGCGTACCATGACAGATTTAAAAAGGCAGGACTAACGGGCATTTTGGGTTGTGGTTTTGATCCGGGAGTGACAGGAGTTTTTACCGCCTATGCTTCCAAACATCATTTCGATGAGATTCACACTCTCGACATTGTTGACTGTAACGCAGGCGACCATGGAAAACCCTTTGCGACCAATTTTAATCCAGAAATCAATATCCGTGAAGTGACCCAAAGAGGAAAATACTGTGAAAATGGGAAATGGGTTGAAACAGAACCCCACGAGATTCATAAACCGCTAAATTATCCAAATATCGGCCCCAGCGAATCTTATCTTATTTACCATGAGGAATTGGAATCGTTGGTTAAACATTATCCTACTCTAAAACGAGCTCGATTCTGGATGACTTTTGGACAAGAGTATTTAACCCATTTGCGTGTGATTCAAAATATTGGAATGGCCAGTATTAAACCTATCCTGTATGAGGGCAAAGAGATTGTGCCCCTTCAATTCCTCAAAGCGGTATTGCCCAATCCGGGCGAACTGGGTGAACATTATTCGGGTGAAACCTCCATTGGTTGCAGGATCAGAGGGATTAAGAATCATAAGGAGAAAACATATTATATCTATAATAATTGCAAGCATCAGGATGCCTATAAGGAAACGGGTGCACAAGGCGTGAGTTATACCACTGGAGTACCTGCCATGATTGGGGCGATGATGTTCATTACGGGTAAATGGAAAAAGGCCGGCGTCTTTAACACGGAAGAATTCGACCCGGATCCCTTCATGGAGCAATTGAAGATCCACGGACTTCCTTGGCACGAATTGCACGATGTGGATCTGGAATTGTAGAGATTGGAATAATGGAAGAGTGGAATAGTGGAATGATGGAAGAATGGAACGATGGGAAAAGGAGGTTTGGAACAGTGGAATAATGAAATTAAAAAGACGAATTCAAACCTTTTTTCTCAGTCTTCCAATATTCCAGTATTCCAACATTCCATTTTTTTACAGTGATGAAAATAATGCCAATCGACTTTAACAAAATCCCAACCCCCTGCTATGTGATTGATGAGCTTCTATTGCGAAATAACCTCGAATTAATAAAAAAGGTTAAAGAGGCTACTAAGGTTGATATTCTCGTTGCGTTTAAGGCTTTCTCGAATTGGGGTGTATTTCCGATCTTTAAAGAATATGGGTTTGGGGCTTCAGCAAGTTCAATCAATGAAGCACGCTTAGCATTTGAGGAGCTCGGAGTAAAAGCGCATATCTATTCGCCCGCCTTCGAAGAAAAAAGCATTAAAGAGATTCTAAAATACAGCAGCCATATTTCCTTTAATTCTATAAACCAATTGCAAAAATATTCTAAGATTGCCAGTCAAAAGGGTGTTTCGATTGGCCTGCGTGTTAATCCTGAGTTTTCAGATACTCCTTATGACATCTATAATCCCTGCAAACCCGGCTCCCGATTTGGCATTACTGCTGAACAGCTTGGCAATGCCATACCAGAGGGGGTTGAAGGTCTCCATTTTCACACATTATTTGAGGCGGACTCCTTTGCGCTCGAAAAAGTGCTGACTGTTTTTTCTAAGAAATTTGGTAGGTTCTTACCCAAACTAAAATGGGTGAACATGGGCGGCGGTCATCTTATAACAAAGAAAAATTATGACATACACCATCTGATGAAAATATTAACTGATTTTAAAAATAAATATGATGTCGAAATCATACTTGAACCCGGAAGCGCTTTTACTTACCAAACGGGTTACCTGGTTTCCACGGTACTGGATATCGTTGAAAACAATGGTATAAAAACTGCTGTTCTCGATGTTTCATTTACCTGCCATATGCCCGATTGTCTTGAAATGCCCTATAAACCTGTCATTTTGGGTGCTACCGATGAAATAGTAGGAAAACCAACTTACCGAATGGGAGGAATCAGTTGTCAGGCGGGCGACTATATGGGAAATTGGTCATTTGATAAAGAATTAAAACCCGGCGATAAGATCATATTTGATGATATGATTCATTATACGACCGTAAAAACCACCATGTTCAACGGCGTCAGTCATCCTTCTATCGGAATATGGAATGAAAAATCAGGATTTAGATTAATTAAGGAATTTAATTACCAGGATTATAAAAATAGGTTGTCTTGAATAAAGAAGACACAATGAATTCCGTTAACAAATTGAAGAAAAAGCGACTTGCAGCAGAATACGAGGAAGTCGCAAAGGAAATAAAGCAAATCAACCAGGAACTCGAAGGAGCCCTTTCTGATGGCCTCGGTTAAGCGGGGAGAGGTCTTTCTCGTCAACTTTGATTGTCTCGGATGTCAATAAAATAGAGGAGAGAGGGGTCATGAGAGGTTCAGGTTTTTAATCTTGATGCCTATGAAACATCAAAAGGCAAGACCTGACCCCAATGGTTTTTTGGCAGATCATTGAATGCGCTCAGCCTATAAAGACAGTTCCTGATGAAGAAATTGAAAAGCTTGACCCCAAGTATCGTGATGCTTTTTCACGGGCAGAGAAAGGCTTAGACATGCGTTTGGCTTGTGACGCACTCAGCACTGCCGCCACGGGTAGAATTACTGACTTCGCTTTCATGATAAATGATAGAGACTACATACCGATGCTGGAAGCACTACAAAGGTTCGGTTGTTGCACTTACCTCACGACCTTGGACTCAGAACCACCCAACAAGATGCTCCTTGACATTTGTGATCACTACATTTCCCTTGATCAGGATCAGGTGAAGACCCTATTCAATATTGGAAGTGCGAGGGAGTTCTAACCTGTCATTCCAGCGGATGGCTGATAGCCACCGCTGATTTTTTTCGTTAGAATCTACCGAAGGAAGCGGAGGTGTTGCCGATGGCAACTTCAATCTCCCGGAGGCGATTTCTTTTAGCAACCGGGGCTCTGACGATCGGTGCTACGGTTGTGTCTCGGAGTGCTAGGACGCAGCCTCCGCGACGCCGGCCCGTTCCTTCCATCACCTTGCCCCAGCCACTCAGCAATACCACGGTCCCGGTCGTCGACTTTCACACCCATCTCCAGCGCCGTGTCACGGCAGAGTATTTGATCGAACGGATGGACGCTGTCGGGGTGACGCGTTTGGTACTGAGCCCCCTTTACTACGGGGACTCGCCAGATGGTCGCATCGTCAACGACGGCGAGGGCTCGGACGAGCAGGCAATGGACTATGCGCGCCGCTACCCGGACCGGTTCATCCCATTTGTCGGCATGCAGCGTGGCGAAATGGTCAGTGCCGGATTTTGGGACGGCAATCGCGACACCGTCAGGATGCTGGAGCAGACCGAAGCAAAGCTTGCTTCGGGGGAATTCTTCGGCATGGGCGAATTCATGCTCCGCTTCTATCCGTACACAACCGCACAGGGAATCGTTGCACCGAGTGATATGAACTATTCGCCGTTTTCCTACGCCATGCGCAAGTTCGCCGATCTTTCCGCGAAATACCGTGCCCCGATGATCATGCATGCCGAGGCTGAGCCTGCAGTCTCCGAAAACATGCAAAAGCTATTCGCGGCACACTCGGCGGCGACGTTTGTCTGGGCGCACAACTGCGGCCGTTCAAGCTCGAAGGACATCGCTGCAATGATGCAGCACTTTCCTAATCTCTACGCCGACCTGAGCGGCATGGTCTATTCTGGAGGGAATACCAAGCACTACGGCATATACTGGCCTCGACGCACGGAGTGGATGCACCTCGTCGTCGACGATGAGGGCTGGGTGCGCTCGGACATGCTTGAGCTCTTCAATCGATTTTCCACTCGCTTCTTGATCGGGACCGACGTCGCTCATGCACGCGTTTACGAGTTCTATTCGAGACATCTTCCCCGGTGGCGCAAGTTCTTCGCGCAGGTGTCGACGGAAGCAATGCACGACATCGCCTACCTCAACGCGGAGGGGTTATTTCGCCCCGCTTGACGGCGAGTTCTGATTATGACCGCGAACCCCGCGCTGGTGCGATTGGGGCGATCGAAACGGCGAGGGATGCACAATGTTCGTCCGACCGACCTGCTCTTTGGCGACGAAGATTCTAACTTTAGCTGCTGCGGACGGGGGCGTTAGCTTCGCGCGAGTCAAATTTCGGTGGTGGCCCACCGCAGAGTACAACGTTAGGCCTCAAAGAAGGGAGCGAGCGATGACAGTACGTGTCGTCAGGCTCGGTAGCCAGAGAGCGAAGGATGCTTGGGGTCAAAGCTAAACTATACACTTTACAAGAGGCAAATAAAGTTGGTGAATTCAGACTTGATAATTGGATTCCAAAAGAAAGAAGCGAAGTCCTAATACTCCAGCGGACGGCTGATAGGCGCCGCTGATTTCCCTCGATAGGCTCTATAAAAATATGATTTGACAAGGGCTGTAAAATGTAATACATTGTTAGACATGAAATCTGCTACGCTGACAATCAGATTAGATAAAGACCTTGATGTTTTACTGTCTAAAGCCAGTAAGCGGTCTGGGAGAAACCGCAGTGAAATTGCCCGAGAGGCCCTGCGCCGTCAGCTCCGACTTCAACAATTTGAGGAATTGAGGAAGAGGATCATGCCCTTTGCCGAGGCACGGGGTTTTTTGACGGATGAAGATATCTTCTCACAGATATCATGAAGGTCTTTCTCGACACAAATGTGTTGGTAAGTGCAATGGCCACAAGAGGCCTTTGTGCCGATGTATTAAGAGAAATTCTTACTTCCCATCAATTAGTTGTTTCTGTTCCACTGTTCAATGAGCTAAAACGAGTCTTACGCGAAAAGCTTCGCATCCCAGGTGAGCTCATTGATGATGCAATAGAAATACTCCGACAGGATGCCCATTTCGCAACTCCTTCAACACTTTCGGATGTTAAGATCCGGGATAAAGATGACCTTATGATCCTCTCATCTGCATTGAATGGAAATGCTGATCTGTTGGTCACCGGGGATAAGGAGCTTCTCGATTTGGGCAAAATAGAAAACATGGAGATAGTCTCTCCCAGGGGATTTTGGGAAAAGATGCGAACCCAACCATCCCATCTACCTGACAAGGGATAAAGAGGTTAAACCTGTTTTACCTCTTACTCATTTCATCGTGAATGACTTTCACTGGAAATTGGGCATAACCACTTTCATCTTCCAGTTTTTCTAACCTCTTTGATTGTTTTATCGATATCTCTTGGCCTTATCCCTTTGGACCTCAGCTTTCCGCCGATTCTGCCCCACAGGTCGTCTATGTACGTGCCGATATCCCTCTCTTTGATATCTTTCCTCAGGTGGTCGTTCATACTAAACTCCACCGGTTCTTCAAGAAGCTCTTCAAGAATATCCGTCCCCTCATAGTAATCAACCCATTTTTTCTTACTATTTTTTTCTTTTTCATTTTAGAAAGCTTGTATAAAAGTTGTTTGGAGAAAAATGGTAAATTAATCAATGGAAAGATATTAAACCTGCAGTCTTGCCTGGACCTCTTTCTTCCATTCCTGCACTTCCTTCATTTGAGATTCCAGATCAGAAATTCGTCTATCCAGTTGAGAAAAAGAAATTTTTATAAGGGCGCGGGTTTCTAAGTGCTCACGCTTATTTTCCTCTTCCATTTTGTCAAACCTCGTTTCCACTCGGTCAAGCCGTTGTATAATCCCTGAGTGCCCTTCGGCTAAAAGCTTTATTTGATCGATTAACCCTTCAGAGATAATATGGAATTGCTGGACAATCTCATCCCTGAAGGTTCGAAGATCTTTCTTTGTTACACTGTCTCTTTGAGTGCTTATTGTGGTTTTACCTTTCATAAGGCTTCTTCCTCACCAATATGACTCCAAGGTGACACAAATTACTCATTCAGTCAAGAGATTTTATCAATCATGATTTTATATCAGATCCGATAAAACTGCCTGCCATTTTTCACGGAGCTTTGTACGGAGTTCAGGGCTAATTTTGGCGATGGGATACCAGTCCTTCTTCCATTCCAAGGGGCGACAGGCGTCAATAAACACCCTCGCAGCAGTAAGTGGTTTGGGAGCGACCTGATATTTCTTTTTCTCCTCCAACGGAATAGCCGGGTCAGCCGTAAAAGACAAAATGGGGGACGTAGGGGAAAATGCAACTTGATATAGAATAAGGCAAACGGCCTTGGGGTCACCTAGTTAAATGAATGAGTAAGTATCGACCGGTGAAGAAAGTGGTCAAGCCTGCTTTTGACGCGTACTCATTCCGACGGTGAATGACATTCATTGGACGCTGGGCAGGTTTTGGAACAATAAGAAAACCGTAGATTTTTTGAATAACGTGGCGCATTCAGTGTGACTCGAACCGGCGACCTACGGATTTGACTGAATTTTTCAGTCAGTGTCCCCAACTTCTTAAATCTTGCTAATTCCTTCTCTCTTTGAGGATAGTTGTCTTCCATCTGTGATGTAAAAATACATTGCATTTTTACAAAATTGATGGAAATGGAATTCGGGGTCATCCATAAGCCCACAGAAACTATTTTTGACCCACCCGATATACTTAAAGTTTACCAAATGAGCAGAAATTCATCTTTCAAGTGAACTATTTCGCTTCCAATGTATTTTTGGCCTTGAATAAGTATATCAGAAGTGCTATAATTCACCTGATAAATGAAATTTAACGCTTTGGATGTACTATGCAGACGATATCCGGTTTAGGGAAAATTGAGAGAGAAAGGTTAGCGACCCTCATTCGGGGTACGAAGGGAACTATTTCAGTACAAGAGGCAGCCAGCATTTTGCAGATTTCTCCTCCCGAAGCGTCGAAGATGTTGTCAAAGTGGGCGATCAAAGGCTGGCTTTCCCGTGTACGGCAGGGGCTTTATGTCCCCGTTCCAATCGAATCTCGAACTGCGGATATTCCTCTTGAAGATCCCTGGATCATAGCGGACCGCTTGTACTCTCCTTGCTACATTGGAGGCTGGAGTGCGGCAGAGTATTGGGGTCTAACAGAACAAATCTTTCGTACTGTCGTCGTAATGACCACGCAAAAGCCAAGAGATCGGAAGCCGGTCATCAAAGGGATAGAGTACCTCCTCCGTACGGTATCAGAGAAAACTATGTTCGGACTCAAACCTGTCTGGAGAGGACAACTTAAGATATCAGTCTCAGATCCAACCCGCACCATACTCGATATGCTGAGTGATCCCCAACTTGGCGGTGGAATCCGTTCCGCTGTCGATGTGTTTAGGGATTACCTAAAGTCAGAGAATAAAAAGATAGATTTGTTGATCGAGTATGCTGACCGATTGGGAAATGGTTCTGTATTCAAACGTCTCGGTTTTCTGCTGGAGCGATTTGCTCAGGATGAACAGAGCATGATCAAGCTATGTCAAACCAAGCTTACAAAAGGGAATTCCAAGTTAGATCCTAAACTACCTGCCGACAAATTGGTTACTCGATGGAGACTGTTGGTTCCTAAGAATTGGTCAAAGGAGCGGTGATTTGATTAACCGTCAGGAAATAATGGATTTCACCAGGGAGTTTGGGCTAACTCCAAATATTATTGAAAAAGATTATTTACTGGGATGGATATTGGCTGGTATTTCAAACCATGGCGAATTGGGTTCCGACTGGGTGTTCAAAGGCGGGACTTGCCTGAAAAAGTGTTATTTTGAGACCTACCGCTTCTCAGAAGACTTGGATTTCACAATTAAGAACGCTGATCATTGCAATCAAGAATTCTTGAGAAATGCCTTCGGAGAAGTTGCGGATTGGGTTTACGATGAAGCCGGTATTGAGATCCCGAGGGAGTTAATTCATTTGGAGATTTATACAAATCCACGTGGGAAAATATCAGCCCAGGGCAGGATGAGCTACCGTGGCCCACTGCAGCCCCGTGGCGATTTACCCCGTGTAAGATTGGATTTGACCAATGACGAGATTTTAGTTCTTGACCCTGTGAGCCGCGAGGTACATCACCCTTATTCTGATGGGCCGGAAGAAGGTTTCCATATTCTTTGCTATTGCTTCGAAGAACTCTTTGCAGAAAAAGTCAGAGCTTTGGGAGAACGATTGAGACCACGAGATCTTTACGACGTAATCCATTTGTACCGGCATGAGGGGGTAAGACCAGATCGAGCTTTAGTAATGCGCACATTGGAAGAGAAATGCAGATTCAAAGGTATTTCAGTCCCGACAATGGTGATTATTGAAGAGAAACCGGAGAGGATCGAAATAGAGACTGAGTGGGAAAACATGCTGGGACATCAATTGCCTGTTTTGGTCCCTTTCGAACAATTCTGGATGGAACTCCCAAAGATCTTTGAGTGGCTGTATCGTTCCGTAGAAAAAGTGTTACCGCCCTCGATGCCACTTATGGGCGTGGCAGTCGATGAAACATGGCGTCCACCTGCCATGGCCCACGCCTGGCATTCGACAACACCCCTCGAAGTCATACGTTTCGCCGCTGCAAATCGGCTGTGTGTGGATTTGAGGTACAGCGGTACCTTCCAATTAATAGAGCCATATTCTCTGCGCCGGACGTGTGATGGGAACCTATTGTTGTATGCAGTAAAACACAATACAGGAGAAGATAGGTCTTACCGGACTGATCGTATTCAAGGTGCTCAAGTTACAAAGACACCCTTCATACCCCGGTATGCCATTGAGTTAACAGCTTCCGGTCCGATTTCAGCACCTCCCGCAAGCCGAGGAACCATATTAAAACCAATACGAAGCACGTTTGTCAAAGCTCCTCATAAGAGAAGAGCACTAAGCGTTGGGATTAAGTATATATTCGAGTGTCCAATATGCCGAAAACGGTTCACACATAAATCGTTCAGCTCGTCTTTAAGTAAACATAAGGACAAGCAGGGATATCCCTGCTTCGGCACAATAGGGATATATGTAACTACAAAATATTAGGAGAAACCATGGCTAGCTCAGCCGTCGTTCGGAAACTCTGGAGGTACTGCGATGTTCTCCGTGATGACGGGATGAACTATGGCGACTACACGGAGCAACGCACCAGATTATTATTTCTAAAAATGGCTAATGTGGAAAAGGGGATAGGCCAGTTCTCAACTCCTACTCATTTTGGCGGTGAAGGACATTCATTGGACACTGAGCAGGTTTTAGAATAATAAAAAACCAGGGAGAAAAGATTAATCGTAAGTTCCGAAGCCGTCATTCCCGCCAAAGCGGGAATCCAGATTGAAAACACTGGATTCCGGATCAAGTTCGGAATGACATTATAGGCAAAGTTTTTATTGAATCCTCCCACTGAGGTCTACAAGAATATGATTTGGCAAGGGCTGCAAAATGTAATACATTGTTAGACATGAAATCTGCTACACTGACAATCAGATTAGATAAAGACCTTGATGTTTTACTGTCTAAAGCCAGTAAGCGGTCGGGGAGAAACCGCAGTGAAATTGTCCGAGAAGCCTTGCGCCGTCATCTGCGGCTTGAACAATTTGAGGGACTGAGGAAAAGGATCATGCCCTTTGCCGAGGCGCGGGGTTTTCTGACGGATGAAGATATCTTTTCTCAGATATCATGAAGGTGGAAAAAGGATCAGGTCTTGTAATCATACATTTTCATACCTAGATGTTCCTCAATTTCCTTCAATGTGCTATTGCAGGGCGTGACCCGACAACCGACAAAGGATTATAAGAATAGGTTATCTTGGTCATCTGTTTTCAAGGGTTATATGTTGAAGTAGGAAATGAAAAGACTTTTCAAGAAAATAGGGATTGTAATAGGGATTATCTATTTTATTTGCGGATTGCTCTTATTCTGTTCTTACACGAGAGAGCCATATAGACATGAATTTCGCGGCTGGCTACTTTATACGGACGGCCCTTATCAGGGGAAGATTATTGATGATGATACAAATATACCAATTGAAGGTGCCTCGATCTTCGCATATTGGGTGGTTGATAAATATTTTTTAACCTTAGATTTCTCGAGTTTTTGTGACGCAGTTGAAACCACTACTGATAAAAACGGAGAATTTGAATTATCGAGGAGTTTTTGTATAAATCTCTATCCTTTAGCGGAGATGCTTATTCCAAGGATCGTCATATTTAAGTCTGGATATGATAGTTACCCACCAAAACTGCCAATGATAGATCCTGAAAAAGCAAGTGACAAGGAGCGAGAGGATGCACGAATATATTTTAGGGAACATATAACGGAATTTACCGAAGGGGAAAAAAATTTAATAAAGCTCAGAAAAGCTAAGAATGATGAAGAGAGGAGGTGGGTTGTAAAACGCATTGGTTGGGATATTCACGACGGTATAGAAATTTCAGAAAAGAAATTACAAACTCACGCAAAGAGGATGATATTGGTAATATCCGAGGAGGAAAAAAGTTTGGGAATAACCAGATAGAGCAGTTGTAAGAGCAGTAAATTTGGGGTTAGGCAATGGAAACACGGTATTTTCTTAATTAAAGTTACAATCTTGCCTGGACCTCTTTTTTCCATTCCTGCACTTCCTTCATTTGAGATTCCAGATCAGAAATCCGTCTATCCAGTTGGGAAAAAGAAATCTTTATAAGGGCGCGGGTTTCTAAGTGCTCACGCTTATTTTCCTCTTCCATTTTGTCAAGGCTCGTTTCCACTCGGTCAAGCCGTTGTATAATCCCTGAGTGCCCTTCGGCTAAAAGCTTTATTTGATCGATTAACCCTTCAGAGATAATATGGAATTGTTGGATAATCTCATTCTTGAAAGCTTGAAGATCTTTTTTCGTTACACCATTTCTTTGAGTGCTTACTGCATTTTTACCTTTCATATAACCTCTCCCTCATCAATATGGTTCTAAATTGACACAGATTACTTATTCAGTCAAGAGGTTTTATCAATATGATTTTATATCAGATTCGATAATATTGCCTGCCATTTATCACGGAGCTTTGTACGGAGTTCAGGACTAATTCTGGCGATGGGATACCAGTCCTTCTTCCATTCCAAGGGGCGACAGGCGTCAATAACGACCCTCGCAGCAGTAAGTGGTTTGGGAGCGACCTGATATTTCTTTTTCTCCTCCAACGGAATCGCCGGGTCAGCCGAACTGCTACGACAACGCGGCAGTATTTGTATGGATTGGTCTGGCAAACCGCGGGTTGTTATCGCCCAGACAACCTGCTCCAGATTAGATGGATCAACATCCTCTTCTACGACGACAGTATATCTGCCACTATATTTATTATATTGGGAGGCAATGAGTCCAACCTGCCGGGAATGTCCAGCATAGAGCTGCTCAATCGATATGACGTTGAAGAGGTTTCCAAACCCCAGTTCGTGACACCAAACACCCTCTATTCCCTGGATACCCTGGTCCTCCAAGTAAGTCCATATCGCTGCTGACGCAGATGCTGCAGAAGTTAAGCTGGCGTCAGTGGGCGGGACTGCTGGATTGGCACATGTGAGAATAGGATTATCTCGGTAATGAATGGTTTTCACCTGTATGACCGGTTCAGGCACCGAGGAAAGCCCGAGATTACCATAATATCCATGCCACTCCCCAAAAGGTCCTTCCGGCGCCAATTCTCCGGGGCGACATTCTCCCTCCATCACTATTTCAGCCGCGGCTGGTAGCAAGAGGCCGGTGTGCTTACCTTCGATGACCTCGATTGGCTCACCCTTCATACCTCCAGCGTAATCATATTCTGAGACACCCCATGGAGTGAAGGCCTGACCAGAAGCTAACCATAGGGCAGGGTCTACACCTATAGCAATGGCTACCGGCATATTTTGCTTTCGGGCAAAATACTTCTCATGCATCATGACTGCCCCGTGCTGTCCTTCGAGGATATGGAGCGCCAGGCGATTTCTGTCAACGACCATAATTCGATATGTGCCCAGATTATGCCATCCCCCATCGGGGTCTTTTTGGATCACAGCATGGCCAGTGATATAACGGCCACCATCGAGCTCGTGAAATCGAGGCCACGGAAACTTAAGGAGGTCTACGTTGTCTCCAGTGAGTGAATTCGCCTGCACCGGGCCAGATTTAACAATCTTAGGGGGAATGAGTTTAAGACCTTTATTTTTACTGCGCCAGTTCTTCACCAAACTTACCGGGTCCGTCTGATCTTCCGGTAAGCCTAACGCCTTGCCTATTCTCCAGGTTGAGGCCAGTAAGCCCATAAGGGTGCGATACCCGCTAGGATAACCAGGGATATCATCAAATATCAGGACTGGCTTGGGATTCTTCCCCTCTCTGTATACAATCTCAGCGATGGAACTCATCTCAAGGTCCCAATTCGCCCCGCTGATATGCCTGACTTCCCCCTGCTTCTCCACAGATTCTAACCAGTTTCTCAAATCACGATAGGTCATCTCTCTCCTCCTTTTAGTAGCATTCTCCTGACGGTGGACTCTGATGCCTTCCCTAGGATACCCAAGCCCACTTAAAACGACCAGACATATAATAAGGAGTCCATAATTGAAAAGACATATTTTTCAGAAAATCTCCCCTCCCCCCTCTTTGCCAAAGAGGGGAATTTCTCCCTTTGTAAAGGGAGGGAAGGAGGGATTAAGTTTCAAGTGTCTATACAATTATGGACTGATTAGTAAGTTTTTGTGATTTCCTGATTACTCCTCCATATTACGTACAGCATACTCTTTTGTCAACTTTCCTGGATGCTGGGGAAACGAATATTCGCTTCATTTGGTGTCATTCGAGTCATTCGTTTATAAAAAAATAAAAAAATGCTTGACAAATCAAAAAAGGGCGTTATAATTTTGGAAGTTTAGTTTATTAAACTAAATTCTTTCTATACTGTCTGACACATTACTAAACTAATTTCTTCGTATACTGTGCTCCGGGTTCTATGAAGATTGGAGAACGCATTCGAAATTTGAGACAGTTGAGCAACCTGACCCAGGAAGAATTGGCCGAGCGGGCCAATCTAACCAAGGGGTTCATCTCCCAGATCGAACGGGATCTGACGTCCATCTCCCTGGACAGCTTGATCCAGATCCTCGATGCTTTGGATGAGAATATCTCCGGCTTCTTTAAGGAGACCTCCGAGGAGAAGATCGTTTACAGGGAGAATGACAGGGTGGCGATTGAAAAAGAGAAGATCGAGAAGTTCGAGCTTCTGGTTCCGGGTTCGACGAACCGGCGGTTGGAACCCATCCTCCTGACTCTCCGGAAAGGGGAGTCGACGCCGAAAGAGAGACCCCATGAAGGGGAGGAGTTCGGTTTGGTCCTCCGGGGAAGGGTCAACCTTCGTTTTGGGAGAGAAATTCTGAAGCTGAAAAAGGGGGAATGTTTTTACCTTTCAGCAGAGAAGGAGCATTGGCTCCATAACAGCGGTTCGAAGGAGGCGGTGATACTATGGATCAGTTCACCCCCTTCCTTCTAAAAGGCTGCTGAAAAACGCCCATCTGACAGGTAAGAGATGAAGGAGAAATAGTGTGATCTTTAAAACTCCCACTAAATACTTTTTGGTCTCTGGGGCATCGGAAGGGTACACCCCTCTTAATGCCTTTGATGGAGCCCTGCTCCAGGCGGGTATCGGGAACACGAACCTCGTTAAGATGTCGAGCATCGTCCCACCCCATTGCAAACTGATCGCCCCCATCGCTCTTCCTCAGGGGGCCCTAATCCCGGCAGCCTATGCTTCAATCACGAGCGATGTGCCCGGAGAGATCATCTCGGCCGGCGTCGCCGTAGCTCTTCCAGAAGATGAAAATAAGAATGGATTGATTATGGAGTATTCGGCCAAAGGAGAGCGGCACCAGATCGAGAAAATCGTCCGGAATATGGCCGTGGAGGGGATGAAAGTTCGCGGATGGAAGATCAAAGATCTGAGTTCGATCGCTATAGAATATAAAATAAAGAAAATTGGGGCGGTACTGGCCGCTGCGGTTTTGTGGGGTTAATGAAACTTCCTTTCATTGAACAAACCTATATCTCAGCAAAAGCTTCTTTCAAAGAAAGCAAAATCGTCATTCTCGGGTGCCCTTTTGATGGGTCAGCCTCTTTTCGTCCGGGGGCTCGATTCGGACCGTCTTCGATACGGAAAGCCTCATGGGGCATTGAAACCTTCAGCCCCTATTTTCAAAAAGACTTGAGCAAGTGTTCCATCCATGATATGGGAGATTTGGAGTTACCTCACGGAGAGAAAAAGGCATCTCTGGCTTTGATTCGGAAGGCTCTTCGGAGGATCCTTTCTGAAAAAAAATTCCCTATTCTCATTGGAGGAGACCATCTGATCACCCTTCCGATTGTGGAAGAGATCCTTCGAGTCTACCCCCATTTCTATCTCATCCAGATCGACGCTCATACGGATTTAAGAGAAAATTACCTGGGTGAAACCCTTTCCCATTCCACAGTAATGAGGAGGATAGTCGATCGTTTAGGGGAGAAGAGGTTGTTTCAAATCGGAATTCGATCCGGAACAGAAGATGAATTCAAATTGGCGAAGAAGATGAGATCCATCATCTCTCCAAATCGAGAGGCTCTGAGATCGATGCTAAAGCGCCTCAGAAATCAACCCGTCTACATTACACTCGATCTTGATGTGATCGACCCCAGTCTTCTTCCGGGTGTTGGGACGCCGGAACCCGGTGGCTTCACCTTCGAAAGGTTCCTCTCTCTTCTTAAAGAACTTCAGTCCCTTCATGTGATTGGGTTTGATATGGTGGAGTTGACCCCCGATTATGACCCAAACCAGATCTCTTCTATTACCGCTTCCGTCATCTTGAGAGAGATGGTCCTCGCTTTCGCTCCTAAGGCGAATGCAGGTTCAGGTTAAGGCTCAGGTTGAGAAAAAATTGCGTTTACTCTCAACTTTAACCTAACCCTCGGTCTTTCTTGAATTTCACAACCTTCCTTTTTCCTTCATCAAACGGAGCATTAAATCTTTGTGGGTCTTGGGCGGAATGATTTTTTGCTCCCTTTCTTTCATCCTCATTGCACCGCTTGGGCAGAAGTGGACACAGATACCACATCCAAGACAAAACTCTTCATTCACTACAGGATCATCTCCTTCCATCCGGATGGCTTTGATCTGACAATGGTCTTTGCATTGCTCACATCCATTGCATTCCTCAAGATCAGGTTTAGCAAGGTAATGTGTGGTCGCCACAGCATGTTTTAAATGGTGACGGGTGATCCCCTCAAGAAATCCGCAACAACACCCACAGCAGTTGCAGATAAACGTGGTTTGCTCTAATACATTGTCTCCGACGTGAACCAGTCCTAAGTCCTCTGCTTTTTTTAAAGTATCCAAGAGCTCTTCAACAGGAGCCCTCCTTGCGAACCCCTGCTCCACCAGGTAATCAGAAGCATACCCTAAAGTGATGCAGATATCGTCGATGGGCGCAGAACACTTTCTGTCCAAATGCCAAGCTTCATGGCGGCAATAACATTTGGTCAAACTTCCGCGGCCTGCTATCTTGATATATTCTGCGGCTTCATGAAATCCAAGGACTTCACTCTTGACGGGAGGAAGGATCTCACTGTAAAGCAAGGCCCGACTCCGACTCGTTCCCGGTGCAAAAAATTCTTGGACGAATTCGGGTGTATCTTTATATTGACGCATGAGCTCTGCTAACCGTTTTAGGGGAAAAGACTTATCGGCTCTCATAAAGGTGAATTCAAAGAAGCCGGTCATACCCATCGAAAGGAGATATTGGGTGACCCCCTCTCTTTTTGTTGTGATGATCAATCCTTTCTTGATCATCCCTTTTAAAATCTGCTCTAATTCAGATCCGTGGATTCCAATGGCATGCTGGAGATCTTCAAATTTCACTGGACCCGGAGGAAATTTGGCTCCTACCTCCGCCTCTTTTTCTGTAAAGAGGATCGACAGAATTTCATAGATGGATATATGTTCTGGAAGGCCAATCGGATTCTGATGTAGTCTTCTTCTTAATTGTCTCAGAATCTCTTCCTTCCCTAAAAGATGTCCCATGACTTCATCCTTTCCATTCAAAATCTCAATATGAAATTATATTTTTGTTTCCTCTCGAAGCTTTTCATTAATGATCCGCCTTAGTTCTTTCTTGTCAATCTTTCCAACCTGCGTCATGGGAAACTCTTTTACCAGCTCTAAACGCTCAGGTAGTTTAAATGTTGCAATGTACCTTTCTTCTTTCAGAAATCGACAGAGTTCATCAAGTGTTAAATCTTGGGTTCCCTTTGTCAGGATAAAAGCGCACCCTTTTTCCTCGAGGAGGGGATCAGGCATAGCCACATAAGCACAATTTTCAACTTTTGGATGAGCTAATATATGATTTTCAACCTCCTCTGCGCTTATCTTTTCTCCCCCTCTGTTAATGGTGTCTTTTATTCTGCCCTCCACAGTCAGGTAATGTCCTTTAACCATCCTCACCACATCTCCGGTACGATAGAAACCATCCTCCGTGAATGCCTTTTGATTATAATCAGGAGAGTTATAGTAACCTCTTATGGTGTTGGGACCGCGGACTAATAATTCTCCAGGCTCTCCATAGGGAACATCCTCACCCTTTTCATCTACTATTCGGATCTCATCATCTTCAAACATGGGGGCTCCCTGGGTATTGAGAAGCAAATCCTCGGGATCGTCCCTTTGTGTCCAGAAAAGCATCCCTTCAGCCATCCCAAGATTCTGGTGGAAGTCACATCTCAAAGTCGATTTTATTTTCCTTGCCACTTCAGCATTCAGTTTCGCTCCACCCACAAGGAGAACCTCTAAGGAGCTTAAATCGTATTTGGATAATTCGGGGGCCTCCATCCATCGTATTAATAGAGCGGGGGGCGTCGGGATCATGGTGATTCTTTCCTTTTGGATGGCTTCAAAGACTGTATCGGTTCTCGTAGAAGGGATAAGGACTACTTTTCCTCCTTTGTACAAGGTCCCGGATAAACCCGGACAGTTTATGGCAAAATTATGATTGATTGGAATGGCTATTCCCATAACTGAGCTTTTAGTCATCCTCGTGATTTCTGCCGCCCTTTTGAAATTGACACAATAGTCATTGTGAATCCTCGGAATGATCTTTGGGATTCCGGTCGTTCCTCCCGAGAGCTGGAAAACGGCTGGCTCCATTGGGTCCGGGCGATATTTTTTCAAGGATTCAACCGAGATTCGCTCTTCGATTTTATTATTTAATAAGGTCGTGATAGAAATGAAATCATCGTCCACCTGCTCCCCTGATACAAATGTAAATTCGAGGTGTCCCGCCTTTTTGCGAATTTCTCGGGACATCTTCTGATGCGAAAAATCTTTAAAACTTGAGGGGATGACGTGAGCCCTTGCTTTCGTGAACTGGGCAAAAAAGGAAATTTCTGCATCCCGGTGAGCAGGAAGGGCCAGGATAGGAATCACACCTATTTTTATCGCTGCAAAGTAGCAATAAACAAATTCCAATTCGTTGGGTAATTGGAAGATCATCCTGTCGTAGGTTCTCAAACCGATATCGATAAAATGGAGAGCGAGCCGGTTTACCTTTTCACCCATCTCACGGTAGGAAACATGTTGTCCCTTCAATGCGAGTGCAATCCGATCACCATACTTGTTCACGAATTCATCAAATTCTTCCCCGAGTGTTTTATCTATCCAGTAGCCCTTTCCCTTGTATTTTTTCACATATGATTCGGGGTATGGAACAAATCCTTCTAACATATCTCCACCTTCCATTTAAGGTGTACTTTAATAGCAATTTGAAGAACTGTTGTCAAGTCAATTGACAAACTCAATAGGCCAAAATAGAATGAAAGCCTTCTTGCCTGCGTCAGGTCGGTATTGAATAAGGAGGATCAAATGATCAAACCTTGGCCATGCATTCGATCTCAATTCGAAAAATCCTTTCGTGTCTTCTCCATACGGACAGATACAGCCCTCTCCCCAAGAACAGGGATGGAACATGACTTCTATATCATCGAATCGAGGGACTGGATCAACGTTATCCCTCTTACGTCTGATCACCAAGTCGTGATGGTCAGGCAATACCGCCATGGTTCAAAGGAAGTGACGCTTGAAATCCCTGGAGGATTGGTGGATCCTGGAGAAACTCCAGAAAAAGCAGCAGCTCGTGAATTACTGGAGGAGACAGGTTATCAAGCAGAGGAAATGGTGAAAATTGGAGGTGTTAATCCTAACCCAGCGATCTTTAGTAATCGGTGCTATACTTTTATAGCTCGAAGCGTCAAGAAGGTCCGCAATCCCATGCCCGATCAGACCGAAGATATTGAAGTTGTCCTCATCCCCCTCTCCAAAATTCCAGAATTGATCCGAAAAGGGGAGATCGACCACGCCATTATCATAGCCGCATTCCACCTTTATTTTCTTCATTTTCAAGGAGGGTCGACAATTCCTTGACTCCTCTCAGTATTCTCCTCGTTTTTGTTTCAGCCCTCATCCATTCCTCATGGAATTTTTTCACCAAGAAGGGAAACTGGCCTCTTGAATTTTTTTTCTGGGTCTTTCTATGGGGCGTCCTTCTCTACCTTCCTTTCTTCATTGGCTTTGGGGCCTTCCCATCTTTCATTCTTCAACTTCCATCCATACTCTGGTGGATCGTCATCCTCTCAGGTTTTTTTGAAACGATCTATTTCAACTGTTTAATTGAGGCCTACAGAGCAGGGGATCTTTCCTCGGTCTATCCCATCTCCCGCTCAGCCCCGCTGTTCACCCAGATCTGGGCCATCTCTTTTATCGGAGAAGTTCTTTCAAAAGAGGGAATGATGGGGATTGGTCTTGTTATGGTCGGTATTTTCTTGATTTCATTGAAAGATTTTCACTCTTCAAAATATGATTCCACAATCTAAACGTCTCATTTCCCGTCCCACTTTCTTAGCCCTCGGTGCTGCCATTGCCAGTTCCATTTACTCTGTGATCGATAAAATTGGAGTTCGGAATCTCCATCCCATCTTCTACATCTGGTTCATTAACCTCTGGATGGCCGTGTTTATGGGACTTTACTTGTCTTTCAGGGGAGGAGGTTCTTTTATGAAGGTTTGGCGAGAGTCGAAGAAGGAAATTTTGATCATTGCGATCCTTCAGAATGTGGCTTATCTTCTCGTTCTCATGGCCTTACAGATGAGCAAGGTGAGCTATGTGGTGGCTTTTCGTCAGGTGGGCGCTCTCTTCGGAGCTGGGATGGGAATTTTCTTTCTGAAAGAGAGCTCTTGGAAAACCCGTTTATCAGGAGCCCTGATTCTCACGTTGGGTCTGGTTTTGATTGGATTGGCTAAGCAGTGAATCTGTTAAACATCTAATTCACCATAACGAATTTTAGGTTTTTTTTGTGGCTCCAAAATGAGGCCATGAATTTCATTGACAATCGTTACAAAAAGTGAAATATATCCAAATGATTTAAAGGCAAATCGGGGGAAAAATCCTAAAAAATTTACAAATCAATGTTTAAATGTATTTTTAGATTCAAAGAGGGTTAAAAGGTCGAATCTAAAATGAAATAAGGGGGAGATATGCCATTTCAAGACCATCGTGATTTTATTGAAACGTTAAAGAAGACAGGGGATCTCATCGAAGTGACAAAGGAAGTGGACTGGGACATCGAGGCAGGTGCCATTGGTCGAAGGATGTATGAAATGGGTGGACCTTCGATCTGGTTTAAGAAAGTGAAGGATTATCCTGAAGGTTATACCCTCTACAATGGTTCACTGGGTACATGGCGTCGGGTAGCCATTTCACTTGGGCTTCCTCCTGAAACATCCGTTCGAGAGATTTATCGCATCTACGAAGAGCGATTAGAGAAACCAATTGACCCGGTTGTGTTGGATAAGAAGAAGGCTCCATGTAAAGAGAATATTCTTCTCGGCGACCAAGTTGACCTTTACCGCTTTCCTGCACCCATGATTCATGAAGGGGATGGTGGGAGATACATTGGTACCTGGGATCTTGTCGTGACAAAAGACCTTGAGATGGGCTGGACCAATTGGGGAATGTATCGATTCATGGTTCATAACAAAAGGTGGTTGGCAGGGTGGCCTCAACCCACAAGTCAATTGGCCTATCAAGTGAAAAAATATAATTTACCTCGCAATCAACCGATGCCAGTGGCGTTGGTCATAGGAGCAGATCCGATTGCTCATATGGTGGCTACTGCTCCTCTTCGGCTTGGAGAGGATGAAGCCAAATTTACTGGGGCTCTCCGAAAAAAGCCTATTGAACTCGTCAAATGCGAGACCAGTGATCTCTTCGTTCCTGCACACTCAGAGATTGTTATCGAGGGAGAAATTCCTATGGATCAAACTGTTCCGGATGGACCCTTCGGTGAATATCCGGGTTACCGCAGTGGCACCATGGCAGAAGGAGTAGGCTTCAGGGTAAAAGCTATTACTTATCGAAACAATCCTATTCTGACGATGATCGCCTTGGGAGTTCCCATTGATGATAGCTCCATCGCGGCTTCCTTGACAGCAGGGATTGCTATGAAACGTGGGTTACAACATCGAGGGATTCCTGTGGTGGACGTCTTTGTGCCACCGGAGGGAGTGACACACCTTATTTATGTCAGCGTGAAGAAGGGGGGATCTCAAGTCACTCAAGAAGTCTTGGAGTATTTTACGGCTCGAAGGGTCATGGTTTCTAAGGTGATCGTTTTGGATGAGGATGTAGATATCTTCGACAGTGGGCAAGTCCTTCATGCTTTTGCTACGAAGTGTCACCCCGGGAGAGGGATATGGGTTGAGCATTATGAAGGAAGGGCGAACTCCCTTACTCCATGCTACAGCCCCAAAGAGAGGGCGAGGCTTAAGGGTGCCTCCGTTGCCTTCGATACAACATGGCCACCAGAATGGCCTCAAGAAATTGTCCCGATCAAGGCATCTTTTAAAACGATCTATTCAAAGGAGATTCAAGAAAAAATCAATCAAAACTGGAAATCCTATGGATTTAAATAGGGGGAGAGGATGAAAAGAGAATACCAAACATTTGTTCGACAGTTTAAAGATCTTAAGGAAGGAAAACAAAACCTTTTTATTAAGGATCTGACACCCGGACCAAGGAAATATGATACGCGATATGTAAAGGCTGAGATTTTCAGGAGTCCTGGAAAGATAAAGAACGGCGATATTCTCCGAATCCGATCTGAATCAGGAGTTCTTCTTCCTCAGCCCTGGGGAATCAAGATTCTTGAAGAACTTCCTGAATCTGTCCCGGGCCAACCTTGGGAAGATGTCTTCAAGGCCGTAGAAAAGAATGAAAATTTAAACCATGAAAGAAGTTGAGTTTTCAATGACATGAATTTAAGAAAAAATAAATATTCTTCCCCTTCTTAATAGATAGGATCTCGGGTATGGATAACATTCGGAGGTAATTTCTATGGCTTCTAAGGATTTGAGATCATTTTTAGATGATTTAAAAAAAGAGAGACCTGAAGATTTCATTGTCGTTAAAAAGGAAATCGATCCAAAAATTCAACTCTCTGCATTGGTTGCAAAGTTGGAGAAGCAAAAAAGATGGCCGGTTCTCCTCTTTGAGAGGGTGAAGGGGACCTCTTTCCCGGTTTTGACAAATTTACATGCCAGCAGACAGAGATTAGCCCTCGCATTGAAAAGCGATCCAAAAGAATTCATTTTATCCTATTTGGAAAGATTATCTCATCTGATAAAGCCGAAAGAAGTATCGAGCGGTCCTGTGAAAGAGGTGATCAAAAAAGGTAAGGACGTTAACGTCTTTGATTTTCCTCAAATTGTTCATCATGGAAACGATGCGGGTCCCTATGTTACAGGAGCGATTGCTATTGCAAAAGATCCGATCTCTCAAAAAATAAATGCCAGTTATAATCGGCTCATGGTAAAAGAGAAGGATAAATATGGAATTCACTTAACCGAGGGAAAACATCTATGGGATTTTTATAAAAATGCTGAAGAATTGGGGAAACCTTTGGAAGTTGCTTTTGTCATTGGAAATCATCCTGTTTGGGGACTTGGGGCCCTTCATATCAGTTCCGGGGAAGAAGATGAAATCGAAGTGATGAGTAGTCTGTTGCAGGAGCCAATCGAGATCGTTCCCTGTGAGACCATTGACTTAAAAGTTCCAGCCAGGGCAGAAATCATCATCGAAGGAGAAATCCTTCCTAACATTAGAGAGGATGAAGGGCCTTTTGGGGAGTTTACAGGCTACTCTTTGGGGAAGAGGGAAAGGGAAGTCGTTAAGGTTAAAGCCATATGCCATCGAAAGGACGCTATCTACCATGACATTATGGTAGGCCACTTAGATCATTTGCTGCTGTCCACCATTCCAATGGAAGCAAACATCTTCCGGGCCATTAAGGCATCTGTTCCCTCTTTAGTTGTCGGTTCGCATCCCTGCTCCTTTTATGGCCTTTGTGTCCATTAAAAAAAGGGCAGAAGGGCAAGGAATGAATGCGATTTTAGCAGCCTTGGGTGCAGAGATGTATTTAAAATATGTAGTGGTAGTGGATCATGACATTAACATTTTTGACAATCAACAGGTTTTATGGGCTATCTCTACCCGAACCCAGCCTGACCGAGATTTCCTTTCCATCCCGAATTCGAGAGGATCGGACCTTGATCCTTCAAGTTCCATCGATGGAGTGACTTCAAAGTTAGGAATTGATGCAACGGCATCGCCCTCTCTCGATCAATTTACCCCTCGGCATAAAATGCCAAGGGAGATCTTGGACCCACTGAACCCTGATGAATATCTAAAGTAAACCCCGTGTTCGCTGAAAAAGGAACAGCCTTTATCCCTGCTGCTCGCCCCGTTAGAAGTAGGATACGAAAGGGAGCTCCTGATTAATGATGAAAAATTTCTAACGGGGCAAGCGGCGGGGCTTTCTAACGGGGTAAAAAATCTTTTCATACTAAAAGTTTGGCTTTACATTCATATGGAGCAATGCAGTTGAAAATGGTATAGTTTCCCTCTATTCCCAACAGTTTATGGTGGCCCCGTTTTCGCGGAGAGAAGAAATGAAAAAAATAAACGATAAGGAGTGAAATAAATGACAGGGACTAAATATTCTATTCAGAAAGTAGAAACTACAACCAGGGATGAATTAGCTTTAATCCAATTCCAGAAATTGGAGACCATGCTCAAAAAGGTCTATACCTCTAATCCCTTTTACCAGAATAAGTTTAACCATTTTGGGATAAACCCTTCAGAAATTAAATCGATTGATGATCTTCACAAGTTGCCCTTTACAATTAAAAGAGAGTTTGAGGAGGATCAGGAGCAACATCCTCCTTTTGGAACGAATTTGACGGAGCCCTTAAAAAATTACACACAATACCATCAGACTTCTGGAACAACTGGCAAACCATTGAAATTCCTTAGATACAAAAGAGAGCTGGGCATGGAGAGGAAGGGTAGCTTGTTACATTTTAAAAACTGCAGGAGTAAAGAAGAGCGATCGAATTCTTTTCCCTTTTAATTTTGGGCCCTACACTGCTTTTTGGACCATGTACGAAGGTGCTTCTCAGCTTGGAGCTTTAATCATCCCCACCGGGGGCTGGAATTCATTACAGAGATTAGAGTCTATGATCGAAAATAAAGCGACCGTCATCCTTACAACCCCTACGTATGCATTAGCCTTGTCAGAAACAGCGAATCAACATCATATTGACATTGCCCACTCCACGGTTAGAAGGATATTACTTTCTGGGGAACCCGGTGCCCAGGTTCCAGCCATTCGGGAAAAAATAGAAAATCTATGGCATGCAAAATGCTATGACTATATGGGCATGACGGAAGTTGGACAATGGGGATTTCAATGCTCAGGAGAAAGCGTTGGAGTTCATATTATTGAAAGTGAGTTTATTGCTGAGGTGATTGATCCTCGAACTGACAAACCTGTGAATGAGGGGGAAGAGGGGGAATTGGTTCTAACGAATTTAGGCAGGTCCTGTATGCCGGCGATTCGTTATCGAGCAGGTGACCTGGTTAAGGTAAAAAAGGGACATTGTCCTTGTGGTCGAACGTTTCGTTTCCTGGAAGGTGGAATTTTGGGTCGCAAGGATGAAATGGTGATCATTCGTGGCGTGAATGTTTTCCCGAGCGCTGTAAAAAAAATCATTGAATCCCATATCCCACCAGGAAATGAATACCAGATCATAGTTTATAAAAGAGAAGGTATCGATGAATTGGCCATTAAACTCGAAGTGAGTGAAGAAAGTAAGAAGCAGGTCACTCAAAGGAATATTCAAGATGAAATAAAAAACACGCTCAACCTTCGAGTAGAGGTTGAAGTCGTCCCCAAAGGGATTCTTCCCAAATTCGATTTTAAGGCAAAGCGATTTATTGACAGAAGGAAGGAAGGGGAAAGTTAGACATTGATTAAAGATTAAAGAGAGGAAAAGATGGTAGATAAAAAAGAGGTCATTCATACGGATCTGGTGATCATCGGTTATGGGTTAGCAGGAGCTACTGCGGCGATCGCTGCCCATAATGCAGGAGCTGAAGTTGTGCTTTTAGAGAAAGCAGATCATTTTGGCGGAAATTCCATTCTCGCAGGAGGAGGTGTTCTTATTGCTGAGGATCCTGAAGGAGCTTTCCAATATCTTCATGCCCTTTGTGGTGGAAAAACCGGAGATGAAATCATTCGGGCTCAAGTAAAAAAGATGGCAAAAATAGAGGATTTCCTTAAAAAACTCTGCAAGGTTAATGGGGCTATATTGACGAAGAGAAATAGACCCGGAATCTATCCTTTTCCGGGAAGGGATACCATCAATAGCCTCATCGTCGACAAGGTCCCTAACTTTCAAGGATATCCCTGGATCATGACCATCGGGGGAGGAGCCCTTTTGATGAAAGTCATGGAGGACAATGTTAATACAAGAAAGATCCGTGTCATGACTTCTACCCGTGCTATAGAATTATTAACCGATAGACATGGAAGTGTTACAGGGCTCTTAGGAAAACGAGAAGGGAAGGAGGTGATGTTCAAAATCAGAAAGGCAGTCATCCTGGCCTGCGGAGGCTTTGAGCATAATGATAGGCTGAAGGATCAATATCTGACAGCAAGGCCATACTATTCCATGGCACCTCTCACTCACACAGGCGATGGCATCATCATGTCCGTGAAATTAGGGGCTTCTCTCTGGCACATGACCCATGTCCATGGGAGCTATGGATTCAAGTATCCAGAGTTTCCAGTAGCTTTTCGGCATCACATCGATGGAGCCCGTGATCCCTATGGACACCGTCCTTCCTATATCAAGATGTGCTGGATCCTAATAGATCAAAAGGGCAAAAGGTTCATGAACGAATATCCTCCAGCTCCTCAAGATACACCCCACCGAGATCTGTCCTATTTCGATCCAGAAATTCCCGGTTTTCCTCGAATTCCTTGTTTTCTTATTTTTGATGAATTGGCAAGGAAGGCACGGCCCATTGGACGGCCTTTGGGTCTAAAGGAATTTGGTTATGAATGGAGTAAGGATAATAGTAAAGAGATTGAAAAAGGATGGATTATCAGGGCTCAAAGCTTGGACGACTTAGCCAGAAAGATAAATGTGCCAGCGGACCATTTGAATCATACAGTAGAAAAGTGGAACGAAGGTGTGAGATTGGGTAAAGACATCGATTTCGGGCGTCCTTCTGAGACCATGTTTGCTCCCATTGAATCCCCTCCATATTATGCGATGGAATCATGGCCCATTCTTGTTAACACACAAGGAGGACCTGAACACAATGCCAAACAACAGGTTCTTCATATATCGGGGAAACCCATTCCCCGGTTATATGCTGTGGGCGAATTGGGGTCACTGTTTGGGCATATTTATGAATTGGGCGGCAATCTTGGAGAGTGTGTTGCGAGTGGCCTCATTGCTGCGGAAAACGCTTGTGAAGAAAAATCTTTATAACAATCATGAGGCAGAAAGGATGAAACTGGTCATACAATGTTAGGTATGATCGATTTTAGGGAAGAGATTTCCAAAGATAATGAAAGGAGGGAATCGCCATGAAGAAGATTTTAGCTTTCGTCTTAATCCTGAGTATTTTATTGGTTTGGAACATTCAAGTAACGATTGCAGAAGAACTCCCGCCCATCCTTAATATCGGCACCCATCCCGTAGGATCCTTTTTCAACATTGTCGGCACGGCTGTGGCGACAGTGGTCGGAAAGAACACCCCTATGAAAACCACGGTGAAACCCATGGCCGGGCCTTCTGCCTGGTACCCAATGGTGGAGACTAAGGAAATCGATCTCGGTGTGTTAAATAATTGGGATGGTGAGAAAGGGTACCTCGGAGAGTCGATTTATGAAAAGTTGTCAAAAGGGAAGGGTTTTCCCGTGCGTCTCTTTGCTATTAGTGTCAATAATGCCATCGGCCTGATTGTGGCTGGAAACTCAAAATTTTATAACTCTGCGGACCTCAAAGGAAAGAGGGTGGCTGGAAATTACCCGACTCCCTCTCTCCATTTACAAGTTGAGGCCTTACTCGCCAATGGCGGGGTGAAATGGTCAGAGGTGATTCCGATCCCTGTCAGTTCGATTACCGAAGGGGTAAAAGCTGTCATTGAGGGTCGGGCGGATGCCGCCAGCGTCACCATAGGGACACCGATCAATGAAGAACTCCATGCTAAGAGTGGAGCACGATTTCTTCCGCTTGATCCATCTCCAGAGGCGGTGAAGAGGGCTAAGGAAAAATTCCCAGGGTATCCGTTCAAAGTCATTCCTGGACCTGGAAGAACAGGTATTGAAAAGGAACAATATATGTGGGCTTATGATATTTACCTGATTGGGGGAGAGAATCTTCCTGAAGAAGCTACATACCGAGTCGTAAAGGCCCTTTGGGAGAATTATAAAGATTTCGGTTCTATCCATGTGCTTCTGAAGGATTGGACTCCGGAGCTATTTGTCACCAAGGAAGCCCTCATCCCTTACCATCCAGGAGTCATCAAATTTTATAAAGAGAAAGGAGTGTGGACAAACGAAATGGCTAAACTTCAGGAATCTCTTTTGGCTAAGAAGAAATAGGGACCACCATGGCCAAACAAGGAGAAGAATCCCGATTTTGAAGATGTGGAGGAATTTCTCACTACGAAATTAGAAGGTTATTAATTTCGTCAAACCCACAATGGATAATGAAAGGAGGGAATTGCCATGAAGAAAATTTTAATATTATTCTTAATCCTTGGTATTTTATTGGTTTGGAACATTCAAGTAACGATTGCAGAGGAACTCCCATCCATCCTTAATATCGGCACCCATCCTGTAGGTTCTTTTTTCAATGTTGTTGGTACAGCTGTGGCGACAGTTGTCGGCAAGCATAGCTCTATGAAAACCACGGTGAAGCCCATGGCCGGACCTGCTGCCTGGTACCCAATGATCCAGACGAAGGAAATCGATCTCGGGGTATTAAATAATTGGGACGCCGAGAAAGGATACCTCGGAGAATCGACTTATAGCAAACTGTCTCAGGGGAAAGGATTTCCAGTTCGCCTCATCGCTATTAGTGTAAATAATGCAATTGGACTGGTTGTAAGTACTGATTCCGGGATTTATAAGTACTCAGAGCTCAAGGGAAAGAGAGTGGCAGGGAATCTCCCTACACCTTCTCTTCAATTACAGACAGAGGCCCTATTAGCCAATGGTGGAGTGAACTGGTCAGAGATCAAACCCATCCCTGTGAGTTCAGTTGCCGAAGGGGTGAAGGTTGTCATAGAGGGTCGAGCCGACGCTTCCTGCACAGCTACCATTGGTATGCCCATCACTGAAGAACTCCAGGCTAAAAAAGGTGCCAGATTCCTCCCACTCGATCCATCTCCAGAGGCAGTGAAGAGGGTAGTGGAAAAATTTCCAGGGTATCCGTTCAAAGTCACACCTGGACCTGGCAAAACCGGAGTAGAAAAGGAACAGTACCTCTGGGCTTATGATATCTACCTCATCGGTCGAGAGGATCTTTCTGATGAGGCAGCCTACCGAGTCGTAAAGGCCCTTTGGGAAAATTATAAAGATTTCGGATCGATCCATGTACTTCTGAAAGATTGGACTCAGGAGCTATTTGTTACGAAGGAGGCCATCATCCCTTACCATACAGGAGCCATTAAATTTTATAAAGAGAAAGGAGTTTGGACCAATGATATGGCCAAACTCCAGGAATCCCTCCTGACCAAGAAAAAATAGAGAAAGAAAGGAGTTACCATCATGGCTGAGCCAGGGGAGGAGTCTCGGTTTAGAAGATATAAAGGAATTGCACATCTTTGGCAGGATGTTTTGTTGATCCTTGTTCCTGTCACGGGGATCGTTTCTATTCTCAACCTTCCAATCCATTTTGGCCTATCTTTTTACATCCAGCAGTATCTCGCCATTTTCTTCAGCCTTGTCTTATCCCTGGCCTTCCTTCTCGTCCCGGCCCAAAAAAAGATGGCTATGGACAGGCTGCCCTGGTATGATTCCTTCTTCGCTATGCTCAGTTTGATTGTGGGATTTTATGTAGCCATCTTCTACAGAGAGATTGTAGTCGAGATGGGACTACTCATTCCTCATCGGTTCCTACTCGGGGTGGTTACCATTCTCCTCATTCTCGAAGCCACCCGACGGCTCATCGGCTGGCCTTTCCTCATTATTGTGATCTTCTTTATATTCTACGCTTTGTTTGCTTCCATTTTCCCGGGAGGGTTATATGGAAGGGCCATTCCATGGCCTCGACTGGCAAACTATCTCTACCTCGACCCCCAGGGGATTCTCGGGATTGCCATCGAAGTTTCGGCCACTATCGTTTTTGCCTTTGTCATCTTCGGCCAGACCCTGTTCAGGACGGGTGGAGGTCAATTTTTCATCGATGCCGCCTTGTCCATCATGGGAAGGTTCCGTGGCGGACCGGCAAAGGTCTCCATACTTTCGAGTAGCCTCTTCGGGACGATCTCGGGAAGTGCTGTTGCGAATGTCATGGTGGATGGATGGTTCACCATTCCCTTGATGAAAGCGAACGGCTTTAAAGACTATACAGCCTCTGCTGTGGAGGCTGTGGCATCGACAGGAGGCCAGATCATGCCTCCTGTCATGGGAGCTGCTGCCTTCCTCATGGCCACCTTCCTGGGAATTCCTTATGCCAAGGTTGCTATCTCTGCAGCACTTCCAGCCATCCTCTACTATGTTGCCCTCTATATCCAAGTCGATCTCATAGCTATCCGAGACGGTCTCCACGGGCTTCCCGCTAAATCCCTTCCATCCCTCAAAAATGTAATGAAAAAGGGTTGGCCTTTCTTCATTTCTATTTTAATCCTCATCTATACCCTGTTCATTTTAGGTCTCGATGGTGATAAGGCTGGTTTATATTCTACGGCCTCTGTTTTCATCATCAGCTTTTTTCAGAAAGAGACCCGGCCCAACATAAGAAAGTTCATTGCCATTTTGAGAGATACAGGAGAAGGGATGTTGGAGATCGGTGTGATTAGTGCAGCTGCAGGTCTGATCATTGGCATTGTGTCCATCACAGGGCTTGGCTTCACCTTCTCCTCAACCCTTGTGAGTCTTTCGGGAGGTTCGACGTTCATTCTCCTTGCTCTTGCCGCAGCAGGGGCAATCATCCTTGGGATGGGAATGACAGTGACCGCCGCATATCTCTTGATGATCATCCTTATTGCCCCGGCTCTGACAACCCTTGGCATGGCTCCGCTAAACGCCCACCTCTTCGTCTTTTACTTTGCCGTGATGTCCTTTCTTACTCCCCCTATCTGTCTGGCTGTTTATGCGGCTGCATCGATTGGGAAGGCAGATATGCTTAAAACGGGCTATGCAGCCATTCGATTGGCCATTGCAGCTTACATTGTGCCTTTCATATTCGCCTATCATCCTGCCTTGCTCCTTCAAGGTTCATTCCTCGAAGTTTTGGAGGCGGTAGTAACTGCCTTGATCGGAATTGGGCTTGTTGCCATTGCCGTGGAAGGTTATCTGTTCCGGCCATTAAACTGGATAAGAAGAATCCTTCTCTGCGGAGGTGGAATTCTCTCCCTCATACCTGGCTGGAAAACCGACCTCTTGGGTTTGGCCATCGCTTTGCCCATCGTCTTTTGGGAGTGGAAAATCAATCGACTTATCAAAAAATCATAAGTCTTGCCCTCTGTTTTCCTGTTTCCTTATGACAAGAGAGGGATGGAGACCGTTATCTCGGAACATAGCATGGCGTCATCACCAAGGATCTTGAAACGGATTAGAAATCGGAATGATCGAAAAGGAGGAGGTTTGTCGTGAAAATTGATATTTTTAATCACATCTTTCCAAAATCTTACTTTGACAAAATGATCAGTGTTGCTCCCAATGGTCAGGATCTCCATAAACGAGTCCGCAACGTTCCTTCCATCGTCGATCTGGACGAACGGTTCAGAATCATGGACAGGTTCGACGAGTATGTTCAGGTCATCTGCCTGGGCGCACCACCCATTGAGGTCTATGGTCCACCACCCATCTCTACAGACTTAGCGAGAGTTGCCAATGACGGGATGGCAGAGCTGGTCCGGAAATATCCCAAGCGTTTCCCCGGCTTTATCGCCTCCTTACCGATGAACGACCCCGAGGGGCTTCTCACTGAGGCAACCCGGGCCATCAAAGATCTTGGAGCAGTGGGGGTTCAGATATTTACAAACGTTCTGGGTCGACCTTTGAACAAACCTGAGACGATGCCACTCTTCGATCTCATGGCGAAGCTTGACCGTCCCATCTGGATGCACCCTGCCCGTGGAGCCGATTTTCCGGACTATAAAAGTGAACCTAAAAGTCACTATGAAATCTGGTGGACTTTTGGCTGGCCCTATGAGACGAGTGCGGCGATGGCCCACCTCGTGTTTACGGGTCTCTTCGACCGGCACCCCGATATTAAGATCATCACCCACCACCTCGGTGGTATGATTCCCTACTTTGAAGGCCGTGTCGGCCCGGGTTGGGATCAATTGGGCACCCGGACTTCCGATGAGGATTATACCCTTTTGCTAAGGAAGCTGAAAAAAAGGCCTTTAGACTATTTCCGGCTCTTCTATGGCGATACCGCCCTCTTTGGGGCACGGGAAGCCACCATTTTGGGATTGAAATTCTTCGGGGTTGACAGGGTTCTGTTTGGGTCGGATATGCCTTTCGATCCTGAAAAGGGCTCAGCCTATATCCGTTGGACCATTGAAATCATAGACAGTTTAGATATTAAAAAATCGGAGCGCAAAGCCATCTATGAGGGTAATGCAAGACGACTTCTAAATTTAAGGGTTTGATATACGTTGACAAGACGCAAGAGGCTTTGCAACAATATGACGAAAAAGGAGGGGAAAAAATGAAAGCATTTCAGTCAAAGACAAGAGAGATTCTGGCATTGGTTATGTTGATTTTAATGATGAGTGTTTCTATCAGTGAAGCCCAAACCATTAAGGCGCTCTCTTTTGGAACGTCTTCTATTGGGAGTGCGTTTTACACCTTATCCGTGGTCATCTCAAATGTTATTACCAAACATAGTGGGATCAGTGTTACGGTGGAACCTGTCGGAGGTTCTGATGCAACCCTTCGAGGAATAGAAGCCAAAAAGGTGGAGATAGCTATGGTGAATGCCAATAGTGCTGTGGACGCCTTGACAGGTGCTGGTACATATTCAAAATCGGGCAAAATCCCCATCTCACTGATTGCTCAAGGTCAAGATAGCCTCAGACAGCTTGTTGTAAGGGCTGATTCTGGAATCAAAACACCCAAGGATCTTCCTGGAAAAAAATTGATTGCGAGGCGCAAGGCGAACCAAGAAATCGAGGTGATTGCAAACCTCCTTTTTGACTTATATGGAGTCAACAAGAAAGAAGTGAAGATCTTAGAAACGGCTGAGTCCAATGAAGCCGTCGAAGCTCTAAAATTAGGAACAGCAGACGGGGTCATCATTCCAGGAGGCGTGCCTGCCAGCTTCTTACTTGATCTGGCTCAAAGTACAAAGGTCGTGTTTTTATCCATTCCAGATGACAAACTGGACGCCATGCTTAAACAATTGGGGTCTGCTTTCCATCGAGGCATCATCCCTCCCAATACGTATCGTGATCAGACCCACGAGGTGAGGGTCCCTGCTATGTCGTCCCTGATCGTTTGTCGGACCGATTTACCAGAGGAAACGATCTATAAAATTACAAAATCGATATTTGATAATTTAGAGGAGATTAAGGCGGGACATTCAGCAGGAAAAGATTGGAATTTAAAGAACACTCTAAATGAACCTCCCCTCTCTTTCCATCCGGGGGCTGTTCGCTACTTTAAAGAAGCAGGAGTATGGGGTAAATAATAGAAATAGGAAGGCCGGATGAAGATCGAAAGGTATGTGAACGTCATCGCAGGGGTCGCTGCCTTATACCAGCTTTTTATAGCAAGTCGTATTTTAACGCGGTTTGGTTTTTTCCTCCCCTCCCCGCAGCACAGGGCGATCTGTTTGGCGTTTGCTTTATCTCTTATTTTTACGTTACGTTCACCACGAGGTGTTACCCGGAAGGGCGCCCTATCCTGGTATGATGCAATCATTCTTGTGTGTGGTTTGATCGGAGCGGGGTTTGTCGTATTTGATTATTCAGCTTTCCTCGACTACTCCCTTTATGGTTATCTGGATACGCAAGGGATTGTGCTTGTACTGCTTCTCATGATCAGTCTTTTTGAAGCTTCGCGTCGTTTAACAGGCTGGGCATTACCGATCATCGTTTTGGTTTTCCTGTTGGCGGCTACCTTCCAAAATTATCTGCCAGGTCTCCTATTTGGAAAGGGTTTCGGGCTTGACCGGCTTACTTATAGTATCTATGTTGGAACAGGCGGAATCTTTGGTATCCCGTTAGGTGTCGCCACCACTATCCTTATTACCTATATCGTTTTTGGTAGATTGATGCAGGAGGCAGGAGCCGGGCAGTTTTTTATAAACCTGGCCTTAGCTGCAACGGGATGGATGCGAGGGGGAGTAGCAAAGGCTACCATATTTGCCAGCTGCCTTTTTGGAATGATTTCGGGTTCCCCCTCTGCTGAAGTGGCAACGGTTGGAAGCATATCAATCCCAATGATGATCGCTTCAGGCTACTCGGCAAAGTTTGCTGGTGCCGTTGAGGCAGTGGCAGGCACGGGTGGACAGTTTATGCCCCCGGTAATGGGAGCTATCGCTTTTATCATGGCAGAGTGGCTCGGAATACCTTACGTCCAGATAGCCATAGCAGCCTTTATCCCCGCATTACTATACTTTTTTGTCCTTTTTGTTTCAATCCACTTTGAAGCAGTAAAAATAGGACTGAAACCCATTCCTCGAAAAGAGATCCCCTCCATTTTAACGAGTTTTAAACAGGGCTGGTTCTATTTACTGCCTTTAGCTCTCCTGATCTACCTTTTGATAGGTCGATCCTTTCCTCCAGAGATGGCTGGTCTCTATTCTATCCTGATCCTGATCGGTGTTAGTTTTTTCTCCTCTGATAAACAAAAGCGCCTGACCTTATCGAAGATATGGTCTTCCATGGTTGGAGGGACAAAGACCTGGATCGTCGTAGCGGGTGTGACGGCAACGGTCGGTATGTTAATCGGTGCCCTTGAGTTAAGTGGATTAGGAATCAAATTCTCTGGATTTATCCTTGACCTTACACATGGAAACTTTTTATTAACTCTTATTCTTGTTGGGTTTGCCAGTTTCATATTGGGCATGGGCCTGGATTCGATTCCTGCATACATCACCCTGACCATCCTTGCAGGACCAGCGCTAATCAAACTGGGAATTCCCCCAATGATTGCCCATCTTTATGTGATCTATTGGGGGCTTTCCTCATTTATCACACCTCCTGTGTGCATCGCTGTCTATGTGGCATGTGGTATTAGTGGGGGAAAGATTTGGGAAACAGGCTGGGAAGCAGTACGGTTGGGTATAGCAGTTTTTATTATCCCATTTGCCTTTGTGTATAACCCAGCCTTGCTTGCCAAAGGACACCCAGTAGAAATAATAGCTGCCATCATTACGGCATCGATGGGTGGAATATTAGTAGCAGTAGCTAATCGAGGCTACTTTTCTGTTCCTCTGACATGGGGACAAAGAGCTTTTGTGTTTCTTGGAGGGTTGTTTCTTATTGGACCAACAACTCTATGGACAACGGGAGTAGGTTTAGGATTAGGTATCTTAGGTATATTTGGGAATAGATTTATTGGCCTTCTCTCCCAAAAATAAACCTGAGTCTTATAGTGAAGCTCCCCTGCTACCCCGTTAGGACGGGGCAGGCACGCAGGGGCTTCCCGGTAATGTAGTATCATTTTTATATTGTGCCCCTTGACCCGGCCTATCCCGCTCAGGGGGGATGGGGCACTTTCCGGCCAAATCGTTCCAGCAATGATAAATAGTAATAAATAGTAAATGGAAAAGGGAGGATTCCAATGCATGTGAGGTATCAGGATTTACGGGAATGGTTGGTTCAGATTGAAGAAATTGGAGGATTGAAGGAAGTCAAGGGGGCCAATGTAGAGGAAGATGCTGGAATGCTTGCAGAAATGCTTTCTCATACCGAAGATGCTCCGGCAGTGATCATGGATAACATCCCCGGTTACCCTAAGTGGCATCGTCTCCTCATCAATGCAAATGGGGCAAGACAGCGTATTGCCCATAGCCTTGGATTTGACCATCGTATTGACCGTATTCCTCTGGTCGAGGCACTCGCTCAAAGACTACAGAGTCTGAAACTTCTCCCTCCTGTTGTGGTCGAGAATGGTCCTGTTATGGAGAATGTTTTAAAGGGTGAAGAGGTCGATTTAGCCAGGTTTCCCGCCCCCCTTTGGCATTTGGAAGATGGAGGAAGATATATCGGAACTGGATGCTACCTCATCACCCGAGATCCTGATGATGGGTGGATCAATCTCGGGACATACAGGGTGATGTTACAAAAAAAGGATCAAGTTGGGTTTTATGTTTCTCCCGGGCATCACGGCTGGATTCACCGAGAAAAATACTTTGCCAAGGGGAAACCTTGCCCCGTCGCTATCGTACTCGGAGGAGATCCTCTTCTGATGATGACAGGGAGCCTGGAAGTCCCATGGGGGATTTCCGAATATGATTGGGCTGGCGGATTAAGAGGTGGACCCTATCGGGTGATTCATGATCCTATCACAGGTCTGCCCATCCCCGCTGAGGCGGAGTTAGTCCTGGTAGGTTATACCCATCCCGGAGAAGTAGCTCCTGAGGGGCCTTTTGGTGAATGGACAGGTTATTATGCTTCAGGAAGCCGAGAAGAACCTTTTATTAAAGTGGACGCAATCTATCATCGAAACGACCCTATCATCTTAGGGATCCCTCCAAACAGGCCCCCTTATGAAGCGGACAAATACCGGCAATATATAAAATCTGCCATGCTCTTGAACGACCTCCGTCGATCTGGAGTCCCTGGAGTAAAGACTGTCTGGTGCCATGGAGTAGGAGGCTGCCGTTTGCTTATCGCAGTCGCTATTGAACAGATGTACACCGGTCATGCGGCCCAGGCAGGACATCTGGCTTGTCAACTTCCAGCAGGGGCTTATCTTGGACGCCTGATTGTTGTTACTGACGACGATATCGATGTAAGCGACTTAGAAGAACTGATGTGGGGTGTCATTACGAGATGCGATCCTGCCACAGACCTCGATATTGTCCATCGTGCCTGGAGCGGTCCGTTAGATCCCTTAGTGTCTCCTGATATGAGAGCGAAGGGTGAATTTTCTAATTCTCGTTTGATCATCAATGCCACAAAGCCCTGGTCCTGGCGTCATCAGTTTCCAAAGGCCATTGGTCCGGATATGGAATACCGGCATAAGACAAGAGAGAAATGGGGACACCTACTAAAATAAGTTTTTAAGAATTCAGGAGGGTATCCTGTCTAATGATGCCTATCAAATAGGGGAGTAGAAGGACGATCAGCAGGGGCGGGAATTTCATCCCGCCCCTTACCTTTCTTATGCGGGTTTGATGCTCCAGTACCGATTGAGAAGCCTTAAAACTTTATATATTTACTAAATTCTTTGACGACGTCATCCGGCTGGCTCATGAGGTCCGTTAATATTTTTAGCGTCTCCTCAGCATTGGTATACTCCAGAGACATCATCATTTTTTTTGCATCTTCTTTAAGCGCTGGGTCTTGGATGACTT
Source organism: uncultured delta proteobacterium (assembly GCA_963739325.1). Taxonomy (GTDB): domain Bacteria; phylum Desulfobacterota; class BSN033; order BSN033; family UBA1163; genus CAVTZZ01. The sequence continues at coordinate 86,008 of CAVTZZ010000047.1, read as the reverse complement.
TCGAAAAACCATCCCTTAGAATGGCCATCACGTCAGCAGGAGTCTTCGGAGGGGCGACATAGGGCCGGCCGACCCGATCTGCAGAAGCGAGCATGGCCATGATCGTCTTACCCATCTTGTTCGTCGTGAAGTCCTCATTGACCGGCAAGTTTGCAACCTCCGGCCCAGTGACGCGGCTGCGGACGATAGGACGCATGAGTCCCCTCTCGATGAAAGGCTTGAGTGAGCTGTAGGAACCCGCCCTTCCGTCCACCTCCTTCCTTTCAATGGCCAGCATGCTGGCGGCACTCGAAGGGTAATCGATGAGCTTTATATTGAATTCACAGAACTCCTTCAAAAGGATTGGAAATTGCGTATCGGAAGCCCCTGCGCCCACCCCTGCCAGGTAAATGGGTTCCTTTGCCTTCCGAATGTCCTCGACGCTCTTGTAAGGAAGATCTGTTCTCAGGGCGAGGATCATCGTTTCGGAGGCTGCGGACCCAATCCAGGAGAATTTAGTGATGTCAAACTTTACTCCCTCCAGCTTCAGCAACTGAGAAAAAGGAAGCCCGCGGTCGAAGCTTCCGATGGTCAGGCCATTTGGCTTGGCGATATTGTAAAGATAGTTCGCGGCGATGATGGTCTGGGCCCCTGGCATATTCTCAACGACGATAGTAGGTTTCCCGGGGATATGCTTGCTGAGGTGTTTTGCAAGAAGCCTGGCTATTCGGTCATAGCCTCCCCCTACTTCATGGCCTACAATGATTCTAATCACCTTGCCTTCGTAGTACGGCGCCGATATCGCCCTCTCAGCTAATCCAAAGAGGGCAAGAAAGAAGCAACAAAAAACCAACAGCGAAGTCTTCTTTTTCATCGTCCACCTCCCCACGGAAAGAATCTGAACCCCTGTTGCAAAATGACCTCTTAATGCATGCTGGAACCGCCGTCCACATTGATCAGTTGACCGGTCATAAAGTCGCTGTGGCTGGAGGCTAAAAACAAGACCGTTCCTATCAAGTCCTCTGGCATCTCTGTCCTTTTGATACAACGATCCGAGATCGCCTGTTGAAACCGCTCGGCTGAAGATACCTGCTCATTCAGACCCGTGGCTGTCAGTCCTGGAGCGAGTGCATTGACCGTGATCCCGTTCTCTCCTACTTCTCGAGCCAGGGCACGGGTAAAACCAACGACTCCTGCCTTCGAGGTGACGTAGTGAAGAAAGTAAGGAGCCCCCTTGAAGATGGTTGATGAGGAGATATTGATGATCTTCCCGCTTTTCTGTTGTTTCATATAAGGGAAAACGGCCTGAGCACAGAAGAGCATTCCTCTTAGGTTCACGGCCATCACCTGGTCCCACTCATCGCCAGAGATTTCTGTGAACGATTTCCTTGTCAGCGGTGAATAAATGGCTGCGTTATTGACCAGAATATGAATCCCGTGCCACTCATTCCATACATCCTTGGCCATTGTCTGGCAGCTTGAAAAATCCGCCACATTGAGTGTTCTCCCCATCACCCTATGCCCCTTTTGTCGTAACTCAACTGCAAGGTTTTCTGATGCAGATGAGTCAATGTCTGCAATGACAACCCGGGCGTCCGCTTCTGCAAAAGCCTTGACATAAGCAGAACCAATGCCTTTAGCACCACCCGTGATGATAGCCACTTTATCTTTGAGACCCCACATGACCAGTCCCCTCCTTTAGAGAAAAAATCCCCCTTCTAAGGGTCGTCAGCTATTTTGTATTCGTTACGAATGCATTAAATCCTTTGATATTCACCCCTCACCCACTCCCTCTCCCTATTCTATACACCTTCGAGGGGAGAGGGGAAGGGTGAGGGGCTTCGGCTATTCCATATTCGTTCTTATATCCCTAAATCTTCTCCCACGAGGATAACGGTCGTTCTCTCCTTGTCTCGTTCGTATTGTAATATGCCTATCTTATTGCATATTTTTCCTGGATCCTTACAATCTACACATTTGCCTGCCTTGGTGCAGGGAAGATCCCAGTTTCTTCTCTTTGCGTGGATTGGAGCCGCATATTCCCTGATCCTGTTCATTCCCTCCTCGAGATTCTTCACGATCTTATTTTTCCCGGCAATCACCAGTACTTTTTTTGGTCCGAACAGAAGACAAGCCACCCTGTTTCCGAAACCATCCATGGCGATGAGCTCGCCTTCCAGGGTGATCGCATTGACACTCGTTAAGAAGACATCGGAAGAAAAATCCTCTATTCTCCTTTCATCGGATACACTATGCCTTTGAGTGATCCCTTCCCTTAGATAACGATATTCCCCCTTTTTAAGGATCTCGATCATCCCAAGTTCTCTTAGAGTAAAAGACCCGCCATGGGATACGGTAGCATTCTTGGGAATCCTCTTTAAGACTTCCTTTAATGCAGCCTCTTTATCTTTGGCATAAATCCCTTCCATATTATTCTTACGGATTGATTTCAACGTTTCTTCTATCTCTCTTTCAAAATGCCAGCGTTTCGCCTTCATCAATTCTCTTTCCTCTTCCATCACTTCTCTCCTTTCTAAAAAATACCCGCTAAAGTCGCCCTACTTTTAATGTAATCCCTCATTTTGATAAGATTTTTGCCTGCCTGCCGGTAGGCAGGGAGATATTCCTGCCTGATTACAGTCTTTCACCCACGCTTTAGTGAAGCATTACCTTTTAATAGCCCCAAAGTAACCTTCGATAATCGGAGAAAGGTTGAAGGTTCAGGTAGTTCCAGTTTTTGTCCTTGTAGTGACATGGCCAGGCAGGGACCCAGTAAACTTCGAGGCTGTTTAGAACAAAGACGCCCGTGTCGATGTCTCCCCCTGTTCCCAGAGGATGGGCCTTGGTTCTCTTTCCGGTATGGTCGCAAAACGTTCCAGTGACAGTGGGGGCTCCTGTCTCTGGATCTGGATCATATTGTTTCCCGTCTTTATCATAACCAATATGGGAAGGGGCGATCTCCCGTAGCATCATCTCCCTGTCGATTTTACCATAGTTGTTTCGAAGCATCCACATTCCTGACCAAAAACGGTAATAGGACGAAGACCCTTCTTTCTCTGGATCATAACCCGTCATAGGCTGATCGGCATGCCAAATATTATTCTCATCATAGCTCCCATCTTTATATTTGAAGTGATTGGCTATCACAAGATAGTCATTCCCTTTTTCACCCAAGTAACCCGGTGTTCGGATGGCATAGTGGCGAGCATTCTGTTCCACACAGTAGCACTCCTTTGAATCAGCAAAGATGATATTGCACCCCCGGGCTCTCAATACGGTTTTCCTCCCGGTCGAAGCTCGATATTCCGGAGTTCCGACTGTCACCCTTTCTGCTGCCTCACGAGCATTCTTTGAAAAGACCACACCATAGAAGGCGAGCAGAAAATCCCTGATTCCGGGAGCGGCTGTCTCATCCATCTGCATATTGGCTTCTTTATGTTGTGCACCCGCGGTCAGACAACAGACACCCATATCGTTAAGAACCCCTGCACCAAGCCCGCCTATCCTCCCTGCTCTCCCTTCAGCCCAGAATACTCTTGCGTTGGGGTCCTTTGGAAGAGCCACATAAGCGACTTGTCTTGCCCTCTCTGATCCTCCTCTTTCGATGAGGATAGACTGAGCCGAGCGGGTGGCAAAGGTTTCCCCTGTTTTTGTTGCTCCCTCTTTTACCCAAAGTGCATTACATTCTTCTGTGAACCCTGGATGAAATCTCAAGTCGCCGAAGTTCAGAAGCCCGATTTTCAAAAAATTCGAACACACATCCGCATAAGTAGATTGGTCCAGTTCCACGGATGCCCCTTCAGCAATCCCTTCCATAAACTGAATGGTTTCTGGACTGAGAAAGGAAAGCTCCTGATAGCCTCTTTTCAAATAGGGAATACAGTATTTTACCCTTTCCTTTTTGGACCTTCCTTTATGCCATTCCTCATTCGTAACCCTCAATACATCCTTTTCCCATTTAATATCAAAATTGGTTCGAATATCTTTTGCAGCTCTCTGCCCATATTGAATACCCATCTCCCTCCAGGTCCCTTGAAGAACACCAATCCACATCACTCGTGCTGGTGGATTTTCAGACTCGAGTCTGAATGGATTTTTTTTCTCATCCGTTCTTGACACAGAATTGCCCCTTTCTTGATAAAGATCACTTTACAGTCCGATAAGCTCTTTTGAGTAAAGGGCCTATAAAAGGAGAGATCAGAGATAAAATAGTCAGTACAATTAGAATTTTAGAAACAGGAGAGGTAAAAAAGATAGAATAAGAGCCTCCAGAGATCGTCAAAGCTCGATGGAAATTTTTCTCTACCATCGTCCCTAAAACCAGTCCTAAAATGAGAGGGATGGGGTTAAATCCTGCTTTTTTCAAAATATAACCAAGGAGGCCAAAGCCCACGCTCAAGATGACGTCCTTCATCATGTTTCTAATGGCATAACTCCCTAAGAGGCTGACGACAATAATCGCTGGAACGATGATTTCATTCGGAACAAGGCTAATCCGGGCCAAATAACGTGCCAGGGTAAATCCAATGATCAGTATAAAAATTTGGGTGAGAATCAAGGCAAAAAATAGACCATTGATCACATCTGCCTTCTCGGCAAAGACTAAAGGTCCAGGGATCACCCCGAAGGCAATCATGATGCTTAAAAATACTGCCGCCCCTACACTGCCGGGAATACCTAAAGCGATCGTACAGACCAAATCCCCAGGCATACAGGCATTCGCGGATGTCTCAGCGGCAATCACTCCTTCTGGATCACCTTTTCCAAAGGTCTCCGGATGTTTGGATGAGCGCACGGCATCGGCATAAGCCACCAGACAGGCCGTACTTTGCCCTACGGCTGGCAAGACCCCAAACCAGAGGCCGATCAGAAGAGAACGAACGATGGTCACAGGATATTTAAAATAGGTCTTAAATCCCTCCCAAAAGCTCCCGGCTAATTTCCCTATCTTGGAAATAGCCAGAGTCGTCTCAGATAAAGAGAGAGCCTGGGAGATCGCAAACAAACCAACTAAGGCTTGAATAAAAGGAATTCCATCTTCTAAAACATCCAGACCAAAAGTAAAACGGGGATATCCTACAATGACATCATAACCGACGGTGGCAAACAACAAACCTAAGATAGCAGAGATGAGCCCCTTTATCGTGGCCCCTTTAATCACAGAAGCGATGATACTGAGTGCGAAAACGGCCACCAAAAAATTTTCAGCAGGACCAAACTTAAGTGCGAACTCGGCTAAAATCGGGGAAAATATGATTAACACCACAATCCCTATAATTCCTCCTACGACGGCAGCCGTCGCGCTTATCCCTAAAGCCACTCCACCCTGTCCCTTTTCACACATGGGAAAACCATCTAAAATCGTAGCGCAATTAGCGGCATCACCGGGGGTGTTCAACATCACGGCTGTAATCGAACCTCCATAGGTGCTGCAACGATAGAGCGTTCCCATAAAAATCAGGGCGGTGACCGGTGGCCAACTGAGCGCTAAGGGAAAGGCCATGGCCATGCCTGCGGAAGGGCCTATCCCTGGCAAAATCCCTACGACCAAGCCATAAAAACCGCCTACAATTAAAGCCAGCATATTTTGCCAGGTAAAGACAATCCTCATAATTTCATAAACATCCATTCTTTAACTCCTCCAGGACCTAACTCAAAGAATCTTCTTAAGTTATTTTAATAGTTCCACCACAGGCCTCTAAGCATGGGCACACCCATCAGAGAGGTAAAGAATAAGTAGGTGATCAACGTAATCCCAATGGCGATGATGATATATTTTAAGATCCCCTTTTTTTGACCATGCAAAATCCCGAAAGCGATAAAGTAGAAGGGTACGGTTAAGAGAAACCCTCCCAAATAACCGATGACGAGGGAGATGAGGATAATCAGAATACTCTGGCGCAACCTTTTTTTGCGTAAACCTTCTTCCAGCAACTCATAACCAGCATCCCCTTCACTCTTTGCTTCCATCTCTTTGACCCATCTCAATTTCTCTTCCCGGATATCGGAGGGGGGAGGCTCTGATTCCTTTTGCTCCTCCTTTTCCTTTTCTCCTTTTGGCCTTATAAAGTCCTGGGCAAAAGAGGCCACAATCAAAATGACAGCGACAACACATAGAAGTTCGGGATAGAGACGAGATTTTTCTGGATATCGCTGACTCGTCCAAATCAATATTAAAAAAAAGAGTAAGAGCCCCGCCTTTACCATCGATTCGGTACTTCTTAACCACTTAATCATTTTTACCCCGTTAGAAAACCCTACTGCTTGCCCCGTTAGAAATTTTTCATCATTAATCAGGAGCTCCCTTTCGTATCCTACTTCTAACGGGGCGAGCAGCGGGAATAATGTCTGTTCCTTCACCAGCGAACACGGGGTTTAATGCCCCGTGTGAGTCTTCCCGTTAGAAAATACCTGCCTGCCGGTAGGCAGGGAAGACTTTCTAACGGGGTTTACTCCCGTTCAAACATCTTAAGGCATTTTTTGGAAATATTTATCAAACCTGACCAGAATTTCACACTCTTTTTTGATTTCTTCCCTAAGTTGGTCGGCAGACAGAGAGATCAAAAATACGTTTTTCTCTTTTGCCCACTTCCGGTAATCCGGATCTTCCAAGGTTTTTTTAAAGGCCGATTCTATTACGGCCACCTGGGCCTTTGGAACTTTTGGAGGCCCAGCGAGTGCTTTAATGTGTGGGAGAGGACGGATATCGTAACCCAGTGATTTGGGTGTTGGAATATCAGGAAAGACAGGGTCGGCATCAGTCGCAAAAGAGAGCAGAGGTCGAATTTTCCCACCCTTCACAAGTCCTACTGCGGTTTGAGGCATGCTAATAACAGAATGGATGTGTTTTCCTGCCAGGGCCCCCAACAACTCCCCTGCACCATCGAAGCCTACAAAACGGAGCTTCAGCTTCATTTGTTCGGCCAACAAGGCAGCTGCAAGGAGTGAAGAAGAAGAGGGTCCTGATCCCGTCGCGCCTAAGGTAAGGGTTTCTTCCCTTGCCGCTTTTATAAATTCATCAAATGTTTTATAGGTCTCTGTATTTACAAAAAGAATCTGGTTGTCGGCCGCCCAGGCGTAGACAGGAGTAAATTCTTCTGCCCGCCACTTGACACCTCCTCTGAGTACCTCTACCGCAGGGAAAGGAGGAAGGGCTATTGAAGCAAAGGTGTAGCCATCCGGATCTGCTTTATAAAGAGCGTTCCATGCGATGGTCCCGTCTGCACCCGGCATATTTTCTAAAAGGAGGCGAGTTCCAAGATATTTCTCGAGATAGGGAGCCGTCCCCCGTACAATAAAATCGACACTGCTCCCGGCGCTTGTAAAAAGGATAATTCTAATATTTTTTCTTGGGTAACTTCCCTTTTCAGCACTTTGGACGTGTGAAATAAAAAGAAATGAAAAGGCGGCGACCAGAAATATGGCGAACATCAATGTAATTTTAATTTTCCTTTCCATTTTATCCTCCTTTCAAATTGATTTTTGATTATTCCAGGGGTTCAGGGAATTGTCTTTCCGATCCCTCTTCGTCCACTACAAATGCCCAACTCGCCTCAAACTTTGCCTCGCTTCTTTCTGTAAGGACTTGTATCCTCTTTCTTTCCCTTGTAAAGGGAGGAGGATTGAATATCCCTTCTCCCATAGCCCTTTTGATCCCTTCGGAGGTTATCTCAGAGATCCACTTCACCCATACAGAAATGGACTCATCAGGTTCAAAAAGAGAATCTCCCAGACTGTCACCCTTCTCTCCTGTGTATTTTAGAATGGACTCATCCGTTAAACAGAATTGATTACAGGCGGCAAGCCCTTCTTTTGAATTCTCACAGGCTTCGGTCAAAAATAATTTAGTCACCCAGTCTAAACCATAGACTAATGGGTTGAGGTTCCTCTCCCCAATGACTTTAATGAATTTTGATAAACGCTCAAAAGCTGTCCAATCCTCAACGGGTGCTTTTTCCCTATCTAACATCGTCTCTATTTTCTTTAAATAATACCCGATGAGAATATCCTTCACTGCATCAACGATCCGGCCGTCAATCAGCTTCACCCTCCACCCAAAGTCAAGATCCATTGAAATATGCTTTAGATCTCTTAAGGGGTCCTGTAAAATGGGGGCATCCTGCAGATATCCTTTTTCAAAAGCAGCGATGACAAATGTATGCAGCAAGTCCCTCATGTAAATTTGCAGATCACCCCGGATACCCTCCCAGTTGATATCGTGAAACCTCCAATAGAGATTCCTATTTGCATGTGGCTCATCCCTTAAGTTGAAAAGACCCCGTTTCACCGTGGTATCCTCAGAAACTTTGCAGTTCACGAAATGGCTTCTGGGGCTTATGACAAAGCAGATATCCTCTCCTACGAGTGTTGAACCGTGAGCCTCGGCCGGATCCTGCCCGCTAAATCGAGTGATCCTTTGCCCCCTTTCATCAAGCGTATATGGGACGTAACCGCCACTGCCCGTCACCACGATCCTCGTGACGAAATAGGGGATCAATGCCCTCTGTGCCCCTTTGATTTCAGAGGGGTTGAATACCTGTCGAAGATAGTGATGTTCCCGTGAGTCCCACAGGCCACCGCTTCATAGAGGTTTTTCTTACTCTTTCGTAACGAGATGTTCGAAGTGTAACCATAGACCTGCCGTCCTATTGACCGCGTCGCTTCTTGGGAAGCAAAAAATGTGAAGACCTCTGAAACTTTGGCGTAGATCACCGCGTCGAAGGGTGTCGTATAAACCGGGGTGGATATCTCTAAATGAAGCGCATCATCATAGATTCGCATTCCATTCTTGGCAACGCACGGTGGCCGCGTTTTAAATGGCCAAAGCCTATAGAGGGAAGTCTCATAATCAAAGTTTCCGTCCTCGCCCTTCAACGCCCAAACCACATTGGGGAAGAGAACCCCTCTTTTTTTTAATCCTTCAATGGCGTTTGCGATCAGCCTTCTGCGCTCCACATTTTCATCGAGGCTCAGCGGGGGATCTGTGTTCAAGATATATTCATGTTCTACACCCCGTCCTCGTTTCAGTAAACTCATTTCTTGAATGTCCTCCATTTTATTTCTCTAATGGTATTTGAAATGGTGTCCGAATCCCATGGGATGTCCTCTCTTAATTTAAACTTTTCGCCCTTGATCACAACAAAATCCCAGTTGATTTCATCCACGTCACCGTTAAAACTTTTTACAATCTCAGTTCTTGCCCTTCCTCGAGAAGTTATGGGTGGCGTTAAGAGAGCCTCATCTATCTCTTGCTGACTAATGAATCGAGCCATATCGAGCTGTTCCTCCAGCTCTTCGAACAAGGAATCAGTGACGGCGCAATAGGTATTGTTGGCCGTTTCTTTTGGAAATGCAATATCCGAATCGAAATCGAAATACTTTTGGAAATTCCATTCAAAGAGATCCAGTTTAATGACCCATTCAATCTTACGACTTAAACTTTCGAGGCTGTTTTTATCGAGATGGGCTAAGACTTCTTCAAAAATCTTCTTCGCCGCCTCTTTTTCTTCGTCCCATCCGATCTCTTTGGCCAACCTTTCGATAGGCTTAAGATAGAACTCCTGAAGATACTCAACCGCACCGATAAGTTTACCATTTTGTAAACGAATGGGAGGGTGGGTCTCCCATCTCTCCGATAAGAGGCGGGCTGTATGAATAGGGTCTTCAAGCTCCGGCACGGCACGAATCAACCCTTTTTCGATACACTCGATGATGAGTGAGGTCAAGGCGAATCTCAGAAATGTGGAGATTTGTGACCGGGTAGGATCACCATTAAGAACCTGCAAACGAAAATAATTCTCATGAACAGAGAGCGACTCACTTCGCAAGCAGACCATCGGCACAGGAACGCTTACTTCGGAGGTGGTGTGTTCAATGAAGAACTGTCGAGGGGAGATCACAGGCCGATGATGATAATAACCTCCAGAACCGCATAAGAGCTGCCGTAAGACAAGAAAAGGGATGAGGAGGTGGATCTTTTCTTTAAAGTCTTTTCGGACACGGTAAGATTCATGAGCCCCTCGTGTGGTATAGCCTTCACCCGATATATCCTTCGCAATCGATGTCTTATAGCACTCCACATTGATGCCCCGATTCGCATTTAACACTTGCGTTACGAGGCGGACAATCTTTTCAGACGCTTTATCATAGCGGACGATATCTGATGGGCTGTTCACTTCTGGTGTGGCGATCTCAAAGATACGATATTTTCCTCCCTCGGGTCGGGATATTTCATCAGCATAGACTTTACTGCCGTTCATTAAGAAATAAGCATGCTTCTCCTTAGCCTTCTTTTCAGGAAGAACCAAATCACCTCCGCAGATCCGTTTCACCTTATCTGTTTCCAGCTGGTTTAACAGGTCTATAGCGAAAGACTTCGTCAGGTCTTTGGGATCTTTGGGTGAAAGTGCGAATTCTATCTCTTCACCTTTTAAAATATCACCTTCACGCATATGATTTTTGGGATTGGATGTGTTGTTTTGGATCAATGAGGGACGATTCCTTAACTCCCACACTTTTTATTGACCCGGAGGAGCAATGATCTCCTCGTGAACCCGTTTAAGCTTCCTTTTGACAAGTTCTTTCATACTCTCTTTGTTTATCTCCAAACCCTCTTTCTGACTGCTCTGACTTTTCCTATCGTCTTTTTGATCCTTCTCTCCGCTCACTTCGGTTAGGTCACTCACTTTCTTCAAATTCCCGTCTCCTTTCCTCAAGGATCTTCTCTCGCCCAAATCGAAATAACTGGTGGAGAAAAGTGATTTGGGCATAATTGCCTGTGGGGAGCAAGATGAAGGTTTCATCCTCCCACTGGGCTTCACTCGAATCCTTCTTTCCTTCAAAGATTTTGTTCAATGTTTCTGTATCGGTGTAGGCACGGCTTGCATTATGAAATTCAGTCTCAATATCCTGCTTAAGGCCTTCTCCAGGATAAACGTGCACCTCTCCCCTCTTCACATCCAAATAGAACACCGGTTTATTATCCACAATGAATCGAATGATCTGATGCCATCGGATAAAATCAGCCGTTTTTCTTCCCCCGGGAGTCTCCAGGGACATCTTAAAAAACGATCTTGCCTTATCGATCAGATTTTCGCGCTCCATCCACATCCCTCCTTATCTTTTAATCAAATTGTCCACCACCTTGGGTAGAGGTCTTTCCGTCAATAGGAAGTCAGGATCTCCAAACTGTTTGGCGAATTCCCTTAGTTTGGGATCTTCAAGAACAGTAAGATGACCCGCGTCCACTACTTTTTCTCCATCTACGTAGACGGTCGGATAGTAGGTGTATACATCAAGATGCACTGTCGAATAATAGGGACCTCCCCCGCCAATGCAATTACCAAACGCAAGATGTAAAGCAACAGCACGGTCATGGAGATCCATAAACCACTGTACGGGACTTTGCCACGGCTTTGGCCAGGCATGTGGGTGAACACCAAACATACACTCCGCCCCCCACCTGCCGTTCTTATCTTTGTCAAGGATGTTGGTAATCCAGTCACCATAAATTCCTGAAGTGGTTGTTGCTCGATCATTCTCAACAGTGATGACTGCATCCCCAGGTTTCAAATAAACTTCAGGTGGATTCCACTGAGGCATAAAAGCATCCACAACGATTCTACCATTGTAGGGCTTCCAGGGGACATGACCGTAGATGGCGCCAGGAAATCCCCCTCCCATCCAGCCTCCGGGTCTTCTCTCCCGAATGGCATTCGCTTCAATAAAATCCGGGTGTAGACCCATGGTCACATCCGTACCGCTTGGGGTTGTAACTCGACAGGTTTTCCCTTTTATAAATCTCCGGATCACGTGTCTCGAGATCTCACGAAGCAATTCTTGAGGGTAACGCGCATGAAGATCAGACATATCCTGTGCAGTAATCGTCCTGGTCTGATGCCAGACGATGGCATATTGGAAGCAAAATTTCTTTAACCCTCTTATTCCGCCATAACCCACTCCCATCATCCCTGATATCTCGACATTCCCCTCTTCAACAGGAGTCAAGGAGAGAAACATATTGCATCCTTTTGCAGCTTCGTTGACATAGTCAGGAACCGGTCCTCCTCGAAGCATATCGTAAGGACGGGTACGTAGTTCATAGGCGATGGCTCCTCTCTCTTCGACAGCGACGGTGAGCGCCCTGATTACCTCCTCTTCCGGGACAGGAGGAATGTTAGGACTCACGATCATGATCTTATCACCCGCTTGAATGTCACACCAATCCACAAAATTTCTTACCCCTTCCATTAATTCTTTTGTCAACATGTTCTTCTTCCCCCTATGAGAATGATTCGAGATACGTGAGTATTAATAAATCGGAGATGAAAAGTCAAGGAAGTGTTGACCATTGACCTGACATAACCATATTGGGTATTTAGAGGGAGTAGCGGTTGACAAAAGACTTTTTTTATCTAACGATAAACTAAAAAGGAACGATGAAATGAAAGTTATCTTCCATCAGAGATTTTATGAAGTCTATACTTCCGATCCAGCGGCTGCTGCGGGAAGGATGGAGTCCATCGTCAAAGCCCTGGAAAAAGAATTTGAATTTGTTGAACCAGAGCCTGTATCAGAGAAAGATTTAGAGAGAGTCCATGGAAGGCAGCATATTCAATGGGTCAAGGGTGAACCGATGGTCTACGAGATCGGCCTCCTCGCAGCAGGAGGGGCTGTTCTGGCTGGGGAAATGGCCTTTGATGGAGAACCTGCCTTTGGTCTGATCCGTCCTCCAGGACATCATGCCAGTCCTCATTCCTGTTGGGGGTTCTGCTATTTCAATAATATTGCCATTGCTATCAAAAGGCTCATCAGTGAAGAGAAGATCAAAAGTGCCATGATTCTCGACTTTGATCTCCATTATGGAGACGGCACCTCAAACATCTTCAGCAGTTCTAAAGAAGTCCGTTATTTCCATCCTGAAGGGACAAATCGAGAGAGCTTCCTGAAAGATCTTCAACGAGGCCTTCAAACAGAAGGATCATACGAAATCATCGCTGTCTCCGCAGGGTTTGACCGCCATCAAGAGGACTGGGGAGGTTTGCTCAAAACCGAGGATTATCTTTCTATCGGGAGATGGGTCAAGGAGTTCGCTCTTAAAAACTGTCGAGGAAGACGATTTGGAGTCCTTGAAGGAGGCTATAACCACTCCGTTCTTGGAAGAAATGTGGAGAGTTTTCTTCAGGGGCTCAGGGATTGATATCCCTCTTGAGTGATCCTGGCAAAAGAGAAGGAAGAACTTACCTCTCCCTGTTCTTTTAAATGCTCCACTCCCTCCACCACCTTTTTCAGAATCTCCTTCAACGAAGCATTCTCTTTACACATCTTATTTAGCTGAAACTCTAATCCCATCCGACGGGGTAGGGAGAAGGCGTAAGAAATTTCGTCCCCGTCAAGCTGAGGAATCTTCTTTTTTGTCCAGAGGAAGTAGAGTCGGAAAGGCATCGTTTGGTCCCTCGATGTCTTTCCAGCCAGGACAAAGGAGACATGATGGATCGGATCGATGGGCAAGAGTTCGCACTTTTTTCTCATAAATCGCTCGTATTCCGTTGAGAGAAAGGCGAGGGAGGCTCCATAAAGTTCCTCCACATCATTGAACCCCTCTCCTTGAATAAAAGATCTCAAAGCATTCCCCATTTCAATTCCTTCGGCTGCACCGGCAGTCAGAAGGGCACAATGAGAGGTCAGAGGAAGGAGACGGTTGACTTGTAACGATATCTCTTTTCCACTCTCATCCAACTGGAGAGCCCGATTTTCAGCGGCCAAAATAATTCCATGAATATTCTTTGTGACAATGATCTGTGACATACACTTAATTTCGCTAACTCCTAAATGATGCCGGCTTTCTTCAGCTTATTTAGCTTGGAAGGTCCAAACCCCATATATTTGAGGTAGATGTGCTCATTGTCATAGCCCACTGGTCGGCACACCCATTTTGTCCTTATGGGCGTTTCTGTCATTTTGTGTTGCGCCTGAGCTACAACGAGCTCTCCGTAAACAGGGTCTTTAACCGGAGTAAAAATCCCCCTTTCCAGCCAGTTGGCATCTTTCATAGTCTCCTCAGGAGAACAGACCGGTGCCACCACTGGGGTAATGGGAGCTAAACGGCCCTTCTTGGCATATTCTACGGACATGTTTACCAGTTCCTTATTAGTGTATTTGCGTGTCTCGGCAAAGATTAGCCGTGACCATTTCAATTGCTGCTCCTTTTCCGTAAAAGTTGCATTGGTCGTCCAACTCGCAGCGCCCCACTCATCCCATTTCCCTATCATGTCGGCAAACGCTTTCCACATCTCTAACCTTATGCCTCCCAGAAAAACAGCGCCATCCTTGGTTGGCGCAAAGCAGTATAGCCAAGCCGCCGTAGTCAGACTGCCAAAGCGCTCGGAGATAGCTCCACACCCCTGATACCACGACGTAGCATAGTCATCAAAAGAGGCGTAAGCCTCAGCCGTGGCGACATCCAGTGCCTGTCCTTCTCCGGTCATTCCTCTCCAGTACAAAGCTGCCAGGATACCAACAGCCATAAATGTTCCCGCTTGGACCCATCCTATCCAGGGGCCAGCCTTAGTGGGAACTGCCCAGGGACATTCATCGTAACTCTTGCCCTCGGGCATAACCTCTCCCGTGGTATACTGTACCGCTGATCTGGCCTGGGTTATATTATCGTAGTCTGGCATCCGACTCCGGCTCATGGACCCGAACTGCCCATAGCCCGTTATAGAAGCGAATATCAGCCTGGGATTAATCTCCCCTAATTGCTCATAGCCAATACCCCAATCATCCATGACTCCGGGTCTATAGGTCTCTATAAGCACATCGGCCTGGCCTACCAGACCCTTGAGTATCTCCCTGCCTTCCGGCTTTTTCAGGTCCAGGCTAATATGAAACTTGTTTCTGCCCTCACTCAAATAGTTAAGACCTTCACCCTTGTACAGCATGCCGTAAGGGGTGCAGGTTCTGATGAAATCACCCTCTGGAGGTTCTATCCTCAAGACCTCAGCGCCAAATTCGGCCAAGAGCGAAGAGCAATAGCACCCAGCGAAGCTCTTATAGCTCAAGTCCAACACGGTTATATCATCCAGAGCCTCGGGCTTGGTATGCGCAATCCTAGGATTATCCCTCTCCCTTACCCAATCTGGCCAGGTCTGTTCCGTCTCCATTGCCTTTACTCCTTCCCTTCACGGTCTCTGGCAAGAATAAGCCCAGCCTTACCATCCCAGCCAGGTGGTGGCCGGCGTCCCTCCATGTCTGCCCATTTACCCAGAGCACCACAATCATACAAATGCTTAATCTCGTCTTCACTCTTGCCCAAAAGATGTACCATCATATATTCATTGTCGAAGCCTACCGGTCTCACTGACCATTTTACCTTCGGTGGGGTCTTGGACATCATCACTGGAAATTCATATTCGAGGTACTGACCAAGGAGAGGGTCATCAACCTCAGTCATAAAGTCTCGCTCTCGGAAATGCTTATCCTCCACGACATTCTTAGCGGTGTATAGCCGAGATGCGGCGAAGCCATGCTTTTCGGCCAATTCCTCGACCTCCTCGGAGGTCTTGGTTCTCGCCCAATCGGCAATCATCTTGAGAATTTCAGTGGCGTTTTCCTCCTGCAGTCGAGTTAGGTGGTCTTTAAATCTGGGTGCGTCGGCTAATTCTGGCCTGCCCATAGCGGTGCACAGACCCCTGAACTCCTCCGGAGCCGGCGCAGCTATTGCCACGAAGGTATCATCGGCACAGAGAAATGTGTCGGCAGGACATATGGATACGTCCCTGTTCCCGGCGGGCATAGCACCCTTGCCAGTAATTTGCTGGTAGGGCCAGACCCAGGACATTGCCCGCATAATATTTTCACTCTGTGACAACGAGATGAACTGTCCCTTACCTGTCCTCTCTCGATAGTGGAGGGCAGCCAATACAGGCACTTCACCCATCAATGCACCATAACTGTCACAGACAAATAGCCGGTTCTTAAGGGGCGGCTGGCCCGGGAACCTTGACATCCAGGCATATCCGGAAAATGCCTGAGCACCACCGTCGTTGGAAGGCCTATTCTCCTCAGCATATTGGCCCCAGTGACCAAAGCCGGTCTTGGAGATATAAATAATGTCTGGTTTAATCTCCTTGATTTGTCGGTAGCCAACATTCCAACTATCCATCACCCCCGGTCTCAGATTATCTTCAATAATGTCAGACCTAACCGCGAGTTCTCGAAACACCTCCTGCCCTTCAGTTCTATGCAAATCCAGCCCTAGCCAGTACTTGTTGATGTTAATGGGAATAAACCCCGGAGCCTGCCCTCTAAAGAAATAGCCAAAGGGAACCATCTCACGAGCGACATCCCCCTTGGGTGGGATTTCACACTTAATGACTTCGGCACCCATCTTTGCTAAATAACCTGGTCCCGCAGGACCCAGCACCAAAGTACACACCTCGAGTACCCTGATGCCTTTTAATGGTGATGGCTTGAAATGTTTCTTTTCTTTATAATTCTTCCATGTCCCTTCTGCCATAACAATGAACTACCTTCCTTTCTCTGAGGTTCCACCTCACCGACGCCCCTAATATGGTCAGTTTTTGAGGCATGCAAGTTTTCCTTAGATATAACCCTGAGATCTCCAAATGCTTGAAGACAATAGGCGCTTTTGATAAGATAATGTTATCCTGATCCCCCTGAAACAATCTTAAATATTTCTTTTAGAGCCTCATTCCTTTCGGAACGACAACAATTCCTGAGGCGGTCACTGTGAATCGTTTTGCATCTTCATCCAAATCGTAACCGATTTCCATCCCTTGGGGGATATGGACCTCCTTATCAATAATCGTTCTTCGGATCTTGGCATATCTTCCGATATCCACTCCTTCCATAAGGATAGAATCCTCCACCTCAACGTAACTATGGATCATGACTTTCGGTGAGAGGATTGAACTCTTGATATTCCCTCCACTGATGATGCAACCATTCGAAATGATCGAGTTGAGGGCTGTTCCTGTCCTCCCCTCCTCAACCAGGACAGTCTTAGCGGGTGGATTGGGAGACTGGAGGGTTAAGATGGGCCATTGAGGATCATAGAGGTTGAGTTGAGGGGTGACCGAGACGAGATCCATGTTTGCTTCAAAGTAGGCATCGATTGTCCCCACATCCCTCCAATATCCTGTCTCTCCCGGATCCCCTTGTCTGAAATCGAAAG
This sequence comes from uncultured delta proteobacterium, assembly GCA_963739325.1. Lineage (GTDB taxonomy): Bacteria > Desulfobacterota > BSN033 > BSN033 > UBA1163 > CAVTZZ01. Next base: position 68,835 of record CAVTZZ010000047.1, on the reverse strand, counting down.
CGAAGACCCGATCCTTTCCGATCATTGCGGGAATAATATCCCTTCCAAAATCGTGGGTTGAATTGGATCGAGCATCTTCGATCAACCGCCTCACCAATATCTCCGTATTGAAAACGTAAACTCCCATGGAGGCTAAGATCCCTTCCGAATCTCCAGGAATCGTTTTTGGTTCTTCAGGTTTCTCTTGGAATCCAATCATTCGCCAATCCCTGTCCACTTCTATCACACCTAACTCTTTTGATAATTTTCGATCCATCCGGATCGTTGCAACAGTGAGATCTGCATTTTTTTCCAAGTGGAAAGCGATCATCTTTCGATAATCCATCTTATAGATATGGTCACCTGAGAGAATCAGGATAAGATCAGGTTTTTCTTGTTGTAAGGTATAAATATTTTGAAAAATGGCATCGCCTGTCCCCTGATACCAGTGTTCATCAATTCTTTGTTGGGCAGGAATGACTTCAATAAATTCTCCCAATGGAGTTGAAAGGATGTTCCATCCTAATTGAATATGGCGATGGAGAGAGATCGATTTATATTGAGTGAGGGCGTAAATGCGGCGGACATCAGAATTGAGGCAATTAGAAAGAGTAAAGTCGATAATCCGATAAATGGCACCAAAGGGGACAGCAGGTTTTGCCCGATCCTTCGTAAGAGGATAGAGCCTCTCTCCTCGACCGCCTGCTAAAATCATGGCCAGGACTTTCTTCACCGAGCCTTACCTTTCTCTAATAGTTCTTTAACCTTATTTTTCAACTCCCCAAGATCTGTTGACTTTGTCACATAGGCATCTGCTGCCCAACTCATAAAATCCCGGCGATACCCTGGATAAGAGGTGTTAAGGATAATGGGGATCTTTCTCTCTTTTCCAACTATTCGCCCCAAGGCCTCCATTCCATCCATCACAGGCATGACAATGTCGAGGATGATCAAATCGGGCTTTTCTTCCTCCAATTGTTGGATGGCCTCCCTTCCGTTCTGTGCAGTGATGACCTCATATCCCTCTGCCTTCAGCTCTTCTTCATAAAGAAGCCTCAAACCCTCTTCGTCCTCAACGACCAGAATCTTCTTTTTCATATCATTATTATTCTTAATCTTTTGATAAAAAACAACTTTTTTTAACTCTCAACTCCCTACCGACCTCTTAACTTTTCTACCTCCTCTCTACTTTCTTCCTCTGATTAATGGCAAGTTTGCATTCAGCGCAGACAAACCGAGGTAAGGTGTGGGGATATTCAATTTTTTCCTCTCCAAATCCCCAATCGATGATATCCCTCACCAAGAGTTCCTCCTTAAATGCATGTCCAAGACAGAGGCCCATTCCGCAAACAATGCAGATAGCCACTGCCTCCTCATCCAGTCCCTGTTTCGCACAAATATAACATTTCATCGCTATTCCTCCTTCTTCCTTATGAAATGGATCAATATAAGTTTAGTATCATAGAATACTCCAAAAATCAAAGGATAGAGCAGACTCTTTTTGTTATTTTTATTCCATGTTATGATTAAAAATAAAAAGGATATTAAAATGAAAAAAGAGACAGTCATTCTGGTTGTCGTCATTGCTTTTATCGTTGGGTTCATTGCCGGTGCGACCGTTGCGATTCTTAAAGGAACAAAGGAGGTTGAAAAGCCTGCTGTAGTCCAGAAACCCCAGATGGCTCCAATGCCTACTCCCAAGGGGCCTGATCCCATCGAAGTCGCCTCAAAAATTCAATCCCTTAAGGAGATCGTTAAAAAAGACCCAAAGAATCTTCCTGCTTGGATAGAATTGGGAAACCTTTATTTCGATTCTGGAGAACCAAAAGAAGCGATTGAGGCTTATCGCCAATACCTTACTGTCAAACCGGATAATTCAGATGTGAGAACCGATATGGGCATCATGTATCGGGCGTTGGGGGATTTTGATCGGGCGATTGAAGAATTCAAAAAGGTTGCCCAATCCGATCCAAAACATGTCAACAGTCGATACAATATTGGTATTGTCCTCCTCCATGACAAAGGAGATATTAAAGGAGCCATCAAAGCATGGGAAGACTACTTAAGGGTAGATCCGAATAGTGAGAAGGCTCAACGGGTAAGAGCCCAAATTGAAAAGATGAAGACGATGCCCTCGCCGACGAAATAGTTATCCCCTCACTCCTCCCCTCTCCTCTCGGGGGAGAGGGCGGGTGAGGGGTGATGACATCATGAAAGAAGAAAAAGAAGAGGAACTTAAAGAGGCAAAGGAGTTATTCAAAGAAGGTTTAAAGAAGATCTTTAAGGCAACCGCGAAGGTTTCGAGGAAGATTGTCGAAGGCTTTAAAGAGGGTTACGCTGAAGACGTCACGAGAAAAGAAAATGACAAATGACAAAGTTCAAATATAAGTTTAAACTCCCAAACTCAAATGTCAAGCATTTTGATATACCGCCCCCTTTTCGTATCTTCAAGGGGTGTAGTCTTCTCACTTAAATAAACAAACTTTGGTATGCGTTGCTTTTTACGTCTGCGAAAGATTGGTCAAACATAGCTAAAAATATCGACAAGAAATTATTCGATGGAGGTACCTTATGGTTCGAAAAATTGTTGAGAAAACCCCCGAGGAACAATTACAGAAAGACCTAGAGAAATTAAGACAACGCTCTATCAAACTGGGAGCAACGGATGCCAAGGTTATCACCGCGGATAAAGTGATCATTGACGAAAGGGTATTGGCAAAATGCACATACCCTAGATGTTCTGGTTATGGAACCAATGCTAATTGTCCTCCCTACGCAATGAATCTAGATCACGTCAGAAAAGTATTGAGTAAGTTTCGTTACGCCATATTTATCAAGCTGGAGGTACCTGCAGGCGACATAGCAGGTGCGGAGGCCAGAGAAAAGAATTTGGCTAGACCTTACCAAAGAAAACTCGCTGAGATCACGGCTAAGATTGAGGCTGAGGCTTTCTATGATGGTTACCACCTGGCTCTTGCATTCGGCAACGGCTCCTGCAAAGCGCTTTTCTGTGCTGATGTCGAGTGCCGCGCTCTGGTCCTTGGCCAGGCCTGCCCCCATCGTTTAAAGGCGAGATCCCCCATGGAAGGAGTTGGCATGGATGCATACACGATGGCCGTTAAGGAAGGCTGGGACATCTATCCTATCGGAAGTGCCACATCACCGGCGGAAGTGCCCTATGGATTGAGGTTGGCGGTAGTGCTTGTCTGTTAGTAAAAAATAGTGAAGGACATATTGACCCTATGGCTGAAGGCAAGAAAGAGTTGGTGTCGAGACGAGACTTCCTGGTCGACAGCGGTGCTGTAAAGAAAACATTGCCGCCCCCGTCAAAAGGACATATCATAGTCAATCCCGATATTTGTGGAGGTTGTAGAACTTGTGAGACTGTATGCTCACTCTATAAGGAGGGTGTTTCAAATCCGGAGCTGGCCCGGATACAGGTGTTGAAAGATGAGTTAGGTGGATACATATGTGAGGCAATGGTCTGCAAGCAATGTGATGCTCCCGGATGCTTGCTGGCATGTCCCACTGGAGCTCTGCATGTGGATGGTGTGTCCGGGGCGAGAGTGATAGACGAGAAGGAATGCACGGGTTGTAAGTCGTGCATGGAGGCTTGTACAGTTACTCCGCCACGCATACGATTTAATGCGGCGAAGGACAGAAGCTTTAAGTGTGACCTATGCGATGAAGAACCCCAGTGCGTGAAGTTTTGCCCTACGGGGGCAATAACATATGTGAAGCTCGGGGCTTCCCGGTAAGGTAGTTTTTGTTTATATAGTGCCCCCCGTGGTCGGGTCTTAATCGACTTGCCCCGTCCTGATGGACGGGAGTTAAGGGGCACATGCCGGTAAGAAGGACATATAAAAAATGGCGGAATTATATGGATGGGTTGGAAAGATCCTGAGGGTTGACCTGACCACCGGGAAAATATCAACCGTGCCCACCAGCAACTACGTACCCAAGTTTATAGGCGGAAGAGGTGTAGGGGCAAAGATCATTTGGGATGAGGTATCCCCTAAAGTTGGAGCCTTTGACCCCGAGAATAGGCTCACGTTCATGACGGGCCCTCTGGCAGGTACTCCTTCACCAACCGCTGGAAGAACGATTGTGTCAGGTGTGGCACCGTTGGGATATCCGGAAGAGATTTATTTACGTAGTGCTATCGGTGGACACTGGGGTCCGGAACTGAAGTTCGCCGGATACGACGGCATCATCCTCCAAGGCAAGGCAGCAAAGCCAGTATACTTATGGATACACGACGGAGAGGCTGAAATCAGGGATGGAAGAGATCTATGGGGTCTGAACACCTATGCCACACAACAGGATATCTGGAAGAGGCATGGTAAGAACGCTAAATCGGTAACCATTGGCCCGGCAGGAGAACACCTGGTTCGGCTTGCTGTCATCTTGACAGACGATTCAAGCGCATCTGGCATTCCGGGTTATGGCGCCGTGATGGGCTCCAAGAACCTGAAGGCAATTGCGGTCAGGGGGACCGGAGGAGTGCCGGTGGCGAGACCTGAAGAGCTCTTCGACATCCTTTACTATTTTCAGCGTCTTGTAACACGCAAAGAGGGAGAAGCAGAGCCGTCTGCCTGTCACAGGGGACAGACTTATAGAATCAATCGGTACGTAGGGTCTAAGCTCGAAGAGTTAGAAGAGAAGGGTGCTATCAGGCGGGGTTTTAGCGGTTGTTTCGCATGCCCTGTGTGTTGCGGTTTAGCAATAAAATTTATGGATGGGTCTCATGTTGGTTCCGGCAACATTAGATGCCATGAAATGACATCTGCTCGTGGGGAGCAGAAATATTACGGAGAAAAGAAACCTTTCGGCCCGCACGCATACAGCACATGGAAACTGTATGACCTTTTAGGAATCTGCGGTCCTGCGAATAAGGGTGCTTGCGAATTTTACCTTCCACTTTTTGATCAAGGAGTCTTGAACAAGGAGAACATAGGGCTATCAGCCGATCAGATAGGATCCGAAGAATTCTACAACGAGTTTATACACAAAATTGCTTACAGAGAAGGGATCGGAGACCTCCTGGCGGAGGGACCGGGTCGGGCGTGTCACCGCTTAGGGGGTGAGGCGATCAATCTTTACGAGCTTTTTGCCCTGCAGTCAGGCACACACGGCGGGCATGGAGCGATGAAAGAAAATAAGTTAGGAGCCATGCACAGAATAACCTCAACCGTCACCGGCCTGGATTCTCGCGGTCTGCAATCTCATGCGTATGACCCAAGCTTTTCGTTGCACCCACTGAAAATTCCCAAAGATTCTAACGAGTACAAAAAAATAATTGTAACGATGAATAAAAAGTTGTGGGGCACAGAGAAGGCGAGTGACTTGACGACGTGGGAATGCAAGGCACTTCCGGCCCTAACCATTCAGAATTGGAGGATCATGACGGATAGTTTAGTCACCTGCATCTTTAACCTTCCCCTTACATCGAGTACATATACAGCGGATCACATGGGTGATATATCTGTTGAGAGACGGCTCTATTCCGCTGTCACAGGAATTGATATGACTGAAGAAGAGTGGATGAGAACCGCAGATAGAATTTATATGCTGGAGAGAGCATTGTTGACGAGGCACGGACACACAAGGGAGAATGACTGGTTCTTTGACTCTGTATTCGAAGCGAACAAAACCTGGCTGGATAGAGAGGGGCTCAGTAAATCGCTGGACGAATATTACGCATTGAGAGGGATTGATGTAACCACTGGGATACCTAAGAGATCAACGTTTGAGAAGTTAGACCTTAAGGATGTCGCCGACGACCTGAAAAAGAAATACCGAGTAAAGGTTCCAGCATAGTAAGAGCCTGGGTTCATCAGGTCTTGAATCTTTATGTTGGGATCACAAGAAAGATTAAATGATGGGGCTAATTCTAAAACATCAAAATACAAGACCTGACCCCAAATACTGTGGGGCAGTCGATTATCACTATGTAGTTCTATTCAAATATAAAGATCAAAATATGTGGGGAGTACTCGACAATGGAGGATTAAGAAATACACTTGACCAAAATTCGATACCCGATCCCCGGCAAGGGGGACGGCCTTTTAAAATCATTAATATCGAACGTGATTGAAAGAGTTAAATCTTTTTAGGAGGATTGTCAAATGTTATACGGTCAATGTACCTGGGATGGTTGCAGTGATATGGCGCTGCTTCCCCAACTAGATAGAGATGGAAATCAATGGGCATAGCTCTGCGAGAAACATCACAAATTATTAGACAGTGCACGATCTAAGCCTGTTGCTTCAGCTATGTCGATGGAGCACGACGTGATTTGTCCTTGATAAACACATAACACTCTCTCCACAAAAAAGGGGTCAGGTCTCAACAATCATCAAATTTTTGTAAAAAGTTGAGACGCGACCCCAGACCATCCGACCCCAGACCATCCGACCCCAGACCATCCGACCCCAGACCATCTATGTTGAGTTGATATATCTATAGAAGGATCTGGGTAAATTTTACTCCTGTTGGCGGGATGCGATATGCAAATGGAGGTTGGGTTTTTTCAGAAAGTTCTTTTATTCTTGGCCAATTTTTGACGACTTGCTGAATTAATTTACATCTATTCAGATTCTTCCCTCCCAAGAAGAATGTGACAACCTTAAATTTTTTAATAGCTGTAATTTCGGCAGGATTCCATCGTACTTTCTCATCTCTGGTAATGAGAACTAACCCTTTTTCGCCAACATATTGGAGCCATTCAATATCAGGCGAATCTTCCAAAAACTTATCTTGTAAATAAACCACTTCTTCTCCAAAGGCTTTTAAGCCTTCAACGATTTTTTTACTAACATTGTTATCAAAGAAGAAGCATTTCATGCTGCAGCCAATAAGCCTTCGAATTTTACCGCTGCTTCGACTTCCCTACTTTTCAGGTTCATCCATGAGCAAACACGATCAATGCTTTTATTTTCGCCTAAAAATAGATCATACACATTTGCGGTTGCGACTCCACGTCCGCGTAAGGTTGGTTTCCCAAAAGAAATTCTCGGATCAAGAACTATAAGACCCCTGGGGCCAAGAGGATACCACCTTTGAGCAACTCCGGTCGGTTGATCAAAATCGATCTGACTTGCTAATTGTTTGATGATTGGAGCAATTACCCATTGTCCCCCAGATAATAACTCCAAAAGAGCATCAGCATCATTTCTTACTCTGAAGTATATATTTCTTCCATCAGTGAAAAAGATACGTTGCGCAAAATGATGGCCCCCTATTAACTCTTCCGCTTCTTTAAGGGCCTTTCGGACTTTCTGTAAACTAACTCCGTGCTCAAGAAATCTTTTCACAAATAGAAGGTCTATTAGGTCGTAGAAAGATGCACAACTCGAATCCGCTTTTCTGCTTATAACAGGCTCCTTGTGTCTCTTAGGGAAGCCAAAATCTGAACCAACCGGATAGGTATATTCATACCCCATAAGCCAACGTCGCACACGGGTAACGCTTAATCCAATTAATTTACTCACCGTTGACGCAGAATACATCGGAATATCCCAAACAGAAAACATGTCTCTCGGGTCTAACTGAAGATTTTCCTCACTCCCCATACCTAACTCCTCAAAACCAAAGTAACAATTTCTTTTATACCAGAATTATGAATTTTTCAACGAAATCTAAGAGGGTATCTCCCTCATTTTTAATATACACTGTTTCCAGGGAAAATCCCATCTTTTTAAGAAACTTTTTGGGTTTTGTTTAGGCAAAAAAAGCTTGCGCCTTTACCCATAAGTTTGGTCAATATTTTGGAGGTATAAAGTGTCAAAATGCTCGAAACATTCAAAAATTTCACAAAGTGACAAAATGTACACTTTTTGCCAAACTTTCTGCAAATATTTGTGCCAAACCTCGTGAAATCCCCGATTTGCCGCGCGCTCAAAAAAACATCATTAACCCCTCATAATTATATCACAAATCTATCATCCAAGTGCCTATTTACGCTGTGCCAAACCCCATGCCCCCTTATATTTAAACTTGTAACTTGAAACACATTTTTTTATTTCATGACTCCTACTTGAACATTTCTAAACCTTGCTGGCGCTGCACCGTGTCCTACGTGAGCCACTTGCCCGGGTTCGCCCTTTCCGCAGTTGGGTGTTCCCCACATCTGCCAGTGATCTCGATTTGCAATGGCATCACAAGAATTCCAAAACTGCGGAGTAATTCCCGTATAAGTGGGATTCTTCAGCATCTCTCCGAGTTTCCCATTCTTAATTTCCCATCCGATCTCCGTTCCAAACTGGAAGTTGATCCTTTTGTCGTCGATCGACCAACTACGATTGGTGCTTAAGAAAAGCCCCTCCTCGGTATCAGCAATCATTCCTTCTAATGTCCATTCTCCAGGCTCCAGATTGATGTTGGTCATCCGGATGAGGGGAATTCGATTCCAACCATCTGCCCTCATTGTTCCATTGCTCTCTTTTTTCAGATGATGGGCAGTCTCTCTTGATGTCAAAAGATTGACCAGGATCCCTTGAGATATAATAGGAACTTTCTGGGACTCAACACCCTCATCATCATAGCCAAAGGTCCCTAAGCCTCCTGGATAGGTTGCGTCGGCCACGATATTCACCAATTCTGAGCCATATTTAAAATGGCCAACCATCTCAGGCTTTAAAAAACTGGTTCCTGCATAACTGGCCTCTGTCCCGAGGATTCGATCGAGTTCAATGGGATGGCCGATCGATTCATGAATCTGAAGGGCTAATTGCGAATTATCCAGTATCAGAGTGGCCACCTTTGAGGGACAGGGTTTTGCAGAAAGAAGTTGCACTGCCTCTTCTGCCAGTCGCTCTGCATGATTCTGGAGTGCCAAATTCTCAATCCATTCATAACCCCTGGTTGCAAAATTTCCCCTAAAAGAATTGGGATAGGATCGCACCTGAACCTCTCCCCCTTCAATGGCAGTTGCTGAAATGCCTGCACCGCACTCCATGATCTCCTGTTCAATATAGGAACCCTCTGTGGAGGCAAACGTTTTCTCGGTTTTATATGAACCCATAAAGGCTTCTGAGATCTTCACTTTCTTATTTCTTCGGATGATTTCATCGGACATGAGAAGAAGATCAAGTTTCTTCTCCGGGGGGACATCAAAAGGGTTCACCGAAATTGGGGTCTTATATTTATCTACTCTGGGGGATGAAAGGGAGAAAAAAATCTCTTTACCTTTAGCCTTTGAACTGGCCTTAGCAATCTTCAATGCCTTTCCAAAAACAGTCTCCAACTCTTTCTTATTCATTTTTGAACTACAAGCAAATCCCCATGCACCTCTGAAGAGGACCCTTAGCCCGAAACCAAAATCCTCATCGTGGGTCAACGCTTCAACATTACCATTCTTCACCTCGATCTCTTCATTCTGTCGGCGAACAACTCGGATATCGGCATAATCCACTCTCTTTAGTTTTGCCAGATTGAGAATGTTATCAATAAGTTCTTTCATGCCCCACCCCTTTGAAGAGTGACTAAAGTTACGAGTGAACTAAAGTGACTAAAGTTAATTTTAGCTCACTTTAGTCACTTTAAACTTTAGCTCACTTATAGCGCAGATACTCCCGAAAAATTAAATCCATCCACTTTAATCGCAGGGGCCACCACCCCCGTGACAAAGCGCCTGGAGTAGACCGTCCCCTCAGAACAAACCCTTCTGTCCTTTGAGATAGCGCTCACCTGGGAAAGAGCTTTGAGAACCGATTCGGTGAACCTCAGATTCTTGATCGGGCTCTTGATCTCACCCTCTTCAATTAAAAAGGTTCCATCTCGAGTCATTCCAGTCAAGACAGCTTTCATGGGTTCAACCACATTGATATAATGGAATCGGGTAACATAGATTCCCCTTCGAACAGACCTGATCATCTCCTCCAGTGAGGAATTCCCTTCCTTCATGAAGAGATTAATGGGAATCGGGCCTTCTGTATTGGGTGCGATGAGTGCGTGGCCCGTAGAACTTTTCCCCTCTCGGCCTGCAGTGAAGGAATCATAGGTTGCCCCCTTGGCAATCCCATCCTCAAAGAAGACCACCTTCTGTTTTGGGATACCTTCGAAGTCGAAAGGAACCTGCAATCCTTGTGGGTCGAGACCATCATCGTAAATCGTTACTTTTTCATCCACCATCTTCTTAGCAAATTGATTACAGAAAAAACTTCGGTCCTCTTGAACAGCTAATGCATGAAAGCCCAAATAGCCAAGGAAGGAGAGAAGTTCACTCACCGCATAGGGTTCTAAAATGACCTCATACTCTCCTGGTTTGATCTGAATCGGTTCTCCCTGTGATGCTTTTTCGATTGCCTCTTTGGCCAGAGAATCGATATTGAGTTGGTCAGGATCCCTCGATACAAAGCTGGCATAACCAGAGCACTTCTCGTTATGTGCGATTAGATGAAAAAAGAGATCGGAATATCTTTGGTAGGCTTCGACTCCTAACGAATTGATCACTGCCAGTTCTACTTTTCCATGTGAAAAAGCGCCTGAAACATTAAATCCCTTCTCCTTCACGATGGTAAAAAGATCTTTAATTACTTTTACTTTCCTGTCTGGCGTGAGACGATCAATTTTTTTAGAAAACGTATCCACTTCAGGAATGGGTTTTGGTCCTGGCAGGGAAATGAACCCCTCATTGGGGTGTTGGATCTTAGCGAGGGAGATTGCTTTTTGAAAGGAATCCCTCAACGAAGGAAGTTTGAGGGCATTCGTTGTAACCACTGCAATCTTTTTTCCCAAAACGACCCTCAGAATCAACGTTCCATTCTGTTCAGCTACATGCTGATGAATGGCAGATTGGGTGAATCGGGTCAGTGAGGAATCTTCTGTTAATAGGATCGCCTCTGTTTGATCAGCAGAAGACTCTTGAACGGCTTTTTTTAAAAGGCTAATCCAGGCTTCTCTCCCAATCATCTTGTCACCTTCTTCCTATAATCTAAAACAGCAGCATTGATAGCCTGCTCAGCGAGGACGGAACAATGGATTTTTGTGGGTGGAAGTCCTCCGAGCGCTTCTAATACCATACCATTTGAAATCGTGAGGGCTTCATCGAGCGTTTTCCCTTTGATCATTTTAGTGGCAATGCTCGACGAAGCAATGGCGGCGGCACAACCGAAGGTCAGAAACTTCGCATCAATGATCCGATTTCCCTCAACTTTAATGAAGAGTCTCATCGTATCTCCACAGACAGGATTTTGAGCTTCTCCTACTCCATCTGGATTCTCCATCTCACCCATATTCCTCGGATGGTGAAAATGATCAATGACCATCGGATTATAAGAACCTGACTGTTCTTCCATTGTTAATTTCCTAGAACCTTTTTCGCAAATTCCTTACCGAACTGAATTGCCTTTTTCAATTCCTCTGAATCAGGGATATATTGGACAACCAGTTCTTTCTCCCAGACTTCAAATTTCTCTTCGACAAGACTCTTTCTCATCTCCTTGACACCGCCACCTCCCCATCCATGCGATCCAAAAAGACCAAAGATCTTTCCCTTTGGTCTCAACCCTTTCATATAGGTGAGGAAATCGCCCATCGTTGGAAACATCCCATTATTGAGCGTAGGGGATCCCAAAAGAATGCCTTTTGCCCCCAGCATCTCATTAATAATATCACTCCGATGATTCGATCGGAGATGAAGAAATTTTGCTTCCACTCCCTCTTCGATCAACCCTTTAAGGATGGCCTTCGCCATGGATTCTGTACTTCCCCACATGGTATCATAGATGACGATGATTTTCCTCTCCGTCTTCCCTTCACTCCAATTGACATAGGCCTGGATAATCCGGCTCGGATCTTTTCTCCAAATGAGGCCATGACTGGGTCCAATCATATCGATGGGAATGCCCATCTTCACTACCTCGTCTACCTTTTTCAATATGAGGGGTGCCAGAGGCCAGAGAATATTGGCATAATATTTTGCTGCGTGTTTCATCACCTCATCCCCAACCTCATCTTCAAACCTTTGGCTGGAGGCGATATGTTGACCAAAGGCATCATTCGGCAATAAAAGCTGATCCTCCTTAATATAAGTAAACATACTATCCGGCCAGTGAAGCATGGGAGCTTCCACAAATGTGAGAGTCCGATGGCCTATGGAAAAAGTATCTCCTGTCTTCACCGTTTTGAAATTCATCGATCTCTGATAATGTCTTTCCAACCCTTTCTTTCCTCTTTCACAGGTGATCACCAATGGATTCCCAATCCGATCGACCATCTGAGAAAGTGAACCGGAGTGATCCATTTCTACATGGTTTGAAACGATCACATCGATTCTCGATGGATCGATGATTTCTGAAATCCGACCCAACATTTCTAAATAGAAGGGGGCCTTCACCGTGTCGACAAGGACATTTTTTTCATCAAGAATCAAATAGGCGTTATAGGTTGTCCCAAAAGGAGTTGAATAACCATGGAAGTCTCTCACATTCCAATCGATCGCTCCAACCCAATAAATTCCTTTCTTCAGTTCCACAATCTCCATATCTACCCTCCTTCTCTTTCAAGAGATCCTATCTCATCACTGATTGCAGATAACCTTACACTAAGAAATTTTCTTCCAAAAATCAACTGATCGATGAGAAGTAACGGAAACAAAAATCCCATCAATCAAACGGACTGATGGGATAAATGAAACTGTTTTCTCGGGTCAGGCACAGAAGTGATGATCAGGTCGTTTCACTTCTTGATTTCAGTAGGTTTACACACATCTTCTTTTCCTACCGCAACCCGACCGCAGGCATCGCAAACATAATTTAGTTTTGCCACCTTAGGTTTGCAGACATGTCTTGGGTTGGTGACAGTGATGCCACAGTACTCGCAGGTATAGGCTCGCTTGATCTCCTGGGGACTGCAGAGATGTCCCTTTTCTGTGGTAACCATTCCGCAGGTTTTACACTTATACACTCCTGATTCCGGTTTTGTTGCCATATATTTATTCTCCTTTCATGATTATTTTTTACTTATAACTTCAAAAGAATCCAAGATTTTCCATATTTCCTCGCGATCATTCGATCCTTCCTTTTCCAATATCATGTAGAGGATAAAGATCTGGTATGGTTCTGAAAACCCATAAATCCATCCCTGTTCTCTCTTCACTCCTTTTAGCGTATAGGTGCCAAATTTCTTTGCTGCAGATTGAACACCCTTTAAAGGGAAGGGTGTTGTAAGACTGATCTCGGCTTTGACCTCTTTTCCATAACCTTCTTCTAACTCTTCCTTAAAGCTACCTGTAGCAGCGGTTGTAAGCCTTTCAATAAATTCTTGATTGAATTTGGAATAACGGCCTGCTGGCGTGAAATCAATCTGAAGATTGGATTGAGTAGCAGGATTGTAAACGAACACTTCCGATTCCTCTAGCCCAGCCTTTTCATAACCCAATTCCTCCATAAAGGTTGGAATTTCTGTGGTCACCTTCCACCCAGGTCGCGCTGAAACTTTAAATGGATACCGAACCCCTATGAATTGATTCCCCTCGATCTTTCCTACGGGGAGGCTGAGGTCAACCTTGACCGCTTCACGAACAGGAACTCCAGCACACCCGATCAAAAAGATCAAAAAGATAGAAATTAAAAAAACTATTTTTTTCATAAAAATTTTTACCCCCCGATCAATTTGTTTCAGCAATATTCATACCATAATTCTAACCATTTGGCACAGCAATGTTAAGTAATTGATTTATTAAATATTTTTTCTAAATTTACTCCTCCTAGAATGTCTTCTCCCTTAGGAAAAAAATCCTTCAACCAATATATCGTTTGATAATTGATCATAAAAGATGGATGGATTCTCTTTAGAGAAATATTATCCTTAAATTTCAATAGGTTCTCAATCTGTCCTTTTTCTGACCCGGTTTGTATAAAATCCATACTCAGTTTAGTTCGGGTTTCGGAGCTCTGAGTTCAAAGCTTTTCCACAAAATTTTTTTAAAGTCTTCTTGAGTCCATTCCCATCATCACTCAAAACTATTCACTCCGTACTAATTCATCGAGGCCAACCAACCGCCCCAAGATAGACGGATATTTCTCCTTTTCCATCCAATCCGATAAGACGATCCACCTCCTCATCAAAAAAGGCACCTACCGTACAGCATCCAAGGTTCAGTGCAGTGGCAGCCAAATAGAGATTCTGGCCGATATGTCCGACATCCATATAGATATAACGATAAGCCCTCTCGCGATATTTCCACTTCGAACGTTGGACGATCGCTGTCCAGATAAAAACACAGGCCGCTTCTTCAAGCATTTCTTGATCCAAACCCGCATGGCAAACATCAGAACCGAAATGCCCTTCCTTCAAGAGGGATAATTTGGCTTCTTTCACATTGTAATGGTAGATCCCTGGTGGAATTTCTTCAACTCGATTCACTACAATATAGGTCTCAATAGGATAAAGAGCGCCAGCAGAGGGTGTTGCCCTAAAATCAAATCCCCATGCTCTCGAGGTGACCCCTTGTGTGGCCCAGACCATTTGAGAGAGTTCAGAAAAAGTGATGGATTGATGTGAAAATTCCCTAATGGAGCGCCTCTGAGCAATGACTTCCCAAATGGGTTTACTCCCGTGTTGATCAAGGGGGCGAATCTGAAAATGTTTCAAAAGATCAGGGAATTCTTTATAAGGGGAAGGTTGATGTGCCCAATCGAGTCCTCCTCGTGGCATCGCCTCTCTACGATATTTTGTTTCTTGATGATATAAGTGGCCAATCTCTTCTTTTTTTTGATCCATAGAAAACCTCCTTTAAGGTTTAATTAATCAATATTGGATGAAAAAACAATCGTTATCTAAAAAGAGTAAATTGACTCTTAAAAAGTCAAATGGTAATGTTTTTAACAAAAACTTAACAGGGTGGGAGGGATAACGTTGAAAGCGGATCAGAAACGATGGGATGAGAGATTCAGAGAAAAGGAGTTTGCTTTTGGCAAAGAGGCCAATCTTTTTCTTAAAAGACATATCGCTCTTCTTCCAAAAGGAAAAGCCCTCGATATTGCGACAGGCGAAGGAAGAAATGCAGTCTTTCTAGCTCAACATGGATTCGATGTGGATGCTGTCGATATCTCAAATATGGGTTTGAAGAAGGTCCGAAAATTGGCTCAAGAGGTGGGTGTCAAGATTCATACCCTCCGGGGTGATCTCGATACTTATAAAATTAAAGAGGGAGAATACGACCTTATTACTAATTTCTACTTTCTCAAACGGAGCCTCATCCCAAAGATCAAGAAAGGGTTAAAAAGAGGAGGGAAGGTGATCTTCGAAACCTACATTCTTGAACATCGAAGTCTCGCTACCGGAGGGCCCAAGCAATCGAAATACTTCTTAAAACCAAATGAACTCCTCAGGCTTTTCAGTGGATTTCGAATCCTTCGCTATCGAGAGGGGATTTTCAGAGAGGGAGGGAAGAGGAAGGCAATCGCCAGCCTCATCGCCGAAAAACCTAATAACTGGTAATTAAGTCATTAGGTCATTTAGTTATTGAGTTATCAAAATTCCATGTTCCAAGACCAAATGACTCAATGACCTAATTACCCAATGACTTAAAGAACGTATCCCAGTCCCCAGTAGGTCAGCATTCCCAGGATGACCGATCCCCAGAGGCTTTTTATTTTCCAGGCAAAGGCAAAAACAGGAATGGCAGAAAGTAAGAATTTAGGTTGAATCCCCAAAGCTCCTTCTCCATCAAAGAAGAGGATTGGGAAGACAATGGCACTTAAAATGGCCACAGGAATATACTCTAATCCCATTTTAATTTTTTCTGGAATGTCCCATCGGGATAAAAAGGCGATAGGGATAAAACGAGGGATAAAGGTCACCATTGCCATCCCGAAGATGAGTAATAAGTTCTCTTGTTTCACCCCTTTTCACCTTTAACCTTTGAACTTTGAGCTTTGGGCTTTATTATTATTCCCATCCCCGAAGCAAGAAGGGTGGCTAGAAGAATGTACCAGTTTCCAGGAAATGCCCATTTAAAGAAGAGGGAGGAGACCCCTGCAATCACCATCATCCCAAAATGATGGGGGCTTTTGATTTGAATCATAAGGAGGCAGATGAAGAGGGCCGGAAGGGCAAAGGGAAGACCGTATTCCCTATGATCAATCAGGCTTCCAAAGAAGACGCCTCCCACGGAACCACTTATCCAGGCAAGGTGAGAAGTCATTTGGAGTCCCAGCAGATAAATAGGTCGATTTGAAATCTTAGAAGTATCTGCCATAGCAACAGCAAAGGATTCATCGGTTAGTTGAGCGGATAAAAGACCGAGGGCCCGAAGCGGATTCCTATTAAAAAATAGGGAGAGGGTCGAGCTCATTAAGAGATGCCGGAGATTTATAAAAAAAGTGGTGAGGACGATTGGAAACCAGAGGATTCCCTTTGAAATCATCTCCACAGCGATGAATTGGCTCGCTCCAGCATAAACAAGAAGGCTCATCAAGCCTCCCTCGAAGGCATTGAGGCCTGCTTTCTGAGCCAATATACCAAAAGCCATCCCCACCGGAAGGTATCCTAAAACAATGGGAAGAGCTGCCTTTGCCCCGCTTTTGAATTGGTGATCATCCATTTAACTTAATTTTAGATTTCAGATCAGTACTGTCCGGCTAAGAATTAAATAGTTTCAATTGGTTAGAAAACGGCTCCATTTCTTTCTGCAATTGGGAATCTACAAGTACTTGTAATAGTGATGAATTTTCGAAAAGGGCGATGCTGAGAATTTGCAAGATTTCGCTGAGTGAGCGATCGATTTTGAGTTTCTTTTTGATGATAGCGACAAGTACATAAACTGAAATGGCGATCCAGATTTGAGTCTTGACCGAGTTTGGAGAAGTACCATAGAATGCTTTGATTCGAAGATTTTGTTTGATCCATTTGAAAAAAATTTCGATCTGCCAACGGTGCTTGAAGAGAAGTGCAATCGTCAGGGCTGGAAGAGTGAGATTGTTGGTCAAGAAGACGAACCGGCGATTGGTTTCGGCGTCGAAATAACTGATTCGCCTTAACGGATCGGGATAGATTTGAGAGGTTTTGGGACCCCGAAGAACAATGGTCTGATCGCTTCGTAACCCCGTAGAAGGATCTACTGAACGATAGGAGCGTCGCTGGTAATCGAGATTTTTCTTGGCACGGATTACGAAGAAGGCTCTGTTTTGGCTGAGCCTGTAAAGGCGACCAAAATCGATATAACCACGATCCATGATATAGAAAGCCATCGGTTCGAAAAGGAGCTGATCGAGAATCGTGACATCGTGAGTCGTACCCTCGGTGATGCAGATAAAGCAAGGGATAGCGCCACGCAGGTCCATGAGCGTATGCAATTTGATCGCTCCCTTGCGCTTGCGAAAGTGGGCCCAAGGGAAAAGAGAGAGGCAAAGATCGATGGTGGTCGAATCCAGGACATAGGTGGTCTGTTCGAGTTCTAGACCGAAGTCTTCGTTGGCGTAAAGTTGTCGAGCGGTACGAATCAACACATGAGCAAAATCGGCATAAATGCGCCACTCTCTCTTTTCGTTGGCATCGGCTAAGGTACTTCGAGAGACGTTGCCTCGGATGCCGGCATGATAGAGTTTGGGGTGCATCGCCCGAAGACAGGTTTCGATATCTCGAAGGCTTTCTCGATAGGTCAATTGAGCAAAAGCCATACAGAGGAATTGATCGAAGCAGGAAAAGGTTCGGAGGCGATAGTGGCCTCGATAACGTCGCACACATTTGTTGAATTCGTGTCTTGGCAAGAAATCCATGAGTTGAGAGAAGACGATGCGCCCACCGTGCATTGGCCATTCCTTTCCTATCGAAGATAAGAGAATTATGGCCAATATGGGCAAGGGAATTGAAATCGAAAACAGTCATCTTTTTACTTATCATCTTGAGACTTTTAAAGATTTTTGAATTTTAAAAAAACTTAACCGGACAGTACTGATTTCAGATTTCAAATTTCAGATTTCAAATTTTTAAAATCTACAATCTGCGATCTACAATCTGAAATGCTCTTTGGTTCGATTAAAATAACCGAATTGGAGAGAGGGAAACTCCTTTTTTAGAATCTCGATCATTTTGGAAATTCCCATTCCTTGGCCTTCTCCCATTTCTTTCAGGTAGAGGTCGGGATCGATGTTGAGATTTCGCATCTGGATGAGATCGAGACGAGTCCTTCGAATCAATTTCAACCATCCTTTCACTTCTTCCTCCCTATCGGTAAATCCAGGGAGAACGAGAAGGTTAATGGAGGTATAGATTCCTTTTTCTTTCGCCAAGACCAGGGAAGCTATAACTTCTCTGAAGGTATATCCCTTGGGTCTGTGATAGAGCGTGAAATATTTTGAATGGGGACTATTGAGTGTTACACGAATGCTGTCAAGCCCTCCATCACATAATTTGACCACCCGTTTTGGAAAGCTTCCATTCGTATTGAGGTTGATCGTTCCCCGGTCGGTCTTCTCCCTTAACTTCTGAATCGACCTTTCCAAGAGTCGCCATTGTATCAATGGTTCTCCTTCACAACCCTGACCGAAACTGACAATCGCCTCCCCTGCCTCTTCTAAATGAGGTAAGGCAACGGCCAGTAATTCATCCAAAGTAGGTATAAAATTGATCCTTTCCTGAGAGGCAGGACAACATTCAGAAGATTGAAGGGAGATGCAACCCAGACAATCGGCATTGCATGAAGGAGAGGTAGGTAACGGACATTCCCACCTTCGGAAAAAAACGTTCTTGGCTGCAAAACAATGATATTCCAAAGCACACCTGGCAAGTTGTTGGAAGAGACGATTATTCGGGTTTTTCTTTAAAACGGAACCAACCTTTCTTGTCAGGAGATGGTCATTCTTAAAAAATTTTGGATTCCAATGGGGGTTGGAGTCGATGAGTAATCCTGTAGCCCAAAACCTTCCACCTTTCCAACCTACAGCACTGTATGCCCACAGTGGAAGATTGTTGGCTTTTGACCTCAACTGAGCAGCAGGAAGGAGTGTGCGGACATATCCAGGTGGAAGGAAGGCGGCTACAGCTGTACATTCGGTTTCCTTCCTCCCCACCTTCATCTTTTCGGATAGGGTGAAGCTTCCTTTCCCTTCATCCCATCCGATCGGTATCCTCCTGGGCAGGGTGAAGAGTTGGCTCCCCATGGGCAAGGGGATCAGTTCAGAGGGAGGAGGAAGGACCATTCGGTCTCCAGATCGACCTGCCATTTTCAGAAAGGGGTGATCAAAAACCCCTCCTTTTGGATCTGATAAGATGAGCCGAGGATATTCAGAATTCATAGTATGAACGTTATGAAAAAATCTCCCCAACCCCCCTTTCGTACCTGCCTGCCGGCAGGCAGGAAGGGGGCGAGGGGGGATTACGATCAGGTGGGATATTTTCTTTCGCCTTTAGACTTTCTTAAACATCTCTTGACATCTTTTCTCTTCAGAGCTGCTTTCAAGCGATTGGTCTTACTTCGTTTCTTCATGTTTGCCTCCAATGTTTGGTCATTGAGTCATTAGGTCATTCAGTCATTCTATTGACTCAATGACTAAATGACTTAATGACATTGAAGTTATTTGACGAGCCAGATTCCTCCGACGATCAGTGCGGTCCCGATCACCCGCTGAATAGTCACTCCTTCATTGAGGATCAAGACGCTAAGAAGTGAAGTGACCAATGGATAACAGGCAGCAATCGGGACGATCTTAGAGGTGGGTTCAATCTTTAGGACAGTATAGTAGGTCCACATCCCAAG
The DNA here is from genome assembly GCA_963739325.1 of uncultured delta proteobacterium. Lineage (GTDB taxonomy): Bacteria > Desulfobacterota > BSN033 > BSN033 > UBA1163 > CAVTZZ01. Next base: position 49,151 of record CAVTZZ010000047.1, on the reverse strand, counting down.
AAGACCAGCCATCACGCCACTTGTACCAAAGATAAGAAAGCTTTTTCCATCTACCTCCATTAAAGCCTTTCCTTTACCTAATAAAAAGGTGAGGATGAAAAGGCCCACTGTTACGATCGCACTTCGAATTGTTACTCCTATTAAAGGATCGACTTTTGCTAATCCGATCTTTTCAATAATAGGGGTTGTCCCCCATAACAGAGCAGTTACAATTAATAAGAGAATGACCATCCTTAAACTCTTCTTGATTTCGATGCTGATAATGATTGGTTTCGAGCCGTTTTGAGCTCCTCTACCATCAAGTAGGAGAGTTTCATCTCTCCTCTACCCACCCCCATATCCAGTCCGTTTTTTTCTATCCCATGGTAATCTGTTCCTCCTGTCATCAGGAGACGATACCTCTCAGCAAGTGTCTTATACTGGGCCACTTCCAAAGGCGAATGTTCCGGATAATAGACCTCTATCCCTTTTAAGCCTTCCTCAATGAGTCGAAGAAGAAGATTTTCCAATTCCGAGTACCCATTCATATGAAGGGTATTTGGATGGGCGAGCACTGCCACTCCCTTGGCTTCGTTGATAAAATGGAGAGCCTCTTTAGTTGTAAATCTGAGTTTGTCCACATAGGCTGGGGCCCCCTTCTTCAGAAACCGATCGAAAGCCTCTTGAAAAGTCCTGACATATTTTTTTTCTATGAGCACTTGAGCGAAATGGGGCCGACCCACCTGTCCTCCTCCAGATGCTTTCAGCACTTCTTCATAAGTGATTTGAATCCCCAGACGGTTCAGTCTCTCCACAATCCTTGGGTTACGTTCCGCCCTTGCTTTTTGGAGATATTCCAACCTCTCATTAAGGAGTGGGTGATGGATATCAAGAAAAAGTCCTAAGAGATGCATGGAACCAGGGGAGTGTTCTGCACTAACCTCAATTCCTGGAATCACTTCAAAATCGATTCTCTTTCCTTCAGATAACCCTTCCTCCAAACCTTCAATAGTATCGTGGTCTGTAATGGCAATGGCTTGAAGTCCCTTGGCCTTTGCATATCTCACGATTTCAGATGGGCTCATCACCCCATCGGATGCGGTCGTGTGGAGATGGAGATCAACATACCCCATATAGATCCTTTCTTATTCATCCTGTGCTGTATTCTATAGTGTGAATTTAAAAGTGTTCAACTTTATATAAAAGAAGGACTTCCCAAAGTCAATCCTTCGACTTCCCAGCATAAATGCTGAGGTATGACTTCGGCTGATTTCGCCACTGGCGGATAACCCTTCGAAGCCTTGGCACTTGCGTACCAAAGCTTTTCAGCGTCCAGGGGTGTAGGGAGGTATTTAATGGAGGTACCAAGGGCTTTGCCCGCGGGGCTCCATAGAATAAATCCTATATGAATTCAGGGAAATTTGTCTCTGTAAAATAACCCATTGATATTAATATGAAATTTAGAAAAAAATAATGCTTGACAAAACACTTTGATTTGAATATATTATTATTAAGGAAGTGAGTTACTTTAAAAACCATTCAACTGGAAAGGTTTGATATAAAAAGAAAATAAGCTATGCACCCTTTCCATGGTATAGAATGGAAGGGGTTTTTTGTTAAATAAGAAAGGGGCAGAATATTTGTGAAACAAGGTAAAGCGAATGGTAAAAAAAGGGAAGATTTAACACTTGAGCCGTTGCCATCCTCATCCCTTTTTGGTGAAACACAATCCTCAGTTTCTCCTGTTCAAGCCACATCTTACCCCGAAAGTGGATTGGAAGAAGTATTAGATGAATTTGAACTTGAGACGGATGAATTGGTAGTAGAAACCGAAGAAAAGGATGAATTGGAGATTGAGGCGCCATCCCAGGAAGAAATTTTTGATTATCATCGGGATATCACATTGGAATATTTAAAGGGCCTTGAAAAGATCTCTCTTCTCACACCAGAGAAAGAAGTTGAATTAGCCAAAAGGATTAAAGAAGGTGAACATCAGGTTAAAATTCTTGAGACGAAGACGAACCGCCTAAAGGCCAAACTGTCTCAATCTATGATTTCAAAAAGCGGGAATAGGCGGACATATCAAAACATTCGACAAGGAAGTAAATCTAAGGGGAAAAATGGGAGAAATGGGAGCAACGGGAAAAATGGGAGAAATGGGAGCAACGGGAAAAAATCAAAAATCACTTCTTTAGAAATGAAGGAGAAAACCCTTCTCTATAAAAAGATGTTGAACCGTTATCAAGAGACCCTCCTCAATACCCGGCAGGCGAAGAATGAACTGATCCAAGCCAATCTGCGGTTAGTCGTCAGTATTGCAAAACGTTATGCCAATCGAGGGCTCTCTTTCTTAGATTTGATCCAAGAAGGAAATCTTGGTCTTATGCAGGCCATGGTTAAATTCGATTATACCAAGGGCTATAAATTCAGTACCTACGCATCCTGGTGGATCAGGGCAGCTATCTTAAGGGCATTTGCTGAGAAGTCAAGAACCATTCGAATCCCTAACTATCTTTTTGAAATTAAAGGGAAAATGATGAAATCCTTTAAAGATCTGGTGAAGAAGTTGGGGCGAGAACCTACCCCCCAGGAATTGTCAAAGGATAGTGGGATTTCTATAAACGATGTGGAGAAGATTATCAACCTTATTGAAGAGCCGATTTCTCTTGATATGCCTATCGGAGAGGAGGATAGTACCCTGGAAGACTTGATTCCTGATGAAAAAAGCCTCTCTCCCAATGACTCTCTGCTCGAAAGGGATTTGATCCAACAAACTCGCAAGCTATTATCTAATCTTTCACCGAGGGAGGAAAAGATTCTCCGACTCCGTTTTGGTATTGGAGAAGATGGGGAGTGTACTCTCGAAGAAATCGGAAGACAGTTCGGTCTAAGTCGAGAGAGGATTCGACAGATTGAAGCGAAGGCGCTTGAACGATTACGAGATCCCAACCGGTATAAAGAAATCAAGGAATATTTTGAGTAGGGTGCATTTTAGGTACATGGCGTGACTGGTTTCCGAACCCAACGTGCTACAGGGGGGGGATCCTTTCTTACAAATTCGGAAATAGAAAAGGGGCAATCCATGTTCTCTTTGGATTGCCCCTTTGATCATTCTGGGTAGTTTACCCCGTTAGAAAGCCCCGTCCTTTCTAACGGGGTTTACTTTTCAATCTGGATAGCTTCCACCGGACAGTTTTCAGCAGCTTCTCGGCAGGTTTCTGCCACATCCTCTGGAACTTTATCTACTTTAACGCGGGGCTTATCGTCGTTCATCTCAAACACTTCTGGACAGGTGTCCGCACAAAGTCCACATCCAATACAAGCTTCTTCATCCACCCTTACCCTCATTACTCATCCTCCTTTCAATTTTTCCCCTATTGATTATCCGTAATCATTTTTATCAAATCAGGCCGACTTTCTAAATTTATAATAGAGGTAGATAAAGACCAATCCCATACCTATCAACATTACAATTGAGACAATTGTTTCAACGGAATCTAAACGAGTGGCCACCCTTTCATAAGTTGCTCCGATCCACCATCCGAAAAAACCAAGGAAGAAACATCGGAAGATGGAACCCAAGAAGGTATAAAAAGTGAAGGGTCTAATAGGTATACGGAGGAGCCCAGCGAAAATAGAGACCAAAGAAATAGGAAAGACCGGGATGGCTCGTGAGAAGAAGATACTGAGGGCTTCTTTTTTGCCCTTGAATCTTTTCTCTAAATTTTCTATCTCCTGCCAATCTACATCCAGAAAACGCTGAAGCCGAACCACCAGTGCCTTCCCTCCATAAAGACTGATCAGGTATCCGATGTAGGACCCCAATGTGGAGGCGATGGACCCCGGAAGGACGATGATCCAAAGAATCTGAAGGAAGGCATTAGGAATAGAGAGCTCAGCAGGGATGAGGATGGCGCCTGCGCCCATGATGATCAAAGGGGATGGAATAGGGACGATGATCTGCTCGATCATTACTCCGATGAAGACCGAGAACTGACCATGAGCCCTCATCAACTCCATAATCCACTGGGTCATCTCTGAAATCAATGATGTCTCCCCAATCGTTCATACTTCTTAACCCCAGACAAAGATTCCGTCAAGTGAATTTTTTACTTTCTCAATAATTTCCTCAAGTTGTTTTCTCTTGCTTACCATCCTATTTCTTGTTAAAATCTCACTACGAATCCGTAGGTCGGGTGTTCATATGACACTGACCGCCCCAATCTTTTTTGAGAATATGTTAAAATAATAGAAATTAAATTCAAGAAAAGGGAGGCAAATGGTAATGGAAAAAAAATTGTTACAGGTCGGTCGTTTAGTACCCAGTTCGGTTACACTTTTAAGTGTTGCAACAAAAGAGAAACAGGATGCTATGACAGCTTCTGCTATGTTTGTTTCTGAGGATCCCCCTTTGTTGGTCATTAGTGTTGCCAAAAACATTGTTTCTCATGATCTGATTGAAAAGGCAGGAGAGTTTGTTTTGAATGTGGCCTCTACCAATCAAGTAAAATTAGCTAAGCAATTGGGTTTTACACACGGCAGAGAGTTAGATAAATTTAAAAAATTTAGGATCTCTAAAGGAAAAGCCAGTAAAATTAAATCGCCTTTGATCAAAGGGTCTTTTGCCAATATTGAATGTAGAGTGATCACTTCTCTCTCAGCAGCTAATTATATTGTTTATCTGGCTGAAGTGGTGGCTTACAAGGTTGATAGTAAACTCACCCCCATCGCTTGGTACCAAAATAGATATTTTCCTTTAAAAGAAACGATACATTAATGAGCTCATGCATCGTTGCTGATCTATCGGAGGTCGATGATAAAAGACAAAGAGTTGGATGAATGTTTTATGAAGATGGCGCTGGAGGAAGCAGAGGAAGCCGGCCAGAAAGGAGAGGTTCCAGTTGGAGCTGTCTTAGTAAAAGGGGATCAAATACTTGCAAAAGATCATAATCGGTGCATTGAGTTGAAAGATCCTACTGCTCATGCAGAAGTGATGGTTCTTCGCAAGGGAGGAGAGGTTTTAGAAAATTATCGACTGAACAATACAACGATGTATGTGACGGCTGAACCCTGTCCGATGTGTGTCTCTGCAATGATGCACGGCAGGATTGCCAAATTAGTTTTTGGGACACCTGAGCCAAAATTTGGAGCAGTCGAATCAAAATTTAGATTACTGGATGATCATGGTTTCAATCACAAAGTGAAAATTGAACAGGGGATTCTTGAAAAGGAGTGTGCGGAGGTTTTGAAGTTCTTTTTTAAGAAGAAGAGAACTTAAGGCGAGAGGCAATAGGCGATAGATTACAGAGTTAAAAGTAAAAAGTTAAAAGTATTTCGTCTTGGGCGAAATCTTGGAGAGGTTGCCGAGTTGGCTTAAGGCGCCGCTCTCGAAAAGCGGTTCTCCCAAAAGGAGACGTGGGTTCAAATCCCACCCTCTCCGCCACGAACCATGTAAGGTTCGTGGCTGCCCTAAACCTTACATGGTTTAGGGCGCCATTTCATGCACCATGTCAGTCATTTAGTAATGAGTTCAGAGTTCGGAGATTTAAATAAGATTTTAATTTAAATAGAATTTGAAGAAGTTTCTCCGAACTCATAACTCATTACTATTATTAAAATCGGAGAGATGCCCGAGAGGCTGAAGGGGCACGATTGGAAATCGTGTGTTCCGAATAAAATCGGGACCGAGGGTTCAAATCCCTCTCTCTCCGCCAGAAAATTTGCAAGGCAAATTTTACTCGTAACAAGTAACTTTTAACATTAACCCAAACCGTGAAATGTTAAAGGTTAAATGTTGAGAGTATTTGACCTTCGGCCAAATCTTGTTGATAGTCGGGTCCTGCGCAACAAAAGATTACAAACCCCGTCAGGTCCGGAAGGAAGCAGCGGTAGTAATCCCCTTTGTGTGCCGCAGGGGCACCTGGCTATCAACAAGTTATTTACATAGCTGATGGCTGATAGCCAATAGTAAAAAATAAAATCTGAAATCTGAAATGGGGAAGCGATGTCTTATTTAGTGTTGGCGAGGAAATGGAGACCGCAGGTTTTTGAAGAGGTTGTTGGACAACGCCCCATCACACAAACCTTACAGAATGCCATATCACAAGAAAGGGTAGCTCACGCTTTTTTGTTCACAGGAGCCAGAGGGGTAGGGAAGACATCAACGGCTCGCATTCTGGCGAAAGCCCTGAATTGTGAAGCGGGTCCCCAGATTAACCCATGCAATCAATGTACAACCTGTCACGAGATCTCTTCCGGAACCTCAATGGATGTGATCGAGATCGATGGGGCCTCCAATCGGGGAATCGATGAAATTCGGGAATTGAGAGAGAACGTCCGCTATACACCTGCCAAGAGTCGATATAAGATTTTTATTATTGATGAAGTCCACATGCTGACACGAGAGGCCTTCAATGCCTTATTGAAGACCTTGGAGGAACCTCCCCCTCATATTATCTTTGTTTTTGCTACCACCGAGCCCCACAAAATTCCAGCCACCATCCTTTCTCGATGCCAGCGATACGATTTTAAGAGAATTCCATTTAAAGAGATCATTGGGAGTCTGAAGCGAATCGTTGAAGAAGAAAAAGTTCAAATAAGTCAAAGGGGACTCTTTTCAATTGCACAAGAATCGGAAGGAAGTTTGAGAGATGCCCAGAGCCTTCTCGACCAGGTAATCTCTTATGGGGGGAAGGATATCCGGGATGAGGATATTGCTGAAGTCCTTGGGCTCATCGATCGGAAAGTTCTTCATGATACGATAGAGGCTGTTGCGAATAGGAATAGCGAACGTTGTATGGAGATTGTCGAGCATATTTATCACTATGGATACGACCTCCAACATTTCTGTCGAGAACTTCTTCAATATTTTCGCAACCTGATTCTCATGAAAGTAAGTCAGCAACCCGCAGGGTTAATCAAATTGCCAGAGGAGGAGTGCGAGATATTAAAAAAACAGGCCGAGAGATTCCAATTCGACCAATTGAACCATCTCTTCAGTCTTCTCTTAAAAGGCGAGGAGGAAATTGCTCAGTCCACCTTCCCTCGAATCATGCTGGAGATGACATTGATTCGAATGGCCACGCTCCGAACCGTCCTTCCCATCGATGAGATCTTGAAGAAGCTGGAGAACCTTGGAAAAACCGAATATCCAACAGCAAACGTAATCCATGAGAAGTTAGAGAATTTGGAAGAAGTTGAACACCCCACAGAGATGATGGAAGAGATGGAGTCCCCTCCTTTGGAAAGAACGATGGATCCAATCGATTCCCAAAAGGAGAAAGTGGGTGGGGAAGCATCACAAAACGGACGGGAAGAGACATGGAAGGGATTGGTGGATTTTATTCGATCCAAGAATCCAGTATTGGGTTCGTTTATAGCTTTGGGAAATCTCATTGACGTGAATAATGAGAAAATCGAAATTGGTTTTGAGAAGGACTCTTTCCATTATGAGCGAATGATAGAGAAGGAGAATCGAAGCCAGTTAGAGTCGATCTGCCAGGAATATTTTCGTAGAAGGATAAAGGTGATCATCTCGCATTTCAATCAGGGGGTCGGATTAAAGGGAAGGATTGCCTCAGAAGCGAGAGAGACGGTTCAAAATTCAATTGTCCAGGAAACTCTCCGTCTCTTTAATGGAAGGATCATAGAGGACTGAAAGGGAGAAATTTATGACCAAAGGTTTGGGAAACATTCTGCAACAAGCTCAACAGATGCATACGAAAATCGCTCAACTCCAAGAGGAAATGGCAGCAAAAACAGTGGAAGGTAGTTCTGGAGGAGGAATGGTGAACATCCTGATGAATGGAAAACAGGAAATCCTCTCCGTCAGAATCGATCCAGAAGTCGTCAATCGAGAGGACATTGAAATGCTACAAGATTTAATGACGGCAGCTGTGAATGAGGCCATCCGGAAGTCTCATGAGATGATGCAAGAGGAGATGAAGAAGATCACCGGTGGACTGAGCATCCCGGGGCTCTTCTGAGCATGAATATGGGAAAATTGGAACGTTGGAATAGTGGAATATTGAGTTCAAAAGGTCTTGTTCTTTTCCCATCATTCCAATATTCCATTATTCCAGAAGGAATTTAGGGGACATGGCTCTCCATGCGAAGCCCATTGATCAACTGATAGAGGCCTTGACAAAACTTCCGGGAATTGGTCGGAAGACAGCCTCGAGGTTAGCCTTCCATATTTTACGGAGTAATCTTACCGAGGCTCAGGAATTGGCAAGAGCGATTTTGGATGTGAAGGAAAAAATTCACCTCTGCTCCATCTGTTTCAATCTAACAGATGAAGATCCCTGTCGAATATGTCGAAATGAAAACCGAAACCGAGAAACCCTTTGTGTGGTGGAGGGACCCAATGACCTCATCGCCATCGAGAACACAGGGACATTTACCGGAAGATACCATGTTCTACATGGGACAATATCCCCTTTAGAAGGCGTTGGTCCGGACGATATCAAGATTAAAGAACTGATGGGACGACTTCAAACGAAAGAAGTCGAGGAGGTGATTCTGGCGACCAATCCTACAGTGGAAGGAGGAGCAACAGCCCTGTACCTGACTGAACTGATCAAGCCTCTTGGCATGAAAGTGACACGAATCGCCTATGGAATTCCGATGGGAGGTGAGATCGAATATTCAGACGGGATGACACTATCGAAGGCTTTGGAGGGGCGCAGGGAGATTTAGGAAAATTTTACTTGCCATTTTCATTAGTCCAAATTAACGTTAACGCAATTTAAATTAAAATTAAACAACTCATTGGAATGAAGGAATTTTTTAAATTAAAATTGCAAAAACATGTGAAATATTTTAAATTTTTTATTAAGGAGAATTAGATGATTGAGATTCGATTCCATGGGAGAGGTGGTCAGGGAGCGGTGACCTCAGCGGAACTATTGGCCCTGGCAGCTATTGGGGAGGGGAAATATGCTCAAGCCTTTCCCAGCTTTGGCCCGGAACGGAGGGGTGCACCGGTGGTGGCATTCTGTCGGATCGATGATCAACCCATTAGGATCAGGGCTAATATCTATGAACCGGACCTTGTGGTGGTACTGGATGCCTCTCTTTTAAAGATCGTAAATGTTGCTGCCGGATTAAAACCAAATGGTATACTGATCACTACAAGCAAAGATTCTCCTGAAAAAGTGAAAGAGGATTTAAAGATTAAAAATCGACTTGCAGTAGTGGATGCCGCAAAGATCGCCATGGAGATTCTTGGCCTTCCTATTACCAATACGACACTGCTGGGATCTTTGGTCAGGGCATCAGGGGTGGTCAAGAGAGAGTCATTTATTCCTCCTCTGAGGGAGCGGTTTGGCCGAATTGCCGAAAAGAACATTTCCGCTTTTGAGCGAGCCTACCAAGACACTGTCCTCATTCAATAAATCTCAATAAAAGAGGTACTCAGTATGACTAAACCAGAATATGAATGGACATGGAAGGAAATACCAGTCGGTAATGTCATCTTAGAACCTGGGAATGCCAGTCAATATCGTACAGGAGACTGGAAGAGTCTCAAGCCAGTTCTCAATAAGGAACTCTGTATTCATTGTGGGTTGTGCTATATCTTCTGTCCGGACATGGCTTATAACTTGAATGCCGAGGGTTACTTCATTGCAGACCTTTTTTACTGCAAAGGTTGTGGCATCTGTGCGAAAGAGTGTCCCACCCAAGCGATCACGATGGTGGTGGAAGAGGAGGAGGAGACATAATGGGAAAACGGGTTGGAATAGAGGTTTCGATTGCCGCAGCCGAGGCGGTCAAACAGGCCAATGTCGATGTGGTCTCAGCCTATCCCATCACTCCGCAGACGCATATCGTCGAACACCTTTCTGAATTAGTGGCAAATGGAGAAATGGATGCGGAATTTTTTTGTGTGGAATCTGAGCACTCTGCATTGAGTGTCTGTGTAGGGAGTGAGGCTACGGGAGCGAGATCCTTTACCTGCACCAGTTCCCAGGGATTGGCCCTGATGAGTGAGATCACCTACATCGCCTCTGCACTGAGGTTACCTATTGTCATGATCATTTCGAACCGCACGCTCTCCGCTCCTCTTAGCATCTGGAATGATCATAGTGATGTGATGTCGATCAGGGACTGCGGATGGGTCCAATTCTTCACAGAGAATGGTCAGGAGGTATATGACCATGTCTTTATTGCTTATCGGTTGGGTGAAGACAGAGAGGTACTCCTTCCAGTTATTGTCAATATGGATGGGTTTATCTTAAGCCATGTGATTGAACCTATTGAAATGATTGAACAGGAAAAGGTTGATCAATTTCTACCTCCTTATCAACCCCTCCACCGGCTGCATCCGGATCGTCCTGTAACCATGGGTGCCTTTGCCCTACCCAGTATCTTTGCCGAAGCGAAAAAGGCTCAGGAGGTGGTCATTCAATCCTCAATTTCTAAGATCATAGAGGTATGGAAGGAGTTTGGAGACCTGACAGGTCGCTATTACAACCCCATCGAGACTTACCGATCGGAGGATGCCGATACCCTTCTTGTCACCATGGGATGTTTTGGGGAGACGGCCTCTGTGGCCGTGGATCAGATGAGAGAGGAGGGAAGGTCGGTTGGATTGGTAAAAATTCGACTGTGGCGGCCCTTTCCCTTTAAAGAATTTAAAAAGGCAACCCTTCATGCAAAACAGTTGGTTGTTATCGATCGTGCAATCTCTATCGGAGGGCCTGGAGGACCTGTGGCTTCGGAAGTGAAGTCTGCTCTCTATGGAATAGATGGACATCCGGTGGTGTATGACTTTGTTGCAGGGATTTCGGGAAGGGATGTTGCTCCAGCAGATTTCATCAAGATGATCGACAAGGCCCAAATCGAAATTGAGGAGGGTAATAAGGAAGGTTATGAAATTTATGGGGTGAGAGAATGAATGAAAATTTAAATGTTTATGCTGTTCGGACGTTGACCCAAAAAGAATACTTTGCACCCGGCCATCGGGCCTGTCAAGGATGTGCAGAAGCATTGGCCGTACGGTTGATTGCCAAAGCATTAGGGAGGAATGTGATCATTGCTAATGCAACAGGATGCATGGAGATTGTCTCTTCCCCTCTCCCTTTTACCTCTTGGAGGGTACCCTGGTTCCATGTGGCCTTTGAGAATACAGCAGCAGTGGCTTCGGGCATTGAATCAGCATTGAAAGTTTTAATGAGAAAGGGGAGGATTCCTTATAAAAAGATCGTCACGTTAGCAATGGCTGGAGATGGTGGGACTGCCGACATTGGGCTTCAGGCCCTCTCAGGGGCCCTCGAGAGAGGTCACGACTTCATCTATATTTGTACAGACAATGAAGCCTATATGAATACCGGTATCCAGCGCTCTTCTTCTACCCCTTTTGGTGCCTCGACCACTACCTCTCCGGCTGGAAAGGTTAAGATGGGGCAGATCACTTGGAAGAAGAATATGCCCGCCATTGCAGCCGCCCATAATATTCCTTATGTGGCCACGGCCTGTCCGAGCTATCCGATCGACCTTGTCCAGAAGGTAAAAAAGGCCGCAGAGATTGAAGGACCCGCCTATGTTCACATCCTCTCTGTCTGTCCTACGGGATGGAGGTCTGCACCAGAGCTCTCCATCAAACTGGGTCGGTTGGCAGTGGAGACAGGGGTTTTTCCACTCTACGAAGTTGAGAATGGGAAATATCATCTGAGCATGGATTTCCCTAAATTGAAGCCTATTAAGGAATATATCAAACTCCAGGGACGATTTCGTCACCTCACCGATAGCATGATTGAGGAGATCGAGAAACGGGTTCATAAGGAGTACGAAGAATTGAAAGAGAAGGCAAAAAAAGGAGTGTGAGATGGAGAGTTCAGAGATCGATAAGATCATCAAACAATACGGAAAAAAGGAATCTGCAATTCTGGCCATCCTTCAGGATATCCAGACGAAGGAAAAGTACCTTCCAAAGGAAGTTTTGGAAAAGGTTTCTCAAAAGATGCAACTTCCCATGACTAACATCTTTCGTATCGCCACTTTCTATAATGTATTGAGTATTAAGCCGAGGGGACGTCATAAGGTTGATGTCTGTCTGGGAACGGCCTGCCATGTTCGAGGTGGAAGTAAGATTATCGATAAACTATCAAGGGATTTGGGTATTCAAGTCGGTGAGACAACCCAAGACAAGCGGTTTACCTTGGAATCGGTTCGATGCGTTGGCTGCTGCAGCCTGGGACCGGTAATGGTTGTAGATGGAAACGTCTTTGGCCGTTTGACACAGGAAAAGGTCCCCGGCCTTTTAAAAGAATTTAAATAGAGAGATTGAGGGAGAAATGCAAATTAAAACGAAGACTGATTTGGAGAAGATGAGGGAGAAAGGAGTGAAGTCTCTTTATCCCGGAAAGACCAAAATCTCTGTGGGAATGGCGACCTGCGGTCTTTCGACCGGCGCGGGAAAGGTCTATGAGGCCATTCAGAAGGAGGTAGAAAAAGGGAAGTTGCCGATGCAGGTGAACCAAACCGGTTGTATCGGTTTTTGTCAGAGGGAACCAGTGGTTGATATTTGGGAGCCGGGGAAACCCAGGGTCTTCTATCAGGGGGTGACCCCAGAACGATCTGTAGAGTTGGTTCACCGATGGTTGGATAATAGAGTGGTAGAGGACTTGTTACTCTGTAAGATGGAAGGCGAGGATTGGGTCGTAGAGGGAAGAGTGAAAGATTATTCTGTCCGCCAGACTCCCAGCGGCATGGATGGAACACCTCATTACCACCAAGTCCCTTTTTACAGCAAACAGTTAAAGATTGCCCTTCGGAATTGCGGTTTCATCAATCCCGATCGTATTGAAGAGTATGTAGCGAAAGGAGGATACTTTTCCCTTTATAAGGCCCTTTTTGAGATGAAATCCGAAGAGATTATTGAAGAGATGAAACGTTCAGGTCTCCGGGGAAGGGGAGGGGCTGGATTTCCAACTGGCTCGAAATGGGAGTCTTGCCGTAAATCGAAGGCCGATCGGAAATTTATCCTTTGCAATGCCGATGAAGGGGATCCAGGGGCTTATATGGACCGCAGTTTGTTAGAAGGCGATCCTCATAGTGTGATCGAGGGAATGATCATCGGCGCCTATGCCATCGGAGCCCATGAAGGGTTCATCTATGTCAGGGATGAATACCCACTGGCCATCCAGAAACTTCGCATCGCCCTCCGTGAGGCCGAAAAGGTCGGGCTTCTGGGAGAAGACATATTAGGCTCAGGTTTTTCCCTCAAGATCAACCTCTTTCGAGGAGGAGGCGCCTTTGTCTGTGGGGAATCGACAGCCCTGATGGCCTCCATTGAGGGAAATGTCGGTGAACCCAGGGCCAAACATATCCATACGACGGAGAGCGGTCTCTGGGATCTTCCTAGCAACCTCAACAATGTGGAGACTTGGAATAATGTTCCGATCATTATTTCAAGAGGAGCAGACTGGTATTCGAAGATTGGGACAGAGGGAAGCAAGGGAACAAAAGTCTTCTCCGTTGTCGGCAAAGTGAACAACACTGGCCTGGTCGAGGTTCCCATGGGGATCACTTTACGAGAGATTGTCTATGACATTGGAGGGGGCATTCCAGACGGGAAGAAATTTAAAGCTGTTCAGACAGGTGGACCTTCGGGTGGATGCATTCCTGAACAGCTACTCAATCTACCTGTCGATTTCGATCGACTCACCGAAGTAGGATCGATGATGGGTTCCGGTGGAATGATCGTTATGGATGAATCGACGTGTATGGTTGATGTGGCAAAGTATTTTATGGACTTTCTCAAAGACGAATCCTGTGGGAAATGCACCTCCTGCCGTGAAGGCACGAAACGGATGCATGAAATCCTCACCGAGATTACAGAAGGTCGGGGAACAATGGATCATCTCGACCTCCTTGAAGAACTGGGTTGGGTCACAGCAGAGACTTCTCTCTGCCAGTTAGGAGGAACAGCACCCAATCCCGTCCTCTCCACCCTTCGGTATTTCCGAGAAGAATATCAAGAACATATTATCAATAAACGATGTCCGGCAAAGGTCTGTCGAGCTCTTCTTCAATATCGAATTCTCTCTGATGTTTGTACGATGTGTGGAAGATGTGCAAAGGTCTGTCCGACAGAGGCGATTACTGGCAAACAGAAGACAAAAAAGGAGAAAGGGAAACCTTTCAAAATCAACACTGGAAAATGTATCAAGTGCGGGATGTGTTTTGAGGCCTGTAAATTTAAAGCAATAGAAGTGATTTAATTGCAAATTTCAGATTGCAGATTGCAAATTGAAGATCTAAATTCTGAAATCTAAAATCTGAAATCTGAAATAGGAGAGCGTATGATTCCTTTTATGATGGATGGTCAACCCGTTGAAGGAAAAGAGGGTGGGAATGTTTTAGAAGTGGCTTTGGATGCGGGGTTTGAAATTCCCAGGCTTTGTTATCATGAATCGGTGAAACCTTATGGGGCCTGCCGCCTCTGTCTGGTGGAGGTGAAGAGGAGGGGTAGGACAAGGTTAACAACCTCCTGCACTTATCCTGTATTAGATGGCATGGAGGTGTTCACACGAACGGAGAAAGTATTGCGTGCCCGTCGGATGATGATCGAACTTATCTTAGCCATGTGTCCCGGAGATAAATTGATTCAGGACATGGCTCGGGAAATGGGAGTTCAGGAGGTCCGTTTCAAGAAAGATGAGAAAGATTGTATTCTCTGTGGCCTTTGTGCAAGAGTTTGTGATGAAGTCGTCGGAGCAAATGCAATACAATTCGCTTTCCGAGGAGATCGAAGAGAGATGATTCCTCCTTTTCAAGGAGAGGCTATGAACTGCATTGCCTGCGGTGCATGTGTGATCGCCTGTCCGGTGGACGTGATTAAGATGAAAGAGGAAGGGGACGAACGGACGATCCTCCGATGGAAGCGAACGCTGAAGATGAAACAATGTAAGGTTTGCGGAAACTATTTCGCTCCCTGGTTTCAGTTGGAAAAGTTTAGAGAGAAGGCAAAACTTCCGAAGGACTTTTATGATGTCTGCTACACCTGTCGGAGTTGACATCGCTGAAGAATTGGAGTATTGTTTTATTAGGTTTTTTGGGAGGGAATGGCGATGGTTCATGTGAAGTGGGAACCCTTTCGTGACCTGATGGCAATGCAAGATCGGATGAGCCGCCTCTTCGATGAAACACTCTCCCGCATTTGGAAGGAGGAGGTGCCTCGGAAAATTTGGTCGCCTCCTGTTGACATTTTAGAGAGAGAGAACGAGGTGATTCTAAAGGTGGACCTCCCTGAAGTGAGTCAAAGTGAGATTGAGATTAAGGTTGAAGAGAACACGCTGATCATTCAAGGAGAGAGAAAATTTATTAAAGAGGGACCCCAGGGGCATTACCTCCAAATCGAAAGGCCTTATGGAACCTTTCAACGAACTTTTGCTATTCCAAGAATGATTGACCTGGAGAAGATCAAGGCAGCCTATAAAGATGGTGTACTTAGTATTGTCTTACCCAAGAAGGAGGAGATCCATCCCAAACAGATAGTGGTGGAAGGAGACTGAACAGGGACCATGAAAGGGGCCCTTTTCAAAGGGCCCCTTTTTATTTCTTAGGAACTTTTTCCCAATCCGCTAAAAACCGTTCAATGCCGATATCTGTCAATGGATGTTTAACCAGCTGTTCGATCACTTTATAAGGAATGGTAGCCACATGGGCTCCGATAAGGGCAGCTTCAAGGACATGAATGGGATGACGAATACTGGAGACGATCACCTCTGATTCAAAACCGTAGTTTTTAAAAATGGTCACAATCTGTTTGACCAGATCCATTCCTGTCTGTGAAATATCATCCAACCTTCCAATAAAAGGGCTGACATACGTTGTCCCCGCTTTGGCAGCTAAGAGTGCTTGAGTAGAGGAGAAGACGAGGGTCGTGTTCGTCTTAATTCCTTCTGAGACTAAGACCTTGATTGCCTTCAGCCCTTCTCCGGTCATTGGGATTTTGACCACAATATTCTGACCCCTTTCGGAAAGCTTTTTGGCTTCCTCAATCATTCCCTCCGAATTCAGACTTAAAACTTCTAGGCTGATCGGTAATCCTTGAATAATCTCACAAATCTCTTTAATGAGAGAGTCGAAATCTTTATTCTCCTTGGAGATCAATGTAGGATTCGTTGTGACCCCATCGATCACTCCCATCTCATAGGCTTTTTTGATCTCACCAGGATTCGCAGTATCGATAAAGAACTTCATCACAATCCTCCTTAGCAGGTAGAAAAATAGGTGGTAGGAAAGAATTCCTACCACCTTGGAAAGATGATTCATTTAAAGAAAAAAAGTGATTATGGAATTACTCTGAACTCAACCCTTCTGTTTTTGGAGCGACCCTCCTTGGTTCGATTGTCAGCGATGGGTTTGGTTTCTCCATAGCCTTTGATAATCATTCGATGGTCTGGAATATTAAATTTATCCTGGATATATTTCTTGGTACTGAGAGCCCTCTTCTCTGAAATTTTTTGATTCACTTTATCGGAAGCACCTGCATCGGTGTGACCCCCGACCTCCACTTTGATTTGGGGATTCTCTTTTAAGATCATTCCATTTCGGTCCAATGCCTTGGCAGCTGTAGGACTAATATTTGTCTTGTTGGGATCGAAATAGATGGTATCGAACACCGTAGGCGCAACCGGTTTAGGTGGTGCTGGAGGCGCAACTGGCTTGGGCGGCGGTGGTGTCGGCGGTGGAGGAGGAGGTGGTGGTGGCGGTGGTGGCGGTGGTGGCGGCGGTGTCGGTGTCGGTGGTGGAGGAGGAGGTGGTGGTGGCGGAGGCGCTGGTTTTATTGGCGGGGCAGGTGGTGGCGATGGTGCTTGTAGTGCAGGTGGTGCGGGTGGTGCTGGTGCTGGTGGTTTTTCACACGGTGTCAGTTTAAGGGCCTCTAAGGATTTCTCTTTAACTATGCCTGCGATCTTCTGGAGGCCACCATGCCCCGTATTGTCCTTTTCTACAACCTCATGGTCTGCTAAAGCCAGATATGCCTCGGCCGTGGCATATTGAACAGGTGCACATTTCTTTGCACCAGCAAGAGTTGCCTTTTGGAAAGCATCCTTTGCCTCGTTATAGGCCATCATGTTTTCTTTACTTATCGCACATCCTGAGGCGATCGTCGCCCCCAGGATGAGAAGTATTAACATCATCCATTTCCAATTCATATTCATGTTTCACCCCCTTTCTTCGCTATTTTTTCTTCTTTACTTCATTCAAACCGGCCTGTGCAGCTGATTTTGAACGAATAGCCAACTCTTTAGTAGTCTTGTAATCATTTTCATTATATTCTTCTCTTGCGACTTCCAAAAACTTTTCAGCGCTGGCATATTCATAAGGAACGAGCGCCGCCCCTCCTTCTCTTTTCAGCTCGGAGATCAAATTCTCTGCATTTTTCATCTCTTTTTTTGCGGCAAAATAGTAACATCCGGTCGCAAAGAAGGAGAGCAAAACAAGAATCATTAAAAATTTTAAAATTTTCTTATTCATAGATTCGCCCCCTTTACAATTTTTCGAATGAAAAATTTCCTAGTTTTATTTCATATCGAAAACCTCATAATTTGTCAAGTTTTTTACTGCGTAGATTTTTTGATTTACGATGCCTCCTTGTTGAGATACCTTTTCAGGCACTCCCGATTGCAAAAATAATAGTCCCTTCCCGCTATTCTCTTTTTTAAAGCAAATCGCTTTGGAATATATGTCTGACAAGAAGGGTCCTGAACGAGTTCTTCTGGTTCAGACTTTCTGTCCATCGTCCTTCTGATAAAAGGCATATTTTGAATGAGGAAGTGAAGAATATAGTAAAGAATGATGAGAAGAAGAATGAATAAAATGAATCGAAACATTATTAGTTTTCTCTGTTTGCAGATTGAAGAAATCCCTGCCTGCGGTAGGCAGGTGAAATCTAAAATTTGAAATCTGAAATTTTTTCTACCCCTTGATCCTCTTTGAGGTTTTCCAAAAGTTCCCCAATCGTCTTTTTAAAAACGGGATGAATGAGATCTCGATCGATCTCAGCAAGGGGGATCAGGACAAATTGTCGCTCATGAAGGAGAGGATGTGGAATCTGGAGATCTTCTGTTCTTATTTCCCTATCGTCGAAGATGAGGATATCAAGATCGATCGTCCGGGGGCCCCATTGAAAGGTTTCTGTTCGGCCCAACAGAGACTCAATGGTCTTTAAAAGACGAAGAAGATTAAGAGGTTCCAGATCCGTCTCGATTTTTATCACACCGTTGACAAACCAATCCTGAAAGGTATAACCGATGGGTTTTGTTTTAAAGAAGGAGGATTTTGCTAAGAGTTTGTGGCGATTGAATTTTAGGATTTCAGAGATTGCTTGTTCACATTGGTGTAATTTGTTGCCAACGTTTGAACCGATCCCAATATAGGCAATGTATCCCATTCTGATTGGAGAAGAAAGGCCTTCGGCTTTTCACCCCGCACCTTTTACATCAGCGTCTTTTTTAAGATGTGAATGATGTGCAATTTGTTGAGAGTACTTCTTTTAGGGTCACGTCATTCAAGATGGTGCAGGGTTCACTTTTTTTCAGAAATCTCTTCGTTTTTTTTGGGAGTGACGTCGATCTCTTCTTGGTCTTTGGTCGCCTTTCTAAAATTTCGGATCCCTTTCCCAATACCTTCACCGATCTGAGGGAGTTTCCCAGCACCGAAAATGATCAGGACAATGACCAGGATGACAATCAACTCCGGCATTCCTATCCCAAACATCCTTTCCTCCTTTTGAACCGCAAAGGGCAAAGGGCAGAGCGTCTTGAATTTTTACACTATGCTCTATGCTCCATGCGCTATGCGTTCTTAAATTGGCGGAAGTGCATAACCTTCAAACTTACCTTAAAGCCGCCAGGGGTTAAGCGCAAAGCATGTAATGATTAACCCCATGCATTATGCTCTCTACGCTTTTCATTTCTTAAATTGGCGGAAGTGCATGGGAGTCGAACCCACCGCGGACATCTTCTGCCCGCCACTGGATTTGAAGTCCAGGAGGCCCACCAGGACCTATCCACTTCCATTTTTCACACTAATCGATTTTCTTTTTAAAGTCAAGGTAATTGGATTTATTGTCGTTTATACATAATTAGTGATTACAATTTTCATATCGCTTAACAAAAATGGACATAAAGACTTCTCCTGAAGGATGAGATAACGCCACACTTGACATTAATTATCACAAGGGATATGAATCATATTTAAGTTCCACCTAAAATTTAAGTGAACTTTGGCACATTTCTTGATAAGTTGGACAAATCTTGAGTAGGAAACATAGCGAAATTTCTTTCAAACTTTACATTTATTTCACAATTCACCACGTAGAAAAATGGCGTTTTCTATAAAAACAAAAAGGAGGTAACGTATGAAAACATTAATTGGTATTTTGCTTTCTTTTTCTCTTGTAATGGCCGTGGGTTGTACCCATCACATTCCCGTCTATTCACCCAATGAAAACTGTAAACTCGTTAGTTTTAAGCCCGGTTTAGAGCCTCAGGGATTTAATGGGATCAAATGGGAGACAGAGTTGTCGACTCTCGACCAGATGAAACCTTACAGAAAAGAGTCGAGCCATGGGGGCATAGATTTTTATTTAAGAGGGGGCGATGGGTACAAATTAAAAAATGGGAAACTGCTACCCATTCAATATGGTTTTTGGAGAGGAAAGTTCTATGTTGGACTGGTCATGACCGAACAGGCCTCCGATTGGGACGCCTTAAAGGAGTCGGTCTTTGAGAAATTTGGGGTAGGAGCAAAGCCATTTACTAATCAAGAGGAGTACTTATGGATTGGTAAGAATGCAACGATGGCATTGCGATTTGATGGGCTTTTAAGGATGGGGACTTATTATATACGATCCCATTCAATGGAGAAACAGATGAACTAAAAAAGTTGCTGCTTTAGACTACCCCTACGAGATATCGGGATGTGGGAATAGCTTTCGGTTAAAAATGAGATCAGGCGTGGTATTTATGGTTATTCTCTTCTTAATAGATAATGAGAATAATCGTCCCCAACCAGAGAAGAATGTTAACGAGGCAGGGTAAATCTCTCAGAATCAAATCGGTTGGTTCCTCAATTGTTCTTTTATGATAAATTAAATAGAGATAACGAAAAATCCCAAATAAAACAAAAGGGATAGTGAATATCAGATTTCTTGTCCCAAATCGGGTGACTGTTTCACTCGAGACGGTATAAAGAATATAGGACATCACTGTACAAGCAGTCACCATTGCAATCATCTGATCGAGAAAGGGAATGCTGTAATCTGCAAGAACTTTCCTTTGATTATCTGTATGATTCACCATGAACACCAACTCATTGCGCCTCTTACTAAATCCCAAAAATAGTGAAATAGTCATTGTACATACGATCAACCAATCGGAAGGTATAATCCCTGCAAGAGTTGTCCCGGCAAGGATTCTTAAAACAAAACCGAAGGCGATACACATAATATCTAAAATAACCACCTGTTTGAGTTTAAGGGAATAGGATAGGTTTAAAAGGATGTACGTCACCAGGAGGGCAAAAAAAGTCAGGTCTAATACGGAGGCAAAAACCATGGCGATACCTCCCAGAAGGACGGAAACGAAATAGGCTTGCGTCACCGGGAGGGTTCCCAGGGCTATGGGTCTTCGACCTTTCTCCGGGTGTTTACTGTCATTCTGTCTATCCTGAATATCATTAAAAATATAAATACTACTGGCTGCTAAGCAGAATAGAATGAAGCCCATACTGACTTTCATGAAGAGCTCAGCCTGAAAAAGATTCTTTGAAAAAACAAGACCTGAAAACAGGAAGGTGTTTTTAACCCATTGTCTGGGTCGCATGGAAATCAATATGAATTTAGCCCCGGTCAGCACTGTCATGCTTCTCTCTCCTTCCTCTCCTAAATCTATTTTTTAGATGGAGAGCCCTCTCATCTTTGTGTATCGTTACCATCATTTAATTTGAGCCTTTCTGAGATTATTTTGGGCATTCACATGATGAGGGTTTATTTTTAAGGCAGCCTGAAACTCCCTGACCGCATCATCCCATCGACCTTGTTTGGCAAAAAGCACTCCAAGACTATTGTGTCCATCCGCATCGTTAGGGTTGAGTTGAAGAACCGTCTGAAATTCTCTTATAGCATTGTCCAATCTATCCAACCGCATAAAAACTAATCCGAGATTATAGTGGGCATTCGTATCGTTGGGATTAAGTTGAAGAGCCGCCTGAAATTCTCTTATGGCATCGTCTGGTCGGCCCTGTCGATTATAAATGATTCCGAGATTGTTACGGGCTTTGGTGTGATGGGGATTGAGTTTCAAGGTTGTTTCAAATTCCTTTTGGGCATCTTCCAATCTGTCTTTTTTCCCATAAGCAAGACCAAGGTTGTAGTGTCCCCTTGCATTTTCGGAACTTTTTTTTGTCACATCCTCCCACATACGGACTTCATCCATCCATACAACATTCCTTGCATAAGTCAAGACCGAAAGGAGAATAATGATGAAAACAAAAAACATCATCACTGTTTTCTCTAAATTCTGGAATTTAGTACTGAATTTTCGTGTAAGGATAAAGATAGAGGTCGCACCTGCCATAAAGACTCCAACAGAGGGGAGATAAACCCGATATTCACAAATGATCATCTGTAAGGGGATGATGCTCGACTCAACAGAGAGAGTGATAAAAAACCAGAGGATTCCGAAGGAAATTAACCGCAATTCAGGAACAGCCTGTTTTGATCGGTAAAAGAAATAAACGGCAAGGCCCAATAGGATGAGATAAAAAAGGAAAGGCAAAAATACCGGCCATATAAAAAAAGAAGAGTAAATCGGATAATGGTAATCAAGGTTCTGATAGATTGGGAAAAAAAGCAACCTGATATATGTTAAGATGACTCTCAACTGTGTAAATAGATATACCTCCTTTGACACTTCCTTTATTAATAGTAGCGATGGATCGGATATTTGGTTTATTATTTGACCGATGGGTTTATCCATCCCGATCAGTGTGAAAGGGATAATAGCCGAGGTCAGAAGGAATGGTATAAGACGGAATATCCTCATTTTTATTGACCCTGTAAAGAAGAAAAATTCGTAGATCATGATGCTGAGTGGAAGGGTGAAGGCATTCTCCTTGGTCTTCATCGCAAAGATGGCAGAGATAAAGGATAAAGCATAGAATAGGATTGAATGAAGATGGGAAGCTCCTTGTTCTTCCCTTTTCAACCTCCATTGAATATAAAAGACCATCGAGAGAAGATAAAAAAGGGTTACGAAGGATGCATGTCTCTGAAATATATAAGTGACTGCCTCTGTCTGGATTGGATGGGAAATAAAAAGGAGAGCAGAAAACAGGACGATCAACCCTGAATTCTTTTTCAGTGATGATTCACTTAAGAAAGGAGTTCTGAAGGTCAGCAAGGTAAAGATATAAACAAGGACAGCGTTCAAGAGATGAATCGACAAATTGACAAGATGATAGCCAAGGACATCAAATCCATGGACCCTGTAATTAAGTGCAAAAGTAAGGTAACTGATGACTCTCGTCTTAAAGAAGATATAGAAGTCTGGATCAATTCCCTTTGCCTTTGAAGGGCTCAGGAAATAGCTGAGGTTTTTAACAATCGGATTTTGAACAATGAAATCATTTTCATCCCACTGGAAGGGACTATAGAGTGAGTTGGAGTATATAAGGAGTCCGATTCCGATGATCAAAAAGTAATGAAAGATGGGTTTATTGAATCGGCTTCTCTTCAGAGCGGTTGATAATTCTCCCTTTTGGCTTTCGTTTTTGAATTCTAATCTGGAGGAATATTTCTTTTTCCCCCGTGAAGTCTTTCCCATTTTTTAGACCTGTATTTTACTTTGCCTTAAAAAATAGCCGCTTCTCTAAAGTTATAAGATTTTGATTGAGAGTCCGAGTACCATTAGGAATTTAATAAATTGAGATCAAGGGGTCAATAAGAATTTATAGGGTGATGACTTCCTCGAGACTCTAACTCATTTTTAATTTCTTCATCAACCCTTGATCTAAAATTTCTGAAATTCTTACAGTCTTCTCTCGGGAACGATGGCCTTTAAGAATTTCGATTCTGGATATGGAAATTCCTAATTCTTTGGCCAAGAATCGGATGAGGGCCTCGTTTGCCTTTCCCTCAACAGGTGAAGCGGTTACCTTTATCTTGATCCCATCTCGGAAGGAACCTATCACCTCATTTTTGGAAGATCGAGGTTGAATATAAACTTTAAGGATGGTATCTTTTATTTTTTCCATAGACGTGGTTATTAGGTCATGAAGTAATTAAGTCATTAAGTAACTTAATGACCCAATAACTCAATGACAAAAGCAAAGTTAGATTATTCCAATAAACGAAAGTTGTCTTCCGGTTTGGCCTTCTTTTCGATAGGAGAAGAAGAGATCATGATGACAACTGGTGCAGAGATCGATCCAGAAGATCTGTTCTTCCTTGATCCCTTCATTTTTCATCTGGGCGATATTGATCTTAGCGAGGTCCACCATCCATCTCCTCCCTCCTTTTGAAGTCGAGAAAGGTTCCCATTCGGACCTAAAGACTTTTTCATCGATTTCATAACAACAGGGCCCTATGGATGGGCCAAGAGCGATGATTAAATCTTCTAATGGGGAACCAAATTCTTCCTCCATTTTTTTTAAAACCTTTTTTGTGATATGGAGGGCTGTTCCCTGTCTACCGGCATGAACCGCGGCGATCACTTTTCTTTTTTGATCGACCACGAAAATGGGAATGCAGTCAGCGGTTTGAATTCCAAGGAATATATCCGGAGCATTGGTGATCATCGCATCATATTCTAATAAGGAGGGAAGGGTGGTGAAAGGTTCTCTCAAAAGAAGGATTCTATCTTGATGATTTTGATTGAGCAGAACCCAATGCCTTGGGTCAAAACAAAAAGTTTCAGCAATTCGATTCCTATTCTGATTAACATCTTCTTCTCGATCGCCATTTTCCTTACTGAGATTGAGTGTATCATAAGGAGGAAGACTCACCCCTCCTTTTCGAGTGAGGAAAGCATGCCGAACCCATCCAATTTTTGACATCTCATGGATTTCAAAAAAAGGGAGGACGTCTTTTGTTTTCAGATGGGATCGGTTGAGAATATTCATCTTTAATCAAAAATGTAGTGGAGTCCCTCTGTGCCTGCCTGCTGCGGTAGGCAGGGGCTCCAGATTAGGCGGCCACGGAGGGCCGCCCCTACAAAATTTCACATTTGGCCTTTGACCTTAACCATTCCAATACTTCTTTCATATCCTGAGGGATCGGCGAGACAAATTGGATTTTTTCTCCTGTTCGAGGATGGTTGAATCCCAATCGATAAGCGTGGAGGGCTTGGCGGTCCATTCTCTTTACACATTCTCTTAACACAGGGTCATGGATCGATCCAGGTCTCCCTTTCCTCCCATACACAAGATCACCTAAGAGGGGATGGCCCATGGAAGAGAGATGGACTCGAATCTGGTGGGTTCGACCTGTCTGTGGAAAGATCTCAAGGAGGGTGAATCCATTGAGCCTTTCAATGACCCTCCAACGTGTTATCGCAGGTCTTCCTTTTTTGGTTCGGATGGACATTCGTTTTCTCTGACTTGGATGCCTTCCAATGGCAGAATCGATGAGGCCTTCGTCTTTGGCAAACCTTCCATAAGCAATAGCCAGGTAGACCTTTTCCACTGTGCGATTTTTAAACTGTTTGGTTAATTGATGATAAGCCTCATTCTCTTTGGCAACGACCATGACACCCGAGGTATCCTTATCCAAACGGTGCACCATCCCTGGCCTCAAGACTCCATTAATCCCACCCAGATCTTTACAATGATAGAGGAGGGCATTGATCAATGTGCCTGAAGGATTTCCATAAGCAGGATGAACGACCATTCCTGGAGACTTATCGATAACAATGATAGAGGAGTCTTCATAGAGAATGCTGAGGGGAAGGGATTCTGGTATAAGAGAAAGGGGTTTGGGTTGAGGAAGGATTCCTGAAACCACGTCACCCGCTTTCAGATGGACACTGGGTTTGGTCGGCCTCTGACTTAGAAGGATATTCCCTGCTTCGATCAGTTTCTTGGCTTGAGATCGGGAGAGGTTAAGGTTGGCTTCTGAGAGGAATTGATCGAGCCGTCTTCCCTGATCTCTTTCTGAGATCTGAATAGAGAAGGATAATCCCCCCTCTCCCCCCTTTAGTAAAGGGGGGGTGGGGGGATTTGTGAAATTATTTTTTGTGGAATTGTGCGTCATTCGGACTGAACGTGCATTATCGCCTTTTCAATTCCAGTGGCCAATAAAGGAATTTCTTCATCGAAGACAGTTCTCATGTCGAGGATCAATTCGTCTTTACTGATTCGAGAGATAATGGGAGGATCGACCTTCCTTAAATTTTCTTCAAGGCGGTTCACAGAGAAGTCGATAGGTTTAATGGCAAGGACGATCGTTGGAAGTTCCTGAAGGGGAAGGGCTCCTCCACCCACCTGAGAAATATCTTCTCTCAAGGCGATTTCGGTCCTTTTTTTGATCGTCTCGGATAATCTTTTTAATAGACGTCTTCCCCTCTTCTTTAAGATGCTCTGATCAACTTTCAACATTCGGAGCGTCGGAATCTCTTCCAACGCCCTCTCCTCATCGAGATAGAGGAGAAGGGTAGATTCAAGAGCGGCTAAGGTGAGCTTGTCGATGCGAAGGGCTCGGGTCAAGGGATTGATCTTGATTGGGTCTAAAAGGCCTTTTTTCCCTAAAAGGATTCCTGCTTGGGGACCCCCCAGAAGTTTATCGCCGCTAAAGGTGACCAGATCAACACCGGCTTTGATCGCCTCTTGAACGGTAGGTTCTTTTTCTAATCCATGTTGGGTGAGGTCTACAAAACAGCCACTTCCTAAATCATCCATGACAGGAATGTGATGTTCCCTCCCTAACTTGACCAGTTCTTGGAGTGATGTATCAGAGGTAAAACCCATCACCCTGAAGTTGCTGGTATGGACTTTCAAGAGCAAGGCCGTTTGGGGGCTGATTGCCTTTTGATAATCGCTGATGTAGGTCCGATTCGTGGTTCCGACCTCCCTGAGCAATGCTCCGCTTCGTTTCATCACATCAGGGATCCGGAATGCCCCTCCAATCTCAACCAGTTCTCCTCTCGAAACAATCACCTCTTTTCCATCTGCGAGAGTATTAAGAGCCAGCAAGACAGCCCCTGCATTATTGTTCACCGCCATGGCAGACTCTGCATCCGAGAGTCGGCAGAGAATCCCCTCCACATGGGTGGTGCGGCTTCCCCTTTCACCCAGATCGAGGTCGTATTCTAAGTTGGAATAGTTTCTTGCAACATCGATCATGTGTTGAAGGGCAGAAGGATGGAGGGGAGATCTTCCCAGATTGGTATGGAGGACGACTCCGGTCGCATTGATGACTCGACGGAGTTGAGGTTGAATTTGCAGTTCTATCTCCCTCTGAAAAAGAGGATAGAGGTGGTCAAAGGAAAAGAGGGTATCCTCTAAATCAGAGAGTTTCTCCTGATTGAGGATTTCCGACCGGAGTCTCGCCAATTCCTTTCGAATGGCCTCGACCACAACGGTTCGGGGATAGGTTTTTAAGAGATCGGCAATTTCCGACCTTAAAAGGATTTCATCCACACTCGGTATCTTACGGAGAACCTGCTCGCGAAGGGATGGAGACATTGGGCTTCCTCCTTGTCAGGAGTGTTTTGATAATTTTGAAGAAGTTCATTCGAATGAATCGAGTGGGCCACTCCAACTCTTTTTTCTCACAGACGGTGGACATGCTGTAGGCGCGGAGGGAAAGGTTTCCGTTTAAATTGGA
This sequence comes from uncultured delta proteobacterium, assembly GCA_963739325.1. Classification (GTDB taxonomy): domain Bacteria; phylum Desulfobacterota; class BSN033; order BSN033; family UBA1163; genus CAVTZZ01. Next base: position 22,336 of record CAVTZZ010000047.1, on the reverse strand, counting down.
ATCCAATGCAAATTTTCTCTCTTTGGCATCGGGAAGGGCCATGATCCGGTCGATCGCCTTCATCACTTGAACTGCCCCTTCAATCCGCTTCTCAACAGATGCTGCTGTTTTTTGATCGATCAGACCAAATTCGGCCTTCAGACGGTTTAATCTCTTTCCTGCCTCATAGGTACCCGAAACGATCTCATCCCGGGTCATCCATTCGGTCTCATAGTTGAGGATGTATTTCCAACTCGGCGCCATCAAGGCTTGACGGTGTTCCTCTATCGTTCGATAGAGAAGGCGATATCCATATTTTTCTGGTGCTTCGAATGCAGCACTTCCGGGATCTAAGAAAGGGGCAAGGGGAGAGATGAAGGGCATGAGTTTGTGATAATCATGGAATCGCTCTAAGAGGGAACGGCAGTAATCAACGGTCCCCAAAACCGACGGATAGGTCTGCTTTGGGAGGCCGATCATGAAGAAGAGATCGATCCGTTTGGAACCGAGATCGATGGCATCGCTGATCATCCTCTCCAGTGATTCATTGTTATAGGGCCTTCCGAAGGCTTTTCGAACCTCTTCATCGTGAGACTCTGGAGAAATTTCGATATTGAAATTAAGGATAGATTCGGCAATCTTCTCTAATTGGGATTTGGAAGGTGGAACAAAAAATTCGAAAGCGATGTGGTTTTTAATTGGCCTCTTCTTCATCTCCTTAAGAAAGGTGAAACCGTATTCTTCCCCAGGTTGAAAAATATCACCAATAATCATGACGGGTGCATGAAGATGATCTGAAATATTGAAGATATCCTGGGCAAGAAGCTTTGGGTCTCGGTAGGCTGGTTTCTTACGATTGGCCATTCGTCGAAAAGTCTGAGACGAACCTCCGCAGGTATTACAATGGTAAATGCATCCGCGGCAGGTGAAGACTGCTGTCACCGGATAGGTATACCAATCGATAAAGGGCTGATAACCCGTAGGATCAACATACCTTACCACCTTTTTCATGATGTGTTGGTAGTCGATCGCAATATCGTTCAGGTTTTCCGGGACATAGGTGAGAGGATTAGCCCGAATGTCGTTTCCTTCATCCCGATAGGTGAGATTGGGAATATTTTGGAAATCCCCCCTTCCTTTGATCGCTTGGATGAGTTGAAGCAGGGGTTTCTCCGTTGAATCTCCCCTCACCACAAAATCGATAAAAGGATATTGGCGGAGGATCTCCTCGTGATAATAGGTGGCAGAAAGGCCGCCTATTATCACTGGAATCTCAGGGTGATGGCGTTTGATGATCTCGGCAACGGCCAAAGTGCCCTGGACATGAGCCATCCAGTGAAGGTCGATACCATAGGCCACGGGTTTATTTTTTAGAATGAGTCGCTCGACATCAAAACGGTCATCCTTCAGCATTTTTAGGGCGACATTAATAATCCTTACCCTGAGGCCGTGGCGTTCCAGATATTCCGAGAGGCTGGTAAATCCAATAGGATACATTTCAAAGATGGGGGTGGAAGGGACAACATCACTGATGGGGCCATGGATTCCAGGAAGCTTCCTGAAGTCATAAAGGGTTGGAGGATGGAGAAGGATTAAGTCAATGGATGCCATTTTCACTATTGTGGGGATTGGGATTTTCCTGATTCTGGGAATCTTGACCGAAAAGCCTCGACCATCTTTCCAATATCGGGATCGTCTTTCGTCTCTTCGCCGAGCGGGAAGATCGAATTGGTAAATTCATTCTTTCCTTGGAGTTGTTTAAGAGCCCGTTCAATCTCCTCCTTCAGCCTTCGCCATTGAACTTTGTCGACTTCTGAAGCCTTCACATCATTCAATCGGAAATTAAGAGCCTTGAGGTTTTGTTCCATGGTCTGCCTGACCATTGTATTATAAAATGTGGTTTCATGGTTATAAAGGGTAAGATCGAGTCTTCCCGCATACATTCCTTTTGGAACGGTCTGAAGGATGATTGTTTTATTATTAGTAATAGGGGGATAGGGGAGATTAATTCCAGTGTGACTGCCCATGATAAAATGAATTCCTGAAACAGTCTGAGCTAACTCTATGTCTTTTTGGTAACCCAGATGACTCAAGAGGATGATCAAATCGGTTTTGGGTTGAAGTTCTTTGATCATGTTCTGAGCTGTTTCAACCGGAGATCTAAAGGTCAACCCCTTTCTTCTTGGATCTCCTTGGCCTAAAAAGGAATCTGGAGAGAGAAGGCTAAAGATACCCACTCTGAGGCCATTGATCCTCTTTAAGATATAAGGGGGAAAGAGAAGTTTCCCTGATCCCTCATCCATTAGATTTGAAGAGAGGAATGGAAATTTGGCTTTCTTTGAAATCCCCATCAAGAACTCTTTCCCAAGGCTCAAATCGTCATCCCCAATACCCAAGGCATCGTAACCCAGCAAATTAAAGCTCTCGATAACGAGGTAAGCTTTCTCGGTGATCATCTTCAGTTCATTCTCTGGAATGGGGTTTGAAAATTTTTTGAAAAGAAGATCGCCCGCATCCACAATGAGTAGGCCCTTCCCACTTTCACGAGCCTCCTTTATCCATGTTCCCCTTCTGGCAAGACCGCCAAAGCTATTCTTTTGGTCTCAGGTCGGACAGGGTTCGATTTCACCATTAATATTATTGCTGTAAAGGAAAGTGAGGTTGTTGAGCGGTTTTTGGGCATAGCAAGGATTGCTATGGTTCACCCAAAGAAGCCCAAGAGTCAAAAATATAATAAAAAACCATAACCTTTTCACAACTTCCATCCTTTCATAATTATTTTTTAACATTTATACCCTATTACCCCCTTGAAAACAAGAGGCAATAACCACTCTTTTTAAGAAGATAGGTTTCAAATCTCCCTTTTGTAAAGAGGATTATCCATTTTCATTTTTGGATGGTGGCAATGGGAAGTCACTTATCATCTGAGGAAGTTAAGAAGTTATGGAGGAGAAATTTCTTATAGACTTCGTCGGCGTGTTCGGTTGGGTTATGTAGGGACACTTCCCTATTTTTATCAATGCGATTCTGGCTCTCGCCTGCCTGCCGGTAGGCAGGTAAGGTCAAAATAGGGAAGTGTCCCCAACAACTTCTATTTTGGTAAGATGATGGAGTGACCTCTCCGATTTTTTGCCCAAGCCTCTTCATGATGGCCTGGATCTAAGGGTTTCTCTTTTCCATAACTGATTGTGGATATCCGATCGGGTGACATACCCAGAGAGATAAGGTATTTCTTCGCACCATTGGCCCTTCTCTCTCCCAATGCCAGATTGTACTCGGTGGTTCCCCTCTCATCACAATGACCTTCGATCTGTATCTTTACTGTAGGTTGTCTCATCAAGAGGGCTGCATTTGCTTTTAAAATCTCAGCATCCCCAGGGCGAATGTCATATTTATCGAAATCGAAATAAATGTCTTTGAGCAGGTTGCTCTCAAGAACCACTCCTTCAATCCCAGGTTCCTTTTTAGCGACCAAGCTCTTTTCGAACTCCTTCTCTTTTGCCTTCTTCGCCGCTTCCTCTTTGATTCTCGTCAGTTCCTTTTCTCCTGATTCCTTCTCCTTCGCCGCCCTTGCGGCTTCAAGTTTTGTCGCTTTCTCCTTCTCGGCAGCCAATTCTTCTGCTCTTTTAACAGAAGGCTCCTCTTTCACAACTGTTTTTTTCGGACAGCCCATCAGGATGAGTCCAAAACAAAGAATAAGAATAATGATGCTTAGACTTTTTCTAACCATATTGACCCTCCTCTTATTTGGAATTTGAATATAAGTACTTACTTGGGTCCTCCTGATCCTTCCCTTCAACTATAGAATTTCTTACAGCCATTCGCCGAGTGGGAACAGACCGCAGTACGTCCCCCCTCTCTTTTTTTCCAGATGATCGAACGATTTCTATTTTTTCCCTTTTATGGGTGGCTCAAGTTTTGTGGGAACGGAGAGCATTTCTGTAAATGTTTTCTCCCACTTACCAACCACGCTTTTCAGCTCGTCCAGTTTAGCTTTTGCCTGAGAAGGATTGGTGGCAATCATTTTTTTGGCATTTCCTAAGCCTTCGCTGATCGTCTTGGTATCGGCCAACCAGGCCTCCTTATCTTTCAGGTTCTTTCCAATTTTCTTGGCTATGGCCTCAAGATTTTTCCACGATTTTTCTAAAGTGGCCAAGGCGTCACTTGCTTGATCAGCAGCAACCTTTTGTCCGGCTTCCTTAGCCGCTATCTCGAATGCAGTCTTGGCATCGATATAACTCTTTTTAGCCTCCTCGTACTTTTTCTCCTTCAGCTGGGACTCTGCAGTATCCCATATTTTCTTGGCAGCCTCCAATTTATCAGTGGCATATTTATCTGCACCAGCGGAAATGGCAGCATCCATCGCTGACTTTGCGGCCTGTTTTTCCGCCTCCGGTGGTTTTGCGCAGCCCATAAAGGCCAGTGTTAAAGCAAGAACGATACAAAGGGGTACGGATAACGTTAACTGTTTCATAGATGAAATCCTCCTTTAATTTATTTAGTGACGAATCCTGAAAGTCCCTTCCTATGGCATGACCTTAAAAGCAGGAAAACAATAGCCACACCATTAACGTAAGAATGGCAACTAACAAAACCAGCTTTTTATTTCACCTCCTTTCTATAATAAAATTTCGACTTATCTTTTGTTTTTTACGCGGTCTTCTTAAGTCCGATTATGAGCTATGGATTATTTGCTTCCATAGCTTTCGAGGATCCTTCAGTAAGCCGAAATATTGAAATGATCTTTGAGGTACTCTCCGACCTCCTAAAAATTTTCTATCCCCTTTTTACAACAAAGGGTTTTTTATTCCTCTTGATCAAAAAGGAAAGTGACCTTTACATCATGGGCTTCCATGATTTCTACCAATTTTCCTACTGACTTATAGATTGAAAAGAGTTCCTCCTTTTTTAACTTTCTCAACCCATAAATCATTTTTCCTTGAATTGGATTAGGCGATCTTCTCACTAATTGATTCCCTTTGGGGGTCAATTGAACCTTAACGACCCTTCGATCCTTTTCATTGCGAATTCTCAAAACATACTTTTTTTTCTCCAGCCTATCGACAACCCCTGTGATCGTGCTGGGATTGATAAACATCCTTCTGCTTAAGTCACCCAGAGATAGACTACCGTTTTGGTAAATGGTTTTTAGCACCCAAAGTTGAGGACTCGTAATTCCAAAATGGGTGTATACTGTTTGAGAATAATCTTGAAGGGACTTAATAATACGACGCAGGGACAACATTGTTTCTGAAACTGCTTTATCTCGAGTAAGTCCTATCATCTTGTTTTATGCCAAAATATTTTCTATATGAAATGTTTCTATCAGAAATATTTATATTTGTCAAGTAAAATATGACAAAAGTTAGTTTTTTTCCGTGACGAGATTAAGGACCATTCACCTCAATCGTTCGACTGAGCTCACGTCGAAGTCCTCTCCCACCAAGGAGAGAGGAGGTTCTTGGGGACGATTTGTTTAGGTGATCCAAGGGTTGGGGACGGGTCGCTTATAGCCTTTTTGGGAAGCCAAAATATCGAGATGGATGGTGGCGAGGTCTTCTAAGACAGGATCCGGCTCTTCTATTTTTCTCAGATCAATCGTTTTGATGTATTGGTGACATTTATCACAGAGGTCAATCCGGTAGGTTTCTTCTCCCTCTGCATAAAAGTAGTGAAGAGATCCCTGTTCTTGATTATTGCAAAAAGGGCAAAACAGTCTCTCGATTCGCCACTCAAATCCGCAAAAAGTACAGATCAAGAATCTCTTTCCTTCTTCTTCCTTTAAAAGACTTAGACGAGGTGTGGATCCACAAATTGGGCAGTAGCCTTTAAGGCAGTTTTCTGACTTTAATTCACTACGAAGGTTTTCCACTGCCGCTTCGATGAAAGGTCTGATACTCTCTTGAATAAAAAAAGAGAATATTTTTTTATCCAATCCGAATTCATGGGTGATCTCTTCGATCTTTCCTTCTTTAACTCCTCCAACCAATAACTCCTTTAGGTCTATTCTTTTCTGATCGAGAATCTCCTCAATCTTTGTAACCTCTTTGGCCATATGAGGGTTTGCATCTTTCCCAATCTGGCAAAGGGAACGGAAGAGCTTGATTGAGGGTTCAAGATCGATTAGAAAATCATTTTTCTCGAGTAGTGGAAAGCCCTCTCTGGAAAGAAGATCTTTCCATTCTTTCTTGAGAAGGATGGGTTCAATTTTTAAGGAAGGTTTTATCTTTTCTTGTTCTTCCTTGACTTTCTGATAGAAGTTTAGAATTTCTCCGTAGCCAGATCGCTTCTTTTTGAGTTGCTGAATTCTTTCTTTTAATTTTTCCAATTGATTCTCCATAGGTGAAAATTTCAAATGGAACGAATGATAGCGAATGGAGCGAATATCTATATATTAAATTCGGCATTATTCGTTAAAATTCGCATCTATTCTATTCGAGTGTAATGAAAAAAACAGGCTTGTTTCGGATATGGGAATTCCGAAACAAGCCCTCATGACACCCCCTTTAAATTTTTCCGTGTTCCCCTCACCCTCCCCCTCTCCCCTTTGCGGAAAGGATGAGGTGAGGGAGTAGACTTTTATCCTATCGTCAAACTTCTCAGGGGTTGGAAAAGACGTTTGAGCGCCATCTTCCTCGTGATTCCGATCGTATTCGCTGCCACAGCAAACTTATGGTACTTCTTGGGATCGTCGACCAAAAGAAAGATCACTCGAACATCATCCGGATTGGCCAGGATGGCATCTTTATAACGGCCCTTCACTTCATTTAATCTCTTATTTGCTTTGTCGAGCATTTCCTTTCGGTCACCAAAATTCATCGTTCCGGTTGGGCAGGTCTTTACACAGGCAGGCAGCATCCCCTCTTTGACCCGGTCAAAACACATCGTGCATTTCGCCATGCTTCCTGTGGTGGCATGGATCCTTGGAATATCATAAGGGCAGGCCTCTCGAATTTCCTTAAAGTCAGCAGGTTTCATTTTTACTTTTGGGTTAAAGACGACCGCCCCGGTCTTCTCATCCTGTATAATGGCTCCCTTGGCCTTTCCATCTGCCACTTCCTTACAGGGAGGAATGAGGCAGTGACGGCATTGATCCGGGAAGAAGTACCATTTGGGTTCTCCTCCCGGTACCTCCACTTCATTGAACCTCACCAATTTAAATGTTGAGATGGAAAGATCAGGTGGATTCTGGTGATTCCCTCGCTGGTAAGTTTTGGTTCCAGGGTTTTTATTCCACTGTTTGCAAGCAATCTGACAGCCTCTGCAAGCAGTACACTTTGTTGTATCGATGAAAAAGGATTTATCTGTCATTTACATTACCTCCCTTAGCTCTTGGTTGTCTTTTTGGCTGGTCCCATAGCCAATTTTCTAACATTGGCCATGAATGCCTTTGATTCAGGTATCATAGTATTGGGATCTCCAATGGTTGGCGTCAACAAATTTGCACTTTCTCCACCATCCCTTGGCTGGAGCCAACCAAAATGCCATGGGACTCCTATCTGATGAATCGTTTGGCCAGCAACATTAAAGGGTATTAAACGGGAGGTGACAATAGCCACAGCTTCTAATTTACCTCGCTGGGTTTCAACGATCACCCTTTCACCGTTTTTAATGCCTCTCAATTTGCCAAGTTCAATGCTCATCTCACAAAATACCTGAGGCTCAGCCTCAATCAGCCACGGAAGCCATCGAGTCAAGCACCCCTGTCTGCCAATGTTCAGTTACCCGATAAGTACTGCAGACAAAAGGATACTTCGGATCGCAGGTGGCAAACGCATCAGCGCCTCCTTCAAAAATCTTGACGGCTGGGTTGATCCTCTGGCCGGACATCAGATTCTTCTCGATAGGGCATTCCAGAGGCTCGTAATGTTCAGGGAAAGGCCCATCATTTAAGCCAGGGCCGAAGAACGAAGCCACTCCATCTGGTTTCATGATAAATGGATATGCTCCATCCTTACCCATGGGTGGTACCGCATTATCAGGTATATCACCTATCCATCTCTTTTCGGCTGCATCCCATTTAAGAAGCGGGCGCTTCGGATCGCGAGGGTTTCCATCCAAATCAACTGAAGTCCTGTTATAGATGATCCTTCGATTCAGTGGCCAACACCATGACCACTCTGGATAGAGGCCCAATCCAGTTGGATCAGTCTTCTTTCGACGGGCAGCCATGTTTCCAGCTTCAGTGTAGCTTTGTGAGTAGAGCCAGTCCCCGCAGGAGGTTCGGCCATCATCGAGCAGGTAGACAAAGTTGGGTACCAACGTCCCTTTTTTATAAGCCTTTTTATCCGATGGATGCTCTGGAATATCTTCCAAGAAGTAGCCATTGATCTCTTTGGCCACCTTATGGATATCGAAATGTCCATCGGTCTCATAGTCCCACTTTAAGTTCAAAATCGGCTCTGGGAAAGCCCCCTTTTCCTTCTCATAGAGAGCTCGAGCCTTCTTGAATAACTCATACATAATATCGCCATCAGGTTTGGCTTCTCCAGGGGGGTTGGCTGCCTTATAGCGCCATTGCATCCAGCGACCGCTGTTACTGATGCTTCCCTCCTTTTCCAGGAAGGCCGCACAGGGTAACTGGAAAACCTCGGTTTTAATTTTCTTTGGATCCATGCCCGGACCCTTCCAGAAGGAACCGGTTTCACTGTCGAAGACATTGACATTGACCATCCAGTCGAGCTTTGCTAATGCTTGACGAACCTTACCGGCATGGGCACTTGAACAAGCTGGATTCATTCCCCAGGCAAAAAATCCGGTGAAGGTCCCCTTATACATCTCATCAAAAAGATTTAACCAGGAGTAGTCTCGACCTGTATCGAGTTTGGGCATCCAAGCATAACCAAACTCGTTTTCCTTTGCGGCTTTTTCTCCAAACATCGTTTTTAGGAAACTGGCCACATATTTAGGTCGGTTCTTCCACCAGTTGATACTTCGGGGATCCTTTGAGGCGGGTGTGGTTTTATTATAGTCGGCTAAGGTTGCTAAATGAGCCTGAGGATTAGGTAAATAACCTGGCCAGATGTGATAGAGAAGCCCTGCATCTGTCGACCCCTGAACATTCGATTCGCCTCGGAGGGCATTTATGCCTCCGCCTGCAATTCCCATATTACTGAGAAGATCTTGAATAATGGCCATGGTGCGAATGTTCTGAACACCAACGGTATGCTGAGTCCAGCCCATGGCGTATAGCACCGTTCCTGCTTTATCAGGAGTCCCTGTAGAACCATAGGCCTTATATACTTTCTCCAAATCTGCCGCAGGGGTTCCAGTGATTTGAGAGACCTTCTCTATGGTGTACCGGGAATAATGCTTCTTGAGAAGTTGGAAAACACATTGAGGATCTTGTAGGGTCATATCCCTTTTAGGGATTCCTTGGTCGTCTTTTTCCAAGGCCCAGGTGGATTTATCATAAGATCTCTTTTGTTGGATCGTAACCCGAAAAGAGCCCATCATTGAAGCTATATTTGGGATTTACTATAAAAGAAGCATTTGTATAGTTCTTGACATAAAAATCATCGTATAGATTATTGTCAATAATATACTTGATCATCCCGCCCAAGAAGGCAATATCTGTTCCCGAACGAAGCCGCACAAAGATATCAGCTTTTGTCGAGGTTCGGGTAAATCTTGGGTCCACATGGATAAAGGTTGCCCCTTTGTCTTTAGCCGCTTGGATCCATTTGAAGGAAACAGGATGATTTTCAGCGACATTACTACCCATATTCAAGATAACATCCGCATTACGAAAATCGATATAATGATTGGTCATTGCACCACGTCCGTACGACTCTCCCAGAGCCGATACAGTAGCGCTGTGTCAGATACGGGCCTGATGTTCAATATAGACAAGCCCCAGTGCTCTTAGGAATTTCTGATAAAGCCAGCATTCCTCATTGTCAAGAGCAGCGCTCCCTACTGAGGCAATGCCGTTGGTTCGATTGACTACCTGCCCTGCCGCATTTTTTTCGGTGAAGCTTGCATCCCTGTTTTTTTTGATATTGGCTGCAATCTTATCTAAGGCCCATTCCCAACTGACCTCTTTCCACGTATTACCATAGGGAGCACGATAACGGACCTTTTGGAGGCGATTTGGGTTTACTGCGATTTGGTAACTCGATGCTCCTTTGGCACATAAGGCCCCCTCGCTTATGGGATGATCCGGATCTCCCTCAGCATTGATTACCTTGCCTTTGGAGTCGGTATGGACAATAATTCCACACCCAACTGAACAGTAACAACAGATTGATGTTGTTTCTTTAGCCCCTTTAATTCGGAGCTCTTGGGCATAGACCTCAGCCGGTGACAGATCGAATCCCAAGCCACCCATCACAGTTCCTGCGGCAGTGGCGCCCGAGATCTTTAAAAAGGTTCTTCGAGTAATCTTCATAGACATTTTTCACCATCCTTTCGTAAAATTTTTAAGACGAGAGTTGAATTCACCCCCTTTCCTTATAAGAAAATAAGAGAGGTCACTCATCCTGAATGATAGATTCATTTAGGATTCCCCCCTATTAAATGAGTACATTAGCTGGATTGGGTTTAAGATGTGGTAGCTTCAAAGCTTTGTGAAAGATAACACAAAACTTTTTTTTGTCAAGAGTTTTCTTCTTGACAATCAACTCCGTTTTTCATATTTTCAACTCTCACTAAATCAAGGTTTTTCTAAAAAAACCTGAAAAAATCCATATGGCGCAGGAGATAAGCACTTGAATGGTTTTTTGCGCGGAAGAAGGAGGACGGTATGCCAATAACTCTCAATAAAAGGGCTGTGTTTATTTCAAATGAAGAAGTCATCAGCGTTTCCGATATGGAGAGCTATATTGAAGTCGTCGAGCGAGCCTATGCAAATTACGGTGAGAAGAGGACTGTGAATTTTCAAAGACAGAGCCTCTGGGTTGAGGTGGAGAATCAACCGAAAAGATCTTTAAAGCTGATGGCAGCGGCTACTCCTACTGAAAACGCTTTCGGTGGGTATATCTACAGTGGGGGATACCGGCATCAGAGAGGATGGCAAAAATGTTTGATTATGTATGACTTTACTCAAGGAGATCTTAGAGCCATTATTGAATCCGAACATATGAGTTGGCTTAAGACAGGTGCTGTGAGTGCTGTTGCTGCGAAGTATCTTTCCCGGGAGAATGCTAAAACAGTCAGTCTCTTTGGTGCAGGGAGACAGGCGGTCACTCAGTTAGAAGGTCTGTGCAAGGTCCGACAGATTAAGACAGTCAAGGTGTATTCCCGAACAGAGAGCTCTCGGAAGGAGTTCTGCAACAAAATGACTGGGAAATTGGGTATCGATGTTATTCCTGCCAATAGCCCGCAAGAGGCGATCGGAGATGTAGATATCGTTGTCACGGCTACGACCTCGAAGGTCCCGGTTTTTGATGGGAGGTGGCTTCAAGAGGGAATGCATATCAATGCCATTGGGGCACACTATCCCAAGATAAGAGAACTTGATGAAGGTGCCCTTCGTGGCCATAAGGTGATTGTTGATTTGATGGATTCTGTACAAGAATCTGGGGAATTCTGTCTCTCTGGTTTCGGAGAAAAAGATATCTTTGCTGAGCTACCGGATGTTGTTGCAGGAAAAAAGCCGGGCCGCGAAAAACCTTCAGAAATTACTGTATTTAAATCGGGTGGAAAGGGATTCGAATACATAGCCCTTGGGAGTTATATTTATGAAAAAATAATGAGGAAATCGAAGTGAAATTACATGCGAGTGAGAACGGGTATAAAATTTTGGATAAGGGCTGGCTGGCAGCCATGTCTGATCCGGATATTCGGACCCTAACTTGGGATAAAATTTATCTGAATCGAGATCGAGCTAGTTAAACTGATCCAATAGGGGAGGGTTTGAAGCCTCCCCTATTGATCTTAGAAAAGAAATGCAGAATCCTTTTTCCCTTTACCGTTTATCCCATGGAAGTGCTAAACGAAGTTGACCGGCTGCCAACTCTTTAGGCCATATCTGGACATTCTTCCCATCTTGCCACTGCCGAAACCCATATTTAATATAAGCGGAACCATTCTCCCTGAACTTGATGGGACCTCGCACCGTCATCATATCCATCTTGCCGATGGTGCTACGAAGCTTTTCTCTATCCAATGTCCCGGCCGTCTCGATGGCCTTGGCCAGAATTTGAATAGCACCATAGGCGCATCCAACAGGGATGCCGATACTTCCTATCCCAGGATTTTTGGCTCTGTAATCTTTGACCACCCTGTCATTTCCAGGGAATTTCATGGTCTCATCCCAGTTCCCATCGGATATCACATAATTTGCATCTTTTCCCATCGCATCCCAGTATGTGCTTAGATCGGGTCCTCGAATAAAGAGGGTCAACTTTGGTGCATAATTGAGCTCTTTCATCTGCTTCACGATCATGATGCTCTGCGGAGGGGTCGGAACAGAAAAGACGATATCCGCACCGACAGACTTAAAGTCCATGATTAAAGACGAAAAATCTTTTGTCGGGGGAGCATACTTCTGATCCGCAATGATTGTATATCCCCGTGGTTTGGCTATTTCTCTCAAATATTCTCCGGCCTCCTTACCCCAGTCCACCTGCAATTCCATATGGCCGATCTTTTGCGGCCTTTGATCTTTGGGAATGGAATCGAGAAGATCGAAAAACGTCCTGACCTGATCGCTCGATTGAGAAAAGGGGACAAAAATGTATTTGTATCCTTTCTTGAACGGGGCCTCTGCCGCGACGGTCACGCCAATCCAGGGCACTTTATTCTTTTCTGCGGTCGACATACCGACGACATTCAGATCGCTCGAAAACCCCCCTAAGTAGGCAACGACATTATCCACAGAATAGAGCTTATCAAGCCTCGTCGTCGTCTTGACGGAATCGGATTCATCATCTAATACCATCAGTTCGATGGGTAGCTTTTTGTCATACTCTTTGACGAAGATTCCTCCGGCATCATTGATGTGACTCACGGCAATATCATAACCCGCTTTGACATCTTTACCCCCTGCTGCCATGGCACCGGTCAGGGCAATGACCGCCCCAAGTTTAATCGTGGGCGGAGCGGGTGCGGCCAAGACATGGCTCACTGTTGTCAACATCATGAAAACCAAAACACCTGTTACGATAAGACCTTTTTTCAACCCTCTCTTCTTTTCCATAAGGCACCTCCCTTTTTGTGAAGTATTTTTTTAAATGGGTCCGTCTCTAAGACGTCCCGAAAGACTGAAACGTTTTGCCTTCTGAAGCCTCTTGATCAATCCGATTAATCCTTCAGGCAAGAAAAGGATGGTTAAGATAAATATAATACCAAAGATTAAAACATTCATCTGCCCCAAACTGATTGCAAACAATTCCTTGAGTAACACAAAGCAGACGGACCCGATAACAGGACCGATCACTGTTCCCGGGCCCCCGATAAAAGTGATGAGCACCGGATCAAAAGACCATCCCAACTCAAAGGGGACATAGCAGTAATAGCTGGCCACATAGTAGGAAAAGAGTCCACCCCCTAAGCCCGCAACCAAAGTGCTGAGACTCATGGAGATCACTTTGTATTTGAATGTATTGATTCCAATAGCCTCTGCAGCGTCTTCATCCTCCCGAATGGAAGCGAAAGCTAAACCCAGCTTGGAGCGGGTTAAGGCATAGACGAGCCCGATGGCGATGATACTCACGGTCACCGCCATGTAATAGATTGGGACAAGGCTATATTTTGAGAGATATTCTGGAGGGGCAAAGCTCACTCCTGGAAAAAGGTTCTGGACCGTGATGATGGCGATCATGGACAGGGCGAGGGTCCCAATGGCAAAGTAATGCCCTTTCAACTTGAAGGTAGGAAATCCTATGGCAGAGGCGAGGAGGAGCGATGAGATCGAAGCTCCGCATAAGGCGAGAAAAGAAGGTGCGCCCAAGACCCAAAGATATCGAAACAGAAGCGCGCCGATTCCAAAAAACGTCGAATGTCCTAAGCTGATCTGTCCGGTAAGCCCTCCTAAAATATTCCAACTGTGGGACATGACGATGTAAAGAGAGATCAGGATGATGAGGTTGAGAATATATGCCTGGGTGATGACCAAAGGCAGCAAGGCTAAGACAATCACGATTCCAGCAAGGAGAAGGATATGTTTCATGTCTTTTTCCCAGCCAATCCCTGCGGTCTAAACATCAGGATCAGGACAAATAGAATGAGCCCGAAGACCTCCCGGTAAGGGGTACCCACGAGATAGACTCCTCCTGCCTCAATCCCTCCGAGGAGTACTCCCCCTAATAAAACCCCCTTAATACTTCCGAATCCGGCGAGAATGAGTACGATCAGGGCTTTGTTCGTTAAATCAAAAGAAATCCCCGGGTTGAAGGCGTATAGAGAGGTTAAGACGCCAGGAATCCCAGCCAAGGCAGACCCGATCGAAAAGGCCACCAGACATACCTTATTGACATGAATGCCCATTAACGTCGCAGCCTCGTGATCCAGTGATACCGCTCTGATGGCCTTCCCGAAGTAAGTCCTGGTGAGGAACAAATGGAGAGCAATGATAACAAGAATGGCTAATGCGACTCCTCCCAAACCAATGTAGGGCAAACGTACCCCCAACACCTGGATGACTTTTCCCGTATAAACCGTTGTCACAGCCCTATCATCTGCTGTCCAAAGCAGGATGGCCAGATTGGAAAAGATCAGCAACAGGCCAAACGAAATCAGCAAGGAGTTCTTAATTTTCTCTCCCTCCGGAAATTTCATGAGCGATTGAAAGAGAATCTTAAATAGGATCCATCCAAGGCCAAAAAACAGAGGGGTAACGACCAGAATGAAGAGGAAGGGATCGATGTGCATGTAAAAAAAGGCCCAGAAGGTGGTGTATGCCGCCAACATGATAAGTCCTCCGTGGGCTATCATCAAATAATTCATGACCCCAAACACGAGAGACAGCCCTAAGGCCACCAATCCATACAGGGTTCCATTCAGGATTCCGTAACTCAGAATTTGAGCCACATGCAGCATAAAGGATCATCCCATCGCTAAGTAAGCACTTTTAATCTCTTTGCTATCCAAAAGATCGCTTCCTTTCCCCTCAGTCGTTATTCGGCCGTTCTCAATCACGTATGCCCGGCTCGCTATCTTTAAGGCGAGGCGAACATTCTGCTCTACGACCAAGATCGCCATTTTTCTGGAGCGGTTTATCTCTTTGATGGTGTCATAGATATTTTTCACGATAAGGGGTGCCAGGCCCAAAGAGAGTTCGTCCACAAGGAGCCATTTTGGCTCGGACATCAACCCTCTGGCAATGGCCAACATCTGTTGTTCCCCTCCACTTAAGGTGCCGGCAATTTGGTAGAGTCTTTCACCCAGTCTCGGAAAGATTTCGGAAATCCACTTTAAGTTTTGATCTTTCAGCTTACGGGCCCGACCGATGAATCCACCCATTTCTAAATTTTCCAAGACCGTCATGTCCCGAAACAATTTTCTCCCCTCTGGGATGAGTACGACACCCATTTCCACTATTTGATGGGCTGGGATAGCGTCCAATCGGATGTCCTCCATGCTTATGCTCCCTTTCGTGGGCCTCAGAATCCCTGAGATGGTTTTTAATACAGTGGTTTTCCCAGCTCCGTTCGATCCGACCAGGGCGACCATCTCTTCACCTTTCACCGTCAGGGATACGTCCCACAGAGCCTGAATGTCCCCGTAGCAGATATCCACATTCTTTATTTCAAGCATGAAAATCTTCTCCGAGATAGGCCTCAATCACCCTCTGGTCATTAATCGCTTGCGTGGGAAGACCTTCAAATATTTTGGTGCCAAAATTGAGCACGATCACTCGATTCGAAACACCTAAGATCACCTTGATCACATGCTCCACAATCATGAGAGTGATTCCAAGCTCTTTTATCTTCATGATCAGGCGAAGGCCTTCTTCTATTTCTGAAGGGTTTAAGCCTGCAAAGACCTCATCGAGTAATAGTAATTTTGGTCTTGTCGCTAAGGCCCGTGCAATTTCAAGCCTCTTGCGATCGATTAAACTGAGTTGTGCGGCGACGACATCTTGTTTCCTGCTCAAGTTCGTCCAATCGAGTATTTCCATTGCTTCTTTTTTTGCTTGTTTCATATCCTTTGCAGACTCCCTCCCGTAAGCTCGGCCTGCCGTCACGTTTTCTAAAGAAGTTAATTGAATAAAAGGTTTGGCTAATTGGAAAGTCCTTGCGATTCCAAACTTACATATCGTGGAAGGTCTCTGGTTTGTAATATTCTTCTCCAAATATTCGATTTTTCCCTCGTCCGTTTTTAAAAAGCCCGTGATTAAGTTAAACAGGGTCGTTTTTCCAGATCCGTTTGGTCCGATGACTCCTAATATCTCTTCCTCTTCGACGGAGAATGATAGTTGCTGAATGACCGTCAATCCCCCAAATGATTTAGAGATATTTTCAACCTTCAAGAAGGGTGTTACCGCATTCAATATTTTTTACCCCGTTAGAAAGCCCCGCTGCTCGCAGCGGGGATAAAGGCTATTCCTTTTTCAGCGAACACAGGGTTTAATGCCCCGTGTGAGCCTTCCCGTTAGAAAGTGGAAGACTTTCTAACGGGGTTTACTCCTTCCGAGGTATTCAACCTAAGCTCAGCCCAAGATCGCCCTTTTGATAAGGGTTTTGGCGATCTCAACCTTGTATGCGTTCATGCTGAGCGGACTTGCGTCTGCGACGGCCTGCTCAGCTGCCTCCGCGGCCGAATTCTGGTCGATGGGTCGGCCTTTGATGACTTCCTCGGCCTTCTTCGCCCTCAAAGGGGCTGGGGCAACAGCCCCAAGGACAATGCGCGCATCCACACAGGCACCTCTTTCGACAGTGATGACCGATGCAACGCTCACAATAGCAAAATCGATGGGATTTCTCAAGGTGAATTTTAGGTAGTTCTGCCGGGCCATGTCCGATGACTTTGGAATCTGAATTTCGGTTACCAGTTCATCCGTATCAAGAATGGTTGACCCTGTTGCGCTGGCAGTAAAGAAACCTTGAGCGTCAACCGTTCTCTTTGTAGTAACGATCTTTGCATCTAAAGCGATAAGTGCAATACCGATATCGGAGGGGCTGACCGCTAAGCATCCGCAATTGAAACATCGGCTTGCCTCTGTTTCGATTTCGCTTAAACTGAGGCTCGGTGTATCTTCGATATCGATGCTCTTGACCCGCTCGGATACTGGTAACTCGGGAATCCGAACCCGGGGTGCTGCCTCGAGAGAAGGGCTAATGAATTCCGGTTCTGTCCTGCTTTCCTTAACAGAGGGTTGACCAACTTTTAATGATAGCTCTATAAGTCGAGCCGCTTCCCTGCCCGAGGCTACTGCCTGGACGACCGTTGACGGGCCGGTCATAAAGTCTCCTCCGGCAAAAAGGTTTTTAGCCAGCTGATGTGCTGAAGCTGTTGCTTTAAGTGTTTTTTGCCGAATCTTGGCAGAGAGAAGCGAGGTGTCCGGCTCTTCACCAATCGCTTTGATGATAGCGTCAAACGTCGCCGTGAAGTCTGAACCCGATATCCGTACGGGCTTCGGCCTGCCCGTTGCATCCCGAGAGCCAAGTCTCATTCGCACGCACTTAAGCGTTATTTTGCCATTCGCCTCCGACGCCTCCGTTGGCAGCGTAAGGAATTCAAATTCGATCCCTTCCTCCTTTGCCTTTTCCACCTCATCCCGAAATACCGGCATCTCGTCCTGACTACGCCGGTATATCACCACTGGCTCAGCGCCCAGCCTCAGTAATGTCCGGGCGACATCCATAGCCACATTGCCGCCGCCGATCACCGCCACCTTTCTTCCTGGTATATTTCTGGGACCGGTATTTGTCCTGTTCAAGAACTCCAGGCCGGATAGGGCGACTCGCTCCCCTTTTATTCCCAGCGGCCTCTCTTTCCAGGCTCCGCAGGCTAAAAAGACAGCATCAAAGCGTCCTCATCAGTTTGGCCACGCTCACATCCTTGCCCACATGGACTCCAACCTCAAACTTGATCCCCATCCCCTTCAACGCTTGAATCTGCTTTCTCACCACCTCCTTGGGCAAACGATACGGCGGTATGCTGTAGAGAAGCATACCCCCCGGCTCTGCCATCCTCTCAAATACGGTAACTCGATGGCCCGACCTCCTGAGGTAGTAGGCTGCAGCCAGCCCTGCCGGCCCGGAACCTATAACCGCAATGCTTCTACGAGACTCTTTCTCCGGAGGTGCGAAGACCTCGATCATCCTTTCCAAAATGGTATCCCCCAAAGTTCGCTCAATACACCTTATGCCTACCGACTCATCCAATTCGCTCCGATAACACTTC
Source organism: uncultured delta proteobacterium (assembly GCA_963739325.1). Taxonomy (GTDB): domain Bacteria; phylum Desulfobacterota; class BSN033; order BSN033; family UBA1163; genus CAVTZZ01. The sequence continues at coordinate 4,066 of CAVTZZ010000047.1, read as the reverse complement.
GGCTCGCAGAATATAGGACAGACCCGACCCGTGATGGCGGGCATGGGATTGAAGTCCATTAATATCCGTGCCGCCCCCATGAGATCGCCGTCTCTGACTCTGCTCAGATAAGAAGGGATATCGATATTCGCCGGGCAATTTGAAGAACAGGGATAGATTGAGACACCCGCAGCACCGAAGATGGAATGATACCGATGATCTCCAGTCAGGGCGTTGCAAATCTTTCCTCCCTTACGCAGGCACAGGATAGGTCCACCGATCTGGAATGGATACCTGTAGTACCAGCAGCGCACATCCTGACAGAGGTTGCCACCTATCGTAGCTGTATTGCGGATCTGGGGTGTGGCCACGGAATGGGCTGCCTCAACAAGCGCCCTACAACCACTCTTCAGAAGCGGAGACTTCGCAATGTCGGAGAGCTTTGTCAGAGCGCCTATCTTCAATACTCCCCTTCTCCTCCTTGATATAATCGAGACCCGATAGGGTCTTAATATTGATGACGGCTTCAGGATAGTCTGAAAGATACTCTCCCTTGAGAATTGAGAGCAGCTCTGTACCGCCTGCATTGAGCATGGCTTTGCCTTTATACTCCCTGAGAAGTGAGCAAGCTTCATCGACCGTCCGTGCATTGATGTGTTTGAAGGACCTCATGCCACACCTCTCTTCCGGGCTATTGGCGCCACCTTACCCAGGGCTTTGAGCACTCTGTCCGGTGTCACCGGATACTCGTGGAGCCAGGTGCCTATAGCATTCGAAACAGCCATGAGCACAGCGGAAGGGCCTGGTGATGTCGCTATCTCACCCACCCCTACGGCGTGGAAGCGGTGGCTGGGAAAGGGTGTTTCCAGGACCACATTATCGATGACCGGGAGCTGAGAAAAGGTCCGCCACTTGTAGTCGATCATGTTGGCGTTCAACATATGACCTGTGGAACGGTCAAGGATCGTTTCCTCGAAGAGGGCGCTGTCAATACCCGCAGATCCAAGACACCCGTTGAGCTGTCCTTCAAGACCATGAGGATCTATGATCTGTCCTACGTCCGTCGCATTGACAACCCGAACTAAGGTGACGTTTCCGGTCTCCGTATCGACCTCGACCTCTACGAAGGTCATCATGCAGTTACTCAATGTATAATCAGGCTCGAAACGTCCGTAGCCCAGGCATGTACGATCGACCCCCATGGCCTTCCAGGGTAATCTTTTTTCCGGATTACCCTTGACGAAAATGAATCCATCCACAGTGTCCAGATCAGAAGGCTCTGCCTCGAGCATGGGAGCAATAATCTCGAAAAGCTTTTTCTTAGCGTCTTCGGCTGCTGCGATCACAGCACTGCCGATGGCGTAGGTTCCCCTGGAGCCTACAGGGCCAAACTCGTAAGGGTTGATCAGCGAATCGGAGGGCGTCACAGAGACCCGCTCCATGGGCAGTTGCAGCACTTCCGCAACCATCTTGACGAAGTTGCTCCTCTGTCCTGTGCCGTGCTCTGTTACGCATGAGAAGAGCATGGCTGTTCCGTCCGGGTGAAGCCGCACATATGCCTCTGATGCATCCTCACCGATATCGGCATTTCCATGTACCCCCACACCTATGCCTCTCCTTTTCGTGCCGTCCACAGCAGTGGGTTTCAACCATCCCTTCCACTTCTCCTTCCAGCCGAATCGCTCCGCGCCTTTCTCCATGGCCTTTGAATAGTCCACACCCCTGTAGGTATACCAGATGCCGTCCCGCCAGAAGTACCCATCACCGGGCTTGACGAAATTTTTTTTGAGAAACTGAAAGGGGTCGATGTCCAGTTTCTCCATGGCTAAACTCAAAAGTGGTATCAGGGTACACTTCAGCTCCTGGCCGCCGAAACCCCTTACGATGCCTGAGGCGTTCCGGTTGGTACAGACAATCACAGGCTTGAGATTCCCAGTTGGCACAGCGAACCATGATCTGGACCTCGCCGCAGCCCACAGCGACCTGTGCTTGTGTTGTCATGGAGTAATAACCCGTATCTATAAGCCACGTGCCTGATATCGCCGTAACAGTTCCGTCCTTCTTCATGCCGACCCGGGCCTTCATTCGTGATGCAGGCCGTAACGTAAATGCCGCCATGTGCTCTTCCTTGGAGAAGACAAGCTTTACCGGTTTGCCCGTTGCCCTGCTCAAGAGGGCTGCGTAGCACTGGACCTGCCAGGACATAACTTTTGATCCGAAACTGCCTCCACAGGGACCGCCAATGGTTCTTACTTCGACTTTCCTCTCCATCACATGGAAGAGGGTGACCTTATCCATGTAGGAAGCCTGGTTGGATACCCAGAGCGTCACCTTGTTCGGCTCCTCCCATAGGGCTATTGCTCCGGGAGGCTCAGGCGGGAAGAGGATTCGGTATATTCTCGTAACCAAACGTCCCTTCTGTGATTACGTCAGACTCGATAAAGCCCTTCTCCACGTCTCCCATAACGACTTCTTTCAGGCTCTTGGGGCCGAAGAAGGGAACGCCTGGGGTGACCACGTTTCCAGGGAACTGGTCATACAACTGGGGAGCGCCAGGCTTCAAGGCCTCCTCCATATCCAAGACAGCGGGTAAAAGCTCATATTCCACATCGATCAGGTGAAGGGCCTCAGTCGGCTATCTCTTCGCTTGTGGCGGCAACAAGCGCCACGGCGTCACCCACGTACCGGACCTTGCGGTCGAGGACACGGGTAGAGCGTGGTGTGCCTCCTCTCCAGTCAGGCACATCCTCCCAGGTAAGTATTGCTTCAACTCCACGAAGCTTCTCTGCTTTACTCTTATCAATTCTCTTGATAAGCGCATGGGGATGGGGGCTTCTCAACACCTTTCCGTAGAGCATATTCGGGAGCTTGATGTCGTTAAGGTATTTTGCTCCGCCTGTGACAATATCCGTACCGTCCTTCCGGGGTGTTGCCTTGCCTATGAACCTGTATGTGTTTGCCATCTTGTTACCTCTCCCTTGCTGATGTCGCCATAACAGCCTTCACAACCTGGTAGTGGCTGATACACCGGCAGAAGTTGCCCGAGAGAGCTTCCTTCACCTCTTCTTCTGTGGGGGAAGGGTTCTCGTGAAGGAGTGCTTTTGCGCTCATGATGATGCCTGGAGTGCAAAACCCGCACTGAAAGGCTGTATAATCGATGAATGCCTGCTGAAGAGGATCGAGCTTTCTTGTCTTTGGATCGGCCAAACCTTCGATCGTTGTTATTCTCTTTCCATCGCACTCAATCGTCAGCATCATGCAGGAAAGCACTGCCCTTTCATCCATCAGCACGGTGCAGCATCCACATGCACCGTTGTCGCATGATACCTTGGTGCCCGTAAGGCCGAGCGTTTCTCTGAGTGTATGGGCTAACGTGTGAGCTGGGTCAACCTGATTAGGTCTGCTTCCCTCTTCCAGTTCGTAAAGCTGTCCGTTGACCGTGAGACGGATGCTGCGTTTCTCAGGGGGTTTTTTTCTGATTTCCTTTACCGTTTTGACTGCCATATTTCTCCTTTCGTCTCTGCACCACCATATGACGACAGTTACAAATTGTCCCTTATTTCGTCCACCTTAGCACCCAGCTGACGTGACAGCGTTTTTCCTGCCTCAGCAACCAGCGGCCCGAAACGATGCGCAGTTTTTGCGGAAAAGAGGGCGAATATCTCAATAAACCCGATCGGAGATCTATTTGGGCCAAGCACAGGGGCCGCTATGACATTAAGCCCCCGGTTCACCTCGCCTAAATCTTCGGCAAAGCCTTCACGGCGACACTGGGCAAGCTCCTTGCTCAGCCGAGCCCTATCGAGCTTAGATGGGTCCCCGTGGAAATAGAGATCATGACCCTGGAGCAGATGATCGCGCTTGAGAAGCAGTCAGGGTTGCCAAATCTCCTCTTCTCCATACGTTTATCTCAACTTCTGACATTCATCTCCAACATCAACTGAAGAAATCAAGGGAGGAGGTGATCCGGATTGCTGCCCGATCCGTGGCGAGAGCAAAGCGTTATACGCCTAATGTCGAATTCTCGGCGATGGATGCCACACGAAGCGATGTTGAATTCCTCTTGGCCGTTATCGAAGCAGCTATT
>CAVTZZ010000046.1:0-40187 GCA_963739325.1 uncultured delta proteobacterium | reverse complement strand
TCTGGCCATATCGATGAATTCGGCCGATACGCTGTTCCACTGCCATGGGATTCCAGGGCAAATCGTAGTTGAATAAAATACGGCAGACCTGGAGGTTGATACCCTCTCCTCCGGCTGTGGTCGATAGAAGAAATTGAGCACCGTTTTCATCCCAGAAGGATTCACAGGATGCGATCTTATCCTCCAAAGGGCCTCCCTTGAGAATGGCTATTTTTTCAGGAGGGTAATATTTTTCCAGTTCCTTTTGGAGAAAATACAGGGTCTCAAGATATTGGGTAAATATGATCATCTTTTCGTCCCGGTTTTCCCGTCGGAACTGTTCGATGGCACGGATTAAGGTATCAAATTTCCTATCGGCACGGTCGTCTACCAGGTCGATCAGTTCCTTTACCTTTTCTCCCTCATTTGGGATATTGGCTTCAGCTTCGATGACCTCGTCTTCTTTTTCTGTAGCATCCAGTGCCCAATGGGTCACTTCTTCTTCAAATTTCGGCCTTCTCTTTAGACGCTGCTTTAAGCTTGTAATGTAGGCATCAGCCTCAATATAGTCTATCCTGCCCTTGGTGAATGAAAGCAGATCGGCAACGACGCTCCGCATTAATTCTTGATATTGCACGATTTTTGAAGATACCTCTGCCTTGGTCAGTCCTCCATGGAGGCCGCTTTCCAGGGCCATCTGTTTTCTGGCATAAAGCGCAATCAAACGCCGTCGGAGGGCCTGTTTGATAGCCCTCGGGCTGGATGACATGATCTTCTGGAAAGTAGCCATGACAAACCCTACGGCCCGTTGCTGCTTAGTGGTTTTATCCTGCCCGAAACCTGCGGCATCGTATCCTTCTTTGAGGTAATCGGTCAGTTTATCGTAGAATCTCTGTTCCCGAATGGAAAGCTGGAATTTCTGTGTGGTGACCTGCCTCCGCATAAAGATTGGGTTTCCCTGGGCATCCGTTACCTCTCTTTTGGTTCTCCTGAACATTACCCGACCTAAAAGACCTCTATTCTCTTGCATGGCTTCGGGTGCTTCAAAGAGTTGATCATCTAAGAGTTGAATCAATGACCAGAACTGGTAGGCATTCCCTTGATGAGGTGTAGCGGTAAGAAATAGCAGATCTCTCGTCTTTCCCTTTAACCTCTCCGCCAACCGATAATTCTGAGTGATATCGATCTTTTTCCCATACTTTTTTCTTGTGAGATGATGAGCCTCATCGAAAACAATGAGATCCCAATCCGGCCCTGGGGCCATTTTTTCCAATCTCTGGAGTTTTTTGATGGTATCAATTGAAATGATCGCCAGGTTATGCCGTTCCCAGGCAAGAGGGTTTGCATCGGTGAAATCCTGGCCGAAGATGTCAAAATAGATCCGGAAGCAGTCTCTCATCTCGTTTCGCCAGTTTTCAATCAGACCTGCAGGGCAAACGATTAATACCCGCCTTGCGTCTCCTCGTGATAAAAGTTCCCTTATAATCATCCCCACTTCAATGGTCTTTCCAAGACCAACTTCATCCGCAACCAGAAATTTTCGTCTCGTCGCATTTACAACCTGATGTGTTAATAGGATTTGATGGGGAAGAAGGTCTGTCCTGCTGTTAGAGAGTTTGCCACCGGAATTTTCGAGGGGAAACTGGTAGGCTAACTGTTTTAAAAAAAAATCTAAAGGATCGTCGGACTCACCTTTCTGGAATCGCTGTAAGAGGTCCGGTACAGGTTCCAGGAGATGTTGGGGAAAAGTCTCAAGTAATCTCTTACCATCTTTCTCAAAGACGACATCGACCAAGTATTCCCCATGTCGTTCCTCTACCCGGAGCACCTCTCCTGATTCAAGTTCCGGCCGATAGATGACCTTAACTTTTGTATGCTCCTTGAGTTCCATCCTGTATCCCAAAGTCTATGAGTTAACTTGACAAATTGAAACCTGTAGCAAAGACAGGAATTCCCCGGATTTCGAGTCTGGTTGGAGTGCCAAAAATAATATCCATGGGGTATTTTCCCATCCGGTATTCCAGCCAGAAAGAATCAGCCTTAAAGAGTTTCCCTTTACAGGAAATCTGCACCTCGACCATCTTTCGCTCAAGGGTCGCTGCTGCTGATTGGAGGATTTTGTGGATGGAAAGCGAGATCTTCTCCCGATCTTCTGCCAGATACAAGACCTCATCAATACCGACAACCATAAAGGAAGATAATCTTGGTATTCCTTCGGCTCCACCTCTTAACTCACGAAGAAAGTCGAGAAGACCGATTTTGATTTCGTTAGGAGCAATACCGTCCTCCTTGTAAATATTTAGATAACGCTCTTCAAATATCTTATAGCCAGGCATCTCACACCTCGATTAAACTGAGCACCTTGTTGATCGGCTCCCGAAAGGTGGGGTTTTTCTCTCTCATGTATTCGAGTGAAACCCGAATCTGCGGAACGATTGGGCGGAACTCATTCAACCACGGAACGATATTCTCCGAGGCCCCGGCAAGGCCCATTAGATAATGGAGCGCATCGACCAAAGGTATTCTATCGAATTTGGCCTCTTCCATCTCCGGAAAGAGAAACTTCTGGTCAATGGTCTTTCTTGTGCTAAGAAAGAGTTTCTGAAGTTCTTTGTATCTTTCGTCCGGAAGTTTTACCTCATAAGTTCTTCCGCGCTTGGCTCGGCCTTTCCTAATCACGCCTGCCTTAATTAGCACCTCTGGCTCCATGATGCCCCTTGTTGTCTTATGGACCTCGTCACTCTGGATTTCTTTCCGGTCGCAAAGGCAGGTGAGGTAGACGTAGCTGATTGGGTCAATGTGCTCTAATTCCGATGGGAGTGGACGCTGGGCAGATACAATCTGCTCCACCATCATACGAATGGCAGTCAGGGCTTCCTGAAGAGGAACCACTTCTCCCTTATAATCAACAATCTGGCCATAATGCCTGCTGTATAACTCAAGGCATTTCCCTATTAAGATGATATTTACGTCTGGCGGGGATAATTTTTCCTTTCCATATCGTCCAGATTCTATCACCTTGATCTCTTCCCGAGCTTTTTGACGTATCTCCTGACGCACACCTGCCCAGGATCGCTGTTTCTCCTCACTGAGATTCACCTTTTTCTTACATACATGGATGAGATCATAGGAGATCGCCTGTTTGTCCATGAGATGCAGTGAGCTTTCAGATTCGCTATGGATGGGATAAATGGCCTCGATTACAAACCCCGCATTGCATAAAGATTCAAGTAGTGATTCCCAGGCGCTTCCCTCGGAATGGTGAAATGTGAAAACCATCAATCCGTCATCAGCAAGATTTTCATTGCATCTTTTCCAAACTTCAATAAGTCCATTTTTATAATCCGTAGCCGATTTGCCACGGGTAGGATTCTCGATGATCTCTTCTGCCTTGGGAGTGATCTCAGGAGCAAAGCAAGGATAATTTTTAGAAAGAGCTAATCGCAGCCAGACATAGAAAAAATCAGCAAGTTCAGAGTAATTGACATTGCCAGCATAAGGAGGATCGGTTATTACGTGATTCAACTCATTTGAATTTAAAGAAATGAGCTTTGTAGAATTACTGCATCTCAAAGATTGCTTGCTTCCCATCGACTTTTGTATCCTTATAGCTTTCATTTTGGCCTCCCTGGTATTAACCCGAGTACTTCAGTCAAAGGCATTATCGTTAAATTTTTTGCCTCGTAGCAATCTTCCGAAACATCTGCGGATATGTGCCACGTATCGATATCAGTCTCCAAAAACATTGCCTTCTGCAATAGTCATTTTTGGCTGATAATCATGGCGGGAAAATATTTCCTGAATAGTGTTTCTATCGTTGCAAGTATCCTGACAGAACATGGTTGTTACTTCCAACGCAGTCAGAAAACGCACTTAACAACATCTCCTTCAAAACCTGTCTTCTTCCTCCCCAATGGCCTTTAAGAGTGTGCTCAGGCAAAGCAACTGCCTGGGGTTAAACATCTGATGCCAGTATTTATAATGATGAGCTAATTAATCCTGATTTAGTTTTTTCCCCAATCCGGTATTTCACTTTTGGGGTATGGAAGATCCCCTTTCTCCTTTTCCCATCTCTTTTCAGCATCCTGATACCTCTTTAAGTCAGAGGGGGTGATCTTCTTGAAAAACTTCCCATTATTGTCTTTGATATTGCAAATATGGGTAACTTCCTGCTTTCTATTCTTCGAATTCCCTAAAAGGTCAGTTTCGTCAAAACCTCCATCTCCCGCACATTCAGGGCAATACCCCTCAATGGCATAGGGCGTGGTTGGAAGAAGTTGGTCCCCGGGAAGTTTTCGAATGGAATTTATGACCTTATCCTTGATCCCGCAGGAAGGGCAGATAAAGCTTCCTTTTTCTGAGATGTTTCCTTTATGGGGCGAATAGCTTTTTGAACATACCGGGCAGGTGGCTTCATCCGGAAGTGTTCCCCGGTATTGCCATACGGAGCTGCAATGGGGACAGAGAAGGACTGCTAATGGGACTTTCTTCTTTTCCTTTTTGACCGTATTGACCGGTCCCACCATGATTGTCTTAGAACACCATGGGCACTTTACATTTTTCTCAATCGGATTATAAGGAGCCCAGCGTTTATTGCTTCTTCTGTCTCCGGACGCATCCCTGGGGTTGTTGACCATCAGGGATTCTTCAGAGATGAGTGATGCTCTCCCTATATCGAGGTCGAATTCCTTGCTGCAGGAATTACATTTGTAATCCGGAAGGTAACGAACAGTGGGTGATTTCATGGCAATGATGTAATCCGAAAATAATGGGACTGGTTTCCGGCAGGTGGGATTCGTGCAGATGGCTGATTTGACCCAGAAGGTATAGATTATATCGGCTTCTTCTCTTCCTGCTCCACAGCAGGGGCACTCGGTCTTGTAATGACTCAGGAGTTCTTCCTTTAATGTTTTTCCGCTTGAGGTAGGTCTTTCTTCCAACCTCTTGAAAGCCGCTTTCAAGTCTTCAATATTTACAGGTTCAACTTCGGTTTTTACAATGAACCAGGCCACGGGATTGAGATCGATACCGGTGACGTGGCATCCCAGGCGAAGCGCTTCAACTACTGTCGTGCCTCCTCCCATAAAAGGGTCAAGGATTCTGACCCCATTGGTATCAGGATCATGGGTGTGGTCTTTATAAAACTCGTCCATGATGTCGGTCCCGGCAGGCTTCATGGCCCCGAGGAGGATAGCCCTGAAGACACAGGAAGCTCTTCGGGCAAACCATTTGTGCATCTGGTAGATAGGTTTGAAGGCATTCCTTTCAGGAATGGCGAGGCGGTTAATCTCAACGATGGGAAAACTCTCTTCAATTGCTCTTTTTATTCTGGTTTCGGTCACAATCCTGTCTCCAATTCAATCCAGGGAGTCATCATTTCCATTAAAGAAAGACCACCGTGCTTGTAAAGTCTGGAGGCAGCATCTCCGGTTGATTTTGTCTTGACCCGGCCTTTAATCATGGCCACATTGTGAAGAGTATCTATGAAAACATCGTCGCTTTGGGGCGGATGCGGTTTTTCACTCAAGGAGACATTCCGGTCGTTCCCGAAATAATCATTTAACTCCCTCTGTTCGGAGGAAGAGGTCCTTGGAAAATCCATTCCTGAGCCGAAAAAGATGTACCCATGGTCGCTGGTTACGATAATTTTCTTTTTCCCTTTAATCTGTTGGACGGTGTTTATCCAGGCGGTCTCAAAAAGGACATGGATATTTTCAAAATGGTTTTCAAACTTTGCTCCGCTGTCCCTGTATGTCAAATCCGGGAAAGAGGACCAGACAAGCAGTGGAGATCCCTCATACTCCCCTGAAAGCGCCAAGCCATAGTTCTGGTGGTATATGGCTGAAATCCCTTTCCCTTTCAACTCTTTCCTCCCCTGTAACTGTGAAGGTCCAATACGACCGCATGGGAATTCACGCTCGATGAAATCAACAGTCTCTGAGGGTAAGGCAGCCAGTGAAGAATCGACATTGGAGACTTTGAGTCCAGATTTTCCTGCGAGGGTTAAAATGATCGGGATTTCCCTTATAGACAGACCATCGAAAACTACAACGGCTGCCTCCGAGTCAGAAAGGACGTTGAGAAGCCTCTTCGTCGGATCTGTTGTTGAAAGAAGCTCGTCATAAATTCTACCCGCAGCAGAGGAGATTAATGACTCGAAACGGTTAATCTCTTCTTCGCCCTTGTGAAGAAAGTCGATCCTGTTGCTATTTGAATAGCGATCACAACTCCATACTTCATTTAGCAGCCAATCTTTGATCCAGGGAAGGCGCGGCCCAGGTTCGATTAATTTCTCGAACAAGGCATAGCCTGTTTCTCTCCATCGACCTCTCCTTTTATAAACTGATTAGAAACTTCAATTTCCAGATCGGCTGAGTACTCGGCTCCAGCAAGGACAGGCAGGCTTTCAATCTGCGTTTCGACTTGAGATTTGGGAAATCTTCCACTTTTTGAAATGGTAATCTCAGCCGTCAAATCACCTTGACCACTCAGGGATCCCCTTAGCCCTGGGGGCAATGTGCTAAGGTCCCCGATATTGCTCTTCTGAAAGAAGATTTTATAGCTCACGCTGGTTATGGCTGCCCCTTCATATTGCTGGAGACGATGGGCTGTTTCCTGCCGAAGACTACCAATGCTCGTCTGGGGCGGTATTGCCAGAGAAATATTTTCTCTTTTTGAACAGATGCAAGGTTTTTTCCCACACTTTGGGCAGACAATCTCCGGTGGTGGGACACACTGACAAGGAAGCTGACCACATACCGGGCAGGTCTCTGGTAATACCGGAGGGCACACGCATGGTTTCTTTCCACATTTTGGGCAGGCTTCTTTAATGGGGGGCCTTTCAAAAGGAGGTGTTATTTTGGCATTAAAAATTTCAGTTTCTGTAAGATTGGGATTGACCTGGCAGAAATTTCCAGCACTGTGCTGAATGCCGATAAGCCCTTCTTTGCAAAGCTCCCGGATGCCTTTCGAAACTGCAGTCACGATTACAGGGACAGGGAAACCAAGGGTAGCCCTGTACTCGGCATCAATCTCTTTGACAAGGCGGTCTTGGATCTCCTTAAGCCTTCCTTCCATATGTTCCTTGAATGTAAGAGTAGGGAAATAATCCTGATTCAGCTTTTCAAGGACCTTATCTTTCGAAAAGTCCGCCGGGAGGGGCTCCAGTTCTACTTGGTCTTCGGTTGGAGAGGAACCATGCTTCTGCCAGCTTACAAAAACAAGTCCTGCCTTCTTTATCCTGTCTATGACATTGTTTTGATCCCCTTTTGCAATACGCTCATAATCAGCCTGACGTGCGGTCTTTTTGGTGCTTCCTGCAAGATCTTTGGCTGCAAGAACTCGTTTAGCCCATTTAAGAAGATCTTTATCGGTCGAAAGTTGAAATGCGTCATCTTTTGGCTCCAGGAGAAGGATCAGATTGCGGTAGTCCATCCCATGATAGATAAGGTGTCGTTCCTCCTGTGTTAATCTTCTTCCAGTGAGGACATAGCGGGGACGGGTTTTATCAAATTGCTTCAGTGACTCCTGAACCTGCTGGATTGAAACGAAAACAGTGGTGTTCGCAGACTCTTTAAAGATTTCAGTCTTTAGAATTTCGAAGAGTTTTTCCCTGGCCTGGTCGTCTGAATACTGAAGGGATTTGAACTCCACCTTTGCCTCTGAATTCTCTTCTAAATCAAAATAATACCGATTTTCCTGGTGATGGAAGTAGGAAGCATACTTCTGGAAGCCCATCAATGTCTGTTCGAAAGCATTAATATCGAGAGATGGTGAAAGAATATCCATAATCAATTTTTCCCGTGAAGCACCGATATCGCTTCCCCTTCCGGTCAGGGTATAGAGAAGGACGGTGGATGCAAATTGAATGGCCAGGGGTACCTTCGGAATCAATTCATCCATATTCTCACTGGCTCGATTGATTAAATCTCCACTCGGGTCCAGGTCCTTGAGCATTATCGTAGTAGCCTTGTCTTTAAGAGAGGCGTCAGCAGGGGTAATGATATCATTTGCAGTATGCGTCAACCGAACCATGTTCCCGAGAAAGGATAAAGCTCCACGGACATTTTGAAAACCACCCCGGGCGGGAATCTTTTTGAGGATGATATCCATGAGGGAGGGAGAAAAGGGATAGGTATCCTGGAAGCGCTTTTTATGCTCTTCTTTATCATGGGGAGTATGCTTATCCCAGAGTTGGACATAACTCTCAATGATGGGGGAGATAAGACTTCGGTTAAAATCCCTGTAATTTTCAAACAGCCGGTGCAAGATAACGTTGCTTTGGTCTTTCACATTATCGAATTGGACCACACAACGGGGAACACGTTTTAAGGTGCTTCCGGGTTCCTCCTTATCGCTGTAAATGCTTGCAAAGAGGGTTACCTGTTTCGAACGGTTGCTGAATTCGGAAAGGACCTGAAGGAAGGCTATATTTTGAGCCCGGAGGGCTGAGTCGCTGATGACTTTGATTCCTTGTTCCAACTCGTCAAATATCAGAATAATCTCTCTATCCCCCAGTGCCTTCTGAAAATCAGCCAGCTTGGGATGAGTCTTTCCTTTTGGGGGCTGCTTTCCAAGGGATTCGAAAATCATACCCCAGATGGAATCGTATGGGTCATCGGTAAATTTGTTTATTATCACGATCATATCATCAGGAACTTTACAGATTAGACCATTCCCTTTTAACCATTCTTGTCCGATTTTTTTATGTTTAAACAAATTGTAGATCGTTAAAAGAAGGTGAGACTTGCCACTTCCCTTCAATCCCTCAAAGAGAAAAAGACCAGCCACTTCCTTATCGGAAGAAAATCTCAGATTGATCTGTTCCAGCACCTTGATGAGATCGTTTGTGGGATAGGTAAGAGTTAAAAAATCTCTTGGCCGGGCCTCAAGTTTAGTTTTCGATTCGTCCTTAAGGTTTGCCAGGTCAACGATTCCCTCAACCCCTTCTTCAGAGATAACTTCAGGCCGTGGTTTTAAATAGGATGAATAGCTCACTGGAAGACTCCTTTTCGCATGGTTAAAAAACTGATTTCACCCCCCGAAGTTGACCTATTTATACCAAAAATTTAATTTTATAGCAATTTCAAGATGGTTCCACCCCGTACTTCAGACACTGGACTTCAGACCTTAGACTAAGAGGACGAAATGGCCGGAGACTGCAAGAAGATAATGGGGAGATGGGGTGATGGGGAGATAGGGAGAAACAACTGACAGAAAGCAGTAGACGGAAAGCACCAGAAAGAAAGCAGCAGACAAAAAAGGATAGTCATCAAGCATTCCCTCTTAAGTGAAAAGACCGCCATCCTGAAAGAAGTATTGGGTCAATTTCACAATTGTAAGTCCTTGACCAATCTACAATATTTGGTTAATATTAGCTCCATATTTATCGGATATCGTCTTTGTAATCATAACCCATGGGAGAAGATATCATTCATCAAAGAACATTCAACTGATAGACTATTAGAATACGAATTCCGATGAACGAGTCACGAATGATGATTGATCTTTTAGGGGACCTGAAAAGAACAGATTATTGTGGGGATCTGCGTAAAGAGGATGCCAACCGTGAGGTCACCCTGCTGGGATGGGTTCAGCGGAGGAGGGATCTCGGAGGGCTCATCTTTATTGAGCTGAGGGATCGGCAAGGGATTGTACAGGTGGTCTTCAACCCAGAAGTGAATCGCGAAGAACATGAGAAAGCTCAATCCCTTCGAAGTGAATATGTGGTAGGTGTAAGAGGAAATGTGGTGTTGAGGCCTGAAGGGACGGTCAATCCAAAATTGAATACGGGAGAGATTGAGGTGGTTGCAAAAGAATTAAAGACCCTCAATGTCTCTAAAAATCCCCCATTCCTCATTGAAGATGAAGAAGAAGTGGTGGAAAATACCCGACTGAAATACAGATATTTAGACCTGAGAAAACCAAAAATTCAACGGAATTTGATCCTTCGACATCGGGTGGCAAAAGAGGTGAGAAATTATTTTGATCGTTTAGGTTTTTTAGAAATTGAGACACCGATGCTCACCAAAAGTACCCCTGAGGGGGCGAGAGATTTTTTAGTTCCAAGTCGGCTTAACCCAGGACATTTCTATGCTCTACCCCAATCCCCACAACTTTTTAAACAGATTCTGATGATTTCGGGGTTTGATCGGTACTTTCAGATCGTAAGATGTTTCAGGGATGAAGATCTCCGATCGGATCGTCAGCCAGAGTTTACACAAATCGATGTGGAGATGTCTTTTGTCACTGTTCAGGATATCCAGAGAATCATGGAAGGGTTGATGACCCATATTTTTAAAGAAGTTTTAGGGGTGGAGTTGGAAACCCCATTTCCAGTTCTGTCCTATGATGAAGCGATAGATCGATATGGAGTGGATAAGCCCGATATCCGGTTTGGAATGGAATTGAAGGATGTCTCCAAATTATTGAAGGGGTCCTCCTTCAAGATATTCAAAGAGGTATTGGAAAAAGGAGGGATGGTCAAGGCCATTAATGTGAAAAGAGGAGGTTCTTTCTCACGCAAAGAGATTGAAGATCTGACTCACTTCGTCCAGGCCTTCGGTGCCAATGGATTGATATCGGCAAAAGTGAGTCAGGATGGATGGCAGTCAACGATTCAGAAGTTTGTCACTGAAGAAGAGAGGAAGGCGATGAATGAGGCTTTAAATGCCGTGGAGAATGATCTCCTTCTTTTTATTGCTGGCACCCCCAAAGTGGTTCATCAGTCATTAGCCAACCTTCGTCTCCATCTCGGTGAGAGGTTAAAACTCATCCCGGAAGATCAATTCCAATTTGTCTGGATTCTCGATTTTCCTTTATTAGAGTATGACGAAACGGAGGGACGTTTTGCCGCAGTTCACCATCCCTTTACCGCTCCAAAAGATGAGGATATCCCCAAACTGAGAGACCATCCAGAATGGGTCAAGGCCAAGGCTTATGATCTGGTGTTGAATGGATCTGAAATCGGAGGGGGAAGTATCCGAAATCATCTCAGGGAGGTACAATCTCTTCTCTTTGAAAAATTGGGGATGAGTGAAGAGGAGGCCAGAGAGAGGTTTGGATTTTTATTAGAGGCCCTCGAATATGGGACGCCTCCTCACGGTGGGATTGCCTTTGGGTTCGATCGACTCATCATGATCCTCAGCCATTCAGAATCGATAAGGGATGTGATTGCCTTCCCAAAGACCCAGAAGGGTACCTGTTTGATGACGGATGCACCCTCAAGAGTCGATTCCAAACAATTAGATGAGCTTTGGATTAAGATAAAAGAAATCAAGGCTTAGTTAATTGAGGAATGAAGGAATTGGGGAATTCCGAATTCGTAAATCCCTAAATTCCTGAATCCCTAAATTTTGTAATTCTAATTTCTTAGGCGAGGAGAAGATATGGTCATTACTCGAAAGAAGAAGATATTTCAAAACAAGTCCGTGACAGGACAATTCCCCCTTTTAGATATTCAGGAACCGAACCTTTATCGGCATTTCTTTCCATACGATGAAGTCTGCCGGATGGAATTCGATAACAAATTCGTCTTTATCGACCCCCCGGATGAGATCTGCATTACGGATACAACTTTTCGGGATGGGCAACAAGCCAGACCTCCTTATACCGTGGAACAGATTGTTGACCTCTTCGATATGCTCCATAAATTAGGCGGGACAAATGGGGTGATCCGGCAGTCTGAATTCTTCCTTTATAGTGATAAAGATAAAGAGGCCGTGGAGAAATGCCTGGAGAGACATTATCGGTATCCTGAGATTACAGGATGGATTCGTGCAGTCAAGGAGGATTTTAAACTGGTTAAAGAAATGGGATTGAAAGAGACAGGTATTCTCACCTCTGTTTCGGATTATCACATCTTTTTAAAACTGAAGAAGAATAGAAGGGTGGTGCTGAGGGAGTACCTTTCTATTGTTTCTGCTGCATTAGACCTTGGGATCATTCCTCGATGTCATTTTGAGGATGTGACACGGGCAGATATTTATGGATTTTGTGTTCCCTTTGCCCAGGACATCATGCGCCTTTCTGAGGAGTCCAAGCTTCCAGTAAAGATTCGGCTTTGTGATACCATGGGCTTTGGTGTTCCCTATCCTGTCGCTGCTCTCCCCCGGTGCGTTCCCAAGATCATCCGAGCCATGATCGATGACGCGGGAGTTCCTTCTGAATATCTGGAGTGGCATGGCCACAACGATTTCCACAAAGGGTTTATTAATGCAACGACGGCATGGCTCTATGGATGTACTGCTGCCAATGGCACGCTCCTCGGTTTTGGAGAAAGAACCGGAAACCCACCCATTGAAGGGCTGATCATCGAATATATCAGTTTCATGGGACATCACAATGGAGTCGATACAACAATGATCACAGAGATACGAAACTATTTTGAGCGGGCCGTAGGGGTTCATATTCCTTCGAATATGCCCTTTGTGGGAGCCAATTTCAATTCAACGAGTGCCGGAATTCATGCCGATGGGATCCTGAAGAACGAGGAGATCTACAATATTTTTAATACGGCGAAGATTCTCAACCGACCCATCTCCATCTCGGTCAACGATAAGGCGGGATTGGCAGGGATTGCCCAGTGGATCAACTCTCACTTTGCTTTAACAGGGAAAGACCAGATCGAAAAGACCCATCCAGGAGTGGCGAAGATCAATCGGTGGGTCACCAAGCAGTATGAAGATGGGAGAACCACGGCGATTTCGGATCAGGAGATGGAGAAGGTGACACGGAAGTATCTTCCTGAGATTTTTATCTCTGAATTCGATATCCTCAAAACGAGGGCTCGTGAGATGGCCGCCCACATCATCGAGCGGGTGATTGAAGAACCCAGTATGAAATCAATGGATCCAGGACAGATGGAGCCCATCTTACAATCTCTGGTGGATGAATATCCCTATGTGCAGTACGTCTATGTCGTTAATATCCACGGAATAAAGATCACACGGACCGTCTGCCAACCCGTGGATCAAGCCAAATTTGCCCATGTCGGAATAGGAGAGGACTACTCGGACCGCCCCTGGTTCATCGGACCCCTGAAGGATGGCAAAATTCATGTGACCGACCTTTATTCCTCAAAGCATACGGGTGCACTCTGTATCACACTCTCCGGGCCGATCCGAAATGAGACAGGGGAAATTAAAGGGATATTGGGCCTCGATATTCGGTTTGAAGATTTGACTAAGAGCGAGGAGAGAGTAATTTAACGGGAAGGATTTAAAGAGTAGTCATGATTTTAACCGAACCTTTAATGAAGGCTCTCAAATTCTTTCCCCAAAAAGAAGCCATTGTGTGCGGAGGGAAAAGGTGGACCTATCAAGCATTTTATGACCGAGTCAACCATCTCTCTCATTGCTTAAAAGATTTAGGGGTGGGAAAGGATGATAAGGTGGCCATCCTTCACCCCAACTGCCACTATTTTTTAGAAGCCTATTATGGAATTACCCAGATCGGTGCGATTTCCGTTCCCATGAACTATAGGCTTTCCCCAAGAGAGATCGCCTTCATCCTCCAGGATTCAGAATCGAAGCTATTCATTGCAGATCCAATGTTTCAGGGACAAGTGGATTCCATCCGGGGAGAGATGAAAGATATCGTAGGAATTATTTGGACTGGAGAAGAGAGTCACTCCTGCCTGCCGGAAAGGCAGACAGGAGGCAAGCAGGAACCTCCCAATTTAAATTATGAAAGAGCACTCCTTCAAACCGATTCTAACAAAGTCCCTGAAGTCCTTATCTCAGACGACGATATTGCCCAGATCTACTATACGAGTGGCACAACAGGCCGTCCCAAAGGGGTGATGTTATCTCATAAGAATGTCACGACCCATGCTCTTGGGACGATCGCAGAAGTTCATCTTACCGATCGCGATGTATGGATTCATGTCGCCCCTCTTTTTCATCTGGCGGATGCCTGGGCAACCTGGGCAATCACCTGGGTGGGAGGAACCCATGTCCTGGTGAGGGAGTTTGATCCGAAAATTGTATTGGAGACCATCGAAAGAGAGAAAGTGACGCTCACCAATCTTATTCCTGCTATGCTCAACCTGATGGTGAATCATCCGGAGGTAGGAAAATTTGATTATAGTAGTTTAAGAGTCCTCTTAAGTGGAGGAGCACCAATCGCTCCTGAGGTGGTTCGTAAGATTGTTGAAACCTTCAAATGCGACTACATCCAGACCTATGGGATGACTGAGACAAGCCCCTATCTCGACACTTTCTATTTTGAAAGAACACTTAAAAAAACTATCTTATGAGGATCAACTTCGATTCAAGTCTAAAACAGGAAGGGAATTTATTGGTGTCGAATTGAAAGTGGTCAATGACCGAGGAGAAGAAATTGGAAGAGATGAAAAAGAGGTTGGAGAGATCATTGTCAAGGGAGATATTGTAACGAAAGGATATTGGAAATTACCTGAGGAAACTGAGAAATCAATAAAAGACGGCTGGCTCTATACCGGCGATATGGCGGTGATGGATGAAGAGGGTTATGTCACGATCGTCGATCGAAAGAAGGATATGATTCTGACGGGGGGTGAAAATGTCTACTCGACAGAGGTTGAAAATATACTCTACATGCATCCTGCGATTTTAGAGTGTGCCGTCATTGGTGTTCCTGACCAGAAATGGGGTGAGGCGGTCAAAGGGATCATCGTTTTAAAACCCAATCAAACAACGACCGAAGGAGAGATCATCCAATTTTGCAAGGATAGGATCGCCCATTATAAAGCTCCTAAATCGATTGATTTTATCGATGCTCTTCCAAGAACCGGTTCTGGAAAGATCCACAAAAAAGGAATAAGAGACAAATATTGGGAAGGCTACGAGAAAAAAGTCCATTAGTCCCTTCATCATTAAGTTTTTCCAGAAAGTTTTCTCTTCTATCTGCTCTATTTCAAATTTCAATATTCCCATGCCTGCAACTCTCTTTGGGCAAGAATGGGTTGAAAAGATTATTTTTATCTTGACAATCAACACATCTAAATGGTAACGTTAACACACTATTAGTATAAAACAATATAACCTATTGATTTAATAATAAAATTCAAATTCTGTTGATATTTTTTTAATTTTGTGTTATCGTTAACGCAAAATTATGAAAAATAAGGTAACTATAAAAGATATCGCCCGGATGGCCAAAGTTTCTCATACAACGGTTTCAAGGGCGCTGAATAATAAATCTCGCATTAGAAACGAAACAAAAGAAAAAATTCTCTGCCTTGCAAGAGAGTTAAACTACCGCCCCAACTTCATTGCCCGAAGTTTGGTGATGAAACGAACCAAAACATTGGGCCTCGTCATTACCACGATCACCAACCCCTTCTATACAGAATTGGCTCAAGGTATTGAAACCACAGCCATAGGATTGGGATATAACATCATCCTCTGTTCCACCCATAATGACCTTTCGATCGAAAAAAAGTATGTTGATATGCTGCGAAGCAAAGGTGTGGATGGTATTATCTTTACTTCCGCTCACATGGGAGACCCCAATATTGCAGAGTTAGCCGAGGAAGGATTTCCTATCATCTTGGTTAATCGGAGGACCTATCATCCCATTGTGAAGGAAAAAGTCGATTATGTGGGTGTGGATAATCTCCTCGGTGGGTTTTTAGCTGTCGAGCACCTGGTCAGACTTGGCCATGAGCGGATTGGGGTGATTGGTGGATCTTCAGAATCGTCTGTGGGCTTTGAGCGCTTAGAGGGTGGGAAGAGGGCCCTCGAGGCTTATCATTTAGAGAGCAAGAGTGATTATTTTTTAGAAGGGGATTTTTTAAAAGAGTCTGGGTATGAAGGCGGGAAGCGATTTCTCAAAATGACAGAGCCTCCCACCGCCATCTTCACCACGAATGACTACATGGCTTTGGGAGCCTATCAGGCAATCTCTGAGGAAGGTGTGAGGGTCCCGGAGGAGATCGCTTTAATTGGATTTAACGACATCGAATTTACAGCGATGAAAGGGATTGAATTGACAACGATCGGCCAAAAAAAATTCGAGATGGGTGCTCTTGCTGTAAAAATATTAGTGGAAAAGATTGAGGGTGATGAGGTTAAGCCCTTGACAAAAGAGATTTTATTAAAGCCCGAGTTGATTATTCGGAGGACGTGTGGTTTTCATTTGAAAGGTTATCAAATTGAATCTCAAAATACCCCTCACCCCAACCTTCTCCCCTGAGGGGAGAGGATGAAGGTGAGGGGGGAATTTTGAAATTTGAATTTTCGAATTTTTGTTTAAAGGGAGGAGGGAGTTTTATGGGAAGAAAGAAGATCTCCATTATTGGTTCAGGTTTTGTGGGGGCAACGGCTGCTCATTGGGCAGCGGAGAAGGAACTAGGTGATGTCATTTTAGTCGATATCCTCGAAGGGATTCCCCAGGGGAAAGCCCTTGATCTCTTTGAGGCATCGCCGATCGAAGGTTTTGATTCGAGAGTCATTGGGACGAATAGTTTTGAGGAGACAAAAGATTCTGATGTAGTCATCATTACTTCAGGAGTTCCCCGCAAACCAGGAATGAGCCGGGAGGATTTGCTGGACATTAACAGAAAGATCATTGAATCTGTGGTGGCCCAGGTGGTTGAGAAGTCTCCTAAGACCATTCTCATGATAGTGACGAACCCTCTGGATACAATGACGTATCTGGCCTATAAGAAGAGTGGGTTTCCCAAAGAGAGGGTGATGGGGATGGCAGGGATACTGGATACCGCTCGATTCAAAGCCTTCATTGCTATGGAATTGGGTGTTTCGGTTGAAGATATCCAAGCGCTCCTGTTAGGGGGACATGGCGATGAAATGGTTCCTCTTCCACGGTATACCACTGTGAGTGGTATTCCGCTCTCCCAGCTTCTTCCGAAGGAGACGATCGATCGACTAGTAGACCGGACTCGTAAGGGCGGTGGAGAGATCGTCAACCTCCTTAAGACAGGGAGTGCCTTCTACGCGCCCTCCGCAGGGGCTATTCAGATGGTCGAGGCAATCCTGAAGGATAAGAAGAGAATCCTTCCTTGCTGTGTCTATCTCAATGGCGAATATGGGCTGAAAGACATCTGCTTTGGGGTTCCGGCCAAACTGGGGGGAAAAGGTGTGGAATCGATTATTGAGCTCCAATTGACAGAGGAAGAAAAAGCTCTTGTAAGGAAGTCAGCAGAGAGTGTAAAGAAGAGCATTGCAGAATTGAAGCTGTAGGCACTATCGCTCTAAGGGCAATTCATGAATTGCCCTTACGGATTGGGAGAGGGAGAGGAAGGCAAGTGAAGATAAGAGAGGTCAATGTCAAATGGATCACGGAAAAGGTAAGGGACCTTTGTATAGAGGCCAACACCGATTTGGGAGAAGATGTACTTCAAACATTTGACCGGGCGATGGAGAAGGAGGAGTCTCCATTAGGGATAGAGATATTAAAAGAATTGAAGGAGAATGCAAGGATTGCAAGAGAAGAGAAAGTTGCCATCTGCCAAGACACGGGTTTTGCAGTGGTGTTCGTAGAATTGGGACAGGACGCTCATCTGATTGGAGGAGACCTGAAGGAAGCTATTTTTGAAGGGGTTCGTCAGGGTTATCGTGATGGATACCTCAGGAAATCGATCTGTCATCCCTTTACTCGGGTAAATACTGGAGACAATACGCCTGCGATTATCCATACAGAAGTTGTTCCTGGAGAGAAGGTGAGGATTACGGTAGCTCCCAAAGGGGGCGGCAGTGAAAATATGAGTCGAGTGGTGATGCTCACTCCATCCGATGGCGTTGAGGGCATCAAACGGTACGTCATCGAGAGAGTCAGAGAATCGGGGTCAAATCCTTGTCCTCCAACGATTGTCGGAATTGGGATTGGCGGAACTTTTGAACAAGCTGCCCTCCTTGCAAAGAAGAGCTTACTGAGACCCATTGGCAGCAAAAATCCTGACCCGGAACTGGAAAAGTTAGAGTCCGAGATATTGACTGAGATTAATAAACTTGGGATTGGGCCACAGGGATTGGGAGGCCGGACCACTTCATTGGCTGTCCACATCTTAATGATGCCATGCCATATTGCCAGTTTTCCTTTGGCAGTAAACATTCAGTGCCATGCGCATAGGCACAAAGAAATAGAAATTTAGGGAGATGAGGAGATAGGGAGATAGGGTTTTCGCTTTCTCCCCAACCCCCTATCACCCCACCTTCCCAAAGGAGTGACTATGAGCGAACCCATTCGATTAAAAACACCTCTGAGCGATGAGGATGCGGAGAGATTAAAGATAGGGGACCGAGTTCTGATCAACGGCATGATCTATACCGGGAGAGATGCTGCCCATAAAAGGCTTTTTGACTTATTGAAAGAGGGAAAAGAACTTCCTTTCGACATCAAAGGCCAGATTATTTATTATGTGGGTCCCACACCTGCCAAACCAGGGCAGGCCTTTGGCTCTGCAGGGCCCACGACCAGTTATCGTATGGATGCCTACTCCCCATCCTTAATCGAGAGAGGTCTAAAGGGGATGATTGGAAAGGGGATGCGATCTGAGGCAGTCAAAGAGGCAATGAAAAAGTATAAAGCCCTTTATTTTGCTGCAACAGGAGGGGCAGGTGCCCTTTTAGCTAAACGGGTAAAGAAGGCTGTGGTGTTGGCCTATGAAGATCTTGGGCCAGAAGCAATTCGAAAGTTAGAGGTAGAAGATTTACCTGTGATCGTAGTGAATGATGTTCGGGGAAATGATCTCTATATCGAAGGGGCTAAGAAATATCATAAAGGTTAAGGTGAAGGAATGTCATTCTGAACCCTAACCTGCTATTGAGTGTGGAGGTTTGAACAATGGAGAGAGTAAAACCCGGATCTTTGAAGGCATGGTTGATGCTTCCCCGTTTCCAATTTTTACCTCTCACAGCCATCATGGTTTCTTTAGGAACAGCGATTGGTGCCTATGAGGGTTATTTCCATTTTAGCCATTTTCTCTTGGCCATGATCGGCTCCATCCTTGTTCACATGACGGTCAACGTGATCAACGATTACCACGACTTTGTGGATGGAATTGATCTGAACACTCAAAGGACTCCTTTCAGTGGAGGGAGCGGTGTGCTTCCTTTGAATCTTTTGAAACCCAAACAGGCCTTCTGGTTTGGAACCATCTGTTTGCTCATTGCCATGGTGATCGGATTCTATTTCGTGATGATAAAGGGTTGGGCTCTCTTCCCTCTTCTTCTCTTAGCAGGATTCTCGGCCTACTTTTACAATGTTTACCTCTCCAAATGGTTCATGGGCGAAATTTTTGCAGGCATCGGCTTCGGCCCCTTACTCGTCTTGGGTTCCTATTATGTGCAGACAGGAAGATATAGCTGGGAGGCTCTGATTGCCTCCCTTGCCCCGGGCATACTTACATCCAATCTTCTCTTCTTAAATGAGTTTCCAGACTGGGAGGCAGACCGGGAAGGGGGAAGGAGGCATTTTGTCATCTCCCTTGGGAAGAAGGATGCGAGTTATCTCTTCGTGGCTTTTCTCACCACCTCTTATCTCTGCATTATCGTTGGAGTGCTGACAAAGATGATGCCTGTGTTGACACTCATTGGTCTGGGAACGATCGTGTTTGGATGGAAGGCTGCCAAGGGAGCATTGAAATATTATGATAATAATAATCAGTTGGTCCCTGTCTTAGGAATGAATGTCATTACCATCTTGGGGACCCAAGCCCTATTAACCATCGGATATGTGATCGCCACATTCATATGAAAACGATAAATTCCCTAACCCCTTTTTCCTCTAGGGAGAGGGATGCCTGCCTGCCGGTAGGCAGGGGGTGAGAGGGATCTGGAGATCGACAATGAAGATTGAACTGACAAGGAAGAAAGTTCACAACGAATTTGCAAAGAAGGTGGAACTGATCAGCGGGGAAAATCTCTTCGCTTGCTATCAATGCGGCAATTGTACGGCGGGTTGTCCAGTGGCTTTTGCCATGGAAATCGGTCCACATGAGGCCATTCGATACACCCTTCTGGGTTTGGAAGAAGAGGTCCTCGGAGTCAATACCTTTTGGCTCTGTGCTTCTTGTCTTCAATGCACGTCGAGATGTCCTAAGGGGATCGATATCGCCAGGGTAATGGATGCCTTGAGGGCAGTGGTATTAAGGAAGAAGGAGAGGAAAGATCATATTCAAATTTCAGAATTTCCAGAGGGATTCTTAGAAAAGGTTCCACAGATTGCATTTATCAGCGGATTTAGGAAGTTTCTGTCATAACAGCAAAGAGCATAGGGCATAGAGCATAGAGCTTTTCTTTTTAACCCTTTGCACCATGCTCTCTGCTCTATGCGATGTAGGAGCTTCGGATGGATTATCTCTATTTTCCAGGATGCACGCTTTATACGAAGGCGAAGAATTTTGATCAGACGGCACGGAACTGTTCCCTTCTTTTGGGATTTGAGTTGAAAGAGCTCCCCAATTGGACTTGTTGCGGTGCAACCTTTCCCTTGTCGACAGATAATCTCATGGCCCTTCTCCCACCCGCAAGGATTTTGGCTAATGCGAGGGAAGAAGGTACTGCCCTTACAACCCTCTGTGCCATCTGCTTCAATGTCATCAAAAGAACGAATCGCCTCATTCAGGGAGATGGAGAAAAGAGGGATAAGATCAATAATTTCATCGAAAAGAATTATCAGGGTGACCTTCGGGTCGTCCACTACTTAGAAGTTCTGAAAAAGGACATCGGGTTTTCTCAACTCAAGGAAAGAGTGAAGAAACCCTTGACCGGACTCAGAGCGGCCCCCTATTATGGATGTATGCTCCTGCGTCCCTTTGAAGAGATGGAATTTGACGATAAGGAAAGGCCTACCCTTTTTGAAGAGCTTTTAGAAACATTGGGTGCGAAGGCAATCGAATTCCCATACAAAATTGAATGCTGTGGATCCTTCCAATCGGTGGGCTCGCCAGACGTAGCCACAGAATGTGCCTATAAAATCTTGGGTTCTGCCATCAAAAATGGAGCAGAGGTGATCGTTTCCACCTGTCCCATGTGCACCTTTAATATCGATTACAAGCAGTCTGATATCAAGCAGAAATATTTAGATTTCAGACCCATTCCTGTACTCTATTTTACCCAGCTCCTTGGGATGGCCATGGGGCTCGATTATCAAACTTTAGGATTTGAGCAGAATGCGGTCGATCCCTTACCGCTTTTAAAAGAGAAAGGTCTCTTATAGATGAAGGATAACGGAACATTTATAAAAAGGGCCATGGTCATCGGTGGAGGAATAGCCGGGATCTCTGCATCCATCGATATAGGAAATGCAGGGTACGATGTTGTGCTGGTCGAGAAGCTTCCTTCTATTGGAGGACGGATGCTTCAGCTTTCAGAGACTTTTCCAACACTCGATTGCGCTCAATGTACGTTGACACCCAAGACTGTGGAGACGGGTCAACACCCTCGAATAAAACTCGTCACTTATTCTGAAGTAGATGAGGTTGAAGGAAAGGCTGGAAACTTTACAGTAAGGGTTCGGAGAAAAGCGGCTTATGTCGATTGGGAGAAATGTAAAGGCTGCGGCCTCTGCCAGCAGAAATGTCCTACGAAGAATCCCTCTGAATTTGATCGGGGCATGGGATTAGGCAAGGCCATCTATACCCTATCCCCTCAGGCGGTTCCGAATAAGCCTGTGATCAATCCCTCCCAGTGCCGTTATTTTTTAGAGAAAAAATGCAGGGTCTGTGAGAAGATCTGTCCGGTGGAGGCCATTGACTACGAACAGAAGGATCGTTTTGTTGAAGAGAAAGTAGGAGCGATTATCACGGCTACCGGTTTCGATTTAATTCCGAAAGAAAGTTTTGGCGAATATGGTTATGGCACCCTTCCAGATGTCATTGATGGACTCGCATTCGAGAGGCTCAATTCTGCATCGGGACCGACCACAGGAGAGATACGAAGGCCCTCGGATGGGGAAATCCCGAAGGAAGTGGTTTTCCTCCAGTGCATAGGATCAAGGGATCCAGAACGTTATATGCCATACTGCTCCCGGGTCTGCTGTATGTACACGGCAAAACATGCCCGTCTCTATAAGCATAAAGTTCACGATGGCCAGGCTTACATCTTTTATATGGATATTCGATCCACAGGGAAAGGGTATGAAGAGTTCATCCAGCAGGGAATGGAGGAAGAGGGAATCCTCTATTTGAGAGGAAGGGTCTCCAGAGTTTTTCAAGACGGAGACAAGGTGGTGGTTTGGGGTGTGGATACATTGACAGGCCAAAAGGTGGAGGTTTCTGCGGACATGGTGGTTTTAGCTACCGCCATGATTCCTCAAAAGGAGTCGAAGGATTTGGCTAAGAAACTGGGAATCGCTGCGGATGAAAATGGGTTCTTGACAGAGATTCAGAGAAAACTGAGGCCTGTTGAGACAGAAGTGGAAGGGATCTATATCGCAGGCTCTGCCCAAGGACCGAAAGATATTGCTGACGCAGTCGCTCATGCCAATGCCGCAGCGAGCAAAGTCCAGGGATTGTTTGCACGGCATTAATCCCCCTCTTTCCCCCTTTAGAAAAGCCTGCCTGTCCGGTAGGCAGGGGGGATGAAGAGGGATTTTATGGATTACGATGAAGAGACTGGGTGTTTTTATCTGTCATTGTGGAGTGAATATCGCCGGAACGGTGGATGTAAAATCGGTCGCTGAAACCATAGGAAAGGTCGAAGATGTTGCACACAGTACCGATTACATCTATATGTGTTCTGAGCCTGGGCAGCAGATCATCCGAGAGGCCATTCAAGAGAAGGGATTAACAGGAGTGGTCGTCGCCTGTTGCTCACCCAGCATGCATGAAAATACATTTCGGAAAGCGGTTAAGTTGCAAGGAATGAATCCCTATCTCTGTGAGATTGCTAATATTCGGGAACAATGTAGTTGGGTCCATCAGAAGGATAAAGAAGAGGCGACCCGAAAGGCGACTGAGATCATCTCAGCAACCCTCGAGAAGGTGAGAAAGAACGAATCGTTGGAGGCCATTGCGATGGCCATTAACCGCAAGGTGTTGGTGATCGGTGGAGGCATTGCAGGGATCACCGCTTCCCTCGATCTGGCGGAAGGGGGTTATGAGGTTTTCCTTCTTGAAAGAGAACCTGCTCTGGGTGGACACATGGCCCAATTGTCAAGGACTTTTCCGGATCTCGATCCTGCTCTTGATGGCCTCATCGCAAAGGCATTGGAGGTGGAGCGACACCCAAAAATCAATCTTCACTGCTTTTCGGAGTTGGAGGATGTGAAGGGCTATGTTGGAAATTTCGATTTGATCATCCAAAAAAAGGCCACTTCTGTGGATCAGACAAAGTGTAATGGATGTGGCATCTGTATAAAAAACTGTCCTGTGGAATATGTTTCTCATTTTGAGAGAGGATTGGGAATACGAAAAGCGATCGATCACTACTATCCTTTTAGTATTCCCAATAAACCTGTGATTCGTCGTGAGCATTGCCGGTATTTTATAGATGAGAGTTGCAGACAATGTGAGGGGGCCTGTCCTGAAAAGGCGATCGATTTTGATCAGAAGGATGAGCGGATTGAAGAAAAAGTTGGAGCTATTATTGTTGCAACGGGTTATGAACTCTATCCGAAAGAACAATTAGGAGAGTATGGTTACGGTGAAATCTTAGATGTAATCGATGGCCTCGCGTTTGAACGGATGCTTTCTCCTTATGGCCCAACAAAAGGAAAGATCCTTAGACCTTCCGATGGGAAGGTGCCAAAGGAGATGGTCTTTATCCAGTGTGTGGCTTCGAGAGATCCGGATCGATATATGCCTTACTGCTCTCGTGTTTGCTGCATGTATACAGCCAAGCATGCAGCCATTTATAAAGAGCAGGTACCTGATGGGCAACCTTATATTTTCTACATGGATATCCGCTCAGATTGTAAGGATTATGAGGAATTCCTTCAGAAGACGATTGAGGAGAAAGGGCTTCTCTACCTCAGGGGTAGGGTAGCAAGGGTTTTTCAGGATGATGGCAAGGTGAGGATCCTTGGAGTGGATACCTTAACAGGAAAAATGGTTGAGATTGCAGCGGACATGGTAGTCTTAGCCACGGCCATTGTTCCAAGCCAGGGAGTAAAAGAATTGGCAGCCAAACTGAGAGCCACAGTCGATCGACATGGTTTTCTGACAGAGGCCCATATCAAACTCTATCCTGTAGAGAGTTCGACCAAGGGGATTTATCTCGCTGGATGCGGCCAGAGTCCAAAAGATATTTCGGACACCGTCTCTCAGGCGTCTGCCACAGCAAGCAAAGTTCAGGCCCTTCTCTCTACAGATAAACTCCTTCAGGACCCTCTGATCACCTTTGTTGATGAAGGGATCTGCAGCGGATGTGGCATCTGTGTAGAGATCTGTCCCTATGAGGCCAGGGAGATGGACGTTCGTCGAGGGATTTCAGTCGTTCATCAGGCACTCTGCCAAGGATGTGGAGCATGCATTGCTGCCTGTCCAAACTTTGCCTGTGAACTCCGTAATTCCTCTTCAGGCCAGACGCTTCGGATGGTGGATACGTTTATATCTTAATCTCTCCAACCCCCCTTTAAAAAAGGGGGGCGAGGGGGGATTTCCAATGGATTGATACGAGAATAGAGGAGATGGATTTGGAACCTATGACTGAAAGAGAAAAGATTGTTCCCTCCTTCTTAGAGGAGGCAATAAAAAGGAGCGGGGAAGATCTCAGCCTCTGTTATCAATGTCTGAAATGCACGGTAGGTTGTCCCACGGCACCCTATATGGATATCCGACCCAACAATATCATCCGGATGATTCAGATGGGAAGAAAGGAAGCAGTCCTTGGAAGCAATGCCATCTGGCTCTGCGTTTCCTGTGAGACCTGTGGAACTCGATGTCCAAATGAGATTGACATCGGTGTCTTGATGGATGCTTTAAGAGAAATGGCCATTGAAGAAGGAATCCAGGCCAGAGAGAAAAACATCCATCTCCTTCACGAAGCCTTTGTTCAAAGTATTAAGCGAGGAGGAAGAATTCACGAAGCCACCATGCTGATCGATTATAAACTGAGAAGTAAAGACTTCATGACAGACCTTATCCCCGGTATGATGCTTTTTCTGAAGGGGAAGATTCCCCTGTTTCCTCGTTTCATCAAAGGGAGACAGGAGATCAAAAGGATATTTGAGAGGTGTAGTAAGGAAAAATAGAAGGGAAGGATGGAATCATGGAATATTGGAATATTGGGTTGATAAAAAACATTTTTGGTTTTTTCCACATTATTCCACCATTCCATTATTCCATTATTCCAGAATCATCTTTTGGAGGAACTAGAATGAAGTTCTCTTATTTCCCAGGTTGTACAGATCACTCGACCTCCTTGGAGTATGGGTTATCGACCGATGCGGTCTTCAAGACCTTAGGTGTGGAGTTGGTAGAGATCGAAGATTGGAACTGCTGCGGAGCGGCAGCAACCCACAGCATCAATCATCTCCTCTCCCTCTGTCTTCCAGCGAGAAACATCTCCAAAGCTCAGGACGCTCAGGCCGGTCCCCTTGCCGTCCCCTGTGCAGGATGTTTCAACATGTTGAAGAGGGCCGAGTATTCGCTTAAAAATGATGAGGCGAAGCGAAAGGAGATTGAAGAAATCGTCGGATTTAAATATCAACCCTCTCTCGAGATTTTGGCTTTAATGGATGTGATCGTCAATCGAATCGGCCTGGAGAAAGTTCAAGAAAAGGTAAAAAAGCCTTTAAGAGGATTGAACCCTGCCTGCTACTATGGATGTGCCTTAGTCCGACACCCCAAGGTGACCCAGTTGGATGACCCAGAGAATCCTCAATACCTGGATCGTTTGATGAAGGCTCTCGGCGCTCAGCCGGTTGAATGGTCTTATAAAATTGATTGTTGTGGTGCAGATTTAGCACTGACTTATGGGGATGTGGTTAAAAAACTGGTGAGTAAGATTGTGTCAATGGCCAAGGAGGCAGGTGCCCAATGCATTGTCACCTCCTGTGGCCTTTGTCAGGCCAATTTGGAAATGAGACAAGAAATGGGTCTCCCCATCTTTTATTTTACCGAATTAATGGGAGTGGCCTTTAATATTGATAAGAAAGATCAATGGTGGAAAAAACATATGATTTCTCCAAAGGGACTATTGGAATCGTTGGGATTGGCATAGATAAGACAAAATGTCAAAGTTCAAAGTTCAAACAAATCCAAATGAGATCCGAAATATTCGGCATACAAGAATGTCTTCTGACTCGTTTCAGAATCCTTTTTGAACTTGGCATTCATTTGACATTTGAATTTGCAATACGAAGGATGAAATGGAGAAGAAAAAAAGAGAGGTGACAAAGGGTCAGTATTGGTTGTGGGTGCAGGGATTGCAGGAATGCAGTCTGCACTTCTATTGGCAGAGATGGGGAGAAAAGTATTTCTCTTGGAACAAGCGCCTGCCATTGGGGGGTATTTCCCTTTACTGGATAAGACTTTTCCCACAAACTCCTGTGGCGTTTGCTTCATGAGTCCAACGCCTCCTGCCTTCTGTCCAATTTATGAATGTTACCTTCATGACGGGATTGAGCTGTTGCCCTATTCAGAAGTATTAGGGGTTGAAGGAGCACCAGGCAATTTTTGCGTCTCCATCGTCCGAAAACCTCGGTTCGTCGATCCCAAACGGTGTACCCTCTGCGAGGCTTGCATAAAGGTTTGTCCCGTAGAGGTGGAGAGGGAGTTCGGCGGAGGCTTGGAGAAACGAAAGGCCATCTACCTTCCCTATCCTCAGGCGATCCCTCATAGTCTCGTCATCGATCCCAAAACCTGCATACGATGTGGGGAGTGTGTGAAGGTCTGCAGTCCAGGTGCCATTGATCTCGATATGAAAGAAGAACAAGAGACCATCGAGGCCGGAGCCATTCTCTTGGGATTTGGTTTTGAACCTTTCTGGGCCCAAAGAAAAGGGGAATATGGTTTCGGTCGGTATGAGAATGTGCTGACGAGCATCCAATTTGAAAGGATGCTTTCTACATCGAGTCCAACGCAGGGATTGCCCATCCGGGTTTCCGATGGGAAGAGGATGGAAAAGATTGCATTTATACAGTGCGTGGGATCGCGGGATCCTTCCTGCGGCCAGGACCACTGTTCCACCATTTGCTGTATGTATGCCACCAAGCAGGCCATGATTGCCAAAGAGCGCTTTCCTGGACTTCAAGTTACCTTTTTCTATATAGATATTCGTCCGATGGGAAAGGATTATGAACGGTATTATGAGAAGGCGAAGAGTGAATATGGGATTGAATATATCCGGAGTGCCATCTCTTCGATCAAAGAACTTCAACAAACGAAAAATCTTTTGATACCTTATGTCAAGGAAGATGGAACTTTTGAGGAGGGGGAGTTCAATGCGGTCATCCTTTCTGTCGGTTTCACCCCACCGCAGACGATAAAGGACCTCGCACGAAAAATGGACCTGCGATTGAATCCACAGGGGTTTTGCCAGACCGACGAATTCAATCCTGCAGAGACCTCGGTCAAAGGAATCTTTGTGGGAGGGGCTTTTCGTGGCCCCAGGGACATCCCGGAGACTGTTGTTGAAGGCTCAAGCGCTGCAGCAGCAGCTGCCTCTTTTCTCTCCCCTTTCGGTCTTCTTCCTCCTGTGAAGGAGGTTCCTGCTGAAGGAGCTTTATCAGAGGAGGTTCCAAAAGTGGGGATCTTTCTCTGCCATTGTGGAGAAGAGTTGAAGAAGAGCCTCTCCATCCCCCATCTCATGGATGAGACCAAGAGAATGAGAGAGGTGGTCCATGTGGAAGAGGTCGGTTTGGCCTGCCTTCCTGAAGATCTCGGTTTGATCAAGAGAAGGATTGGAGAGCATGGCCTCAATCGAATCGTCATTGCAGGTTGCTCTCATCGGGAGATTCGGAAAGCCATGGAGGAGATGGCCAAAGGAATGGGGTTCAATCCCTACCTGATCGAATATGCCAATATCCGGGAACAGTGCGCTTTTGTTCATCAGGATTATCCAAAGTTGGCTACTGAGAAGGCCGCAGTTCTGATCCGAATGGCCGTGGAGAGGGCCAGGAGGGTTCAACCCATTCGGAAAGGAAGACAGAAAGTTGAGAAGAGGGGATTGGTGGTAGGTGGAGGCCTTTCCGGAATGACCGCTTCTCTTCGATTGGCTGAACAGGGGTTTGAGGTTTACCTGATTGAGAAAGAAAGAGAATTGGGTGGAAATCTAAAAGAATCATTTTATACGTTAAAGGGATCAGACCCCCAAATCCTTTTGCAGAATCTTATTAGACAGGTGGAAAACAGTGGATCGATCCATCTCTATTGTGAGTCAGAAATTCTTGGATTTGAGAAGAAGAACGGACACTATCGAACGAAGATTCACCGTCAGAATGAAGAGAAGATTCTTGACCATAGTGCCTTGATACTTGCCACGGGTGGGAAGGAGGTGACTCCCAAGGGATATCTTTATGGAGAAGATTCCCGGGTGATCACACAGCGACAGTTGGAGAAAATGATTCATCAGAAGGATGAACGTTTGAAGGATATTCATTCGGTGGTGATGATCCAGTGTGTAGGCTCGAGGGATGAGGAGCATCCTTACTGCAGCCGTATCTGTTGCAGTCATGCGGTAAAGAACGCGCTCAAGTTGAAAGAGATTAATCCCCGTGTGAATATCTATGTCCTCTACCGGGATGTGAGGACCTATGGATTCTATGAGACCTATTACCATGAAGCAAGAGGGAAGGGTGTGGTCTTCATTCGTTACGACTTAGAGAATAGACCGGAGGTTATGCTTCAGGATGGGAGACTTCAGGTATCACTTTTCGATCCAGCGATGGGGAGTCGGGTGACTCTTCCATCGGATCGTGTCGTCCTTAGCACTGGAATTGAACCTAACGACCATCTGGAGTTGGCAAGAATTTTCGATGTTGACCTCAATCCGGATGGTTTTTTCAAGGAGGCTAATCCCAAATCAGCCCCTCTCGATTCAGTGGATCGTGGAAAATTCTTCTGTGGCCTCTGCCATTCACCCAATTTTATTGAGGATTCAATCTCCCAGGGGAATGCGGCAGCGGCCCGAGCTGCGGCGATCCTTTCTAAAGAGGCAGTGGAGGAGAAAGCCTTTTTGGCTTATGTGATTAAAAGACTCTGCTGCGGATGTGGCCTTTGTGTCACCGTCTGCCCCTATGGGGCAAGGGTTCTCAATGAGGAGGAGGGCAAAGCAGAAGTGATGGGAGAACTTTGCCAGGGATGCGGTTCATGCGTCATTGCCTGTCGCAATGCAGCCTCTCAACAGCGAAATTTTGAGAAAGAAATGAATATGGCTGTCCTTGATGCAGCCGTCGACTGAACACGCAAGACGCAAAGGGCATAGAGCATGGCGTCAGTAATGAAACAAAGTCAAAACAAATTTTTAAACTCTATGCACTATGCTCTCTGCCCCATGCGATTTTAAAAGGGGAGGAAAGAAATGGCAGAATTCGAACCGAGGATCGTAGCCTTTCTATGTCACTGGTGCACCTATACAGGCGCAGATCTTGCGGGAACGACCCGGCAACAATATCCGCCTAACATCCGCATCATTCATTTGATGTGTTCGGGAGCAGTCGATTCCATCTATGTACTCAAGGCTTTGATTGATGGGGCGGATGGCGTGTTGATCGGGGGTTGCCATCCGGGAGACTGTCATTATCAAACAGGAAATTATAAAGCCCGCAGAAGAGTGGCCATTCTGAAGGGTATCCTCAACCAAATGGGTATTACAGAAGATCGCATCTGGCTGAAATGGATCAGTGCCAGTGAAGGGAAACTTTTTGCAGATACCGTGACCAAGATGGTTGATGAATTGAAGAAAATGGGCCCCAACCCAATGAAACAACTTTGGGATGCCTAACCAAAAAAAGATGGGGTGATTGGGTGATGGGGAGATAGGGAGAAATAGAAGTGCGGATTTCGACTCGAAGGTTTTTGACTTTAGGCATTTGGAATCACGGACACGAGACACGCCTGCCTGCCCCGCCCTCGGTCGGGACCGGGGCCGGCAGGCAGGGACACGCCTGCGTACCGAAACGCCGCACTATGGCGTGCAGGCACGGTCACGTTATTTAATAAGAGAAAGGAGAAGCTTTAAACATGGCGAAGCGGGCAGCGCTTAAGGTTTCAGAAGGGAGAACGGAAAAGGCCATCATTGGTTTTTTGAAAAGCCTTTTAGAAAAGGGAGTGGTGGAGGCCATCATTATACCAAAGGAGATTCCCTCTGGAGACGGATTCGTTCAAGCATTAATTCGCGATCCTGAAAAGTTAAACGGTGCATGTGCCCTTTCACCCACGATGCCAGTTCAATCTTCAAGGGTCGCTTCTCACCTCACCGTTAAAAATTTGGGGAAGAAAGTTGCTGCGGTATTAAAGGCGTGTGAGATAAGGGCCATTGTGGAGTTGACAAAATTCCTTCAAGTTAAATTAGACAACCTTTATCTTATCGGTATTGATTGTCCCGGAACTTTTGAAGTGGCTGATTATGCAAAGATCTCCCAAGAAGGGAAAGGGGGCGAGGGATTGACGAAAGGGTTGTTCAGGGGAATGGTGAAGGGTGAAATTCCTTCAGTGGATGGATATACTTTCCGTACAGCCTGTCAGATGTGTGAATATCCTATCCCCCAAGCAGATATTGTCCTCAAACTCTTTGGTTATCAGACAGATCAGGAGATCGGTATTGAAATAGGAGAGAGATTGGGAAAGGAGATTGAAGGGAAGGGAATCCTTTCCTTCTCAGAGAACGAACCTTCATTAAGGAACGAGGTGGTCAATAGGGTCATTGCTGAAAGAATAAAAAAACGAGATGCTCTTTTTGAGGAATTTAAAGGGAGGGTCAAAGACCTAAGATCTTTTTTGGACCGATTTTCGACCTGTATCCGATGTTATAATTGTATGGTGGCCTGTCCCATCTGCTATTGTAAAGAATGTGTCTTAAGGACAGCGGTTTTTGAGCATGATGGAGATCAATTTCTCAGATGGGCGGATCGGAAGGGTGGTATCCGAATGCCAACCGACACCCTCATCTTCCACCTTATTCGGATGTCCCACATGGTCACTTCTTGTATCGGATGTGGACTTTGCGACAGCGCTTGTCCAAGTCGGCTGCCAGTGGCCACTCTCTTTCGAAGCGTGGGAGATAGAATTCAGAAGATGTTCCAGTATCTCCCGGGAAGGGATGTGAAAGAAACGCCACCTGTGGCAACCTTTAAAGAAGAAGAGCTAAAGATCGAATCAGGATCCTTATAAATAATAACATAGAGCAAAGAGCAGAGGGCATGGGGCATGGTGCAAAGCGCCTAAAGTCTGCAGGTTTAGGTTAAGGCTGAGGTTGAGAAATTCTAAACCTGAACCTTAACCCCAACCTTTTTTACCTGTAGGAGGATTCAATGGAAGCCGAAAAGAAGGAGAAAGAAGAACTCATTCCCATTTTTATTATGGGGAAACGATATGAAGTCCCTCCTTCTCTCACCATTCAAAAGGCGATGGAATATGCTGGATACCAATTGATTCGGGGATGTGGTTGCCGTGGAGGGATTTGTGGTGCCTGTGGAACGGTCTACAAATTTCCAGGAAGTTATAAGATCGAGGTGGGTCTGGCGTGTCAGACCATTGTCCAACCCAACATGTATCTTACACAAATTCCTTTCTTTCCGGCCACCAAAAGTATCTATGACATAGAGAAAATAAAACCCACCATCGAGACACTGGTGAAGGCCTATCCTGAATTGCTGAGATGTCTCCAATGTAATACCTGTACCAAGTCCTGTCCGATGGAGATTGAGGTGATGGACTATATAGCGGCTGCGATGAGAGGGGATGTAACCCGATTGGCAGAACTTTCCTTTGACTGTGTGATGTGTGGCCTCTGTACCTCCCGATGCCCAGCTGAGATCTGCCAATATAATATCGCAATCTTGGGAAGACGACTCTATGGGAAGTACATCGCACTTAAAGCGGAACATTTAACCTCGATGGTGAAAGAAATCGAGAAGAGTAAATATGAACAGATGCTCAGGGAACTGATGGATACAGATGAAGAGACGTTGAAAGATCTCTATAACGAAAGGGAGATCGAGCCCGAACAAGCCGACGAAGACTGGGTCCCAAAAGATAAAACATACCTTTAAATAAAGCAAAGAGCATAGCACAGCACATAACGTTAGAGAGGTTAAGGTTTAGGTTTAGAACTTCTCAACCTTAGCCTTAACCTGAGCCTGTGATATTATTTGGAGGTTTTCATGCCCTACACAAGGGAATTAAAGGAACTGATGAAGCGAGTTGAGATCACTCGGCCTGCCCGGGTGGAAAGGAAAAGAAGAGGAGAGGAGTTCCCTTTCCTTTCTTTAAAGGAGAGGGAGGAACGACTGAGAAGATACCATCCCGATTATAAGGAGGGTTCGAGGAGAGAGATCCGCGTGGGCCCGAGTAAGGGTTATGCAATCTCCCCTGAAATTGTGGATCTGCTCGAGGCAAAGAGTCGGGTAAATCCCGACCTGATCGATCTAAACAAAATTGCCTATGAGACAGACGTCCTTGTCATTGGGGGTGGAGGTGCAGGTACAGCAGCTGCACTGATGGCCCAGGAAAAGGGGGCCAAGGTACTGATTTCAACCAAATTAAGGCATGGGGATGCCAACACGATGATGGCTGAAGGTGGAATCCAGGCAGCCTCCAAAGGGACAAAAGATTCACCTTATTACCATTACCTCGATGTATTGGGCGGAGGCCATTTTAAAAATGATCCGGAACTTGTTTATACCCTTGTGACAGAGGCTCCGAAGGTTTTGGCGTGGTTAGAGAGCCTTGGGTGCATGTTCACAAAATTCCCAGAGGGGAGGTTACAATCACTCCATGGAGGAGGGACCTGCCGGAAGCGAATGCATTATGCCGCCGATATTACTGGAACGGAAATCATGAGGACCCTGCGGGATGAGGCAAGAAATCGAGCAGAGGATATAGAGGTCCTCGAATTTTCTCCAGCAGTGGAGTTGGTATTGAATGAGCATGGACACTGTGCGGGTGCAGTTCTCTATAATTTAGAAACAGAGGAATATTTTTTGGTTAAGGCAAAGGCCGTGGTCATGGCAACAGGGGGTTCGGGAAGACTCCATATCCAAGGATTCATGACCACCAATCATTATGGTGCTACCGGAGATGGTCTCGTTTTGGGTTATCGTGCTGGTGTAAAATTATGTTTTCTTCATACTGTCCAGTACCATCCAACAGGTGCAGTCTTTCCGGAGCAGGCTGAAGGCCTTCTGATTACAGAAAAGTTCAGAGGGGCGAGGGCCAATGCGCTCAACATCGATGGCGAGCAGTTTGTCAATGAACGTGAGCCAAGAGATGTTGAATCAGCCTGTTACATTCGGGAGTGTACGGAGAGAGGGAAGGGCATTCCGACCTCAACCGGAAAGGTTGGAATATGGCTCGATTCCCCAATGATCGATTTACTCAATGGGGAAGGGACAGTAAAAAGAGAGTTTCCGGGAAAGTGCATGCTTTTCAAACGATTTGGAATCGACATCTCAAAAGAACCCATGCTGGTCTATCCTACCCTCCATTATCAAAACGGGGGATTGGAATACAACAGCGGTTGTGAAACCTCCGTCCCAGGATTTTTTGCTGCAGGTGAGGTCTCAGGAGGTGTTCATGGAGAGAATCGGTTAATGGGGAACTCTCTCCTCGATGTCTGTGTCTTCGGTAAAATTGCAGGTGTCAATGCTGCACGTTATGTGAAAGAGAAGGTGAAAGACGGGCGGTTGACGTTGGATCATGTCCGCAGGTATCATAAAGAATTGGAAGAAGCAGGGATCATCACAGATCGCGTATCGCCCATGCTCCTTCCCGATTACTCCAACCCAAAAGTCCGAGAACGCCAACTCACTGCCCATTATGTCGGAGCGATCCGTTAGAGGGTTCTAGCCGCTATATTTCCCTCTTGATTTTTGTCTAAATTTTTCCTTTTTTTATAACTCGAAATCCGTTATAATAACCTCACCTGATTGAAGAGAAAAGCATCTTAAAAACGGCTCATTGAGTTTTTTGGGTTCCTTGGTTTGTTGCGTTAACTCTATAACCCAATGAACTCAATAAACTCAGTAGGTTACAAAAAGAGCTTTATCTTTTTCTTGATTTATGTTAACTTAATTTTTAGAATTTAAAAAAGAAGGTGATTCATATGTTAATTGAATTGAAGGGTCGATTGAAGGAATTGAGCAGCCGGTTGGAGATCTTACGAGGGTACCTTTGACGTCGAAGGTAAGAATAGAAGACTGGATGAGATTGGAAAGATAATGGCAGATCCTAATTTTTGGGAGGGGGGTGAGAGTGCGCAAAAAATTTTAAAGGAACGAACCTCCATTTTGGAGAGTCTTTCGCCTTGGCAACAAAACCAGAAGGAATTGGAAGAAATGGAGATCCTCCTTCAACTCATTGAGGAACAAGGGGATGAGAAGGAGGCTCAGGAATTGTTGGAAAAGGTACAGAAAAGCGAAGAGGCGATCGGCCAGATGGAGTTTAGGACCATGTTGGGGGGAGAACACGATGGGAGCAATGGGATCGTCAGCATCAATGCGGGCGCAGGTGGAACAGAGGCTCAGGATTGGGTTGAAATACTTCTCAGGATGTATTTGAGATGGGGAGAAAAAAGGGGATATCAGACAAAAATCATTGATATCCTTCCCGGTGAGGAAGCTGGTTTAAAAAACGTAACCTTTACAGTCAATGGGCGTTATGCCTACGGATATTTAAAAGCCGAGGCAGGCATTCACCGACTCGTTCGAATATCGCCCTTTGATGCAGGGGCGAGACGACATACCTCTTTTGCCTCGGTTTTTGTCTATCCTGAGATCTCGGATGACATTGTGATCGAGATAGATGAAAAAGACCTGAGAATCGATACCTTTCGATCCAGTGGGGCAGGAGGGCAACATGTCAATAAAACCGATTCTGCCGTCCGAATCACACACCTCCCGACAGGAATTGTTGTTCAATGCCAGAACGAGCGATCCCAGCATAAGAATAAGGCGATTGCCCTGAAGATATTAAAAGCCCGCCTTTATGAAAAGGAACTCGTGGCGAAGGAAGAAAAATTCGGGGAACTTCACAACTCAAAGAAGGAGATTGCCTGGGGGAGCCAGATTCGTTCTTATATTATGCACCCTTACAAAATGGTGAAAGATCACCGTACCAATAAAGTGATCCATCAGGTGGATCGAGTGCTCGATGGGGAGATAGATGAATTGATGAAAGCCTATTTACTGAACGCTGCTTGAATAAAGATCATTGAAAAATTAGTCTGCATGGGGTGACAAAATTAGCAATTAGCAATGAAAAGTAAAACAGTATTGAATTGATTGTTAATTGAGTCAATGTTAATTTCGCAATTTACAATGATGTTTTCCATTAGGGTTGACTTTTTATGGCTGGAGAAATAGTATTAGACGAAAAAACTGAAGAAGGGGTCCTGGAGGAGGAACGAAGACCACTAGGGAACCTTGAGGCAAAGGTTGGTTATCTCTTAAAAAAATATCAAGAACTTAAGAAGGAACGGGATGAATTGGCCGTTGCGCTGGATGGGGAGAAAGAGAAGATGATCCGGTTAGGAAAAAAATTGGAACTCCTCTCTCAGGACAGGGAAAAGGTGAAAACACGGCTCGACCAGCTTCTTCATCGTTTGAAAAGTGTTGACATTTAGTCCTGCTCTGCACCATGATGGTTCAGAGCCCGCCCACTTTTGGGCGTCGCGTTTGAATGGGTCGGACAGAGATGGGGAAAGAACGATTGGTTGATATTAAGGTATTTGGTCAAACGTATACAGTCAAGACTGATACGGAGGAGGATCATATTCAAGAGGTGGCGCGGTATGTCAATGAGAAGATGGACGAAGTTTTAAAAAAGACAAGGAGCGTCTCTACAATGAATGTAGCGATATTAACAGCTCTCAACATTGCAGATGATCTATTAAGAGAGAAGGAGAGAAGAATAGCCCTTCTTCGAGAGATTGAGACGAAATCAAAAGAGTTGGCTGAAAAGATCGATGGTAACTTGGGTGGGGGAAAGTTAGAAAAAATTTCAATCTCTTTGAAGGGTTGATTTGGGACATTGGCTGTCCGACATCAGGTATATGATTTAATATGAACACTATCGTGGGTGGGTAAAACATGTGATGGGATAGAGGGAAGGAAAAGATTTTATCGGTCCCGATTCGCTCTGCTACCTGCCAACGGGCAGCATGCAGGGGGCAAATGAGTTCGATAATGATGATACGATGGAAGATGATTGAAATCCTGCAAATGTTTTTGAACATGAGGAGTCGATGGGAAAAGGGGTATGGCATTGAACCCTTCACGAGAGCGAAGGAATGGAGAAGGATCATTGACTCCCTTTTTGAAAAGAACGTAGGGTTTCATAATATAAAACAGGCGAATTGGAAGTCACCATCGGGATTCCCTTCATTTTTTCTTCCATATCGGGTTCCGCTACACCACCCCTCTTCCCTACACTATTGTATTTGAAAGTCCTATCTTTATTGATTCATGTTGATGATTCGTAGGAGTGAATCGTATGACGAATGACGAGTCAAGCATCCTATTTTTCTGCTTAAGGAGGTGAATAGACCTTTGAAGCTATCCCTGGAGATGTACATCATTATCGTTTGTGTCATCGCATTTCTCGGAGGTGTCGTTGGGTTCCTCGTAAGGAAAAGATTTTTCGAGGCCAGGATCGTTTCGGCAAAAGAGGTCGCCAAGCGCTTGATCGAGGAGGCCGAGCAAAGGGCTGAGATCTTAAAGAAAGAAGCTCTTCTCCAAACTAAAGAAAAATTTTACCA
Source organism: uncultured delta proteobacterium (assembly GCA_963739325.1). Taxonomy (GTDB): domain Bacteria; phylum Desulfobacterota; class BSN033; order BSN033; family UBA1163; genus CAVTZZ01. The sequence goes on along the minus strand of CAVTZZ010000046.1, from coordinate 3,405 downwards.
AGAAAAGGCCGAGTTCGAGAAAGAGACGATAGATAAACGACAAGAACTTCAAAATCTGGAAAAACGGATCATGCAAAAAGAGTCGCATTTCGAAAAAAAGGTCGAATTTCTCGAAATGAAGGAGGCGGAAATTGTCCGTAAGGAAAAGGCAGTGCTTCAGCAAGAGAAAGAGATTTTGGAGCAGGGGAAAAAGGTGACCGCCCTTCTGGAAAAACAACGGATCCAACTGGAGAATATTTCAAAAATGTCCTCTGAAGAGGCAAAGCAGTTGCTGATCGAATCTATGGAGAATGAGGCCAAACACGAAGCAGCCAAGAAGATTAAGAAAATTGAAGACGAAACGAGGGAATTGGCCGATAAGAAAGCCAAGGAGATTATTAGCTTAGCGGTTCAGCGTTATTCTGGAGAGTATGTCTCTGAGAAGACTGTTTCGGTAGTCAATTTACCGAATGAAGAGATGAAGGGCCGTATCATTGGTCGTGAAGGTCGGAACATTCGAGCCCTCGAAGCTGCTACAGGAATTGATTTGATCATCGATGATACCCCAGAAGCTGTGATCCTTTCAGGATTCAATCCAATTCGAAGGGAAATTGCTCGAATTGCACTGGAACGGCTGGTCAGCGATGGGCGGATCCATCCTGCACGCATTGAAGAGATTGTCCAAAAAGTAGAACAAGAGATCGAAGTGGCAATCCGTGAAGCAGGCGAACGGGCCACCTTCGATGTAGGGGTCCACGGCATCCATCCGGAGATTATTAAATTAATTGGCCGACTCAAATATCGAACAAGTTTTGCTCAGAATGTGTACCAGCACTCTCTGGAAGTGGCATTCCTTTGCGGAATCATGGCATCCGAACTAGGGATCAATGTGAAACAAGCCAAAAGGGCAGGCCTTCTTCATGACATTGGAAAGGCTGTCGATCATGAAACAGAAGGTTCCCATGGGAAGATCGGCGCTGAATTGGCAAAGAAATATGGGGAATCGTCCATTGTAGTTCATGCCATTGCCTCCCATCACGAAGAAGAGAAGCCAGAATCCATGCTCGATGTCTTAGTGGAGGCTGCAGACGCTTTGTCAGGGGCGAGGCCGGGAGCCAGGCGGGAGATGTTAGAGACCTATGTGAAGCGATTGGAGGAATTAGAGAAGATCGCACAGTCTTTCCCCGGAGTGGAAAAATCTTATGCCATTCAAGCGGGAAGGGAGGTTCGTATTATGGTCCAGCCCGACCGTGTCTCCGATGAAGATTCTGTTGTTCTTTCCAGAGACATTGCCCGAAAGATTGAAAAGGAGATGACTTACCCCGGGCAGATCAAAGTAACAGTGATCAGAGAGATGCGTTCAGTGGATATTGCTAAATAAGAAAGTGATCAGTGACCAGTAATCAGTAGGTCAGAAAAGCAGAGTAGAAAACAAGAAAAATAAAAAATGAGAAAAAACCATATACTTCGTGTTCTATTCTTTGCTTTACAGAGGGTAAACGTTGGTATAATCCTTGGCAACTGGTGACTGATCACTGATTACTAATCACTGATTTAATGGGTTTGAAGATGCGGATTCTTTTCATAGGAGACATCGTCGGGAAACCAGGTCGGCAGGCCATCGAAGGAGTTTTAGAGAAACTCATTTCAGGCTATGGGATTGAATTCACGATTGCAAACGGAGAGAATGCAGCAGGCGGAATGGGAATCACCCCTCCTATTGCAATAGATATTTTAAATCAAGGGGTGGATGTTCTGACTTCTGGAAACCATATTTGGGCTAAGAAAGAGATCATTCCTTTCTTAGATGAGGAGAGACGGCTCTTAAGACCTGCGAATTATCCAACCCAAGTTCCTGGCCGAGGATCAGGAGTCTTCTCATTGAATAACGGGAAAAAGGTCGGCGTTTTGAATTTGGAGGGCAGGGTCTTCATGAAGCATTTGGATTGCCCATTCCGTGTCGGAGAAAAAGAGATTGAAATATTGAGGCAGCAGACAAATATTATCATTGTCGATTTCCATGCAGAGGCCACTTCTGAGAAAATGGCGATGGGGTGGTTTTTAAATGGAAAAGTCAGTGCTGTATTGGGAACCCACACTCATGTGCAGACCTGTGACGAGAGGATATTGAACGAAGGGACGGCTTATATCACCGATGTAGGGATGACGGGGCCCTTAGACTCTGTGATTGGAATTCGTAAACAGGTCGCCTTAGAACGTTTATTAACCCAAATTCCCTGGAAATTTGATGTGGCCACAGAGGGGATCGAACTTCAAGGGGTAGTGGTTGAAGTCGATTCGGAAACAGGGAAATCGAAAAGTATTCAAAGGATCAAAGTCCCAATAGATGAACGAGGTTGAGGGGTATGAAGGGGATAAAAAATAAAACAGTCTATGATGTCTTTCAAGAAAGGGGCTTTATTGAGAAAGTCACTGATGAGGAAAAAATTTCTGAGATATTAGAAGGAAAAGTAACCTGTTATATTGGCTTTGATCCTACCGCTTCAAGTTTTCACGTTGGGAATTTGGTGCCGATTATGGCTCTTGCTCATATGCAAAGGCATGGCCATCGTCCAATCGCATTGGTGGGGGGTGGGACGGGATTGGTTGGGGATCCCAGCGGCAAAGATGAAATGCGGCAGCTCTTGACTTATGAAGAAATAGCCAAGAATGCTGAAGCTCAGAAAAAGCAGTTCTCTCGGTTTTTAGATTTCTCAAGAGATCAAGCTCTTCTTTTGAATAATGCTGATTGGTTGACAAAGCTTAACTACATCGATTTTCTTCGAGATATCGGCGTCCATTTTAGCGTCAATCGCATGCTTGCAGCGGAGTCAGTAAAAATTCGTTTGGAAACCGGGCTTTCCTTCATTGAATTTAACTATCAACTCCTCCAAGCATACGATTTCTGGTACCAGTTCAAGCATTACAACTGTCTGATTCAAATGGGAGGCAGTGATCAGTGGGGGAACATCGTGGCAGGGATTGATCTGATCCGCCGTCTTGAAGGAAAAGAAGCCTATGGGATTACTTTCCCACTGATCATGACTGCAGACGGGAAAAAAATGGGGAAAACTGAGAAGGGAGCCGTCTGGTTAGATCCTCAGCGTACATCTCCTTATGAGTACTACCAATTTTGGATCAATACAGATGATAGGGATGCAGGAAGATTTTTAGCTCTTTTCACCTTTCTTCCTATGGAAGAAGTTAAAGAGTATGGAAAGTTAAGAGGAGCTGATATTCGGAAAGCTAAAGAAATACTGGCATTTGAGGCGACTAAAATTATCCATGGAGAAGAAGAGGCAGAAAAGGCAAGGATTGCCTCAAGAAGCATTTTTGGAGGAAAGGGTACAATACCTGCACCTGAAGTGAGTGGAGTAATGAGGCAAGTGGTCGAAAGCGCCAGAGATTCTATTCCAACTCTCTATA
>CAVTZZ010000045.1:0-6791 GCA_963739325.1 uncultured delta proteobacterium | reverse complement strand
TCATGATGGTAGTACTGATCCTCTTCTTCTTCGGAGGGCCTGTCATCCATGACTTTGCCTTTGCGCTCATTATAGGATTAATTACTGGAACCTATTCCACCGTCTATATTGCGAGCCCAGTAGTCATATTTTGGGAAAGACACATTTCAAGGCGGAAAAGGCGATAAAGAATAGTTGACATAGATCATGATCATATTTTAATCTTAAAGCTTAAGGTGGTTAAATGAAGACTTATCAAGCAAAAAAAGAGGACTTGGATTATCAGTGGTATCTGGTGAATGCAGAAGGGAAGGTTCTGGGTCGATTGGCTACAGAATTGGCGAAGATATTGAGAGGAAAGAATAAACCTTCTTTTACCCCCCATGTGGATACTGGAGATTTCGTCATCGTCGTCAATGCAGAGAAAGTGGTTTTGACCGGCAAGAAGATGAAAGATAAGATTTATTATCATCATACCGGTTATCCCGGCGGGCTTAAAGAGATAAATGCTGAGAAGCTTTTGGCGAAAAAACCGACGGAGATCTTGAGAATAGCGGTAAAAGGAATGCTTCCTAAAAACAGTTTGAGTCGGCAGGTACTACGAAAACTGAAGATCTACGCCGGGCCGAATCATCCCCACGAAGCCCAGAAACCCGTTGCAGTCCAAATTTAAAGGAGAGAAGAAACAGTGACAGAACCCATTTATGCTACAGGAAAAAGAAAGACATCGATCGCCAGAGTATGGCTAAAACCCGGGGAGGGAAAATTTATTGTTAACGAGAGAGCGATCAAAGAATATTTTGGGAGGGAAACCTGTGAAATGATCGCCCTTCAGCCACTCGATCTCACCGGAACTCGAAATCAATTCGATGTAGATATTAATGTGATGGGAGGAGGTATTTCAGGTCAATCCATTGCTATCCGCCACGGAATCTCCAAAGCCCTTCTTCAATACAATGCTAACTATAAAGATGCCCTGAAAAAGGCGGGTTTTTTAACACGGGATTCGAGAGTCAAAGAGCGGAAAAAATATGGGAGAAGAGGAGCCCGCCGCAGACCCCAATTCTCGAAGCGATAATTCCATGACCATAGGGATCTTATATGAAAAGGGAGGTCATGGTACCTCCCTTTTTGTTTTTAAGTTTTTCTTGTTTATCTGGTTTCTTGGGTTAACTAAACAAACCAAACGAACTCAATAAACTAAATAAACCCAAGGGGTGAGAGATGAAGACAAAAGTTGGAATCATTGGAGCGACAGGTTACACAGGGGTCGAACTCCTCCGGTTGCTTCTTCTTCATCCTGAGGTAGAAGTGACAGCACTCACTTCACAAAAATATGCTGGAATTCCGATTGACCAAGCTTTTCCATCTCTGATGAAACATCTCCAGCTGAAGTGTGAAGAACTTAGCGTTGATCAAATTTCTAAAAAAACGGATTTTATCTTCACGGCGGTGCCTCATAAAACCGCGATGGAGACCGTTCCACTCTTTTATCAAAAAGGGAAAAGGGTGGTTGATCTCAGCGCAGATTTCAGGTTTAAAGATCCTGCTGTCTATGAAAAGTGGTATCAAAAACATACCTCTACTGAACTTCTTCCTGAGTCGGTCTATGGTCTACCTGAACTTCATCGGGAAGAGATTAAGAATGCAAAGATTGTTGGGAACCCAGGATGCTATCCCACAGGGGCCTTGATCGGTTTAATCCCTCTTATTAAGAAGGGCATGATCTCCTATGAGAACATTGTCATCGATTCTAAATCCGGTGTCAGTGGTGCGGGAAGAGATGTGGTTCTTGGGCTCCCTTTTCTGTGAAGTAAATGAAGGGGTGAAGGCCTATCATGTTTTCAAACACAGACACCTTCCCGAGATCGAGCAAGAATTAAGCCAACAGACAAAAAAGAAGATTACCGTAACCTTTGTTCCCCACCTGATTCCTATGGACCGGGGGATTTTGACGACCCTCTATGTCAATTTCAGTAAAAAAATGAAGACGGAGGATGTGCTAAAGGTTTTTCAGGAACATTATAAGAAAGAACCCTTCGTTCGTATCTATCCAAAGGGAAGCCTTCCCAATACGAAAGATGTGAAAGGTTCAAACTTCTGCGATATCGGAATCGTTGTGAATGAATCAGATACCCGAGGCGTGATCGTGACCGCCATTGACAATCTTGTCAAAGGGGCTTCGGGTGAGGCTGTCCAAAATATGAACATCATGTTGGGATATCCTGAAACAATGGGTCTCGATGTTGTACCGCTCTTTCCATAGATCGCATGGAGCATAGGGCATAGCGCATGGTGTATTCCCAAATTCATCATTCATGACTCTGAAGCCTTAAATCTTCACTCCAAAATAAAGAGTCTAAATTCCACAATCCCTGCCCGTCCGGCAGGCGGGCGCATTCCGAAATCCGCAATCCTGTTTCTTTCCATTTTACAACCTCAGAAGATTCTGTTAGATTATCTTTCAAATGACGACAAAACCTATCACCCCGATGATCAAACAGTATCTTCAGATCAAGAGTCAATACCCTGACTCCCTTCTCTTCTTCCGTATGGGGGATTTTTATGAGATGTTCTTTGAGGATGCTCAGGTGGGTTCTAAAGAACTGGATATTGCTTTGACATCGAGGAATAAAGACAAGACGGATAGCGTGCCTCTGTGTGGGGTTCCCTATTTTGCTGTCGAGGGTTATATCTCCAAACTATTACAGAAAGGATATAAAGTTGCCCTCTGTGATCAGATCGAAGATCCGAAGCTCGCTAAAGGAATTGTAAAGAGAGATGTGGTGAGGGTATTCACCCCTGGGCTGGCGACAGACTCAATCCATCTGGGGACCGGAGAGAATAATTACTTGATGGGGTTCTGCGCAGAGGGGGAAGTTTTTGGGCTTGCCTTTTTAGATATTTCTACGGGCGAATTGAAAGCCTGTCAAATCTCAGGATTTGACCCGTTCCTTAATGAAGCCCTTCGTAATGAACCCAAAGAGATTTTATCGCTCAAAAAATTTGAAGAGCATCCCTGTTTTGGGAAATTTAAGAAGATTTTCGAAAATGGTTTGATCAATATTTTAGAGGATTCAAAATTCGATTCCATCCATACTCTCAACGAGATCCAAGGAGGGGCGGTCCTCCAAATGGCTCCATTGGCAGCTCTCGCAGCAGAGATGGTCCTTCGCTACGCAGAGGAGAATCAGAAGAAACCGCCCACCCATATCCGTCCCCTTTCTTTTTATCAGGTTCAAGATTTTATGGTCATCGATGAGGTGACGAAAAGAAATTTGGAGCTCACCCAATCACTTTTTGAAAAGGGGCAGAAGGGCTCCCTTTTCTGGGTGTTGGATGAGACGATGACGGCTATGGGAAGTCGTAAATTGAAACAGTGGTTAAATTATCCTCTCATGGACATCAGAGAAATCGAACGCCGCTTAGAAGGAGTCTCCGAACTGAAGGATAAGAAGATTGAGAGAAAACAGATCCGGGAGTTTTTAAATGGAATCCAGGATATCGAAAGATTGACCGCCCGGATCTACCTCGGACACGCTAATGGACGAGACCTCGTTGGATTAAAAAATTCACTTAAACACTTACCCCCCTTAAAAAACACCTTACAGTCATTTCTCGCCCCAAGTGTGAAGGAAGTTGCTTCGGACATAGAGAATTTTGATGATCTTTTTCAACTTTTGGAATCTTCCATTGTTGAAAATCCACCTTTGACCATTAAAGAGGGAGGAATCATCAAGTCCCACTATGACAAAGAATTAGATGGATTAAGAGAGATTGGTAAGGAAGGAAAGGGATGGATCCTTCAGTTGGAAGCAGGGGAGCGGAAGAAAACAAGAATTTCCTCTTTGAAGGTTCGATATAATCAAGTCTTTGGATATTATATTGAAGTCACCAAGAGTAATCTTCACCTCGTTCCAGACCATTACATAAGAAGGCAGACTTTGGTCAACGCAGAGAGGTTTATCACACCGGAACTCAAAGAATTTGAGGCCAAGGTGTTGGGTGCCGAAGAAGCCATTTGTCAGTTGGAATACCGGCTCTTCGAGGATATTCGAAAAAGGGTCTCTGAGGCCACTCCGAGGCTTCAAAAAAGCGCTTCAGCCATTACGACCATAGATGTCTTAGCCTCCATGGCTGAGATTGCTGACCGGTATGATTACGTCCGGCCCATGGTGGATGAAGGAGATGAGATTATCATTCGCGATGGAAGACATCCCGTTCTGGAGAGAATGGGTCTTTCCGAAAGATTTGTCCCCAATGATACTCAGATGAATAATCAAGAGCATCAAATTCTTATCATTACCGGACCCAATATGGCGGGTAAATCGACCTATTTAAGGCAAGTGGCTCTTATCATTCTGATGGCTCAAATGGGATGTTTTATTCCGGCAAAGGAGGCCCGGATTGGGGTCGTAGATCGGATCTTCACCCGAATTGGTGCTTTAGACAATATCATGAGAGGACAAAGCACGTTTATGGTGGAGATGATGGAGACGGCTCGGATTTTAAACCAAGCCACTTCCAGAAGCCTTGTCATATTAGATGAGATCGGAAGAGGGACCAGTACCTTCGATGGCTTAAGCATCGCCTGGGCGGTGGCAGAATATCTCCACGACCATTCGTCATTCAGACCGAAGACCCTTTTTGCCACGCACTATCATGAATTGACAGAGCTGGTCCTCACCAAGGAGAGGGTCAAAAATTATAATATGGCGGTGAAGGAATGGAGCGGAGAAATCATCTTTCTCAGAAAGATTGTGGAAGGGGGGACCAACCGAAGTTATGGTATCCAAGTAGCAAGACTGGCAGGACTTCCGCAGAAAGTGATCGATCGAGCAAGAGAGGTTCTTTCCAATTTGGAGAAGGGAGAATTGGATGCGATGGGGATGCCAAAAATCGCAACAACGGAAAAAGCGGTTTTTAAACTCAAACCCTCTTCACAACTCACATTCTTTGGTCAACCCGATCCCATCCGGGCTGAGTTGAAAGGGCTAAAGATCGATCAGTTAACCCCTCTTGAGGCGATCCATATCCTGAATGAATTGAAGAAAAAAGCAGAAAAAGATGAATAAAATTCAAAATGTCAAAATGCAGTTTAGTCATTAAGTAATTCAGTCATTGGGTCATTAAATGACTTAATGACTAATGACTCAATTACTGTATTTCCAGTTTGACATTTTCGGTTTGAAAGAATGATGGATTTACCAAAGGCAAGATTAAAGATGGTGGAGGAGCAGATCGTCTCGAGGGGGATCAAAGATCCCAGAGTGATTGCTGCGATGAAAAAAGTGCCACGCCACCTTTTCGTTGAAGAGGCCCTTCAGAGTCAAGCTTACAGTGATCATCCTTTGCCCATCGGAGAAAAACAGACCATTTCTCAACCCTATATGGTCGCACTCATGACCGAGGCATTACAGTTAAAGGAGAAAGAAAAGGTTTTAGAGATCGGAGCAGGTTCTGGATATCAGACTGCAATATTAGCCGAGTTGGCTGAAAAAGTATTTTCCATTGAAAGGATTCGATCCTTAGCCATTAAGGCAAGACAGTTACTCTATGAGCTGGGATGTTTCAATGTGGAGATCAAAATCTTCGATGGGACCCATGGATGGATGGAAGAAGCTCCTTTCAATGCAATCATTGTCACCGCAGGAGCCCCTGATATTCCTCAACCTTTACTCGATCAACTGGCGATAGACGGAAGATTGGTTATCCCTGTGGGAGACGCCTATGCTCAGGATCTGATGAGAATGACCAAGACGAAGGAGGGGATAAAGAAGGAAGACCTGGGCGGTTGCCGATTTGTAAAATTGATAGGGAAATATGGATGGGAAAATGAGTGATCAGTTGACAGTGATCAGTAATCAGTAGTCAGTGAAAATTAGAAAGTAGAAAAGATTCTTCTTATGTAGCCATGGGATTTAACCTGCGAATAAAACAATCAAATTTTAGGATCGCATGTTAAGAAATATTTTATGTTTATTACTGCTTTCTGTAATTTTCATCATTGGTGGATGCGCAAAGCATAGAGTTCCCCTTGAGAAGCCATCCCCTCCGCTGGCGAGGAAAGGGGTTTACCATGTGGTAGAGAAACACCAGACTCTCTTTCGTATCTGTAAAACCTATGGCGTGGATATCAAAGAAGTGGCTTCCCTGAACGGAATTGACTGATCCAAGCAAAATTCAGGCAGGACAGCGGATTTTTATTCCCGGAGCGAAAAAGGTATTAAAGGTTGAAATCTATATTGATGACGTGGTGGCGGAATCAGGCGAAAAGGAAAAAATTGCGTATAAAAAACTGGACTTCTTATGGCCGGTCGAAGGGAAAATCACCAGTGCTTTTGATGATTCCGAAAGCACAAGACACCAGGGGATTGATATTCCATCTCCGCTTGGCACACCCGTTAAAGCTTCAAGTTCTGGGAAAGTGATCTATTCCAGCGATACGATCAAAGGATATGGAAACCTGATCATTCTTCGCCATTCAGAGGAATTTGTCACTGTCTATGCACACAATCAGATGAATCTGGTTGAGGAAGGAAATTGGGTGGAGAGAGGACAGATTATCGGGAGGGTGGGCCAGACCGGAAGAGCCACAGGGCCACATCTTCATTTTGAAATAAGGAGAAATAACAAAGCTGTTGATCCAATGCTTTTTTTGAAATAAATAAAATCCTTAAAAAATAATGCGATACTTAAAAGTTCGCCAATCATAAGAAGTTCGCCACCTCATTCGCCACCCGGCGCCTCCCAAATATAAGAGTTTGTGAAAAAGTTTGAGTTTAGGTCAACCTAAAGGGGTCTTTGAGGAG
>CAVTZZ010000044.1:0-24883 GCA_963739325.1 uncultured delta proteobacterium | reverse complement strand
GAAAAATAACACTTCCCAATTTAGTGGGGTGGGAGTCTTGAATTGATGCACTGCAGCCCCTTCGCTTTTTTTCGCTCATATGCATAGAAAAGATTAATAAAAGAAAGGAGGACGAAGGCAGCTACCGAGGCAATATCACTTCTGACTCGGGCTCCTGTGTTGGCGGCCATACTGTTTTATAGCCGTAAAGAGCACTTCCTCGGCTTCCTTGGATACCCCGTCTTTTTTATGTTTGGCATGTTGGGAGGGTTGCCACAATCGTATGACTTTCACTTTTCCGACGAGCGGCAAGATGATGGCCGTTGGAGTGAATTCACCTGATCCTGCCCAATGGTTGAACAGTTTAGTCTCAAAGGACATTCGGGGCTCCCATTCGCGGCGCTTGGACCAGTTCAGAATAATTGAATGAGCTTCAATGTGGGGCAGTATCTTTGTCTCTACGTAATCCTTCCAGTTTGAACTATCCGAATAAACAAACAGAATAAATTTCCCTTTTCTCCCATGGCGAATCCAAAAGCCCACCTTGAGGCCAAACCGGTGGATGAAGGGGAATAAGGACTTTAATACCGTCACCCCTAATAGGAAGCCTATTAATAGCCAAATCATTCCACCCCAATTCATGAAAACTCACTTTCTGCCTATTCGCTGGTCCCCGCCACCCCATCGGAGTGAAGTGACAATAGCATTGAGTAATATTCGAAATACTCGTGTTTAGTTAGATAGGTCCAGGAGTTTAATCTTGATATTAAATGAATGTAAAAGCAAGACCTGCCCCTGGTAAACGAGTCATGATCAAACTTAAGCATATTAGAAACCTTCTGGAGTTTCTGAAAAGAAACTTAAACCAAAGGAAGGCATAAAAAGCCTGGATTGCGAATCAAGTCCGCAATGACAAAAATGGAAGGCGAAAGGGATGTGCTAAGAAATTGATGATAGTCCTCTTTCCTTCTGTCAGCAGCAGCACTCTCCGTATTCGCACAGTTCATCTTCCAGATCGCAATATTCCTCTCGAATGGAGGCGCGCACTTTATCATAAAATTCTGGCGAGAATTCCTTCATGCCGTGAATGGTCCGGCCATGTTCCAGGACCTTCTCAAAGAGCTCTGCTTCTGTCTCTGCACAAGCCGTAAAAGTGCACTCAGATCCAAAATCTTTGCAGCTAATCATCTTATCCATATTAAATCTCCCTTCTTACTATAAAAATAATTATCATTTTCCAGGATTCAAGAGGATGATTAGGATAGGACGAGGTTGCGATTTAGATTTGGATTAGCTTTACGTTGCCTAACCCACTTTTTTGGAGCCTTTCCTATCTCTCCTGGGATTCTCAGGGATGGAAGCCCAGGAGCTTCATGAAAAGGGCCATTTGCTTCAGTTCGATGATGGCCTCACCGGTGTGTAAATCCATGGCATGATCTTCAAAGTCCAACCCACCTTCATCCCCTCTCCAATGATTTCTGTCTCAGTAAGTGATCGGCCAGAACGATCGCTACCATGGCCTCACAGACCGAATTGATCCGGGGGATGGCGGAGACATCATGGCGGCCCTGGATACTCAGAGAAACAGGCCGCATGGAATGATTCACTGTCTTCTGTTCTAAATGAATGGAAGGAATGGGTTTGACGGCTACCCTCAGCAGGATATCCGCTCCATTGGATATCCCTCCTAAAATTCCTCCGGCATCGTTCTTCTCAAATCCTTTTGGTCCCATTGGATCATTGCATTGAGATCCCAACATCCGGGCAACTCCAAATCCAGCCCCTATCTCCACTCCTCGCACTGCGCCGATGCTCATCAGGGCCTTGGCCAGATCGGCCTCTAATTTATCGAAGACCGGCTCCCCCAGTCCTGGAGGGCAACCTTGTGACTGCTATTTCCACAATGCCCCCCAAGGTATCCCCTTGACGTTTGACCTCTTCAATCTTTTTCTCCATAGCCATCGCTGCATCTCGATCCGGGCATCGCAAAAAATTTCTATCCATTTCTTCACCATCGATCTTCTCCACCCGAATCCCTCCGAGCTCAATGGTGTAAGCAAGAATCTTTATTTTCTCTTGGTCTAAGATCTTTTTAGCAATGGCTCCTGCAGCAACCCTCCCAACTGTCTCCCGAGCTGAAGCTCTTCCTCCGCCACGAAAATCTCTGATGCCATATTTGGCCTGATAGGTAAAATCAGCCTGGCCTGGTCTGTAAAGATCTTTCATCTCATTGTAAGGGGTAGAATTTACATCTTCATTCCACAGGATGAGGCTAATAGGCGTCCCTGTGGTCTTCCCTTCAAAAACGCCAGAGAGGATCTTCACCTGGTCTCTCTCTTTCCTGGGACTCGTCCCCATTCCTTGGCCCGGCCGCCTTTTATCCATTTCTCTCTGGATATCTTCTTCGGAAAGATCCATTTTAGACGGACAGCCATCAATGACCACTCCCAGAGCTTCACCATGAGATTCTCCCCAGGTCATAATGCGAAAAAGTGTCCCGAATGAACTTCCTCCCATCTTAATTCTTCACCTATTCCCATTGAGGATAGACAACACAGCCTCTACAACCCCTTCTATATGTAAGGCGGAAGTATCCACTTGTGCTTCCGAGGCATTCTGATACAAGCCCTCTCGTAGAGCAAGGACTTCCTTAATTTCTTCCAAGGCCCCTATCCCCGTAAGGCTGGGCCTTCTTGTGATGGTACCAAGGTCATTGGCCATACGGTGATGGAGAACCTCGGCATCGGCTTTAAGCCAAACGATGAAACCATTTCTTTTCAGAGCTTCGACGTTCTCGGTTTCAAGGACCGCGCCTCCACCAGCGGCAATGACCAAATTGTCATGGTTTGAAACATTTGAAACGATTTTTTTCTCAATCGCCCTAAAATAGTCCCATCCATGGAACCTTACAATTTCTCCGATCTGAGTTCCCTGACGTTCTTCAATCAGATCATCCGTATCCACAAACACTCTTCCCAACGAGGCAGACAATCTTCTGCCCACACTGGTCTTACCTGCTGCACGATATCCTATTAAAACAAGGTTCATGTGTAAAGCCTCCCAAAGGTTCTCCAAAAATCAGGAAAGGATTTATTCACGCATTCTTCTCCCTTAATCTTTACTCCGGGGACAGCGAGGCCGGCGATGGCAAAGCTCATGGCCAAACGGTGGTCATCGTGGGTTTCGATTTCCGCTCCGTGAATCTTTCCTCCCTTAACTCTTAGCCAGTCCTTGCCCTCTTCTACCCGAATGCCCATCTTGCCAAGCTCCAAAACCAAAGACTTAATCCGGTCTGACTCTTTAAAGCGGAGATGACCAATATTTTTCATTACCGTCTTCCCCCGGGCAAAGGCTGCTGTGACTGCCAGGGTTGGAACCAAGTCAGGCATTGTGTTCATATCGATCTCTATTCCCTGAAGTTCCTTTCCCTGAACCTCGGCCCAGTTATTTCCCCGGATGACATCGCATCCCATCTTTGCAAGGATGTTGAGAAACCCTGCATCTCCCTGGACAGAGTTTGGGCAGAAGTTTTCAACCTTCACCCTTCCCTTGGTGAGAGCTGCAGCCGAAAAGAAATAAGAGGCATTGGAGGCATCCCCTTCAACACGATATGTTTTAGAGAAATAGCGCTGTCCTGCCCGGACAAAAAAAGAATGATAACCATCATTCTTTACCTCCACCCCAAAGGCAGACATGATATTGAGCGTGATGTCCACATAAGGTTTGGAAGACAAATGACCGATTATCTCCACGTGTACGTCTTCTTGGGCATAAGGAGCTATCATTAAAAGGGCAGAGAGGAATTGACTACTCTCTTCACCTTTTATCTTTGTTTCACCCCCCTTGAGGCCTTGAGACTCAATCATCACCGGTGGACAGTCATTTTTCTCTATAGAATAAGCCCTGACTCCCAATGCACTTAAACCATTTACGAGATCCCCGATCGGGCGCTTCCTCATCCGTTTATTCCCATCTAATAGGGTGCGTCCTTTTCTAAGGGCTGATAGAGCAGTGAGAAACCGCATGGAGGTTCCAGAATTGCCCAAATAAATACTTCCTTCTGCGCCCTCCAGTCTGCCCCCCTTACCTGAGATATGAAGGCCATCACTTCTCTGAAAGATTGGAATCCCAAATTTTTCCAATCCCTGAATAGTATGCCCTGTATCTTCGCTTTGCAGGGCATTGATTAATAAAGACTCTCCATCAGCCAAGGCAGAAAGAATAAGAGCCCGATGCGTATAGCTCTTTGACCCCGGAATCGTAACAACGGCATCACAATGATGAAGAGGTTTGATCTCAATCATATTTTTCTGTTTTCAATTAAATTTTTTCTCAAAAGGCTATCGGCAATCAACTGTCGGCTTCCAATAAAAAATGAAACACAGATTTTTTCCACCTTCTTATTTTTCAAGGATGGTCTCCTCAACCTGAACACCGAAATGCCTTCCTGCCTTTTCTCGATAGGTCAGGATTTCGCTCCCCGATTTGAGATCGACCAGTGAAACCGCTTGTCCATTGGGCTGAGTAAGCCTGATCGTTTCAGCATTCTGCAAGATGACTGAGATGCCCTGACCGTTTTCCTCAGCTTCCACCAGAACCAGAGGACGTCTCTCCACCTTGGCCCTTCCCACGACAGCTGGATAACTTGTCCCCTCAAAATTCACGACCATTACCTGATCGCCAGATTTCACCTCTGAGAGATATTGGGTCTGCCCGTTAGCCATGAGAATATAAGCATGTACAGGCCCTGCATTCACCCGGAAAGGTCTAGTATTCACAAAAGGATTCTCAACACTCTCGGAATGAATGAGAAAGAAGGCCTGGCTGCTATTGCCCACCAGCATCCCTTCGCCCAATGTCATTGAAGAACAGATATCGATGCAGACCCGGTCTCCCATGCCGAGTGGCTCGATCTGACGGATCTCGGCCTGGAGGAGTCCGATCTTCTCTTTTCCTCTCTTGAGGGTCTGGATCATATTCCGAACGGTGTTTGGATCGGGATGGTCAATCACAACGCCATCGACCCCCTTCTCAAGAATGCCTAGGGCCGTCTGACCTTCTTTGAGGTCATTGATCTCGACAAAGAGATTATTCGTCCTGCTCAGCAAGTTCTCGAGCGGGATGATCTTCCAGTCTCCATCCCTGACAACGACTTTCCGTGAAAGGCTCAATGTAATAATCTCCTCCTCATCCTTCTTTTCTCGAACCTCTTTGACCACAACATCACGGCCAAGTAGGATATCGCCGTCCTCAGACACGATAGGAATAATCCCTATCTTTCTTACCTCTTGTCTCATCCCAGGAGGGATCCAGAGGGCGTCCGCCCCGCATTCCAGGGCAGCCATTGCAATCTCCTTTTTCCAAGGGATGGCCTTCACCCAAATCTTTTTCATACCCTTACCCCCAATATCCTCACCTTTTCCTCAATCTCACTGGTGTTGTGGACGATCCTGCTAATCGTCTGGACCATCTTCTCCGGGTTTTTGTGTTGAAAAACATTTCTGCCGATGGAGACGCCTGCTGCCCCTGCTGCCATCGCTCCCTTGACCATCTCGATGATATCCTCGTCGTTTCCCATTTTTTCACCGCCGGCAATGACCACAGGAACAAAACATCCCTCCACCACTTCCCTGAAACTTTCTGGAGAACCTGTATAGACAACCTTAACAATATCTGCCCCGAGTTCAGCTCCTACTCGGGCTGCATGTTTCACCAGTTTCACATCATATTCACTCTTCACCTTGGGACCCCTCGTGTACATCATGGCCAAAAGCGGCATCCCCCATTCCATGGCCACCCTGCCCACATGACCCAAGTCGTTCAGCATGGATCTTTCATCCTCAGCTCCGAGGTTCACCTGTATGGAGACTCCATCCGCTCCTAACTTAATTGCCTCCTCCACTGTGCATACCATGGTCTTGGAGTTTGGATCAGGCGCCATCTGTGTACTCGCTGAAAGGTGGAGGATCAGCCCTACATCTTTTCCTTTTCTCCTGTGGCCGGCCTCAGCCACTCCCTTATGGACAATGAAGGCATTCGCTCCTCCATTCGTCACTGCATCAACGGTCTCCTGCAAATTGATCAACCCAGGGACTGGCCCAATCGTCACTCCGTGATCCATAGGGACAATCACTGTTTTACCAGAATTTCTATTCATGATACGTTCCATACGAATTCTCTTCCCAATCATGATTTTCTTCTCCTTTGCTCAAAATTAAAAAAGCCGTGAGAAGAATTTTCCCACGGCTTAAAACAAAAAAGCCGTGGATAGAATTTCAATCTACCCACGGCTTTATTTGGTTAAATTTATTTTTTAACGATCAGCCAACAACAGTGGGTAGACCTTGGCATAATTAGACCAAAACCAGTTGAATTTATACCCACTGCTAAAATGAATGGTATGCGGCTGATTCATTTCCACCTCTTTAAATTGTTGTTTATTTAACACACCCTGTATTTAATGTCAAGGATAATTTTTAAATTTTTTTCGATAATGATTTCGAAAGGGTCAGAGGTGTCATTTTAGGTTAAAATATTTCTTTAAATGCGGGGGCGGCTGTGTAAACAGCCCCTGCCCCACTGATGTATTGTGTCACTCTCAGTGTCTCCATGACCTCCTCTTTTGTGGCACCGGCTTGCATTGCCTGTTGCGTTAACGACTTCACCCCCTGAACCGTTCCATGCGATGCATCTAAGGCCATCGCAATAAGGAGCTTAAACTTCCTTGGTAAGGCTCCGTCTGTCATAGCAAATGTCTTAGTGTTCTCAAGAAGTTTGAGAAGTTCTGGGTCGATTTTCTCGAAAATCTTTAAAGGATGTTCAGCCATTGAATCACCTCCTGTTTAAGTAAGAAAGGTTAAGGTTTAGGTTGAGGAAGAACTTGAACCTCAACCTGAACCTCAGCCTTCTTTTTTCAATTCTCTTCTAAAAGGTTTCGCTAGAATCTCGAGGACCCGAAAGTCGAAAAAGTTATTGCAGTGGGAAGGCCATACAACAATCGCACAGTCTGAACCTTTCCCTCTTTCGGTTGAGGTCCCTCCCACAGCAATTGTTTTTTCAATAGGGATGACGCCACTATCCGCAGCCATGATCGTACATTCAATGGCTACTTTCATCCCCGCACCAAAAAGGCACCGGAGGGACTCCGCAAGAAACTCAGGATAGGAGACCCCAGAGAATCTAGCGCTGATAGACCGCTCCAGACCAGAAAGGATGTGGCTCTGCCTCACCACTTTACAACCCATGGACTCCAGCTCTTTCAATATATTCAAATCAAAGTTCCAGACGCCGGGTTTGGAAGAACCTGGATGGGAACTCACGACCACCAGGTTTGTCTCCCGGGCCATCTTCCTGGCAAACTTAAGACCTGTGCTTCCGGTAGAGCTTGCCACGACGACACTCTTAATATCGCCCTCTTTTAACCGCTCGTAAACAATCTCCACAACCTTTTCTGTGTTCTCAATCCCTGACCGATTGAAATAGAAGATCTGTCGATTCACCCCTTCCATATAACACCTCCTCCTTATTTTTAGTCATCCTTTAAACTAAACCCCGTTAGAAAAGACGTGGCTTTAACCCCGCCTTCCCTGCCTGCCGGCAGGCAGGAATGAGGAGTTAACGCTTTCTATTTATAGCATCCCCGGCATAAATGCCTGGGTTTTCTAACAGGGTAAACCTCCACTTGCAAAACATATCCTTAGGGTGGGGATCAGGTGGAGCAAAGAAACAATCCACTTGAATACGAGGATCGATTTCCCGGGCAAAGCCTGTAAACTCAGCCCGGTGCATCTCCTTACAAACGAACTCCGCCAATCCCCGTTTGAGGCGAGCCTCCTGGGTTGGACAGCTGGGAATGGTGATGATCACTTCATCTCCCTTCTCTTCGATCTGATAACCTACCAGGATCGTCCAGGGAAAATATTTCAGGGCTTTAACAAACCCCTTAAGTCCTTTCTCCCGGATATCAAAACGGCGGATAAGGTCCTTGGAAGCCATCCCGGCTACCCGACCCCAGACCTGTTCGTTAATCCGTTCTGCTGTGGGCTGGTCAAAACGTTCGCTCACATAAATGAACCAGAAGGCATCCACCACCCGATAATGCCAGAGCAAGAAATCAATGTAACTCTTAAGTTCCGATTTATCCATCTTATCGAAATCCATCTTTCTCCTCTTAATTCCCCTCAACCTCGCCCTCTCCCTTGCCTACCGCAGGCAGGCAACTGAGGAGAGGGATGGGGTGAGGGTGAGCCTTTTGATTCGTTCGACCAGTGGGGGATGAGAGTAGTAGAACCATGCATAAAGAGGATGAGGGGTCAAATTGGCCAGGTTGTCGGTAGCCAACCGCTTGAGTGCATTCCGCATGGGTTCTGCCATCTTCATCAAATCCAATGCAAAATCATCGGCCTCACGTTCAAATTTTCTGGACATCGCCGATTCCAAGGGTTGAGCAAAATAGTTCAGCGGACTGAGAAGTGCTCCAATCAGAAATAATCCGACATAGGGAACGGACTCTTGAAAGCCAAATGTCTGGTACATCAATGGCCAATCCAAGAATTTGGCAACCCCATAAAAAAGGGCCAAAGAAAATAATTCTAAAAGAATGATCTGCTTGGGGAGATGTTTCTTCTTCCAATGTCCCGCTTCGTGAGCCAGAATTGCTAGAACCTCCGCCACGGCATGAGATGCCAGGAGGGTATCAAAAAGGACGATTCTTTTGTTCCTTCCGATCCCGGTGAAAAAGGCGTTGGTGTGCTTACTCCGTTTACCCGCATCCATCCTGAATACTCCTTTGGCCCGGAGTCCCACTTTTTCCATCAACGTACTGATATGATGTTCTAATTCTTTATTCTCAACCGGTTCAAATTTGTTGAAAAGAGGCGCGATCACCTTTGGAAAAAGCCATAGCATCAGTAATTCAAACCCACCGACCCAGATCCACCCCCACACCCACCAAGTCTTTCCACCATAAACGACTAAGGCCAAAAGGAGGCAAAGGAGCAGACCCCCCAGGATAGCTGATAGGATAATGCTTTTCAATAGGTCCAAAACCCAAATCTTAAGGGTCATCGTATTAAATCCATAACGACCTTCGATCACAAACGTGTCATAAAGGTTAAAAGGGAGGCGAAGCAGATTTACGAATATCGAAAGAACAGCAAAGAAAATCAAACCGGAAGCAACATGCCCGAATCCCCACGGGTTGATGATTTTCACAAGCCACGGTAAACAACCCGATAGTAAAACGAACAGAAAAAATCCTTGATTTGCTAAAGTGGCAATGCTATGAAAACGGTCAGAATCGATCGTATAAACAGAAATTTTTTCGAGTTTCTCGTGATCTATGAAATCTTGAAAACCCTCTGGAACCATGTTTCCATGTCGACGAAGATAATAAATGTTAAGTCCGTCGAGTAGTAATTGGGTTCCAGACCGTAGTAAAAAAACGGCGAGGAAAACGAAAAGTAAGAAATTCAGCTGAATCATGAAATAGGTTCGTTATTTCCTCGAAGCCCTTTTGGTCCTTTTCCTCCGGGGTTTGGAAACCTTTTTCTCTGCCATCTCAGTGCTCTTCTCCCCAAGGAGATCTCTTACCTCCCGGCGGCCAAGCTTTCGAAGGGCGACCAACACACTCTTCTTTTGAGCTCTTGGCACAAAGATCCCACTCTCCCATTGATGAATAGCTCCGACAGTTACCCCCGCAAGAATGCCCAACTCTTTCTGGCTGATGCCTAAACGTTTGCGAAGACTTCGGATCAGGCGCGGAGAGAATCGGGAACCCTTCACCTCTTCTGGAGCTGCCTCCAATGGTATCTTCCTCTTGCTTAACTCAGATTCTTGACGGGCAGCAAATCGTTCAAGGGTTGATACGGTTTTTCGAAGCTTCCAGAGGGTACTCTTTAATAACCACACATCCTTTGCCAATGGAACAGAAATCTTTCGCACTTCCCTTTTTGCTAAACGTACGATTTCACCTTTGATGGTCCCTTCTAACTTTCCCATAGGTTCCTCCTCCTTTTTTTGGATTTTATTAATGCCCAAACTTGGTGTTGCTGACTCAAATCCCAAATACTTATTAGTCATTAAGTCACTGGGTAATTAAGTCATTCAATGACTAATGACTCATTGACCTAATGACATTGAGACTTTGAGCTTTGAACTTCCTACCCTCTACGCTAGGCTATTCAAATATCTTCCCAGGATTCATGATGCCATTGGGGTCTAAAAGGTCTTTGATCTGTTTCATTAATTTGAGACTTTCCCCATGCTCTCTCTTCATAAACTTCTTCTTTCCAATCCCGACGCCATGTTCCCCGGTTGCAGTCCCTCCGCATTCCAATGCGAATTTAACAATCTCCTCTCCTGCCTCCAGAACCTTCTGCCACTGCCCCTCTTCTTCAAGAATCCCCAAAATCTCCATATGGAGATTTCCACTGCCTGCATGACCAAAGGCATATCCCTTTAATCCTTTTTCGGCCACCCTCTTCTGACCCCACTCTACCATATCTGGATATTTTGAGATAGGAACAGCGGTGTCAATCACTAAAGCAGTGAAGCCAGGATTGGCTACTTTAATCGATTCACGGACATCATACCGCGCCTCCCAAAGACGATTTCGTTCCTCCCTGCCGATCCCTGAATCGAACTGGAGAGATCCGTTGTCTTTACAAATCTCTTTCACTACCTCCAGTTCCTCTTTTAAACCGCTCACACTTGTCCCATGAAACTCTATGAAAAGGGTGGGCTTTTCTTTTAATGAAAGCTTCTTAAATTGATTGACTACCTGAATCGTTGGGATATCTAAAAGTTCGAGAGCTGCTGGCGAAAGTCCGGAACGCATGATTTGAGAAACAGTATTTGTGGCTTCACGTACGGTATGGAATTGGACGACAGTAGCCATGAACTCTGCTGGAAGGCCGACCAGGCGAAGAGTAATCTCTGTGACCACGCCCAGCGTTCCTTCTGATCCAATGAAGAGACGGCAGAGATCATACCCTGATGAACTCTTGACCGCATTTGTCCCCGTCCGGATGATCTCTCCGGAGGGGAGGACGACAATCATATTGAGCACAAAATCCTTCGTAGAGCCATATTTGACCGTCCGGATACCGCTGGCGTTATTGCCCACCATCCCACCAATGGTCGCTGCTGCTCCAGGGTCGGGTGGAAAGAAGAGGCCATAGCGGGAGAGGTACTGGTTCAACTCCTTATAAATGACTCCTGCCTCAACACGGACTTGAAGATCTTCTGTCCTTAGCTGAAGGATATGGTTCATCTGTTGAAGGTCTAAGACAATCCCGCCTTCTACGGGGTTGGGATTGCCTTCAATACTTGTCCCGGCACCCCATGGGGTCACAGGAATTCGGATCTCATTGGCCATCTTCAGAATATAACTGATCTCCTCTGGGCCTAATGGCCAGATGACAAGATCAGGTCTTCGCTTCGGATGAAAGGATTCATCCTTTCCATGGAGATCTAGGACTGACTCACCGAGGGACATCCTTTCAGGTCCCACGATCCTCCTGATGAAATCTAATTCTTGATCCGTCAGCTTTCCGTAGCTCATGAAAGGTTCTTTAACTCCTTAACGTTTTCTCCATCCTCAACACCAATGCCTTTTTATTTTCAATCACCCTTTTCTTACGGATCAACCAACCTCTGTTGGTTTTCACCTTCTCTCGAAGAGATACGATATTTTCTTTCATCCTCTTCTCCGAAGGCGTTCCAATGGAAGAGGTCTGAGTCAATATATTTTCCGGTCTCTGGATCTTCTTCACATCCTCTTGCGTGATTGGAATATTGATCCTCATCTCACCGAGGGCCCTTTTGAGACTCCGATAGGAAACCTTTCCACCTCCTTCCTTCTCTGAATATTTGACTGCTTTCTCCAGCACCATCTTTGCTTTTCGTAAAGGAAGACTAAAGGAGCGTACCATCCATTCCATTAAGGGGGTCGCATCGGCAAACTCCTCTTGAGCCTGTTCAAACATCTGAGTCTCATTGACTCGGAGGAGTCGTATCACATCTTCCATGATGGGGAGGGAGGGTTGAGATTCCTCCACCAGATCCATAATCCAATATTTCGTCCATTGTGTATCTCGGTTATATCCCATGAAAAGCGCCTTGCCGACGGAAAGGAGGCTGATCACTATTCCATGGGCAAAGGAGGTTTTAGCCTTCATCACCTCTAAAGAACAGGGGTTCCGCTTCTGTGGCATGATCGAACTGCCCGTACAATGTCGATCGTTCAGTCTGACCATATTAAATTCTCGTGTGGATAAAAGGATCAAGGTTTGGGCCATTGTAGAAAGGTGATTCATCATCACTGCCACAGCATAAGCCAGCTCCAACTCGGGCTCCCATCGATGGGTGATGGGATCGGTGACATTCTCTGTTGGACCGTCAAATCCGAGGAGCTTTGATGTCAACTGCCGATCCAGATTGAAAGAGGTGCCATAGCCAGCTGCCGCTCCCAAGGGATTTTTGTTGAAAAGATCAAACCAGTGGACAAATCTTTGGACATCTCGCTGAAGGGATTCGGCGAAGGAAAGGAGGAGGTGACCAAAGGTAGTGGCCACTGCATGCTGGTGATGGGTATAGCCAGGCATGATCGTCAAACGATGTTCATCCGCTCGTTGGAGAAGCGTTTCTATCAAGCAGACCAACCCTTCAATAAATTCTAAAACCTGATCCCGAAGGTAGAGACGCATATCGAGGACAATCTGGTCATTCCGACTTCTTCCTGTATGAACTTTTCCTCCATATTCGATTCCCACCCGCTCAATGAGGAAACTCTCAATGTTGGAGTGGACATCCTCCTTAGAGGGATCCAATTTAAATTTTCCTTTTTGATGGAGCGTTTCTAATTCCCTTAAGCCTTTAAGGATCTTCTTCCCATCCTGTTTTGAAAGGATGCCTTGATGGCAGAGCATGAGGACATGGGCCCGATTGCCCCATAGATCATAAGGGATCAATCGTTCATCCCGTGGTGGAATCCCTCTCACATCTCTTCCCGAAAGAAAATCGACCATCTCCTCGGAAGGAAGCTCTTCAAATCGTCCACCCCATAGTTTATCAATTTTCATCTTTAATCCCTTTGAGTCAAAATTGAAACTAATCCCCCCTCTCCCCCTTTAGAAAAGGGAGATCGGGGGGATTTGAATGTTATTTGGTCTTCCTTTTGGCTAAAATCTCATAGGGAAGTCCCCGGACGAAGGCAGCGTCCGCACAACGCCTTTGATCAAAACCAGTGGCCTTAATGGATCGGATCTCCGGTGAGAAGAGGCTCGTCTTCGATTCCCGATGGACAATCTCCATATTCCCTTTATAGAGTTTGATCTTGTATTTCCCATTGACCACCTTCTGAGATGTCTCAATGAAGGCTTCGAGGTTGTATCTCAATGGATGGTAGGCCATCCCATGGTAGATCATGTAGGCCCATTTCTGGTCTATCCCTCTCTTAAATTGAATCTCATCTTTGGTGAGACAGAATTGTTCCAGGTCTCGATGGAGCTTGAGAATGATCGTCGCCGCAGGGGCCTCATAGATCTCCCTGCTCTTGAGATCCATAATCCCGTCCTCAAACATATCGATCTTACCGATCGAGTGTGTACCTCCGATGACATTCAGGTCGGGGATGATCTCACCCAAGGGGTTCCGTTTTCCATTCAATTTAACAGGGATCCCCTTCTTAAACTCAAGGGTGAGGAAAGCAGGTTGATCGGGCGCCTTCTCGGGTGGCCGATACCACATCCAGATATCATCCGGAAGCGGCTGGTTCAGATCGATCGCACCACTCGCAATCGATCGGCACCACATTGTCTTATCATCACCTCCTGTGATCATCTCCGTCACTGGAACACCCCATTCCTTACACAGTTGCTCTTCTTCTAATCGAGTCAAATCGAAATCCCTCACAGGGACCAGGATCTTTAAGTTTGGTGCAAACATCTTAAAGACATTGTGCATTCGATATTGATCATTGCCTTTTCCACTGGATCCCTCAAGGATGGCATCGCATCCTTCGGCGAGGGCGACTTCTGCCACCTTTCTTGCAACAATCTGTCTCGTCATCGATGTGGAGACAGGATAACCTAAATAATCAGAGTTGGCTTGAATGGCTCGGGCAATCCAGATCTCAGTGAATTCTTTTCGGAGATCAAAAAAGAGGGGATTGATCTTAAGAATCTTTGCCTTCCTCCTGCTCTCCAAAACCTCCTCCTCTCCCTGTCCCACATCGATGGTGATGGGGAGGATTTCTTTTGCCTTATACTTTCGTCTGAGCAGTTCAATGGCAAGAGAAGAATCCAATCCCCCTGAGTAGGCAACAGCCACTTTATTGACCTTGGGGGTTTCTGTCTCTTCAATCTTCTTTAAAATCTTCTTTATTTCCATAAACGGTCAAACCTCCATTTTTCAAAATTAACCACAAAACTACCATAAATCGATAGTTAAAACAATAGTTTTAATTTTATGATTTAACCTTGAATATAAGATAGGTATGTCTGCTATCAGTAAGGTTATTACCACTTGGCAGGAAACCAGCAATGGGGATCTTCCCCAAGATAGTCCCCAGTTAAAGCGAGGGCCAAACTTCGGCAGCCCCTGCAACCTTTTATGTCACATTCTCCACATTTCCCCTTAAGGTTTTCTTTCCTCCTTAATTTCTCCAATATCTCTGATTCCTCCCAGATTTGTCTCAATGAATCACTCAATAGGTTTCCTATTGAAATTGGAAATCTTCGACAAGGAAAAACGTTGCCATCTGGCATCACACAAAGTCCGTCTCTTCCGATGACACAGGGGGCGCCCAGCAATTCTGGCTCTTCACCATCAAAACACACCTGAAAGGCTTGATAAGGAAGCAGGGTATTTTCCTCTTCGATTGCAAATAGGTCTGAAAGTGTTTTGATCAGTTCTTTCCAATCTTCTCCATTCAATACCTCCCCCATCCTCTCTCTACCCCTGCCCCATGGGATGAACCGCTCGATGATGAATCCATCGACACCTAAGTCTTTCGAGAGGTTGAAAAATGATGAAACACTTTTTAGGTTTCTCTTCATGACTGTAAACATCAAGATGATTTCAAAGAAATCCTCTCCTTTAAAAAGAGAAAGATTTTTAATCACCTTCTCAAAAGTCCTCTCCTGGCGAATGGAATCATTGGTCTCTGCATCCGCTCCATCTAAAGAGATCTTGATCTTCTTTAATTTAGAAAAGGTAGAAAGTCTCTCAACCCACTCCTGATCAAAGGAAAGACCATTGGTAATGATCCCAAGTTCTTCAACGAGAGGGCTTCGATCGAGATCATTGAGAAGCGGGAATAGTTCTGGCTTAAGGAGAGGTTCTCCGCCAGTGAGATGAATGCATGCTTTCTTATCCCATAACTTTAATGTTGTAAGGATGTTGTCAGATACTCTTTCAAGTCCTGTCCAATCCAGATCCTTCTGCGTTGAAAAATCGTCCTGGTAGCAGTGTTGGCATCGAAGGTTACAGAGGTTGGTAATATGCCATTGAATATGGAATTGATCTTTCACAATGTTTATCAAATTGAAAGGAAATTACATAACGTCTTTCTTCTTCTGCTCAAATTCTTCTTTGTTTATCTCACCACGGACATAGCGTTTCTTCAGGATATCGAGGGCAGACTCCTCAACCTTGGTCGTTTTCGTCATTCCAACAAGCCATCGGATGAGAAAGATCAAACCCAGGACGATGAGTCCCCAGAAGATGATCATGAAGACCCATCCCATTCCCCACCATCCCCACATCATTCCTGGCCCCATGCCATAATCTCGCCATCTCCATTGAGCAAATAATCCTTACCATCGCTCTACCTCCTTCTTGGTCTTTCTCCAAGAATGACCTTCACGTCTTCGAATTTTCCATTTCGAAAAACGTTGAGAAGGATTGTATCTCCTGGTTTCTTCTCACGAATATATCGGATGAGTTCATCGTGGTTTTCACATCATGCTGGTCCGCCTTCACCACAATATCCCCGCCTACAATCACGATCATGTTCCCAACTTGAACCCTCTGGTCTCCTCCTTTCAGGCCAGCCTTATCCGCAGGCCCTCCTTTTGCCAACTCTGCAATCATCGCTCCTCTTTCCACTTTATTGAGCTTCAGAAATTTTGCAATCTCTGGAATAAGAGTTTGAATCGTCGCACCGATCCAAGGATAAGAAACATACCCTTTTGCGATCAATTCTGGAACCACCCGTTTTGCCGTATTGATCGGGATGGCAAAACCAATACCCACACTTCCTCCCGAGGGGCTGATAATGGCACTGTTAATTCCAATGATTTCTCCTTCGGAATTGAGAAGTGGACCTCCTGAATTCCCCGGATTAATGGCTGCATCGGTCTGGATGATATCTTCCATCAGTGTCCCTACTTCAGAGCGGATGGTCCTTCCGAGAGAGCTGATAATTCCTGTGGTCAATGTCCTCTCCAGACCGAAAGGGTTCCCGATGGCAAGGACTTTCTGTCCGATTCTCAAATTCCTCGAATCTCCCATCGGGATGACTTTCAACTTTTCTCTGGGCGCATCAATCTTGATCACAGCCAGATCGTTGTCTGGATCAGATCCGATCAATTTAGCAGACCACTTTGAGCCATCTCCCAAGGTCACTTCCAATTTTTGGGCATCCGCCACAACATGGTAGTTCGTTAAAATATGTCCACTTGTATCGATGATGGAACCGGATCCCGATCCCTGAGCTGGAAAAGCGTTAAAGAAAAAATCCATCTGGATAGTCGTGCTGGTGACGTTAACCACCCCATCTGCAACCTTTCTCATAAACAGCAATATTGTTTTTTTCGTCCTCTGTAACAGAAAAGGCCTTTCCAAAACTGAAAAGAGAGATAAGAAGGATCAGAACACCAATAAAGAATTGTCTCGAAATTTTTTCCAGCATCATTTCTATACCTCCTCCATCACGATCTTCAGAGTTACTTGAACTTTTTTACAATCTCTTCCCTAATCTTTGTAATGGGCATTTTCTTATCATACAATCTTTTCGTCAAGAGGGCCTCCTCTTGGCATATCCCTCACCCAGCCCCGTGTTGATCAATAAAACAATCCAAGAGATTCTCATGACCGAAGGCCTCACATTCACAGAAGCAGGGCACCTGAGCCAGAACTTCAGGAATCTCCCTTGCAATCTGATAGGCCTGCTTTGCCTTTCCTTTAAAAAGGTTGGGGTCAAGAGTTTTGGGCAGTCCTGTCTTGGGGTCGATCGACTTCTCTTTTAAGATCTTGAATGCTTTTGGGTCTGTCTCCTGTTTCAACATCTTGGGGTAATCTCCATGAGCCATAGCAAAACTCGAAGTAAGAACAAAGCACACGAGGACCCGTAGAATTTCTTTTAAAGTTACCATCTATTAGTACCTTTTTAGGGTCTTATATCCTTGGAAGGCCAGCTTCATCGAAAATCCCTTCGAAAAGTGGCCCACTCAGATAACGTTCCCCCGAATCAGGCAGGATGGCGACGATTGTTTTTCCATTGAATTCACCGCTTTTTGCAAGCCTCAGAGCCACTGCAATAGCTGCACCACAACTGACTCCCGAAAGAATGCCTTCCTCACGGGATAGCCGTCTTGCATGTTCGATCGCTTCTTCGCTAGTGACTCGTTCCACACGATCCACCGTAGACAAATCCAGTGTATCTGGGATGAACCCGGCACCAATTCCCTGAATCTTGTGAGGACCTGGTTTAAGCTCTTGCCCTGCAAGACGTTGTGTGATCACAGGACTCTCCATTGGTTCGACGGCAACGCTGATAATCTTCTTTTTCTTTTCTCCCTTAATGTATCGCGATACGCCGGTAATCGTACCTCCGGTGCCCACTCCAGAGACGAGAACATCAATTCCACCATTCGTTTGTTCCCAGATCTCTGGACCAGTGGTTTTGAAATGAATTTCTGGATTGGCAGGATTTTTAAACTGCTGAGGCATATAGTAATTGGCATTCGAGGCCAAAATTCGTTCGGCCTCTTCGATTGCCCCTTTCATTCCCTTGGCTCCTGGAGTCAGGATCAGGTTGACCCCAAAAATAGCAAGCACCTTTCTCCGTTCCATTGACATGGTTTCTGGCATGGTGACATTCAGTTTATATCCTCGTGCAGCAGCAACGTAGGCTAATGCAATGCCTGTATTTCCGCTCGTCGGTTCAATGATCTCCATGCCAGGTTTAAGCAATCCTTGCTTTTCTGCAGTCCAGATCATATTGGCTCCTATCCGGCACTTCACCGAGTAGGCAGGGTTTCGACCTTCGATTTTGCCAAGAATGGCGGCTTTGACTCCTTGGGTCATCCTGTTAATCTTAACCATGGGGGTATTCCCGATCGACAATGAGTTGTCAGCAAAGAACTTTGTCATGTGATCCTCCTTTTTTATTTATAATCCTCAAACTGGAATAATGGAATACTGGAATATTGGGTATTTAAAGCTAAGGATTTAGTTTTCTCAACAATCCTCCCACTATTCCACCATTCCATTATTCCATCGTTCCAGTGTTCCACCATTCCATCATTCCAATGTTCCATCGAAGTTAGCTCATCGGAGGTTTAAATCTCCGAAGTCTGAGAGCATTAGACACCACGGTGACCGATGAAAATGCCATCGCTCCTGCTGCAAAGATGGGATTGAGGAGAATGCCGAAAAATGGGAAAAGAACTCCTGCAGCCACGGGGATAAGAATTGTATTATAAGCAAAGGCCCAGAAGAGGTTCTCCTTAATATTTCGGATAGTCGCCTTGCTTAAAGCAATAGCGGTCACAATTCCTCTCAAATCTCCACCGATCAATGTAATATCCGAAGACTCCATGGCCACATCCGTCCCAGTTCCAATCGCAATTCCGACATCGGCCTGTGCTAAAGCAGGGGCATCGTTAATTCCATCACCCACCATTCCAACCTTCTTGCCCTCTGCCTGAAGCCGTTTGATCTCCTCTGCCTTCTTCTCAGGAAGGACTTCTGCGAGAACCCGGTCGATCCCAATCTGATGAGCGATGGCTTTAGCGGTTCGCTGATTATCACCAGTAAGCATCACCACTTCCAAGCCCATTCGGTGAAGGGCTTCTACTGCTTCCTTTGAATTTTCCTTTAATGTATCAGCGACAGCAATGATTCCGGCCAGCTTCTCCCTCGACGGCCAAAAACATTGGCGTCTTTCCCTGCATTGGAAAGGTGCTCAGCCTTATCAGACAATCCATTGAGGACCACCTCTTCTCTCTTCCATCAGTCTTAAATTTCCAAGGAGGACCCTTTTTGAGTCGATGGTTGCCTCGATGCCATGACCTGGAATGGCCTGAAAATCCTTTGAGTCCAAAAGAGTTAAATCTTCCTCCTTCGCCTTATTAACAATCGCTTCACCCAAAGGATGTTCCGACCCTTTCTCAGCCGAGGCTGCCAGGGTCAAGATTTCCTTCTTAGTAAACCTTTCGGATTCGATGATATCGGTCACCGAAGGCTCCCCTTTTGTCAATGTCCCGGTCTTATCTAAAACGATGGTATTCAATTGATAGGCTGTCTCCAAAGCCTCTGCTCCCCGAATTAAGATCCCGTTCTCTGCACCCTTCCCTGTTCCAACCATGATGGAGGTCGGAGTGGCCAACCCTAAGGCACATGGACAGGCGATGATGAGTACAGCGATAAAGTTTAGAAAAGCATAGGTCAGGGCTGGATGAGGGCCGAAGAAAATACCAGACGATAAATGTAATGATAGAGATCGAAATCACCACAGGGACAAAATAACTTGCAATCACATCGACCATCCGGGCAATCGGAGGTTTTGACCCCTGAGCCTCTTGAACCAATCGAATGATCTGGGCGAGGACTGTATCCTTTCCAACCTTAGTCGCTTCAAACTTAAATGTTCCGGTCTTATTGATCGTAGCGCCGATAGCAGTGTCTCCTGTTTTCTTCTCAACAGGCAATGATTCTCCTGTGACCATTGACTCATCGACAGAGGAATAACCTTCCCTGACAATACCATCGACTGGAATCTTCTCCCCGGGGCGAACGACAACGATATCGCCAATGGTTACCTCTCCTACCGGAATATCTACTTCATTTCCATTTCGGATGACCCTCGCTGTCTTCGGCTGAAGGCCAATCAACTTTTTAATGGCCTCAGAAGTTCTTCCTTTTGCCCTCGCTTCCAAGAATCTTCCCAGAAGGATAAGGACAATAATGGCTGCAGAGGTATCAAAATAAACATCGACCATCAAGCCTTTGACCATGATCAGGTGAGAGCCAAAGGTCACGATCAGGCTATAGAGATAAGCTGCTGAGGTTCCTACAGCAATCAATGTATTCATGTCGCTGGTCTTATGTCTGGTTGCCTTCCAGAACCCAACGTAAAACTGCCATCCCGCCCAGAATTGAACAGGAGTAGCCAATAAAAATTGGATCAAGAAATTCGTCTCCTTCGAAAGGCCAACCCATTTTTCAAAAAGGGAAGCACCGTACATAAGAATGAGGATAGGGGCGAGGAGAATGGCACCGATCATAAACTTCCCCTTCAATCGAGATAATTCCCTTTCTCTCGCAAGCCTCTCCTTCTCAACAATATCCTCCTCTCGTAGAGTCGAGTCTCCGACCTTCACTTCAAGGACTTGATAACCAGCATCTTGAACAGCCTTCTTAAAATCCCTGATCGTAACCTCTTCAGGAATGTATTCGACCGATGCCCTTTCTGTAGCGAAGTTGACGCTCGCATGGATCACACCTTTTAAAGAACTCAACGCCTTCTCCACTTTGTTCACACAGGAGGCACAGGTCATTCCTTGAATAGGAAGTGTGACCTTCTCCACTTTTGCTCCGTAACCCAGATCTTTCACTTTTTCGATTAAATGGGATAGATTCGTCTGGGCAGGATCGAAAAAGACAGTCGCCTTTTCAGCCGCAAAGTTGACTGAAGATTGAGAAACTCCGTCAACACTGGCCAATCCCTTCTCAATTTTTGCTGCACAACTGGCACACGACATCCCTGTAATGGGAAGATCGATGCGCTCTAACCCTTCAAGTCCCTTGGACTCCATCAGAGATCCTCTTTGTTAATATCGTTAAGATCGCTTTGATCGTTTAGACCGTTTTTATCACAACTCAATCTTACTATCTTAACAAACGTAACGATCTAAACGAACCCAACGAACCAAACGGTCTGGTGGTTATTTTACCTCATAGTATGTCCCGGCAGGAATAGACTTCTTATCTCCAACCTTAAATAGGATGATGACCTGATATTTTCCCTTTTCTGGAAGGTTGAAAAAGGCATCATAACTCTTCATCTCCCCCTCATACTTCAGGGCCTTGACCTGATCTTTGCCCTTAGGATCGACCACCTTCATATTGATCTGGGCATCGGGGATCTCCTTTTGAGTTTTTTCGTCCTTCAAAGTCACGGTGATGTTGTGGGTGGTACCGGCTTCCACATCTTCCTGCATCTTCATATCTTTCAACATCTTCTTGTGCTCATCATTCGCCATCATCTGAAAAGTGACCTTAACTCCTTCAACCAGAACCTCCTTTGTGTCCATCTTCATCGGTGTGCCCATGGACATTCCTCCATGTGAATGCTGAGCAATAGAGGGAGAAGTTAGAACAAAACAACTTAAAGCCAATATTCCCAAAATTGAAATCAACTTTTTCATGATAAAAACCTCCTTAAAAATTTTTAAAAAACCTTTATATTTTTAGTCGTCCTATACCATAAATATATTCATTGCATTCTCTAATTCAAGGATCCTCCCATCCTCACCCACTCCTCAGAAGGGGGAGGGGAGGGTGGGGTTGTATTCTTGCCTAAAATCATCTCTTGTGCCCTTTACATAGGATTTGCTACTACTTGTTTTTTCACTTCAAAGTGCCACTTCCAAATGGCATAGATCGCTGGATAAACCACCAACTCCAAAATGAACGAGGTGAAGATACCTCCGATCATGGGTGCGGCAATGCGCTTCATGACATCAGCGCCAGCGCCGGTTGACCACATGATCGGAACCAGGCCCATGAACATCACACCGACCGTCATCACCTTCGGTCGAAGCCGTTTGACAGCACCCTCCACGATCGCCACTCTCAGATCATTCCAGTTCTTCATTCTTCCTTTCGCCTGGGCCTCATGAAAAGCCAGATCCAGATAGAGAAGCATAAACATTCCTGTCTCCGCATCCACTCCCATCAACGCAATCAAACCTACCCATTCTTAACGTTTACGTAAGCTTAGAAGATGTAGGCTAGGTCTTTGCTTTGGTCTTTGATGTCCTTCAGCGATTCATATTGGGCTTCTACAAGGATTTTCAGGGCTTCAATATGTTTTTTTACGTCATCTATTTCGTTGTTTTTTTCCAGAACTCCGGCGCGTGCGAGTTGCTCACTGGTTTTGCAGACTGAAATTTCCAGAACTTTGACCTTGAACGCGAATATCTGCAGCGTGTAAAGCAGGCTCAGCTGGGATGATAATCTTTCTAGGCGGTCGAATTCGAGAGCTCTTCCAATGAAGGCTTTAAGTTTCTGCTCCTCAGAAACATCCTTCGAACGGAGCATTTGCTCGTAAGCCTCGGTTTGCTTCGTAGCTGATTCCTTGCCTTCATCGAGAACCTTCTGAATTCTTTTGCTAGTTTTCTCAAGCATGTCCAAAACTTCGTCCAAACCCTAAATCCTCCCTCTCCTTATGCTCCTTAAGGGACACGAAGGGTTATTTCTCATTTGCTATACAAACATAAACGACTTGCTTCGGGCGTTTCAGTTTGTGGTTTATTGTGGTTTTTCTTTGGATCCGAATAGTCTTTTTTCGTGTTGCGGTCTGGGCTTGAAGCCGCGGCTGTATCCGTAGGCGTTGCTGCGTTGGCGCTCCATGTTCTTGATTCGGGCGTAAAGACGGGACACTTTAGTCTTGGATGGCACTTTGGGCTTGTAAGAGTGCACCGGGACGGGGGTGAAAGGCTTCTTGATCTCGCCTGAAGATTTCCGCCGGGACTTCTTGGATGATGCTATCTGGCGCACTTTCTTGAAAACGACGTATCCTTCTTTCAGGTTTACTTCTTGTACTTCCCAGCCCGCGTCCATCCAGGCCTTTGCGTGAACGTTCCCCGTGGTGTTAGCCCACCACGCTTCGTTCCTGTACGCTGCCATTGGAAGGTTACTGCCGATCAAACCATCTATTCTGGCAAAAGAGAGCTTAACGAGACCTGTGAATGCAGCTCTGAACTTCAAATGCTGCGTGAGTCCGCCGTACTTCGAGAATGAACGCGGGGAAACCACTCTTCTAGCGCAGTTCAAACACAGCATCATCGTTCGGTCGCCTGTGGCAACGTCAGGAGTCATACAATCGTAGCAAAACAGGCGCTTGCACCTCTCGCACCGCCTCAAGCGCCTGGTCGAAAGCACCCTCCCACAGATTTCACATTCATCCTTTAACGGCGTCACAACCCATACGTGAGTCTTGATAAACGCTTTTACCGATCAAACACGTACATCGTACCGAATATTAATGTTCACAGTCAGCCTTTGATAACTGCTATGGGGACAAGCCTCGCGACTTTTGTGGCTATGCCGAGTTTGTCGCTGACATCGGCAACCACGTCGACGTTTTTGTAGGCGGCATCCGCTTCTTCAGCGAGCACCATTGTGCTAGCCGCCTTTACGACTATTCCGCGCTTTTCCAACGCAGCTTTTATATCGCCTCCCCAGAACTTCCGCTTCGCCGCTGACCTGCTCATCATTCGACCTGCACCGTGCGCCGTTGAGCCGAAGGACAGTTCCATAGCCTTCTCGGTGCCCACCAAGATCCAAGAGCTCGTTCCCATGCTACCTGGAATAAGCACTGGCTGCCCCTCCGAACGGTAATCGGACGGAATCTCCGAGTGCCCTGCAGGAAAAGCTCTAGTGGCGCCCTTACGGTGAACCCAGACTTTCTTCTGGCCGCCATTGATCGTATGGGTTTCCACTTTGGCGATGTTGTGCGCGACGTCGTAAACGAGTTTTAGTCCGAACTTTTCGGGGTCCTCGTGGTAAGCGTCCTGGAAGCTCTGTCTGACCCAGTGCATGATAGCCTGCCTGTTCACGAAGGCGTAGTTGACCGCGCATGCCATGGCCTTGAAGTAGTCAGCGGCCTCGATGCTGTTGCCGGGGGCGCAGGCCAATTCCCTGTCGGGCAAGGTTATCTTGTACTTTTGCACGGCGTGCTCCATGACCCGCAGGTAGTCGGAGCATACTTGGTGGCCGAAACCCCTGGAACCGCAGTGAATCATCACCGTGACCTGTCCCTCGGTTTCAATGCCGAAAACTTTTGCCGTCTTGGAGTTAAATATCCTGTCGACTTTCTGGATTTCCAAGAAGTGATTTCCCGAACCCAGAGTGCCTATCTGGGTCAGCCCACGGTTCTTAGCAGTTGACGAAACCCTGCTAGGGTCGGCGTTTCGCATGCACCCGCCTTCTTCACAGTGCTCGGCGTCATCAGACCAGCCTAGACCGCGATCAATCGCCCACTGCACGCCTTCAACAGTGAGCTTATCTAGCTCATTGTTGGTTATCTTGAAGTCTTTGCGGCGGCTTCCAAGACCCGAAGGAACATTTTCGAAAATGGCGTCAGCCAACTGTGCAAGCTTCGGCCTAATCTGCTGTTCCGAAAAGTTTGTGGTCAACAGGCGAACGCCGCAGTTAATGTCGTAGCCAACGCCCCCTGGGCTGATCACGCCTTCGTCGTAGTCAGTTGCAGCTACGCCCCCTATCGGAAAACCGTACCCTTCATGACCATCCGGAAGGTCACAGCGTACTTGTAAATGCCGGGCAAGTGAGCAACGTTAACACACTGCTGTAAGTTTGTTGGTCTGCATCTTTTCCAAGAGACTTTCGTTGGCAAAAACCATCCCTGGAACCGCATACCCTGCTTATACTT
>CAVTZZ010000043.1:0-56799 GCA_963739325.1 uncultured delta proteobacterium | reverse complement strand
TCGAAGATGGGGCGATCTCTAAAGATGGAAAGGTGTGGGGAACCTATATTCATGGAATCTTTGATAACGATGAATTCCGAAGAGGATTCATTAACCACTTAAGGAAAAGAAAGGGATTGTGCCCTTTGAGCAGAAGCGATACCCTTCACTACCACCAAACGAAAGGGGAAGGATTCAACAATTTGGAAAGGGGGCTGAGGGAGAATCTCGATATGGGTTTCATCTATCGGATCCTCAAGCTGATGCCCAGCAAAACCTGAAACAAACTCTTGACACAATGGGGAGGTTATAATATAAATTCCGTAATTACTCAGGATGCCGGGTTAGCTCAGTCGGTAGAGCAGAGGACTGAAAATCCTCGTGTGCGTGGTTCGATTCCGCGACCCGGCACTTTTTTTCAACTCAGGGCAATT
Organism: uncultured delta proteobacterium; assembly: GCA_963739325.1. Lineage (GTDB taxonomy): Bacteria > Desulfobacterota > BSN033 > BSN033 > UBA1163 > CAVTZZ01. The sequence goes on along the minus strand of CAVTZZ010000043.1, from coordinate 56,386 downwards.
TCGATTGCCCTATTTTTTCATACGAAGGAGGTATGGAATGTTCGTTTCACTGATTATTAAAGGTGGGCCTATCATGATCCCCATCATCTTATTGTCGATTGTTGGTCTTGCACTCATTCTGGAGAGGTTTTGGACCCTCTGGAGGATTCGACTCGATATTCCCAAATTTTGCCCAAGAAATTTTTCTTTATCTGGAGAAGGGACATTTTCAGAGAGCACTGGAACGATGTGAAAAGGTGAGGCATCCCATAGCGGAAGTATTTAAGCTGGGTATTCTCAACCGCACCCTGAAACGAGAGGGGATAGAGTCGATGATGGAAAGAGAGGGTGATGAACAGATTCAGTATCTCGAACGATATCTGGGCGCTCTCATCATCATCATCGGTGTGGAACCCATGCTCGGATTTCTTGGCACCATTGTCGGCCTCATTCAAGCCTTTATGTCCTGGGAACAGTTGGGGACCAATATTACTGTCAGCGCCCTGGCCGCAGGAATCTACCAGGCAATGATTACCACCGCCGCCGGCCTCATCGTTGCTATACCATTTTTTATCTTCTATCACCTCATCATGGGGAAGATCAAGAGCCATGCCCAGGAAATGACCTATTACGGAAACGAGCTCCTCGATATTTTATCTCAACCCCGGGAAGGAGGCCTTTGATGAAGATTAAAGTCCGGAAGGAGTTCAGAGTCACTCTGGAATCGGTTGCAATCACCGACATCATCATGAACATGTTCATCTTCTTCTTCACCTCCTTCAGTCTGGTCTATACCTTCAATCCGATGAAGGAATCCAAAATCATCGTGAAACTTCCTCAGGCCGATATCAAGGCACCGGTTGACCAGACAGAACCCATCATCATCAGTATCACGAGCCGCAACGAGATCTTTCTTAAAAACAAATCCAGGACCCTCATCGATTTAAAAAAAGAAATCCAATCCCTTATCGCTTTTAATAAAACAAGGCCAGTGATTGTTCGGGCAGACAAGAGTGTCGTCTTCGACCGAGTGGTTCAAGTCCTTGATGTGGCCAAAAACGCAGGAGTGGAACGCCTCGGCATTGCCATCGAAGAGAAACCATCTCCAGCCGAACGCCGCCGTTAAGGCCCCTCGTTATTCCACTAACTCATTGCCCAAGTCTAAAAGTTTCCAATTTCCCCATTAAATTCTCCAAATTCACAAATATATTAAAAAACAAATTTTATTTAATATATCCTTTAAATTTCATTGGGATGATATAAAAAACTATGACTTTACTTTCTTTTAAATTTATAACTAATTGAAATTACAAGATAATTATTTTATAAAAATTTGAATTTTTTTCTTGACATTTCTATATCTTGTGTTTTAATATATACCAACTTCAAGATATTGAATCTTACTTTTTGGGGCTGGAAGGGGGATTTCAAAAATGAGTTACCTTATTTGTGATAAAAGGAAAGGAAGTCCAAAAATTCATATTGAAGTATGCAGAAGAAAATGTAAACTGATCCAGGAATGTAAGGCCTACAAGGAGTTTGTCGACAATTTGGAAAAAAAGGCTGCTTAACCACTTCCCTGCCTGCTGTAGGCAGGTCTTCATACCCCTCCTTTCTTTGTCATGGGCCGATTCCAGTAATGGAATTGGCCCTTTTTTTTATCCCATATCCCCCCATTCATATTGAAGGATGCTGAGAAGGGAAAGACTTGCTGTTTCAGACCTCAATATCCTCTTCCCCAGGGTGATTGGGATAAAACCCTTCTCTTTTGCAAGGTCAACTTCTTCTTGACTCAATCCCCCTTCTGGTCCGACGATGAAGAAGATTTTTATCTTTTCTTTCAACCCCGCTAAGACCTCTTTTAACCTTGCTCCTTCCTTCTCCCAAAGGATGAAACGAAGAAAGTCCGGGGCAATATTTTGGAGCATTTCAGAATAGTCTTGGAGGGGTTCAATTTTTGGGATCACTCCCCTTCCACATTGCTTGGAAGCTTCAATAGCAATCCTTTCCCATCGATGATGGCGTTTCATTCTTCTCGATTTTTCCAATAGGGGTACGGAGCGGGAAGAGAAAAAAGGAATGATTTTTTTGACCCCCAGTTCCGTGGCTTTTTGGATCAAGTAGTCCATCTTCTCACCCTTGAGCACGCTTTGGGCCAAGGTGATCTCTAAGGGAGATTCTTTTTTCGAAGAAAAAATATTTTGTATGCTGATGACGACAGAGGAAGGTCCATCTTCAACGATCATCCCCTCATACTCTTTCGCTGAACCATCGAAGACAATGATTTCATCTCCTGTCCTGAGGCGAAGGACCCTTCGAATATGCCTCACCTCATCCCCTTCGATCCTCAACATACCTTTCTCGATTCGAGGTTGAGGAACATAGAATCTAGGCATCACTCTTACTCCTAAACCAAAATCCCTGCCTGTAATGCAGTCATTGAGTCATTTAATGACCAAATGACCGAGTAACTTAATGACTAAAATTGAGCTTCAATATTTGCTTCACCTATTTTTTCTTGAGAGTAAGGCAGGCCCATTCCTCCTCATGAGTTATTCTGGGCCGTTGAAAATACCCTGTCTCAAGGTAGTGTTGACGAAGTCTCTCTATCTCCCCTTCCAATATTCCTGAGAGGATGAGAAAGCCCTGGCTTTTGAGGTGGCGGATCAGGGACCATCTCATTCTCTTTAAATTCTTGAAATCGATATTGGCCATCACTACATCAAATTTTTTATGAATATCCCCGATCCTTCCCTTTCTGATCTTGACGATATCGGAGACACTGTTTTGTTTCACATTCTCTCTTGCATTCTCAATGGCTGCACCATCGATATCCAAACCCCAAACCTCACCCGCCTTCAATCGGGCAGCAGCAATCGACAGAATCCCTGAACCTGTTCCCACATCGAGAACGGAAAGTCCCTTCCTTCGAAGGCCCATTTCTAAGGCCTTCATGCAGAGTCTTGTGGTGGCATGCGTTCCCGTTCCAAAGGCCATCCCTGGATGGATGTTAATAGGAATCTGGTTTTTCTTCAGCTGAATCCTGGACCAAGGTGGTTTCACCACCAACCTTGATGTCACCTGAACAGGCTTAAAAAACCTTTTCCAGTTTTCGCTCCAATCCTGATCAGGAATGGAGGCGGTCTCGATTTGGGTGTGGGACATTTCAGGTGTAATACTATGGAGGGCCTTCAGATATCGATGAAGGCTGCGGAGAATCTTTTTCTCTTTTCCATCTTGTGGGAAGTAGGCCTTAAGCTTCTCCCATCTTATATCTTCACTAACCTCTTCGATCCCTGTTGTTCCTTGTTCGATCAGGAAGTTTGAAACCGCTTCCCCAAGCCCTTTTGGGATAAGAAGGGAGATTGCCAACCAGCGTTTCATAGGACAATACTTATCATCACGCCTTTTCGTTGTCAATTTCTTCCTTAGGTTTTGAACCTCACCCTGCTATCTTGCCCGCTTTTTATCCTTGAAATTGGTCGATCGATGGAATTAAAGTAATAAAGAGGGAACCAAAAATGTCTTCTTTCTTTTACCGTTGTTTAAAGAATAGCAATCTTCTCTTTCTTATTGCATTTCTTCTTGGACTTTTTTTAGGTGGCTACGCCTCGGTGCTGAAAGGGTACATTTTGCCAGCCCTCGTCTTAATCATGTCCCTCTCAACCACCCAAATTACCCTTTCCGAGTTGATCCACGTTAAAAGTTATGTCCGGGACATCCTTTTCGTTTTTCTGATCAACTACCTCTTTTTGAGCGGCCTCATTCTTTTGGCCAATTCCTTCCTGATCAAAGACCATGACCTTTATGTGGGCTTTGTTGTGATGGCTGCTATACCTTCGGCCGTGGCCGTATTACCCTTCACTTACCTATTGAAGGGAGAGATGACGGTCTCCCTAATCGGCTCTGCAAGCCTCTATCTCCTGGCTTTGGTGGTAGCTCCTCTCATTTCGTTTCATTTTTTAGATGTTGGGAAGATCGAGCCCTTCAAATTGATTTTTGCTCTGGTTCAGTTGATCCTCATCCCGTTTATAGTATCAAGATTGCTCCTTAAATGGAGGGCTTTTCATCACGTCAAAGAAAATACCAACATCCTTGTTAATCTGGCCTTCTTTCTCATCATCTATGTGGTGATTGGAATGAACCGTCATACTTTTCTCAGCCATTTTGATGTCCTCTTCCTCGTCTCCTCAATCGCATTTCTCAGAACCTTTATGAGTGGCCACCTCGTCGATTTTTTCTCCAGGCTTGCAGGTATGGATCGGGAGCGGAGGATGAGTTATGTCCTCTTTGGATCGTTCAAAAACCTTGGCCTGGCTGCTGCGATCGCCATCGTTCTCTTTAACGAGAGGGCTGCAATCCCAGCCGCGGTCACCATTCCCTTCGAGCTTCTCTTTTTCATGTGGTTCAACTATTTCCAAAAGAGGTTTGGTTAGGGAAGCGGGACAGGCAGAGTTCTAAGGTATTTGGGCAATAAATTCCCCGATCTTCTCATTAAAGGTCTGAGGGGACTCCATCATCACCATATGCCCGGCATTGGGAAGGATCTCCAGTTTTGAATGCTTGATCCGACTATGGAGGAACTGTGAATATTTCACAGTCGTGAGTTCATCCTCATCCCCACAGAGAATGAGTGTTGGAAGATCGATCTTTTCCACTTCGTTCATGATGTCGAATCGATCACAAGCCAAGAAGTCACCGTAGAGGACCTCGGGCCGACATTGCATCAAATCAGAAATGCCCCTCTCAATTAAATCCGATGAAACTTTTCGGGAGTAAGCAAATTGGGTAATCTTTCGAACCGTTTCTTCAAAGTTATCCTTAATCCCATTCAGAATCATTGGAAGAACCCTTAACTTCGCTCCTGTTCCCACCAACACAATCTTGTTGACCACCTCTGGATGAATCAAGGCCAATGTCTGGACGATCGCTCCACCCATCGAATGGCCAACGAGTGTGACCTTTGAGAGCCCCATGATTCTTAGGAAAGCATGGACATGCTTAGCGTACTTCCCAATCTCCTGTTCTCCATCGCCTCCTGATTTTCCATGGCCAGGAAGTTCGATGAAGATGGGATTGAATTGCTTTTCAAAAAAACCTTTCTGATAGCTCCAGGTATATTCCCCTCCTCCTGCTCCATGGATAAAGAGGACGACTTCCCTCCCCTCTAAAAGATCCCTTCTTCCTATCCAGTAACTGATTTGCTTTTGACCGATGTTGACGATTGGCATAACTCCCTCACTGCAATGGAATCGAAATAGGAATGGATCGCCTCAAATAATGTCTCTTTTTCTTTCAGACTTGATAATTTTGAATGGAAGGAGGCACAGCAAGGAAGCCCCTTCGTATACCAGTAGATATGCTTCTGGATCTTTATGACCGCACCTTTTTCGCCATAATGGCCCTGGAGCAGCGAGAAATGGCGATCGATCATTCTTCGTTTCTCTTCCAGAGAAATATCTGCTTCTTTCTCCAAAGGTCCTGAATTTTTAGTTCTGAAGATCCAAGGGTTTCCTAATGCCCCTCTTCCAATCATCACCCCATCACAACGCGCCTCCTCAAACATCTTCTTAACCAAAGACGGCGTGGTCACATCTCCATTCCCAATGACAGGGATATGGACTGCCCTCTTCACCTCTCCGATCAGGTTCCAATCTGCCTGGCCACGAAACCCCTGAACCTTTGTCCGAGGGTGAAGAAAGACCGCATTCACCCCGCAATCTTGAGCGATCTTAGAAATTTCGACAGCATTGATATGTTTCTCATCCCACCCAGAGCGAATTTTAATCGTCAATAGGATCTTCACCTTCTTTCTCATTTCAACCAGTATCCCTCTCACCTTTTCTGGGAATTGCATCAAATCAACACCTGCTCCGGTCTTAACCACCTGCTTTGCAGGACATCCCATATTGAGATCAATGATATCAGCCCCCAAGGCTTCTGCCCTCACTGCAGCCTCGGCCAACACCGCAGGATTTGAACCGAAGAACTGGACAGATACGGGATGGTCATCCTTCTCGATCTTTAATAAGGCCTCCCCTTTCCGTAACAATCCTTCTGCACTCACCATCTCCGTGAAGACAAGACCGCATCCCATCTCCCTCGCCAGTTGCCGGAAAGGGTAATCCGTAATCCCCGACATCGGTGCCATAACAAGTTACTGTTCAAATGAAGATTTCCGAGTCTCATGGTGGCTACAGTACAAAGGTCCTAAATTGGATAATGGATGATTGGGAATAGTTGGTAACTTATTTGAATTCCTCTCCATTCTTCCATTCTCCCTATCATCCCCATTAAATTCCCAGTTAGGGTTTTCTTGGCTTCGTCCCAGTGCTTTTTAATCGATTGGATCGCCTCATCCAAATGGAGGGGGTCTCCAAAATCGAGCCCTTCCTTTTTTAATCCTTTAAAGAGCTTCGTTAGAGCGGGCTCCTCCAGATTGAACTGTTTTAAATCTTTAAACTTCCCGAATATCTCCTCAGGTCTGCCTCTCTCACTCATGTCCCCGTGTCCATGCATGAGGTAAAGGACATCCGTTACCTCTGATACCAGATCCACTTCATGGAGTGTCATAATGAGGGTCATCCCTTTTTCTTTGTTCAACCCATTCAGATTCTGAATGAGATCCGTCCTGGAGACAGGATCCAATCCTGTAAAGGGTTCATCGAGTATGAGCAGGTCTGGCTCCAGGACTAATGCTCCAGCTAAGGCAACTTTCTTCTTTTCGCCACCCGATAAGTAGTTGACAATCTTTCCCTTGATAGATCCAATATTTAATCGTTCGATCACATCCGTTGCTACTTTTTCCGCCCTGGCTCTATCCATACCATAATTCAAAGGAGCAAAAAGGATGTCATCATAAACCGTGGGGCCGAGGATCTGTTCATCCACATCCTGCATGACAACACCAATCCTTTGCCTGATTTTTGAGTATTCTTTGCCAGGATCCAACCCAAAAACCCTTACGCTTCCGTCTTTTGGCACAAGGATTCCCAAGAGGTGTTTGAGTAGAGTGGTCTTCCCACACCCGTTCGAGCCTAAGATGGAAACCCTCTCCCCTTGATTCACAATAAAGTCCAGACCGCAAATCTGTACCTTGGTCATATCCGGGTAGACATGGGTAATACAATCCACTTCGACAATCCGATCCCCTTGTTTCATGATCCTATTCTCCTCTGTAATGAATCTTGTTTTTAAACCCACGGAGCACCATTGATTCGTACATCTTTTCGCTCGAATCAATCCCTTTAATGATCAAATGGCCGAAGGCATTTGAAATGTTGGCGAGGCTCCTCCAGGGATGTCGCCACTGAACCCCTCCACGAAGGTAGAGGGCGTGCTCTGTCTCCTCGAGGACGTTGAGGAGGATAAAGATCGATCGGTAAGTCAAAAAAAGAGCAGTGACAAAAATGGAGGGAAGAACTTTTCCTAAGATACCAAAGATCGATGGATAAGGTGTGGTGGCCAAAAGTAAAACGACTCCAGTCGATCCGCAGAGAACTTTCAGAAAGATGAGGAGAATAAAGTTGATTTGAAAACCTGAAATAAAAATGAAGAGGAAGGCAAAGATGAGAGGGTAGAGGGTGAGAGAAAATATCTTTAATGGAATTCGGGATATGAGAAAAAGAGTAAGAAGAATCGCATAAAGGAGAAGAAGCCCAGGAATGTTTCTCACCGTGACGACGCCCAACAAGACGAAGGCCATTCCAATGACCTTCAACTTGGGTGAGAGGCGATGTAGCCAGCTCTTCCCCTCAACCGCTGAATAATCCAAATAAGAAAGCTGAATCATGAGATCTTCCTTTAGAGCTTATCCATAAATTACTTTCCCCCCTTTAGTAAAGGGGGGCGAGGGGGGATTTAAAGTTTCATCCTTGGTCAAGTTTTTAGTCTCAATAAATCCGGTCGCAGCCGGTGAATATATCGAGCCATTAAAGAAGTGATCACTCCTTCCATAATCCATCCGATGAAACCTAATGGAAGGACAATGGTAATAAATCGCTTCAAATTCACTTTTGGCTCGGACACAACCCCTTGATGTTCATCACCCTTCTCCTTTGAAAGGTGAAATCCGATGATCCCTTTCCCCTCCTGGTGGATCAATTCTTCGTAATGGGATGTCCCTAAACTTACCAATCCGATCATGGAGAGAGTGGAGCAGAAAAGGGCCAGGAAGGTAGCAATAAAGATAGCAGGTGTTAATCTTCTAAATACTCTCCAGAGGAAGCGAAAAAGAAAATACCCTATTATTCCTTCGATCGAAAGAGTGAGTGTGTTTAGCCCGATGACAGTGATCCCACCGTGCCCGAATAACGCCAGAATGACATTGACCACAAATGCAGCCAAGAAGATGAGAGAAGGGCCCAATAAGATCCCGGAGATGACGGTCAGGTTGACGTGATAAGCAATGGGGACGATCTCAACCGATGCACCAAGGATCATTGCAGCTGCCATCATTCCCAATAAAGGAAGCCGTCTTGTTAAATCTTCTTTCTTAATGAATCGAAAAAGAATCGCTCCAACCAGAATGGCAACAAAAAATCCAGAAACCCAGAGCCAAACGGGTAAAACTCCATCTGGAAAATGAATATGAGACATTCAGACCTCCTCTTCCAAATGACAGATTCCAAAAACTTATTAGTCACTAAGTCACTCAGTTATTAAGTCATTCAATGACTAATGACTTATTGACCTAATAACTCTGTTACTCTTAGCCCTCTGCTCTTAGCCCTCTGCTCTTTGCCTTCCTATTAAAGGTTTGCAGGCCTTGCAAAACCCATAAAAATTCAGCTGATGATCTATCACCTCATAACCTGTGGATTCCATTACCTTCTGGGACCAACCCGAAATATCACAAAAGTTCAACTCCCCCACGTTGCCACAGGCTTTACAAATGATGTGGTGATGATGATCCTCTGATTCACAGAATTTATATTTAACGTTTGACCCGTTTATAATTTTGAAAACGATTCCCAGGGATTCGAAAAGGTCAAGGGATCGATAGATGGAGGTCAGCCCGATTCTTTTCTTCTTTTTGAGAAGGTTTTGATAAAGTTCTTGAGGGCTTAAAGGGTTTTCCGCATTGGAAAGTTCTTGGTAAATCAGAAGCCTGGGATAGCTCAACCTGAGCTTCTTCTCTCGAAAAATGTCTTTAAAAAGTCCTTTATTCATAAAGAGTTAATAGAAAATTGAAAATATTTTCATTAAAAATAAACATTTCATTCCTTCTTGTCAAGACCTTGAAAAGGAAGGGACCTGTGATTCAGACATTAGACCATTGACTTCAGATTTCAGATTGAAGAGGAAGAAATAGAAAAGTCGGGTGTCTGGTGTCCAAAGTCTGATATCTGATACCTGAAGTCCAGTGTCTGAATTGCAGAAGTTATGAAATAGAATCAATAAATTTATAGACAGAAGAGGTAAAGAGTGGTAAAAAAATAAATTAAGAAGAACCAATTCCGACCAAATCGGAACTTCGTCTATTAATTGTTAGACATATCAAAATTTAATTTACGCAAATGAATATCGAAAAATATCTCATACTGTTTTTCTTAACGTTCCTTATCCCTCTTTTCCATTCCCTTTCAGGTGCACAGTCGAATGATATCCAAATCGCCAAGACAGCCTTGATTCAGTATCTCACCAACAGAGAACAAGGGAAGTTTTCAGAATGCGTTAAATTTTGTTCAGATGAATTCCTGAGCAATTTTAAAAAAAGATTTGGTACTGATTACGTTAATTATTATCGAAATCAAAATGAGGATTATTATAAGAATTTCAAAATCATGGACGTAAACAAAAAGAAAGAAGTGGTCTTGATAAAAGTCACAGTTGAAGTTGTTGGGCCCGGATACAAATCTAAGGCCTTAGAAAATTATTCAATGATTCGTAAAGAAGGTAAATGGACAATACTTGATTGGAACATAGAGTATAAAAAATAATCGCCCATTCAGGTATATGTATAGTGTTTGACGGAGTTGACTATTGAATTTCAATGAAGAAAGAGTTGAGTCTAACGTATCATATCACTGCAGCGGATGGCTTACAGCCCCCGCTGATTTCAGGCGTTATGCCTCCAATTGAATCAAGCGAGGATTACCTATGAAACGTTGTGAATGGGCCAATAGGAACGAGTTCGAGCAGTCCTATCATGATAATGAATGGGGCGTAGCAATTCACGACGACAGAAGCCTATTCGAGTTTCTTGTTTTGGAAGGTGCACAGGCAGGACTGAGCTGGTCCACCATCCTTAGAAAGCGAAAAGGTTATAGAAAAGCGTTTGACAATTTTGACGCCCGGAAAATCTCCCAATACTCCGAGAACGACGTTTCCCGGTTACTTGTCAATTCTGAGATCGTAAGAAACAGACTCAAAATCAACGCAACCATCACTAACGCTATGGCGCTCCTGCAGGTGCAGGAACAATTTGGAAGCTTTGACCATTACATCTGGCGATTCGTTAATGGCAGACCTATCCAGAATTCATGGGAGAAGATGACTGATATTCCCTCCAGCACTCCTGAGTCTGAAGCCATGAGCAAAGATTTGCAGAAAAGAGGGTTCAAGTTCGTTGGAACAACAATTTGTTACGCGTTCATGCAAGCAGTTGGCATGGTCAACGATCATGTCGTAGGTTGTTTCAGGTACGAGGAACTCAAGAATAAGTGCGAGCATAACGAGTTGGTGCACTGGATCGCCGAAGAATCCGGCTCCCGGTGAGCTTTGCGTTATGCCCAAGAGCAACCTGAAAAAGGGGAAGCAAAAATGTTTGGGAATTGTTTATCCAGGTTCTTGATTTTACTCGTTCCCATCCTGTTTTCATTCCCCAGTTGTGCGGTTAAGCCGTCCTTCTATGAGACGAAAGAGAGTAATTTTGCTACCAATAGCATTGCTTTGGAGAAGAAGGGCCAAATAAAAAAGTTTGACAGTAGGATAAGGGAAGGGCTTCAAAAGGGGTTTCTCCCCATCATTGATGTGGAATTTCATTACAACCGGAGGATCGAAATAGAGAAGTTACTAAAGAGGATGGATGAAAACGGGGTGGCACTGACATGGCTTATGCCATACGAACGCCTTGGAAGCGAAGAATCCCTAAAATGGAATGAATTCTATCCTGAAAGGTTTGTTCCAACTACAGTTGGCGGTGATGGTCCGCTGTGGCACAAAAGCGACAGGGGCTTTCTTGAAAACTTGGAAAAAGATGTGCTTTCGGGCAAGTACTTCGCAATGGGTGAGTTTGAGGCGCGCCATTATCGGAACCCAATGGTTAAAGTCAACAGGGAAAGCCCTTGGGATACCCATATGCCTGTGGACTCTGAAACGATGGAGGTTGTGTTTGATCTATCCAGTAAGACCGGAATCCCATTCTTGCTACACCATGAGGCAGAAGATCAACTCCTGCCTGGACTGGAACGGATGCTCAGCAGATATCCGAATGCAAAAGTCATATGGTGTCATGTCGGATGGAACCGAAACCCTAAAACCTGGAAAACATTAACTACTGCGGATGGGGTTAGGCAGTTCCTGACAAGATATCCTAACCTCTATTTTGACTTCCTCCAACTTCAAGGGGGGGCGCCAGGACCCGACGCCGTCATGTATGATATTTATCCTAATGGAGTGTTCAGCCTCAACCGCAAGTGGAAGAAAGTTATTGAGGAGTTTTCAGATAGGTTTGTATTGAGTTCTGATATCAATCCTAATGTTTTTGATAAATATGATGGAACAATCGCAAGATACAGGAAAGTTCTATTGAGGCAGGTCAACAAGGAAGTCGCTGCCAAAATCGCATACAAGAACGCATGGAAGGTGATGACAGGAGAGGACTGGGTGGACTAATCCCGCAAGGGCATAACAACAGATTGGACAAGGATGCGCGAAAAATGCGCCCGCGCACCTGTCAGCCCGAGCGTTATGCTTCAACAGAAAAATATAATTCCTTGGAAATGCCATATTTGTGGTAGACAGTTTGATACCATGCGCGGTGGTATTTGTAAAGAATGTGGGAAAGTAACATGCACCATTTGCCTCGCCGCTGCGACGATAAAGAAACTTCGGCAATCAAAACTACCCGACTCGCGTATTTGTCGCACCTGTGCGGCTAAGAAAGAAACAAAGGCATGATGAACGAAAGAGAAGGAGAAATACATAACGAGTCACTCAAGCCGACCCGGAATAGGCCTGGCTTGAGTTAAGAAAGCGCCGTAGCCGGGCGGCTTACTTCCGCGTTATAACTTAATAAATATATGCCATTTACACCATTTCATTTTGGCCCAAGTGCAACGATTGCAATACCTCTTCACAAACAAATAGATGTGTTTGTTTTCGTTATGGCAAATGTGATCATTGATATTGAGCCATTGCTCGTCATGACAAGCAGTTTGCATTATCCGCTTCACGGATACGCTCACACTTTTACTGGAGCTATCGCTTTGGGTGCTATATGGGGCATAACAGCATGGATATTTCATGCACCAATCAAAACGATAATTCAAGATATATTCAAATTTCCTTTTCAACCATCAAGAAGCAAAATGATTATATCTGGTGTTCTGGGAACTTGTTTTCATGTTTTGTTGGACTCACCATTATATCCAGATATAAAACCATTTTATCCAATAACTGCCAATCCTCTGTATGGTCTTTTGGGACATTCGACAATGTACACGTTGTGCACACTATTCATTGTTCCAGCAATAGTTTTATATGTGCATCAAATAAAAACTAAACCGTCAGAAATAAAAAGAAAGATGTGGGGTCAGACTTAATTATTGAGTTTAGTGAAATGACACCAAATTGAATATTGCCTAACCAGCGGCTCCACCGGATCGCCGAAGAATCCGGCTCCCGGTGAGCTTTGCGTTCGACGAGAGGAAAATGAAAGCGAAATATAAGCACACCAATATCGTTGCCAACGATTGGCGTTCACTCGCCAAGTTCTACGAAGACGTTTTTGCCTGTGAGTTCGTGCCGCCCGAACGTGACCTTCAGGGCGAGTGGCTGAGCCGTGGAACCGGGGTACCGAATGCACATTTTACTGGTGCACATCTAAGACTGCCGGGCCATGGAGAAGGTGGCCCAACATTGGAGATCTATCAATACACTGAGAATCGACCGAGGGCGCCGATTTCAGCAAATCGCGAAGGCATTATGCATCTCGCCTTTGAAGTAGACGATATAGATCAAGTGATGGTTGACGTTCTGAGCCATGGGGGTGCCAAGGTCGGAGACATCACAGCATCCGAAGTAAACGGAGTCGGCCTTTTGACCTTTGTGTACGTTGCCGACCCAGAGGGCAACATCATTGAACTACAAACATAGAAATGAGTGTCGAACACTTATAAGGCCTCCGTTGTCAATAGGGAAAAGAAATCCAAGACGAAAAAGTAACTGATTTTCGTTCTAAGAGACAACGACACTTTTGCCTGTTGGCAGCCGTTCCAACTTGGTTTCTGATCGGGTGCAAGAAGAGGTCCTGCGCCAAACACTTATTGAGGTTCTATCCCGTATGAAACGGGACTACAGAGAGATGAGACCACTCTGCGACCTAGAAACTATGCTGTGCCCTCGTACCGTCCTATTCAAAACGTCGGGGTATGGTCCCCAGTTAGTTACAGGTTCGGGTGAGGGGCAGAACCTGACCAACATGGCACGCTGATAAAGTATGAGGAGCGGGATGGACCGCCAATCAAATCATGGGCTACCGGGCAATATTGGCATACCATCAAGTTGGCATTCTAAGATGCATGGGTTTTCTTGACCCTGATGGATGCAGGTGCATGCTCGTGCCCGGGAAGGTTCCAGTTAGACGGCAGGCTGATCCATCCCCTCCAGTTTTTTAGAGACCGAGGAACTTTTTTTGGTTAAAAGCCTCCTTGTTTTTAAGCATGAAATAGACGGCACGCCCGAGCTTGTGGGCGAGGATAGAGAGGGCCTTGGCTTTGCCGTGCTTACGGGCAAGCCTTTGGAGATACTTTTTGGCCGGTTCGTTGCCCTTGAGGAAAAGCACCGCTGCCTCGGAGAAGGCCCACTTAAGGTGAGCGTTACCGATCTTTTTACCACTGGATCCGTATTTTTTGCCGTTGGATTCTTTGATACTCTTAATCAGACGGCAGTAGGAGACGAAATCCTGGACTTGGGGGAAGCGCTCAATGGATTCAATCTCGTAGAGGAGGACCAGGCCGAGGATTCTTCCGACACCAGGAATGGTTTGAAGCAAGGCATAGGATCGCAGATCGTGTTCTTTAGCACAGGCAATGATATCACGTTCGAGCTGGGTCAAGATGTGGTCATAGGCTTCAATCATCTCCAGGTCAACAGCCATGCTCTTTTGTACGGAAGGGTCGTCGAACCGTTGGACGATGCCTTCACGGTTCTGGGGTTTGGCAATGCATCCCAAGGGATCAGGAAGGTTATACTGGCTTCGGGTGTTCTGGATATGGGCAAAGAGTTCAGCCCGTTTTCTCATTAAGTGATTTCTCCGTCTGAGGAGATCTCGGGTTGCCCGCATCCTTGCGGGATAGACATAAGATTGAGGAATCATACCGCCTCGCAGTAGGGTAGCGATCTTAAGGGAGTCGATTTTATCGTTTTTGGCTTTTCCTCCGTGGATCGCTTTCATGTAGAGGGCATGGCCGAGAACGAAGGAAATGTTCTCTTGGATACAGAGATCAGCGATCCAGTACCAGGTGAACATGCATTCGACAGCAACCACGATGTCCTCACGGAAGGGAGCAATGGTATGGAGAAAAGCTTCCTGGTTTGTGTGGATGTTTTGATGAACCCGGACATTGCCTCCGGCATCGATAATGCAGACAAACATATTTTTGGTATGCAGATCGATTCCACAATAAAACTTGTGCTGTTTGGTGTAGAAATTCATATGGCTTCCTCCTTTTGATGGGATATGGTGGTGTTGCAACCCTCAGTTTACCATCTTTAGGGGGAGGCCTTAAATAGTATCAAGTCGGTCCAACGGATGCGCAAAAAGCCGCTGCGCTCCTTCCCTGGGTCGTTAGGGTAACAAAGATGAATAAAAAAAGGCATAAAAACTTCACCCTCCTGCTTGGAAGTATCCTCGCAGCCTCACTCCTTGTGAATATTATTCAGATATTAATTCATGATCCCAAAAGCTTTATTGAGATGTTCAATAATTTTAAAGACGTGGGCATGCCTTGGATACCATACATTTCTTTGGTAGTAATCTTTCTTTCTGCCCTTGGCGCTGTTGGCCTAATGAAATATAAACCATGGGGATTCTACAGCATGTATCTCAGTTATCTCGCTGGCGCCTTGGTTGCTTGGTTTCCATTCTTTCCAGGCTTCATCCTTCAATTTGCGACGGGAAGATACAATAGCGTCATCATGCTGATCTTAATATTCGCAATTCTCATCGTCTTAATTTATCTTCATTGGTCGGGCAAGAGAGGATTATATTTTAAGAGATCAGCGGAGGATATGAAAGAGGGAAAACCCTAACACCGGCTCAATAGAATCAGAGGGCCACAGGGTCATTCAAAAAGGGAAGAAATACATAGGTGAAAATTACGAAAAGTGTTTATTAAAAACCTGAAGAAAGGGAGGTGCTTTATGCTTAGCCCACAACCTAAAGGACCCTTCTGTCAAAGCTGCGGGATGCCACTTGAAAAACCGGAAGATTTTGGTACCGGGGCTAATGGCTTTAGAATGAATGATTATTGCCATTATTGTTTTCAAAATGGTGTTTTCACGGAACCAAATATAAGCATGCGGAGAATGATCGATAAGTGCGTCAGCATTATGGCACAGCAAGGGATTATGCCGGAAACTCAGGCAAAGGCACTCATGACTGAAGTTATTCCAAAGTTGAAAAGGTGGCAACCGAAATAAGATGAGCCTCACAAAACGCTCAAGAGGGGCGCGGCAAAAACTGCTGCGCCCTTTAGCTTAATCGTTAGGCTGCACGGTGGGATCCTCTGTGAAGACGAGATTGGCTATTCCAATATCTTCCTTAATTCTTCTTCATTCCTCACAGGTGGTAGGCAGGTAAAGCCTTTACAGACGAAGGCCGTTGGAACTTCTGGATTCCCTTTTTCTTTCAGAAATGGGAACCAACTTCCTTCGATCGGTTCCCGGGGTTCCTTTAGACTTAAGATTTTATTGGGGAGATAGGCATTGAAAATCTCTTGGAGCATCGATTTTGTTCTTGGATCATTCTTTGAACCGATGATACCGATCTCCTCAGGATTGAGGAAGAAAGAGAGTCCGGATAACATATGGGTAAATCCAGAGGGATGTTCCGAGAGCAATGGATAAAAGAGGTGGATGATCTGCTCGGCTTTCTGTTTGAAAGATTCTTTTCCAGTCAGATAACCGAGTCTGATCAGATTGAATAGCCCTACAGAATTGGAAGAAGGGATGACATTATCATAAGGATTTTTTGATTGAGCAATCAGAAATTCGTTCTCCTTCCCCGTAAAGAAAAAACCTCCATTTCTCTCGTCCCAGAATTGGTGAATCATGCGACGGTTTAATGCATCCGCTTCCTTGAGCCATTCGATCTCAAAGGTGGCCTCGTAAAGATCGATGAGGCCCTGGATGAAGAAAGCATAATCCTCTGAATAACCCTTCACCTGACATTTCCCTTTATTAAACACTCTCATCAAATGGCCATCTTTTCTCATCTTCTTGAGGATGAAATGAGCTGCTTTTCTTGCCACATTGAGATACTCTTCGTTATAGGTGACTTTAAATCCATCGATGAAACTGGAAATCATCAAACCATTCCAGGAAGTCAAAATCTTCTCATCCCGGCCGGGTTTGACTCTCTTCTCCCTTTCGTTAAAGAGCTTCTTTCGACCCTCCTCCAACACTTCTTCCAATTCTAGGATGGGAATCCCATATAATTGAGAAGTCTTTTCTAAGGAAGAATCAATATTAAGGACGCTCGATCCTCCCTCAAAATTGCCTTGAGGAGTAATCCCATAATGAGCACAGAAAGGAGTCCCTTTTTCCTTGCCTAATACCTCCTTAATCTGATCTCTCGTCCAGACATAGAACTTCCCCTCCTCACCCTCGCTATCCGCATCTTGGGTAGAATAGAAACCTCCTTCCGGACTCTTCATCTCACGGATCACATAATGGAGGACTTCTTCAGCGACATGACGATATCTCTCTTTTCGAGTTGCTTGATAGGTTTCAAAATAGGTTCGGGAAAGAAGGGCATTATCATAGAGCATTTTCTCAAAATGGGGAATGAGCCATCGCTCATCCACAGAATAGCGGTGAAAACCTCCTCCCAGATGGTCATAGATTCCTCCATTGGCCATCTTTTCCAATGTCTTTTCCACCATCTCCAATGCTCTTTTTGAACCTGTCCTTTTCCAGTATCTTCAGAAGAAATGATAAGGTCATGCTGCTCGGGAACTTAGGGGCTCTCCCAAATCCTCCATAGGTTGAATCAAACTGACTTTCAAAAGTTTCAAAAGCCTTTACCAGGATCTTCTCATCCATCGCCTCCTGAGAGGGAACAATTTCAACCATCTGAAGGAGGGCATCTCTCATCTGTGCCTCCACCTTACCTACTTCCTCTCGATGATCCCGATAATAATCAGAAACGACAACCAATACTTTTGGAAAACCTGGCATCCCCCTTCGATCTTCAGGTGGAAAGTAGGTTCCTGCATGAAAGGGAACAAGGTCGGGAGTCAAAAAAACAGTCATTGGCCATCCACCACCTCCCGTCATTACCTGAACGGCATTCATATAGAGTTCGTCGAGATCCGGTCGTTCTTCACGATCGACCTTGATATTGATGAAACGCTCGTTCATGATCTGAGCAGTGGCCTCATTCTCAAAGGACTCCTTTTCCATCACATGACACCAATGGCAAGAGGAATAACCGATACTGAGAAGGATGGGCTTATCTTCTTTCTTGGCCCGAGCGAGTGCTTCCTCTCCCCACGGATACCAATCTACCGGATTGTGTGCATGCTGCAAAAGATAAGGGCTGGTCTCATGAATCAAACGATTCGTATATTTTGGTCTTGGGTTCATTTTCGATAGACTCCCTTACCGGGTCCTTATCACAAATAAATAACCTTTTAAATATAATATGACCATTTTTCTGCTTAAGATCAACTTAAAAATGTTTGTCACCCCGTCTTTACCCCGTTAGAAAGTACCTGCCTGCCGGTAGGCAGGGAAGACTTTCTAACGGGGTTAACACTAACATATTGACATAAGGTCAGGGAATTGGTACTTGACATTTAAAAAAAGAAGGAGAGGATAAAATGATGAATTACGATCAATTTTTGGAGCTTTTAAGATACCGTAGGAGTATACGTCGTTTCAAGTCAGACCCTATCCCTGATGACACCATCATCAAGATACTTGATGCAGCCCATTACGCCATGTCCGGCGCTAACTCTCAACCATGGGAATTCATTGTGATGAGAGACCCCAATGTTAAAAAGAAAATTTATGAAATCTACCGGATGGATTTGGAACTCACTTGGGCTTTGGAGCAACAGAGGATCCCCGAGTATCGACACCCGGCCTTTAACCTTGCCCCCGAGGAAAGGGAAAAGGCTTTCGGAATGCTGGCAAGTTGGGGGGAGGCACCGGTATACATTGCTATCCTTGAGGATCCGAGGAAGCAATGGGGCTCGGTGATGGCAGCCCATGGAGACCTCTACTATAGCAGTTCCCGGGATATCCTCAGTGCCACGATGGGGCACCTTTCAATGACCATTCACCTTGCTGCCGCATCGCTTGGCCTTGGCTCTCAAAGAGTTGACGTGAACCATGAACATTCTTACAAGGAAGCCCTGGGCTATCCAGAACCTTTGCGATTGAACATCATCGTCCCCATAGGCTACAGAGCCTATGAGCCTGGACCTCCCCATCGCCACCCTTTAGAGGAACTCATTCATTTTGACCGATACGACATGAAGAAGTTTTTACGCAACGATGATTTCCTGAAATACTTGGAGCGTATCAGGAGTCTGGGTAGACCTGGCTATCGGGTAGCCATTGGGGAGGAGAAGGGGTAGAAAAAGAAATGTTTTCTCGACAACGGAAACACTAACACTCGTGGCGGAAACCTGTTTTTTTCATATGCAACTTGGAGTGATTTTTGTGTTTTAGATAAATGAATAAACGAAAAACAGAGCAATTTTGAGATCTCCAAAATTATTCCTCTATGTAAGAATATTTAGTACCGTTAGTTTAGATTCATCTATCAAGTTTCATTTCCCACTTAGTAAGAGCCAAAAGTAGAGTAACAATAATCGTAGCTGCCACATTTATTGAGAAAGCCGTAGAGTAATTATTACTCATATCATATACTAGCCCACCCATAAGTGGGCCAAGAGAAGCTCCCAAATACCAACCCATTTCTAATGTACCCATTATTATTCCGATACTACGTTGTCCAAAGATATCGCCAACCAGGGCAGTTACAGAAGTGCTCAACCCTCCATAGAAAAAACCAAAAACCAAAGCAAAGAGATAAAACATCCATAACGCCTTCGAATAAATCAACCATATTGTTGCTCCGGTCAGAAATAGTGCACAAACGATGGCAATCGCTTTTCTGCCTGAATTATCCGAAATTTTACCCACCAGTAATCTCCCCGGGATGCTCATGGCACCTATCACACTGAGGATGGTTGCTGCTTTCATGGTGGGAATGCCCATGTCCGTCGCATGAGGCACGATATGGGTCAATACCATATATAAACACATGGAAAATAACAACCATATAACACCCACACACCAGAAATTCCTGCTTTTGAATGCATAAAAGAGTGAAAACCCAGTCGGCGGGTTGCTTCCCTCTCCCCGATGTGATCCCCCTGTTTTACTTTTACTTAACTCCGCACCGTAGGGAAGGAGTCCCATCTCACCGGGCTCCTTTCTTAATAGCATGGCAGTAGGAATAACAAATAGCCAAACAATCATTCCCATTACAAGATAAGACATTCGCCAGCTAACGGTTGCAATAAGGTAGGCAGCCAAGGGAGCCATCATGACAGTCCCTAACCCTTGCCCTGAGGTGGCAAGACCAATAGCGAGTCCCCGTTTACTATTAAACCATCTTATAATGATTGCTGTGCTAACCCCAAATACCCCGCTGGTCCCTATAGCAAATAAAAAGCTATAAACTACGAATAGCTGCCATAGCGATTGTGCCTGGCTGGTGAGGATAAGGCTAAGACCCGTAAATAAGCCCATTAAACTAATCAGTATCCTCAGGCTAAATTTGTCAGCAGCCCAGCCACAGAAAAAGGAAAAGATGCAACAAAGGAACATATAAACGGAATATACACCGGAGGTTTCTGTTCGAGTCAATCCAAACTCGCTCGACAAGGATTTAAAGAACACACCAAAAGAATGGCGTGTGCCTTGGACAATTATATTAATCATGAAAAAGGCTATAACTACCACCCAACCATAAAAGAGCTCATTTTTAATTCTATAGTATGACTTAATCATTTTACCTGTTGATCAAAACGAATCGAGTCTCTCAACCTTTCCCACGATGGCCCGAGCTTCAGACGCCTATTGCACCGATCAAATGGTTAGCTGCATTGATTATATCATGATAGCTCTTTCAGCTATAATCATGGTGTGCCAATATATCCCCGCTCAAGCTCCCTTTCCGGATAGCTAAATAGAGCGATCAGTCATTGTACAATAAACTAAAAGGGGCCAGCACCCGTATGAGTAGTAATTCTTAAATAAATATCAGTACATTTAACAATAAAAACAATTATAAGAAAATCTATCATTTAAACCAATAGAATTTTGGATAACTCATTTATACCCAACTTAGAGATATAGTATTGAAGAAAAATAGGGGTAAATGAAAGAGGCGTATGAGGAGGATACCTTGATGCGCAGTATGATTGTCCGCCTTCGCCTGATAGCTACGGCGCGACAGACTTCGCTTCTCTCAAAGTTCGAAGCGAAGTCTGGTGGAGGCGGCGGGAATCGAACCCGCGTCCGAGAACCTTCCGACAGAGCATCTACATACATAGCCTGTGTTTTAAATTCGCCCCTCAGACCTCCCACAGGCAGGATTCCCAAGAGACTATCCTATAAGGTTTCGCCCCTCTCCTATAGGCGTCAGAGAGAGACTATCCTGTTTTTCTGACATCCTATTCCTGTCCTACAGGCAAGGGCAGGGAGGACGCCTAGCTGCGCTTAGGCAGCCAGGGCATAATCGTAGTTGTTTGCGATTATGTTTAATCCCATTTGTTTTACGAGCCAATGGGACCTCGGCATGCAGCCCTGACGTCAACGATCCCCGTCGAACCCTTTTCGCCCCCTTTCCATCTCTCTTTCCATCGTTTTTTTCTTGAGAGTCTCGCGTTTGTCGTAAAGCTTTTTCCCCTTCGCAAGGCCCAGATCCACCTTTACTTTACCCTTGACAAAGTAAAGCTTGAGGGGGATTAACGTATAGCCTCTTTGTTCAATTTTGCCGATCAGTCGTTTAATCTCCTTGCTGTGAAGGAGGAGTTTTCGCGTCCTTAACGGATCATGGTTCAACCGGTTTGCTTGGGGATAGGGGCTGATATGGGTATCGACGAGGAAGACCTCGCCATTTCTAATATCCGCATAACTATCCCCTAAGTTAACCCTTCCATCCCTTAAAGACTTAACCTCAGAACCAAGAAGGGAAATTCCCGCCTGGTACTTCTCTTCAATGAAATAATTAAAGAAAGCCTTCTTGTTTTGGCAAATCAATTTTTCCGCCATCATCTCATTTTAGCTAAAAAGGAAGGTTAAATCAATCACTCATTAGAATAGACACGGAGATACGGTGAAATGGAAACAGGGTGAGTCATTACCTTTTCACTACGCCCATCCCCATCTCCCCATCACCTTATCTCCCTATCCCCGGTTTCATTAAACGCGGACGGGCAGTTCAATAAGGAAGGTTGTCCCTTTCGGTTCATTATCCCGGACCCGGATATATCCATTGTGGTCGGAGACGATGGCATTGACGATCGTGAGCCCTAAGCCTGTTCCGCTTTTCTTAGTGGAGTAATAAGGTTCGAAAAGCCTCCCTTTATCTTCGTCAGGAATCCCACAGCCATTGTCACTCACCTCAAGGCGAACCATCTCCAATTTCGGGTCGTAACTCGTCTGAATTTTAATCTCTCCATCCCTTTCAATGGCGGCAAGGCTATTTTTGATGAGGTTGATCATCACCCGCTTCATCTGATCTCGGTCAATGTCGAGAATGGGAAGGTCGTGAGGGATAAATTCAAAGCGGATTTCCTTATGTCCTTCCTGAAAGAGGACGAGCGTTTCTCTTATAATATCATTAAGATGGTTGGGGGTGGGTTGAGAAGCTGGCATTCGAGCAAAGTTAGAAAATTCGTTGACCATTCCCTTCAGTTCCTCAACCTGCTTCACGATCGTCCGGGTGCACTCATCAAAGACGGCACCATCCTGCTGAAGTTTCTCTAAATATCTTTTCCTCAGCCGTTGAGCAGAGAGTTGAATAGGGGTTAAAGGGTTTTTAATCTCATGAGCGATCCTCCGGGCCACTTCTCTCCAAGCAGCCATCCTCTGGGCTTTGATCAGTTGGGTGAGGTCATCGAAAACGGCAACCACACCAAGGGGTCTTCCCTCTTCATCTTTCAGGGTTGTCAGACTGATTAAAAGGGAAAGGGATTTCCCTTTCAAGTTTACAGTGACCTGTTTCTCAATAGAATCCCTCCGAGAAGATTTGAGTTCACTTAATAACTCCTCTATCTGCCCTACATATTCCTTAGGTAATACTTCGGAAAACTTTTTCTCCAGAACTGCCTCTCCTTTGACTTCTAACATTTGCTCAGCAGAGGTGTTGATCGTGGTCACCATCCCTTTCTCATCGATGGAGATCACACCCGCAGCTACATTTTTCAGGACGATCTCCATATACTTCCTCCGCTGTTCTAACTCTAACCGGCTTACCTGGAGATCCCCTGTCATCTGATTGAAGGATTGGACGAGGGTCCCAATCTCATCCGAAGCATGCATCTGAATCCGAAAGTTTAGATCTCCTGTTGCAATCCGATGAGTGGCCTCGGCGAGCTCCTTGATTGGGACAGTAATATCCTTGGCCAAGTAAAAACCAAACCAAGTTGCCGAAAACAAGATGAGAAGTGTCACCATGAGGAGGGCCATCATATAGCTTGACTTGATTGGTTTTTTCAAAATCTTCAACTGCCTATATTCCACAAAAGCCTGTGAGATCTCATGCATTTTAGCCGTAAGGCTCTTTGGGATGAAAAGCGATGCAGCCACCACCCCCACCACCTCCCCCCTATCGGAAGGGTTGAGAATAGGTGAAATTCCTGCGATCACCTCCCCTTCTCCAACCGACAGGAGCCTGGACACTTCCTTTCCAGAAAATCCTGCCTCCAGCAGGTCTTTTGGTAGCTGGATGGAGATGGCTTTAAGCGTGGGGTCCTCTACCCAGATTGAATCCTTCTCGCCTTTCAAAAATATCCCGAGGGTGCTGAGGTGATACTCCTGTCGTTTCGTTTCGAGTTGTTCTCTCAAGGGTCCTATCGCCTTTCCCTCCCTGAAGATCCCCTGTTTGAAGAAATGCCTACCGATCTGTTGGGCAGAAGAAACCGTGTTGTTAGCGAAATCTCGATAATAGGCTTGTGCCACCTCTAAAGCCCCTTGGAGAGATTGCTCGACGGGGGCTTTAAACCAATGTTCAACACTGTTAGTAATAAACCCCACTGCCACAAAAAAGAGGAGAATCGTTGGAACAAGAGAAAGGCTGGCAAAGGCCACCACCAATTTGGTCCTTAGTTTTGCTCCTAAGACCTTTCGCCTTCGCTCAAAGATCAGTTTGACCAGATTCCGAATCACCAAAAAGATCAGGAGGAGGATCAGGATAATATTGATATTGATCAGGCTGAATATGATGATGTTGTTGGCAATGGGAATCATCCCTCCCACCTGAGGAAATTTTATCTCGATGGTGGTAAGGATGATGATCAGGATAGAGATGATTCCAATGATCAAAAGTTCATTGCGTCGTCTTCTTTCTTCTGAAGAAAGTTCCTTTTTCATTATTATCTAATGACTCTCATACGTGTCTTTTTCAATCCCCCCATTCCCCTTTTTAACACCTGCCTGCCCTCCCTACCCTGCCTACCGCAGGCAGGCGCAGGCAGGCGGCAAGTAGGAAGGGGGGCGAGGGGGAATTTTTAGGGTGGAAGGGATTCGATATGCCATTTGGTTTCGAAATCCCAAAGGGAGACGAAAAAGAAAAGATACTCCAAGTGGAAAGGAAGTTTGACCGGATCCAATTCAGCCTTGATGCGAAGTTCAGTGGGAACCCCCGGTTTTAATTGGGAGGATGGTCGGATTTCCAGTTCCTCCACTCTCGCTATCCACCTTTTCGCCTCCTCAAGATTGGACGTCGTCCGAGAGGAATGGTTTTCTTCTGATGTGACAAGGTATTCCCCTCGAATAGGATCGTATTGGATGGAATGTTGGAACTGCATGGATGTTATTTTCCGATCCCTCCACAATTTTCTCTTCTGGTAGAGACGAATATAAAAGGTAAAGACTGTCTTTATCCCTGCCTGAATAGCTTCATCCATCTTCTCTGTAAAGCAGTTCTCAATAAAGAAACCGACTTTCCAAACCCCATTGGTCCCCTTCACACTCACCTCTTTAATAGAAGCTTCTTGGCAGAAAGCAGATAGAGGAAGAGTGCAGATCAAAAAGAAGGTGAGTGCTCCTACCAACCATTGTTTTTTAATGCCGAATTTCATAAAAATTGCCTAGAAAATAAACGGGTCTCAATTAATAAATGGTGGGGAGCCCCTCAGTGGGCTCCTCTTAAGGTGGCCACACCTGCCTGCCGGTAGGCAGGGAGGGCCACCCCTCAGAATAGCAAAGAAAAGAGAAGAGGGGGCGCCGAAGGGGACCATAAGCCGAGTTCTGTCTCCCTCCCTTTCGGTCGGGATGATGGTCATTTATCTGGGACCCTGATTGCTCAGGGCCTCAAGCGACCTAACCCGTTCCGCCTTTCCTCCGTTTTAGGGAGCAAATTTGAATGGGCTATTCTTCCCCCTTTCCAGGGGAGCGGAACCTATTTGGTCTTGCTCCGGGTGGGGTTTACCAAGCTACCCCAATCGCTCAGGGTACTGGTGAGCTCTTACCTCACCTTTTCACCCTTACCCACCGAGGCTCGCGCCTCGAAGGCGGTATCTTTTCTGTGGCACTTTCCTTACCCCGCCCTGTTAGAGACGGGACAGTCCGAATTACGGACCACCCTGCCCTGTGGAGCTCGGACTTTCCTCCCCTCCCTAACATCCCCCCTTAAGGAGGTGTTATGAGGAGCGACCATCTCTTCCCCTTCGACTCCCCCCTTCTTTCTTTTCTCTTACGATCCTCCTCTGAATCGCCTGATTCGCCAAACGGTCTGCCTCTTGGTTCTGTTCTCTTGGGATGGATTGGATATCGAATGATGAAAATTCTTTTAGATTCTGGGTTACCATTTTATGGAGGCCCTTTAAATTTAAATGTTTCACTCGATAAAGCCCTTTGACTTGCCGCTCGATCAATTCCGAATCCGTAAAGATATGAATGGATTTCCCTCCCAATCTTTTTGCTTCCCTCAACCCTAAAAGAAGAGCCCAATATTCTGCTTCATTATTTGTCTTGTGGCCAAGATACCGACTCATCTCCACCACCTTTCTTCCCGCTCCATTTGTCATCCAAACTCCGGCTCCCGCTCTTCCTGGATTTCCCCTGGAGGCCCCATCGATAAAGAGAAAGAGCTGAAGATCCTCCTGAATCGGATGCTCTTCTTCCAGATCCCTCATTTCGTCTTCCTGTCTCCTTCCCAATAGAGAATTCGATTACAGTTGGGACATCGAATCAGGGTATTATATTTTTGGACCTCAATGAACATTTGTGGAGGAATGTTCACAAAACAACCTTGACAGGTTTCTGCTTTGACGTTGACCACACCCACTCCCTGTCTTTTTTCCTTCAGCGTGTTATAGAGTTTGAAAAGGCCAGATTCAAGTTGTTTTGAAAGGAGCTCCCTTCGCTCTTTCTGCTCTTTCCAGAGCCCATCGCCTTGATCCATCTTCTCCTGAATCTTTTTCTTCTCCCTCTCTATTTTTTCCAGGGTGGTGGTCACTTCTTTTTCCCGTTTCAAAAGATCTTTCTTGAGCTCGTCGATCTCTTCCAGGATTTGTAAGATCTCCTCCTCTTCTCGACTGGTCGCTTCCTTGATCCCTTCAATCTCGGTCAGGAGAGCCTGATACTCTTTATTGGTCTTCACTTCAAACATCCTTCCCTCTGTTCGCTTGATCTTTTCCTGCTCCGCATTGAGATGCTTCTCCTTTTGCCTTCGCTCCTTTTCTAACGACTCAATCTTCTCTCTTTCTTTTTGAATTTTCTCCTTTTCGATATTCTGCCTTTCATCCAGCTTTTTGATCTCCTTGGGAAACCGATCTCTTTCTTCCTTAATCCTCTTTAGGGTGAGATCAATTTTTTGAAGTTCCCAAAGCAGTTCCAATTGTTCCCTCAACGTTGCCTCCTATCTCTGATGGAAATATGCAAAGCGCCCGCCTCCAGAAACCTTGCGGAGGGCAGGCTAAGCCCATCGCATTTCTTTCTGCTCTTTGGCAGCCAGAATCCAACTTCAACGATATACCAAACAAAAAAGAGTGCACCCCCTTCGTGCACTCTTTTTTGTCCCGTCCAGTTTCACCGAACGTCTTCCCTTTATACCGGAGGAGCTCATTGGAAATTCTCTTTCCTTATGAAGTGGGCCCACCTGGGTTCGAACCAGGGACCTACCGGTTATGAGCCGGTAGCTCTTCCAGCTGAGCTATGGGCCCTCTTACCCTTTCATTATAGTCCTTCTCCAGGAGGTGTCAACCCCCTCCTCATTGCGGATTGTAGATTGCGAAGTGCGGAATTAAATGTAAAAAACAACAACCTACAATACGTGACCAAATAACTCCGCATTCTGCATTCCGAAATCCGAATTCAAAGTGTCAGGCTTCGATAAAACTTCTCAATCTCTTGGCTCGGCTGGGATGTCGCAATTTCCTCAATGCCTTAGCCTCAATCTGTCGAATTCTTTCCCGGGTAACATCAAAATCCTGTCCCACCTCTTCCAGGGTATGATCATACTTCTCGCCAATGCCAAATCGCATTCTCAAGACTTTCTCCTCTCTGGCAGTGAGGCTGGAAAGAACTTTGCCCGTTTGTTCTGTAAGGTTTGCACTGATCACAGCTTCCTGAGGTGAAATGATCGCTTTATCTTCGATGAAATCTCCTAAGTGACTGTCTTCCTCCTCACCGATGGGTGTCTCAAGGGAAATGGGTTCTTTCGCAATCTTCAATACCTTTCGCACTCTATCCAAGGGCATCTCCATCTTCTCAGCGATCTCTTCAGGATTCGGCTCCCGTCCAATCTCCTGGACGAGGTATCTGGAGGTTCGAATCAGTTTATTAATCGTCTCAATCATGTGTACTGGGATACGGATGGTCCGAGCCTGGTCAGCGATCGCCCGGGTGATGGCTTGACGGATCCACCAAGTCGCATAGGTGCTAAATTTGTAACCCCTTTGGTATTCAAATTTATCCACCGCTTTCATTAAGCCGATATTTCCTTCCTGAATGAGATCCAGGAATTGAAGGCCTCGATTGGTATACTTTTTTGCGATGGAGACAACGAGTCTCAGGTTCGCTTTCACCAGTTCACTTTTGGCCTCCTTAGCTTTCGTCTCCCCTTCCGTAATGGCCTTTACCGCACTCTTCAGCTTTTCGGCAATGAGGCCACATTCAGACTCCACTCGGTTGATCTTCCTCTGGGCATTCTTAGCTGTCCGGTCAATCTCTTGAAGATCGGCCTTACTCAACCCTCGATTTCGGAGGAGTTTCTTCTCATTCAACGTCTTCTCTTTCAATTTTTTCAGACAAGTCCGGGTCTCTCGGACAGAAATCCCCGTTTTCTCTTCGAGTTTTTTTATCTCGTTCTCTCCCTTTTCCACACGGACCAACATCTGCTTCATTTTTTGGACAATTTTATTAATCTGAGTATCTCTCAAATTCATTTGCCTAAAATATTCTAAAATCCCCTCCCGCTTCTTCTTCACCAGTTCCTGAATCTTGGCTTTCGATCTCTTCTTATTTTTCATAAGCCGTCGAAGTCCTTCATCGTTCCGACGAATCCGATCGATCAGCTCCCAAACCTTCTTTTTCTGAACCTGTTCCTCTTCAATACTCGTCTCTTCCTCATCAATTTCATTAGTGACCTCCTGGATCTCCACTTTGCCAGCTTTGATCGCATTACCCAAATTGATGACCTCCTTGACAGCCATGGGGCAGTTCAAAACAATGCTCAGTACCTCTCTCTTACCACTCTCCATTCTCTTTGCGATCTCCACCTCCCCTTCTCGGGTAAGAAGAGCGACCAACCCCATTTCACGGAGATACATCCGAACAGGATCGGTCGCCCTACCAAAAGTCTCCATCTCTAACTCATCGCCTTCCTCCTCCTCCTTCTCCAAATCCTTCTCCTCCTCCATCTTTAATCCTTGCAGATCATCCACCACATCGATGTCCATTTCATCAAACATCATGAGGACATCATCGATCTGATCGGAGGAGACAATATCGTTGGAAGGAATCTCATTCACCTCTTCGAATGTGAGAAATCCTTTTTCCCCCTCTATGGAGATCAATTGTTCGACTTCTTTGACCTTGCCCTCTTTCCTCATCGATCCTCCCATCATCCCTTCCAAAATCCATTTATTTAAACCGCTTTCCCTTTCCTCGTCATCTCTTGCCGCTCTATTAAAAGGGCTTCCAGTCCTTTTCCTCCCTTCTGTTTCTCGGCCTCTTTAATTCTTTTGAGGATCTCCCCTTCGTCTCTTTTCAACCTCTTCTTATGAATCTTCTCGATACAGTCCTTCAATATCTTTTCTCGGTCTCCTGCCTCCAAGTCGCTCTCTTGAAAGGCAAATTTACACAGCCTCTCTTTGAGGTCCTCCTCAAAAGATCCCAGAGCCTCGGTCATGTCAAGCTTCCTTCTTTTTTGATAAATGGCCTCCAGATTCTCAGCCATCCTCTGCAAGATCGGACTTTCAAACTCTCTCAAAATCCCCTCTTCTGTAATGGTCTGGATCAATTCAGGATGGTGGATCATGAGGCGAACCACCATCTCCTCTGACTTTGGAAAACTTCTCTCGACGGGTTGTTTCTTCAGGTCTTCTTCGCTTTTGGGCCGATCCTTGGGAAAGGATCGGAGCTTCTCCATTAATAAAGATTCTGGGAGATCCAGCCTCTCAGCCAAAGCCTTCGTATAGAAATTCTTTCGAATCTTATTCGGAATTTTATCGATCAGAGCCATTCCCTCTTCTGCCACTTTTACCTTCCCATCGATGGATTTTGTATCATGGGTTTTTATCAACTGTTCGAAAAAGAAATCGATGAGGGGAACGGCATGGATCGCCCTTTTCTCGAATTCCTCCAAATTTTCCTTTCTCAGGAACCCATCGGGATCTTCGTCCTTTGGGAGGATAATCGTCTTCCCTGAAACCTCCTCTTCTAAGAAGAGAGGAAGGGCGCGAAGGTTGGCTTGGATCCCTGCTTTATCCGCATCAAATACGGTGATCAAATTTTTTGTGTATCTCTTTAAGATATGAATTTGGTGCGCTGTCAACGCCGTTCCTAACGTAGCGACACTATGCTTCAATCCGAATTGGTGGAGGGTCAACAGGTCGAAATAACCTTCGGCTATTATAACACAATCCTTTTCCGGAATGTATCCTTTGGCTACCTGAAGGCCATATAGAATTTCTCCCTTATGATAGGCGCTCGATTCTGGAGAGTTGAGATATTTGGGTTCTCCTTCCCTGATCAATCTTCCCCCGAATCCAACGACCCGCTGATGGAGATCGAAGATGGGGAAGAGAACCCTTCCTCGAAAAGCGTCGTACCAGCCTGCCCTCTTTTTAGGAAAAATGAGACCTAACTCCCGGGCCAGTTCCAGAGAAACCTTCTTCTCCTGAAGATGTTGTACCAAACCATCCCAGCGCTCAAGAGAATAGCCCAATCGATGTTCCTGGATGATCTTCTCGCTCACGCCCCTCCGGGAGAAATACCTCCTCCCCTCCTCCCCTTCTCGATGTCGAGAGAGGATATCGTGAAAATATTCCGATGCCATTTGGTTAATCTGAAAGAGGATCTCCCTTTTGTCCATCTCCTTCTTTTGGGCGGGAGAGATTTCTTGAGGAGGAAGCCTGACCCCGTAACGTTTGGCCAGTTCCTCCACAGCTTGGGGAAATGAAAAATGTCCCACCTTCATCAAAAATGTAAAGACATCCCCTCCAGCGCCACAACCGAAGCAGTGAAAAATCTGCTTCTCTTCGTTGACCATAAAGGAAGGAGTCTTTTCGGAGTGGAAGGGACATAACCCTTTATGGTTCTTCCCAGTCTTTTTGAGTTTGACATAGTCTGAGACGATCTCCAAAATGCTGGATCGATCCCGAATCTCCGAAACCTTCTCTTCTGAAAGGAATCCGAGAGTCAATCTTTTACCTCAATAGGAACGTGAATAGGCAGGCCTAACATTTCATCGTTAAGCATGAAGCGTAAAGCGATCACCCCTTACACCTAACACTTTACGTAATCATTTCGCCTGCCTGTCGGCAGGCAGGTGCTTCGGATTTAGAATTTATTTAACGTCAATTTTCAACCAAAGCAAGCCCTCAGGGTGAGAACCCTGAAGGCTTGTTCTATATGAACTCGACGACGGTGATGCCACCGCCTCCTCTCATCCCATCTCCGGGAGCGAAATGTTTGACTCCCCGATGTCCTTGCAAATATTTACCAATGGCATTTCGTAACCTTCCAGAGCCAATTCCATGAATAATATGGATTTTTTCCAATCCATGCAAGAGGGCTTGATCAATGAATTGATCGACCTTAGGGAGTGCATCTTCCACGGTCAGGCCAATCACATTCAATTGAGATGGGACTTCTTGAACCTCCCTTTGTGACAGACGCTGCCCTTGGGGAATCTCAATTTCTCTCTCCTCTTCCCCATCCATCACCTTAACGACATCGCCGAGAGCAGTTCTCACCTTTGCTTTATGGGTCATCACCTCTACCTGGTTCAAAGATTCGTCGATGCTCGTCAGAATTCCTTGGGCTCGCAGAGTTACAATCCTAACACGTTCTCCAACCTTTAAGCCAACGGATATCGTTTGATTTTCCTTTCTTTTGACCAAAGGAAAAAATTTCTCTTTAATCTCTTTGATTTCTTTGCGGTCGCTATTCAAGCGGTGGAGGCTCAGAGGAGACCGCTCCTCTTTTCGCTGACGAACCCACTCCTTTATTTCATTTTCAACCCTCAACACTGCCTTTCTCGCCTTCTCCTCTGCCTGGATAAAAATCTCCTGTCTCTTTCTCTTTATCCCTTCGATTATTTCTTTCAGTTTCTGACGCTCCAGCCCAACCTCCTCCTTCATCTTAAAGAGTTGCAGCCGTTCCTTTTCCGCATCCACCTTCAATCTTTCCAATGCCTCCAGGGCTCGACCAACCTCTTGCTCACCTCCATCCCGATAATGACTAGCCCTTTTGAGAACCTCTTCGGAGATTCCTAATTTCTCGCCCACTAAAAAGGCATTGCTCAATCCCGACGAGCCATAGGCAAGGATATATTTTGGCTCCAAGGTTTCTTCGTCAAATTCAACCGCCACATTTTCTACCTCCGGATGGAGGTACCCATAGGCTTTGAGACGATCGAAGTGAGTGGTGACCACGACTGAAGCTCCGCTTTCCATGAATCGATCCAAAAAACCCATCGCCAAAGCACATCCTTCTGCGGCATGGGTTCCCACTCCCAACTCATCTAATAGGAGGAGGGAATGTGGCCCTGCCCTTCCTACAATTTGGTTCAGATGAAGGAGGTGACTGGAGAAGGTGCTCAGATTCGCTTCGATATTTTGCTCATCTCCGATCACTGCGAAGATATCCTGGAAGATGGCCACCTGGCTCCCCTCTGAGACGGGGATGGGAAGACCGGATTGAACCATCAACGTGAGGAGTCCCAGTGTTTTTAAGGCAACCGTCTTTCCACCGGCATTCGCTCCGCTCAGGATGAGCCCCCTGATCCCATCTCCCATTCGGAGGTGAATGGGAATGACCTGATCTTCTCGGAATCGACTCGTACCGACTTTTTGAAGGGTGAGAAGAGGATTTCGTGCATCCTTCATCTCGATCTTCCCCTTTTCATTCAGACTGGGTTGGGTGCTTTTCAAAAGAATAGAGAGCTTTGCCATCGCATAAAGGAGATCCAATTTCCCCAAAATCTCAAAGTCCCTCCACAAGTTTTGTTGCTCCTCCCTCACCTTCTTTGTAAGGTCTGCTAATATCCGGTACTCCTCCTCCTTTTCCTCTCCCGTGAGAATATTGATTTCATTGTTGAGGCTGACGACTTGAAGCGGTTCTAAGAAAAAGGTCATATGACTTTGAGACTGATCGTGGATGATCCCTTCCAACCGATGTTTGAATTCGGATTTAATGAGAAGGACATACCTTCCATTTCTCAGAGTGATGAACTGTTCTTGAAAGATCGGCTGAAGCTCCTCCTGATGAAGAAGATGCTCGAGCACTCCCTTCGCCTTTTCCCTGATCGTCCCTATCCGATGCCTGATATCAGAAAGGGCCGGACTGGCACGGTCCAGAATTTCACCCTTGGTATTGATGGCTTGAAGGATCTCCTTTTCCAGAGCCTTTAAAGAAGAAAGCGCGGAAACTCTTTCTTCAAGATGAGGAGCTTTCATCGCCTCCAACTTAAGAAAGAATCGTCTGAGCCCCTTACACAATTCGATTTGGTGATAGATATCAAGAAGTTCCTGAACCTCGAGAACCGACCCTTCCACCTCCAATCTCCTCAAAATTCCCTCAATGTCTTTCAATCCTCGGATCGGGATGTCATCCAGGGTCTCTAAAATCTTTTTAAGTTCCGTCACTTCAGCTAATCTGGATTGGATCAGGAGAAGGTCTGAAGAGGGCCTCAAAGCCTCACAACGCTTTCGGCCTAAAGGGGAAATGGAGAATACCTTCAATATTTCTAATAAATGATAGAATTCTAAAACCTTGAGGGAGCGATCATCCATAAAGCGTGATCAAAGGGAAACGGAGTCACTAAAGAGGAGGAAATTAAGGGGAAAGCCTTTCTTTGACTAATTGGTTAATGAGTGTTCCTTCAGCTTTCCCCCCCAATTTTGGCATGACGGACTTCATGACCTTTCCTAAGTCTTTTAAGGATGAAGCATGGGTCTCTTCAATGGTTTGATCTATCATCTCTAATATCTCTTCCTGACTGAGGGGCTTAGGCAAATAGGATTTTAAAATCTCTTTCTCTTTTGTCTCTTTCTCCACTAAGTCCATCCTTCCACCGAGTTTAAATTGTTCGATGGACTCCTCACCTTTTCTCACCATCCCTTGGATCACCTTCAGAATAACATCATCATCCAATTTTTTTCTCTGTTCGATCTCTTTATTCTTTATGGCCGTCCGAATCATCCGAATGGTAGAAAGGCGTAATTTATCATGGGCCTTCATCGCCTGCTTCATCTCATCGACCAGTCTCTCTTCTAAGCCCATCCGTTATCCCCTCTCCACTATTTTCCTCATTCTTTTCATCGCCCTTTTCTTTGCTGCCAACATCTTCTTCTTCCTCTTTATGCTGGGTTTTTCATAATGTTCCCTTTTCCGGACCTCTGACAATATTCCAGTCTTCTCGACTTGTTTCTTAAATCGTCTGAGCGCGTTTTCAAAGGACTCATTTTCCTTAATTTTAACGCCTGGCATCCATCTTTCCCCTCCTTCCATGATTTATTTTAAAAAATTAATTATATTATGATTTATAATAAAGTCAACTGTTTTTTACTTGACAAAGACGCTCTACTTTTTTTAAACTGGGTTTTTATACGAACCATTTTTCCTCTGGATATTTTCATGGAAGAAATTGAAAAAGAGAGAGAAATGATTAGGGCAGCTGCCGCAAAAACTGCCCAAAAAATGATTCAGCCCAGGGCAACGGAGATTGACGCCACTGGAGAATTCCCATTGGATTTGTTGGATGCCTTAGGGAAACAAGGATTTCTCTCCCTTATTCTTCCCGAAGAATATGGCGGAAGTGATGGGGACATTACCTCTTTCTGTTTCGCCATAGAAGAGTTTGCAAAAGTTTGCGGCTCTTCCTCACTGTTGATTCTCGCTCAAGGGATGGGGTCGCTGCCTATCTGGCTGGGGGGGAATTCCTCCCAAAAGGAGCTTTACTTCACACAGATTTTTGAGAAAAACCGTCTCACCGCCTTTGCCCTGACTGAAATGGGAGGAGGATCAGATATTGTTTCCATCAAGACCACGGCTAAAAAGCAGGGGAGAGATTATCTGCTCAATGGCCGCAAATGTTTCATTACCCATGGGAGCATTGCCCAATTTTATTCTGTCTTTGCTGTTACTGATCCTAAACGGGAGAGGGAAGCAATCTCTGCTTTCGTAGTAGAAGATGGAACGTCAGGTCTCGGTTTCGGCAAGAGAGAAAAAATGATCGGGATGAGAGGTTCAGTGACAACAGACGTCATCTTTGAAAACTGCCGGATCCCCCAAGAAAATCGTCTGGGCGAGGAGGACGAAGGGTATCAGATTGCAATGCGTACGCTCAACATGTCGAGACCAGCAGTCGGGGCACAGGCTGTGGGCATTGCTCAAGGAGCTCTCGACTATGCCATTCACTATGCCAATGAAAGAATCCAGTTTAAAAAAACCATCTCTTCCTTTCAGGCAATTCAATTCATGATTGCCGATATGGCCACACAAGTAGAAACAGCTCGGTCGCTGGTTTACCAGACAGCTGCTCAAATGGATGCACGTATTGGAGATACAGAAAAACTCTCTGCGATTGCAAAATGTTACGCCTCTAATGTTGCTATGAAGGTGACCACCGATGCCGTCCAGATCCTCGGAGGTTATGGATATATGAAGGATTATCCTGTGGAACGGATGATGCGAGATGCCAAAGTCACACAGATATATGAAGAAGCCAATCAGGTTCTAAGGCTTCTGGTCGCCCACCAATTGTTAAAAGGTTGATATCCATGGGGCGAAGATGAAACAAACCCTTCGCCTGCCCCTCATTCCTACCCTCATCGCTTATACCCTTGGGCTTTCTTTAGGCTATTTTAACCTCCCATTCCCTCATCAAGGATTCCTCTTCCTTTTCCTCATTCTCTTTGCCTTTTGGGCTCTCTTTATGTTCAAAAAAAAGAGTGCATTGGGTTCTTGGATGGCCTTCGCCCTCTTCTCCCTTCTCGGTATCTTCTCTATCCATAGCTATCTCTATCCCCGGCATTCTCCCTCTCAACTCTCTCAGTACATCGGTTCCGATCGAATCTCATTAGAGGGAATCATTGACCGTGCTCCTGAGCGCACTCAAGAACGAATCCAGTTATTGATCCGATCTGAGAAAGTCATTTTATCGAACCATCACATTCCTATTGATGGTCACCTCCTTCTCATTCTTAAAAAAGAGAGCGGCCCATTCCGTTTGGGGGATCGCCTTCGATTTTTATGTAAACTCTATTCCCCTCATGGATTTCATAATCCAGGAGGATTCTCCTACGAGCGCCATCTCGCCTTTGACCGAATTCATACCATTGGATTCTTATCCGATGAGAACAGTTGGGTCAAAATCGGCGAGGGATTTAAAAATCCACTTCTCCTCCAAATAGAGGACTGGAGAGATCATATCCGAAATTTTCTGGAGAAAGAATCGCCTCCCTATTCTTCAAGCATTTTCAAGGCGCTCGTATTGGGTGAACAGGGAGATATTTCAGAGGAGGTGAAGGAACATTTCATTGTGACAGGAATCGCTCATCTCTTAGCCATTTCTGGCGACCATCTCGGGATCGTGGCTCTCCTCTCTTTCTCTTTATTGATTTGGATCCTCAAGCGATCCGAATTTCTTCTCCTCTCCATTTCTGTCAAAAAATTAGCGGCGGGTCTAACCATTCCTTGTATCCTTCTTTATACGTTCATTGCGGGTGGAGGGATCTCAGTCGTCCGGGCCACCATCATGGTGATCACTTTCTTTTTCTCCATTCTTTTCAATCGGGAAAGAAACCTTCTCCATACACTTGCTTTGGCTGCCTTTCTCATCCTCATCGTCTCACCCCCTTCCCTTTTCGATGTCTCCTTTCAACTCTCCTTCCTCGCCGTCCTCTCGATTCTCTATCTTGTGCCACGCCTCCTTCAAGGGCTAAAAAAAGAAGAGATTTCTCTTCCCTTAAAAACCTCGTGGAT
The DNA here is from genome assembly GCA_963739325.1 of uncultured delta proteobacterium. Taxonomy (GTDB): domain Bacteria; phylum Desulfobacterota; class BSN033; order BSN033; family UBA1163; genus CAVTZZ01. The sequence continues at coordinate 20,059 of CAVTZZ010000043.1, read as the reverse complement.
GCAAACCCTCTTGAAATATACGAAACTCTCTCTTCTGGTCACTGCTGTAGCCATTTTTGGAACGGCGCCCTTTGTCGCCCACCATTTCAACCGGATTTCTCCCATCGGATTTATAACCAATCTTTTCTTCATCCCGTGGGTGGGTTTCCTCATCGTTCCTATCAGTTTGATGGCTTCCATTTGCTCTTTTTTCTTATATCCATTAGCCGCATTCTTAATTCACACGAATGAATGGATCACCCTATGCCTTCTTAAAGCAGTTGCTTTCTTTGCTTCTTTCCCATTGGCCTCCTATTTTATCTCTACTCCAACAACTTTTGAAATCATCCTCTTTTACGTTCTCCTCTTCTCTGTGGTTCACCTTCAAAAAAGGAAATGGGTTCGATATCTGTTCCTCGGAGTTTGCGTTCTTTTCGCCCTTGATTTAGCTTTTTGGAATTTGAGGGATTATTTCCAAAAAAGCCTAACCCTGACCTTCATCGATGTGGGACAGGGAGATTCCATCCTCCTTGAATTCCCAAAAGGGAAGAAGATGTTAATCGATGGGGGTGGCCTTTATGAAGATCGTTTTGATATTGGAAAGAATGTCGTTGCCCCCTTTTTGTGGAAGAAGAAGATTCGAAGGATCGACTTTCTCGTTCTCACTCATCCTGACCCAGACCATTTGAAAGGCCTGAATTTCATTGCCTCCCATTTCTCGATGGGTCAGTTCTGGGACAATGGTGCTCGAACGGATTCAGAATTTTACCAACAGTTGGAGGAAACCCTTTTACGGAAAAGGATAGAGAGGCTTTCCCTGAATGAAAATAGCACGCCTCAGGTAATCCATGGGGTTAAGATTTCTTTTTTTAATCCTCCTGCGAAAAAACCATTCCATGCAACCCTTCCAGCCCCTTCCCTTCTAAACAACTCCTCTCTTGTCATGATGATTCAATTTAAAAATATCAGGGTGCTACTGACAGGCGATATTGAAAAGGAAACAGAGTATCGAATGTTGAGAGAGGGATACCTGCTGAAGGCTGATATTCTTAAGATTCCCCATCATGGGAGTTCTTCTTCGAGTACGCCTTATTTTCTCCAAAGAGTGAACCCTGCCTATGCTGTTCTCAGTGTAGGTGAACGGAATATCGGAAAACTTCCTCATCCGGAGGTAATAAGAAGATATCAGGAACTGGGAATGAAAATATATAGAACAGATAAACACGGTGCGATCACGGTAGCCAGCGATGGAGAAAAAATAGATGTAAAAACCTTTCTAAAAAACTGAGCTGTAAAAAGGAGCAGATATTTAATCATGTTCAAAAGTTCACATAAATTCTCACGCCACTATTTTCTCATCTCTGCTTTTGAGGATTTAATTTACAGAAACTTTGAATAGACAAGGAAGCGGCTCCGATCGAACCCAACGTGCTTGAAGAAGTTTTACAATGGGCTATCTCGCTCTTCAACCATCACTTATGGATTGACAACTTATACCGGTAAAGGTATTTTGAAAACGCATTGACGCGTATACTCAAAGACGCATTGACATTAATTATGAAGGAGGCAAATCATGGAACTGAAGGTTGAGCGACTGGAGATTCCTGAAGGATCTAATGTCATTTTCGGTCAGACTCATTTCATCAAGACGGTTGAGGATCTTTATGAGATCATCATTGGAGCTGTGCCCAATGCCAAATTCGGAATTGGATTCTGTGAGGCCTCGGGTCACTGCCTTGTCCGAGCAGAAGGAAACGATGATGCATTGAAGGAAACAGCTGTGAAGAACGCCCTGAAGATTGGAGCTGGCCATACTTTTATTATCATCTTGAAGGATGCCTTTCCGATCAATGTCCTAAATGCAGTAAAAATGTGTCAGGAGGTCTGCACCATTTTCTGTGCGACGGCCAATCCTGTGGAAGTCATCATTGCTCAGTCCGAACAGGGTAGAGGCGTTCTCGGTGTCATCGATGGTTCCTCTCCAAAAGGAGTGGAGAAAGAGGACGGAATTGCTTGGAGAAAGGAACTTTTGAGAAAATTTAAGTACAAATTATAAACATCGTTAGGATCAAATACGTTTAGAAGGTTATGATTGTTTAGAAGGTTTTGATCGTGGCGAAATGAACGATCTGACGAGCTCAACGATCAAAACGATTTTTACCCCTTGTTCATTCCAATAACAAAAAGGGGACAGAATAAAAGAAACCACGTGCCTCCGTCCCCGTTTAACAAAGGAACAACTCCTTGCGGCTTAGTACTTGTCCATATCTTTGACGATCTGTCCAAGCCCGAGCTCGCCCAGTTTCCGGGCTGTCGGAACACCCTTCTCACTCCAGCCCCGGAGTTCGTAGTAGCGGTCGAGAAACTTCTCCATCTCTCTTACCATCTCCCCCTCTCCTGGCGCACCATACGTATGGAGCGGCTCGTTCAGCATCCTCCCCGGGAGTCTGTCGTCTTCCCGGTCGAACCCCTCACGGACGTTGAAGGCCCGCTCCAGGTTGACGATTCTCTCCCCCAACTTCATCAGATAGTTCATATCAGCAAAACGCTCAACGCCAGTCGCTGCGGCGAGCATCTTGCCATAAACCACTGGGAACCATCCCCAAGCCCTGGCGAAGGTGCATACAATGCCAACTTCAGCCATCCCTCCGCCGTTTTGGTTGTAAATGACGATGTCGGCATTTTCCGCTTCGTCAAAACGGTTGACCGGCCTCGGGAAGGGAACACCGAAAATCTCCTGCCCGGCGTATCCGTAGCAGTGGCTCGCGCCGATGTTGGACGTTGCATAGTTAAACCCCTGTGACTTCGCACCGCGTGGCTCGTAGGCGGGAAGCTCCAGTCCCTTGACGTGCATTGCATAGGCATCGGCACCACGCCCGATCGCGCGGGCCGCTCTGACCACACCCTCAGCCAGTACATCGCCAAAGCCCTCGCGCGACGCGATCTTTTCAATCAAAGTGACCATGGTTTGATGATCTCCGTAAAGGAGCTGCAGTCCGTCTGTATCCTTCCGGTCGATGATGCCCCGCTCATAGAGTTCGTACGCAAAGCCTATGGCGTTGCCCGCACTGATAGTGTCGATTCCGAGGTCGTCGCAGAGCTGATCGGCGCGTATGGTCGCTTCGATAGAGGTGCTGTCGATGTGCGCGCTGAAGACCCACAGGGACTCATACTCGGGGCCCTCGCTCGATGTACCCGCGTAAGGACCTGTCGGTACCACGTGGGCCTTGCCGCACACCGCGGAGCAGTTGTAGCAGCCAAAATCGCCAGTTCTAAATTTCCGGTACTCCTCACCGTAGAGCTTCTCGCCGTCCTTCTGCTGACCATAGCGGAAGTTCCGTACTGGGTATATGCCTAGCGAATTGGTAACATTCTGGGTCATCGTCGTGCCCCACTCCTTGTGATGCTCGAATCGAGGGTTTGCGCGAAAGAGGTGGCTCTGCTCCTTCGCCAGCTCTTTGAATGTATCCGGATTAAAAAGCCTATGGGTGCGTTCAGCGGTGATTGCTACAGCCTTCAAGTTTTTCGAACCCATCACCGTACCCACACCGCAACGGCTTGCCGTTCTCCTACCACTCACGATCGCCGCGTATTTCACCAGGCGCTCACCCGCGGGTCCAATACAGGCGACACGCGTTTTATTGCCATGACGTTGGCGGAGCATATCCTGGGTCCGACTCGTATCGCTCCCCCAGATGTCGCCTGCGCTGGCGATTGTGCAGCCTTCAGTTGTAAGATGAAGGTAGAGGGGTTTCTCGGCCTTGCCTTCAACCAGCACAACATCGTAACCTGCAAAGCGAAGCCACGCACCAAAATCCGCACCCGCAACTGCCCGGGCATAGGCACCGGTAAGAGGGCTCTTGGTGCACACCATCCAGCGCGACACGGACTGTGCAGGCGTGCCGGCCAGAGGACCGGCAATGAAGAGGAGTTTGTTCTCTTCGCCCAAGGGGTCCACGTTCGGCGACAGTTCCTTATAAAGGTAAGCGATGCCAAAACCCCTTCCCCCGACGAAAAGCTCGCAGATCTCCGGAGGGATTGTTTCAACTTTCGCAATTCCGCTGCTCAGGTTGACGCGCAAAAGACGACCAGTATAGGGTGCCATTCCACACCTCCCGTTAGAAGAATAGGATCATTACCTCAGACAAGAAGATTATTGGATACAGAAACGTCCTGTAGGCCTCCTTTCAAGAGAAAAGAACGAGATCCCTGAAAAAACGCTTGATAAAATTTGCCCTATTTTGTAATTGTTGCAAGATTGCCTATGCAAGGCATCGATGTGTCACCAATAATGACGCGCGGGCTTTTTTCATCGTTGATAAAAACGGGACATAGGTTCTAAAACGACTTGTCTGTATGATTGAGCAATTTAGGAATTAAGGAATTGTGGAAGAGTGAATCCCAAAATTCCTAAATACGCAATTCGCAATCACATTTTTATGATTAACTCCCATTTTTAACCAAACACTCCAATGCCGTAATATATTCCTCTGTCATGCAGGTAGGAATTTTATGTTTCTTCAAACATTCAAAACACTTGCTGGGGTCGTAAAGGGGAGTGCTCACATATTTTTCTCCACTATCTGGGAAGAGGGTGACAAGGATGCCATGATCCAATTCCCTCGCCTTTTGTAATGTCCCCCACATGACCGCACCAGAACTAATTCCACAAAAGATTCCCTCTCGTATCGTCAGAACCCTTGCCATTTCAAACGCATCCTCATCGGTGACATTGATCTTCTCATCCAAGCGGCTTGGATCATAGATCTCCGGAACATACTGGGAGCTGAGGTTTTTTAACCCCTGAATATTTGAATTTGGATAGGGCTCCACCCCAACGATTTTAATATCAGGATTGTATTCTTTAAGCCGTTGGGAAACACCCATGAGGGTTCCAGTGGTCCCTAAGCCTCCAACAAACATTCTCACCTTCCCTTTCGTCGCCCTCCAGATCTCCTCCCCCGTTGTCTCATAATGGGCAAGCACATTATACTTATTCTCAAATTGGTGAGGCATATAATATTTAGGATCTTGAGCCATCTCCTCGGCCAAATCGATCGCTCCATCCATTCCCTTCGAACCATTGCTTAATATGATCTTTGCTCCATAAGCCGTAAGGATCTTTCTCCTCTCCATGCTCATGGTCTCGGGCATCACCAATTCCAATCGATATCCTTTGACTGCACAGATCATTGCCAGAGCAATCCCTGTATTCCCACTGGTGGGCTCGATGACAATCTTATCCTTTGTCAGAAGACCTTCCCTCTCTCCATACTCAATCATATACTTCGCAATCCGGTCTTTCACCGAACCCGCAGGATTATATCGTTCCAGCTTTGCATAGACCTTCACCTTTTTATTGGGAACGATATGATTAATCTTCACAAGAGGCGTGTACCCTACTAAGTCGATCATATCTTTTGCCACTCGATACATGGCTTCTCTCTTCCCTCCTTATCAAAATAACCTTTGAGGTTCAAAGAATGGTTAGGATTTCAGGCACTCCATCCGTGATTGCAATCGTATGCTCAAAATGGGCGGAACGTTTTCCATCGGCCGTCACCACGGTCCACCCGTCAGAGAGAATCTTGACTTCATAGGTTCCCTCATTCACCATGGGCTCCAAAGCAAAGACCATGCCTCTTTCCAATCTCGGCCCTTGATGGGGTACCCCAAAATTTGGGATCTGTGGCTCTTCGTGGAGGGCCATTCCAATGCCATGCCCTACAAAATCTCTGACCACAGAAAATCCATGGGACTCCACCCATGTCTGGATGGCATATGAGATATCGAAAAGACGATTCCCTACCCTTGCCTCTTCAATCCCAATATAGAGGGCTCTCTCCGTCACCTCAAGAAGTCTCTGAGCGGTCTGATCTACTTCACCCACAGGAAGGGTAATCGCACCATCTCCGAAATAACCATTAAGATTGGCTCCTACATCCAGGCTCACAATATCCCCCTCCTTCAATCGGCGTTGGTCTGGGGATGCCATGAACCACCTCTTCGTTGATGGAGATACAGAGGGTCGCAGGAAATCCTCGGTACCCTTTAAACGCAGGAGTGGCCCCTTTTGAGAGGATGATCTCTTCTGCGATCTGATCCAACTCCATTGTGGTGATCCCTGGCGAAATCACTTTCTTCAGTTTCTGAAAGACCTCTACCACAATGGCATTCGTTCTCTTCAGTTGCTCAATCTCTCGAGAGGATTTGATGATGATCACAGGATTTAGTATGCATTCGAACCCTCAAATTGTCAATATTCAATAACCTGTTTTTTATTGACTTTTCAACTGGATACAGTTAAATGTATAAATGGTATAAAAGGAGCCCATAGATGATTCCAAGGTATACCCGTCCCGAGATGGGAAAGATCTGGACGGATCAGAGAAAGTTTGAGACCTGGCTTGAGATTGAACTTTTGGTCTGTGAGGCCTTGTCTGAATTGGGTGAGATCCCGGTTGAAGCCGTGAGGGAGATCAAAGAGAAAGCCTCCTTCGATGCCCGACGTGTGGATGAAATTGAGAAGGTGACGAAACATGACGTCCTCGCCTTTCTGACCAATGTGGGGGAGTCCATTGGTCCGCTATCGAGATACCTTCATTATGGTCTTACCTCCTCGGATATTCTCGACACCTCCCTCGCCCTCCTTTTAAAAGAGGCCTCGGATCTCATCCTCCAAGACCTCCATCGACTTTTAAAGGTGTTGAAGGAGAAGGCCTTAAAATATAAAGAAACTTTGATGATCGGACGATCTCACGGCGTTCATGCCGAGCCCATCACCTTCGGCCTTAAAATGGCCCTCTGGTATGATGAGACGAAAAGAAACCTTTTGCGAATGGAGAGAGCAAAAGAAGCTGTGGGCGTCGGTAAGATATCCGGTGCGGTGGGGACATTTGCCCATATCCGTCCTTTCGTTGAGGAATTCGTCTGTGAACGATTGGGGCTCAAACCAGCCCCTATCTCCACGCAGATCGTCCAGAGGGATCACCATGCCGAATTTTTCACCACGTTGGCCATCCTTGCCTCCTCCATTGAAAAATTTTCTGTGGAACTCAGGCATCTCCAGCGAACCGAGGTTTTAGAAGCAGAGGAATTCTTCTCCAAGGGGCAGAAGGGGTCCTCTGCCATGCCACACAAGAGGAATCCCATCTCATCGGAGAACCTCTCCGGCTTAGCACGCCTTGTGCGATCCTATAGCATCGCTGCGTTGGAAAATATTCCTCTCTGGCACGAACGTGACATCAGCCACTCTTCGGTGGAAAGGGTGATCGCTCCGGATGCCACCATCTTGATCGATTACATGATCAACCGCCTCACCTCCATTATCGAAAACCTTATCGTCTATCCGGAGAATATGAAAGCTAACTTGGAAAAGATGGGAGGACTCATCTACTCCGAGGCAGTCCTTCTCCTGCTGACGAAAAAGGGACTCTCGAGAGAAGAAGCTTATGGAGTGGTGCAAAGGAATGCGATGAGGGTCTGGGAGAAGGGCGAAGATTTCAAAACCCTTCTCTCACAAGATGAAGGGATTAAACGCCTCCTGACCCAAAAGGAATTAGATGCTGCCTTCGATATTCGAAGCCACCTCAAACACGTGGATGATATCTTCCGAAGGGTCTTTGGAGGTTCATAAATGAAGAAGGATCAAAAACCATCCTTAAACTGGAGAGACCTCCTTCGGATCAAAGAACCTTCGGATCGGGGTGGAAAGAAACCTGCCTTGAAAAAGGCCCATTTCACGATCTGGTACTTTGTTATCGCCTTTCTCATCATTCTGCTCATCCAGAATTACATCGTCACAAGAAGGGCCGAGGATGTGATCCCTTACAGTGAATTTAAGGAGTCATTAAGAACTGGAAAGATCAAGGATCTAACTATCACCCAAGAATCGATCTCCGGAGAGAGGGAGACTGAGAAAGGTCCTCCGGAGGTTTCAGACGGTTCGGGTGGAGGACTCGGATCTGGTGAAGGATTTGGAAGCCTACCATGTTAAATACATGGGGAAGATCGATAGTAAATGGCTGACTAATATTCTTTCCTGGATCATCCCTCTCGTCTTCTTCTTCTTTATCTGGAGAATTCTTTTCAGTCGCATTGGACCGGAGAGCAGCGTGATGTCCTTTGGAAAGAGCCGAGCCAAAATCTATGCAGAGAAAGAGAAGAAAATCACCTTCTCCGATGTGGCCGGGATCGACGAGGCTAAAGAGGAATTGCAGGAGGTCGTGGAATTTCTCAAAAATCCGAAGAAGTTTCAACGCCTCGGCGGAAAGATCCCTAAGGGAGTCCTCCTCGTGGGGATGCCCGGGACAGGAAAAACCTTACTGGCCCGAGCTGTGGCCGGAGAGGCCAATGTTCCCTTCTTCTCCATCAGCGGTTCCGATTTTGTAGAGATGTTTGTCGGAGTAGGAGCAGCGAGGGTCAGGGATCTCTTTGGCCAGGCTCAAAACCATGCCCCTTGTATTATCTTCATCGATGAACTGGATGCCCTGGGAAAGGCGCGGGGGATCAACCCCATGGGCAGACACGATGAACAGGAACAGACCCTCAATCAACTCCTGGCCGAGATGGATGGTTTCGATCCCAATACAGGGGTACTCATCATGGCCGCCACCAATCGGCCTGAAATTCTGGACCCAGCCCTTCTCAGACCAGGGAGGTTCGACCGACATGTGGTTGTCGACCGACCCGATATTAAGGGTCGGGAGGAAATCTTGAAGATCCACACCAAAAATATCAAGTTGTCTCCAGAGGCCGACTTGAAGGTGATCGCCTCAAGGACTCCTGGATTCGTAGGTGCGGATCTTGCCAATATCGTCAATGAGGCTGCTCTGCTCGCCGCCCGTAAGGATAAAGAATCGGTGGAGATGGCCGACATTGAAGAGGCGATCGACCGCGTGGTTGCAGGATTGGAGAAGAAGAATAGGTTGATGTCAAAGAAGGAAAAGGAGATCGTGGCCTTTCACGAATCCGGCCATGCGATTGTGGCCTCCCTTTTACCGAATGCGGATCCTGTCCGTCGAATCTCCATCATTCCGAGAGGGATTTCTGCATTGGGCTATACGCTTCAACTGCCCACAGAGGATCGATACTTGATGACAAAAACAGAGCTCCTGGACCGCCTGGCTGTCCTGTTAGGTGGGAGGGTCGCTGAGGAAATCACCTTCGGAGAGATCTCTACGGGTGCCCATAATGATCTACAACGGGCCACTGATATTGCTACCAGTATGGTGAAAGAATACGGGATGAGCGAAAAATTGGGTTACGTCACCTACGAGAAGGAAAAGAACCCCCTCTTTCTTTCCTCCTCCCTATTCTCCTCGAGGGAATACAGTGAAGAGACAGCAAGACAAATTGACGAAGAAGTGAAGAAAATAGTGGACGATACTTATCGTAAGGCAAAAGAAATCCTTACCGCTAAGAAAAATGAACTTGGAGAACTCGCCCGTCTCTTGCTGGAAAAAGAGGTGGTCGAGGAGGCAGATCTGAAGAGGATTCTCCAATTGTCTGGATCAAAAGAATGATAAAGAATATTTTCAGACATCTTCGGACGAAGATCTTCGCAGGAATCCTGGTCACCCTGCCCCTCGGGATCACCTTTCTGGTATTGAATTTCATCTTCAACGCCGCTGGATAATATCCTCGGCCCGCTCATGCCCCACGTGCCGGTCTATCTTTTCAATCGAACGTTTCTCCTTCCTGGGCTGGGAATCATCGGTTTCTTCCTCTTGCTCTACCTGATCGGAGTCATCGCCGCCAATGTCTTGGGCCATAAACTAGTCGGTTGGGGAGACCGCCTTTTCAAAACTATCCCAGTTGTAAAAAATATCTATACCGCCGCCAAACAATTGACCGATGCCTTCTCTGCTTCTCGAAAAGGTTCCTTTCGCCAGGCCGTCTTTGTTGAATTCCCACAGGAAGGAAATTATATGCTCGGTTTTGTGACGAACGAAGTGGCCGATCTCACAGACCAAAAGAAGGTAACCGTCTTTATCCCTACAGCCTTCGTCCCTCCACAAGGTTTTCTCCTCTTTCTTCCTAAAGAAAAGATCATTCCTTCCTGTATGTCCATTGAAGAAGCGATCAAAACCATTATGTCAGTGGGAATCGTCACTCCCCCAACCCTTTCTATCCCATTATCCAGTTTAAAATTGGAAAAGGAATCGATCCCAATACAGGGGTACTCATCATGGCCGCCACCAATCGGCCTGAAATTCTGGACCCAGCCCTTCTCAGACCAGGGAGGTTCGACCGACATGTGGTAGTTGACCGACCCGATATTAACGGTCGGGAGGAAATCCTGAAGATCCACACCAAAAATATCAAGTTGTCTCCAGATGTCGACTTGAAGGTGATCGCCTCAAGAACTCCTGGATTCGTAGGTGCGGATCTTGCCAATATCGTTAACGAGGCCGCCCTGCTCGCCGCCCGTAAGGATAAAGAATCGGTGGAAATGGCCGACATTGAAGAGGCGATCGACCGCGTGGTTGCAGGATTGGAGAAGAAGAATAGGTTGATGTCAAAGAAGGAAAAGGAGATCGTGGCCTTTCACGAATCCGGCCATGCGATTGTGGCCTCCCTTTTACCCAATGCGGATCCTGTCCGTCGAATCTCCATTATTCCGAGAGGGATCTCTGCATTGGGCTATACGCTTCAACTGCCCACAGAGGATCGATACTTGATGACAAAAACAGAGCTTCTGGACCGCCTGGCTGTCCTGTTAGGTGGGAGGGTCGCTGAGGAAATCACCTTCGGAGAGATCTCTACGGGTGCCCATAATGATCTACAACGGGCCACTGATATTGCTACCAGTATGGTGAAAGAATACGGGATGAGTGAAAAATTGGGTTACGTCACCTACGAGAAGGAAAAGAACCCCCTCTTTCTTTCTTCTTCCCTATTCTCCTCGAGGGAATACAGTGAAGAGACAGCCAAACAGATCGATGAAGAAGTGAAGAAGATAGTGGACGATACTTATCGTAAGGCAAAAGAAATCCTTACAGCTAAGAAAAATGAACTTGGAGAACTCGCCCGTCTCTTGCTGGAAAAAGAGGTGGTCGAGGAGGCAGATCTGAAGAAGATTCTCCAATTGCCTGCATCAAGAGAATGATAAAGAATATTTTCAGACATCTTCGGACAAAGATCTTCGCAGGAATCCTGGTCATCCTGCCCCTCGGGGTCACCTTTCTGGTATTGAAGTTTGTCTTCAATGCCCTCGATAATATCCTCGGCCCGCTCATGCCCCACGTGACGATCTATCCTTTTCAATCGAGAGTTTTCCATCCCTGGGTTAGGGAATCATCGGCTTCTTCCTCTTGCTCTACCTGATCGGAGTGATCGCCACCAATGTCTTGGGTCGTAAGCTGGTCATTTGGGGAGACCACCTTTTTACTGCTATCCCAGTTGTAAAGAATATCTATACCGCTTCCAAACAACTGACCGATGCCTTCTCTGCCTCTCGAAAAGGTTCCTTTCGTCAGGCCGTCTTTGTTGAATTTCCACAAGAAGGAAATTATATGCTCGGTTTTGTGACGAATGAAGTGGCCGATCTCGAAGACCAAAAGAAGGTAACCATCTTCATCCCTACAGCGTTTGTCCCTCCACAAGGTTTTCTCTCTTTCTTCCTAAAGAAAAGATCATCCCTTCCTGTATGTCCATTGAAGAGGCAATCAAAGCCATTATGTCAGTGGGGATCGTCACTCCCCCAACCCTTTCTATCCCATTATCCAGTTTAAAATTGGAAAAGGAATCGATTGATGGGGATCGTCACCCCCCAAAACCTCTCTGTTCCATTATCCCGTATGAAATCGGAAAAGGAATCGATTGAAAATTTTAAAGGGATGAATTATCTTAATTCAAAAATCGAAGGAGGTCCTTGATCATGGATGCAATCACGCTTCTCATTGCAGTGGTCGCGCTCATCATTGCCATCCTCGCCTACCAGCGCACGGGGGGAACTGCAGAACTGAAACGAAAGATTGAATCTACCATTCCATCCGAAGACTTGAAGAAACAGTTGAATGCATTGGCTAGCATGACCGATTCCTTAAGAGAGAAGACTGCCGATGCACTGGATCGCTTAGAGAAGGTCATCCGGAAAACAGAAAAGAGCGAATAGACCCAACGTTAAATAAATGCCAAATTCAAAGCTCAAAATCCAAATTTTAAGATTTTTTGTCTGCCTGCCTTAGGCAGGAATTTTTGTCACTTTGGAATTTAAATCGTGAGAGGCCTCCATGCCTGAAACATTCAAAACCATCACCACTTGGCTCACCACCTCCGGAATCAAGATTCTCGGGATTCTGATCAGCCTCATTATCCTCTCCCAAATGTCCAAATGGATCGTAAGATGGATGGAAAAATTTATTCCGGAGAAGGATCCCCTCCAGGCCGCAGAGGCAAAGAAAAGGGCTCATACCTTAGGCAACACCCTTCGGCATGCCCTTCTCATCACCATCTCCTTTATCGCCATCCTGATGATTTTGGGAGAATTGGGGATCCAGTTAGGACCTCTATTGGCTACTGCCGGCATTGGGGCCCTAGCCATTGGTTTTGGGGCCCAGAGTCTCGTCAAGGATGTGATCAGCGGTTTCTTTATTATCCTTGAGAACCAGTATCGCATTGGAGATGTGATTGAGGTAGCAGGGGTATCCGGTCTGGTCGAATCGGTGAGTTTGAGGAAAACGGTTTTGAGGGATTTAGAGGGAAAGGTCCACACGATTCCAAACGGTGAGATCAAGATCGTGAGCAATCTTTCGAAAGAATGGTCCAGATCGGTTTTGGACGTCGGCATCTCCTATCGTGAAGATGTTGACCAAGTCATCGACCTCCTTTCTCAGATCGGAATGGAATTAGAGGCAGAAGAACCATACAAGAGTTCCCTTCTTGGCCCCTTGCAGATCTTGGGAGTAGAGAAATTCGGAGAATCCCAATTGATCATTCGGATGATGATAAAAACCGTCCCATTGAAACAGTGGGAAGTAGGAAGGGAGTTGCGGAGAAGGATCAAGAATCGATTTGATACCTTAGGCAATACCCTTCGGCATACCCTTCTCATCACCCTCTCCTTTATCGCTATCCTGATGATCTTGGGAGAATTGGGGATCCAGTTAGGACCTCTATTGGCCACTGCCGGCATCGGGGCTTTAGCCATCGGTTTTGGAGCCCAGAACTTAGTCAAGGATGTGATCAGTGGTTTCTTTATTATCCTTGAGAACCAGTATCGAATTGGAGATGTGATTGAGGTGGCAGGAGTATCGGGTTTGGTTGAATCTGTGAGTTTGAGGAAAACGGTTTTGAGAGACTTAGAGGGAAAAGTACACACCATTCCCAATGGCGAGATCAAGATCGTGAGCAATCTCTCCAAGGAATGGTCGCGATCGGTTTTGGACGTTGGCATCTCCTATCGGGAAGATGTTGACCAGGTGATCGATCTCCTTTCCCAGATCGGAAGGGAATTAGAGACAGAAGAACCTTACAAGAACGCCATTCTTGGTCCCCTCCAGATCTTGGGAATAGAGAAATTTGGAGAATCCCAATTGGTCATTCGGATGATGATAAAAACCGTCCCATTGAAACAGTGGGAAGTAGGAAGGGAGTTGCGGAGAAGGATCAAGAACCGATTTGATGAAAAAGGGATTCAACTCCCACTTCCTCACCGAATCCTGTTCTGGGGAGAACCTCAGAAAAAAGATCAATGAAAAATTTGCAATTTACAATTAGCAATTTGTAATGGTAATCATTCATGGATAATCCTTTCGTGTTCTCTTTGTCACTCCAGAAGCTGTTCCCTTTGCTAAGACAGGGGGATTGGCCGATGTGGCGGGTGCCCTCCCAAAATTTCTCCAAGGACTCGGATGTGATGTGAAGGTCGTCATGCCCTATTACCGGATGGTCAAGGAATCTGGACTTCCCCTCCAATATCTCGGGCAAGAGATCGAGGTCCCCATTGGAGATGAGATCCTCAAGGCGGATATTTATCAAGGCCAATTGGACAAGGGGATCTCGGTCTATTTCATCGGTCGTGATGAGTTCTTTGATAGGGAATACCTCTACAGTACACCGAAGGGGGACTATTTCGACAATGCAGAACGTTTCATCTTCTTCTCCAAGGCGGTTCTCATCTTCTGCCAACTCATGGCATTTTCCCCTGCGATCATTCACCACCATGAATGGCAAACCGGTTTGATCCCAGCCTATCTTAGATCGATCTACCAGAACGATCCTCTCTTCTCCCGTACGGCTGTGGTGTTCACGATCCACAACATCGCTTATCAGGGAGTATTTAAGAAAGAGAAATTCTCGCTGACCGGCCTCCCCAACGAAATGTATAATCCAGAGGGAATCGAATTTTGGGAAAGGATCAATTTTATGAAGGCAGGGATCGTCTACGCGGATGCGATCAATACGGTCAGCCAGAAATATAGCGAAGAGATCCAGACCTCTGAATACGGTTATGGGTTGGAGGGAATTTTGAGAAAGCGGAAGGAGAATCTTTACGGTATCCTCAATGGCGTGGATTATCAGGATTGGGATCCTTCTCATGATGCTTACCTCATCGCCCGTTACAACTTCCAAGATCTATCGGGAAAGAGAGAATGTAAAAAGGATCTCCTGAAAGAATTTAATCTTCCTCCTTCCCTTGAGAACTTTCCTCTTCTGGGAATGATCTCCCGGTTGGCAGATCAAAAAGGATTCGACCTTCTGGCAGAAATTTTAGACGAGTTGTTCACCCTCGACATCGGGCTTCTTCTTCTTGGAACAGGAGAACAGAAATATCATGATCTCTTCACCGAGGTGGCCCGCAAATATCCTCAAAAAGCCGGAATTCGAATCGCCTATGACGACCGATTGGCTCACAAAATCGAAGCCGGAGCAGATTTTTTCCTCATGCCCTCGAAATATGAACCCTGTGGTCTGAATCAAATCTATAGCCTGAAATATGGAACGATCCCGATCGTCCGAGCCACGGGGGGATTGGATGATACGATTGTGAACTACGATTACCGAATGGTCAAGGAATCTGGGTTTCCCCTCCAATATATAGGGCAAGAGATCGAGGTTCCCCTCGGAGATGAGATCCTCAAAGCGGATATTTATCAAGGCCAATTGAACCAGGACATCCCGGTCTATTTCATCGGTCGTGATGAGTTCTTTGATAGGGAACACCTCTACAGTACACCCAGAGGGGACTATTTCGACAATGCGGAACGTTTCACCTTCTTCTCCAAGGCTGTGCTCATCTTCTGTCAACTCATGTCATTTTCCCCTGAAATCATTCACCACCATGAATGGCAAACCGGTTTGATCCCAGCCTATCTCAGATCGATCTACCAGAATGATCCCCTCTTCTCCCATACGGCTGTGGTGTTCACGATCCACAACATCGCCTATCAGGGAGTATTTAAGAAAGATAAGTTCAGGCTCACCGGTCTCCCCATAGAAATGTATAATCCCGAAGGAATCGAATTTTGGGAAAGGATCAACTTCATGAAGGCAGGGATCGTCTACGCCGATGTGATCAATACGGTAAGTCAGAAATATAGCGAAGAGATCCAGACCTCTGAATACGGCTATGGATTGGAAGGAATCTTGAGAAAGCGAAAAGAGGACCTTTACGGCATCCTCAACGGTGTGGACTACCAGGATTGGGATCCCTCTCATGACCCTTACCTGATCGCCCGCTACAACTCCCAAGATCTATCGGGAAAGAGAGAATGTAAAAAGGATCTCCTTAAAGAATTTAATCTTCTTCCTTCCCTTGAGAACTTTCCTCTTCTGGGGGTGATCTCCCGGCTGGCAGATCAAAAAGGATTCGACCTTTTGGCAGAAATTCTGGACGAGCTGTTCACCCTCGACATCGGGCTCCTTCTCCTTGGAACAGGAGAACAGAAATACCACGATCTCTTCAATGAGGTGGCCCGCAAATATCCTCAAAAAGCCGGTATCCGAATCGCCTATGACGACCGATTGGCTCACAAAATCGAAGCCGGAGCAGATTTCTTCCTAATGCCGTCGAAATATGAACCCTGCGGTCTGAATCAAATCTATAGCCTGAAATATGGGACGATCCCGATCGTCCGAGCCACTGGGGGACTGGACGATACTATTGTGAACTACGACCCCGCTACAGGAAAAGGCAACGGCTTTAAATTCGTCCGCTACGATGCCAAGGAATTCCTTCACCAGATCAAGGTGGCCATCGGTTTTTATTCTCAACCGGAGCATTGGAAACAACTCCTTCGGAATGCCATGGCAGCGGACTTCTCTTGGCAAAGATCGGCTAATTCATACTTTCAACTCTATCGAAAAGCCTTGGAGAAGAAGAGAGGGACCATTGAAAATTGAAAATTGCAAAATGTTCATTTTGCATTGAAAGGTTAAAGGGAGGTCCATGTGAAGAAACCAAGGTCATACATTCTGATCGAGGTGTTATTCTTCTCTCTCTTCTTTATTCTTCCAAACCACCTTTCAGCAAAAACACCTCCATTCAAAAATTTTGACCACCCCAGGCTCGTTGAGACAGGAGAGTTGGTAACCCTCGTGGATCATCCCTCTCTCCGCATTGTTGACATGCGGACTTCACTCCTCGACTATCTTAAAGGCCATATCCCAAACGCTGTCTATCTCCATTTTGAAAATCTTCAGGTTCCCCGAAATGGAATTCCTGCCCAAGCACCAGATCGAATCTCTTTAGAAAAATTAATAGGAGACTCTTTAAGTGTTTCCAACGATATGTGGGTTATCCTCTATTCAGAAAAATCGAATCCTAATGCGACTTTCCTCCTATGGATTTTAGATTTTTTAGGCCACAAACGAGTTGGGATCCTGAACGGTGGCTGGGAAAAATGGGTCTCGGAAAAGCATCCAATCACCCAATCGTATCCTTTACTCCTTTCCAAAAAATTCTTCGGAAGAGTGAAACGAGAAATTCTGGCCGAAAAAAAATGGGTTCGAGATCAACTTTTAGCAAAGGATGTGGTGATTGTAGATGCCCGGCCGCCGAAAGAGTACAGCGGTGAAGAGGGTGAGGAGATCCGAAGGGGGCATATCCCCGGGGCCAGGAATATATTTTGGGAGACAACCTTGGAAGGGGATGAAATAAGGATTTGGAAGAAGAAAGAGGATCTGGAAAAACTCTTTGCAGAATCTGGGGTCGTGAAGGACAAAGAGATTATCGTCTACTGCCGTACAGGAAGGAAAGCCAGCCATGTCTACTTCACTCTGAAATATGTTCTGGGGTTTCCCAATATTCGTCTCTATCGGGGATCCTGGGTGGAGTGGTCAGCCGATCGAAATCTCCCAATCAAAGTGGGCACGGATCATTAGAAGAGCCATTTGTGATGTTAGGACATCGAATAGGCATGCGGGTTTGCTGAAGGGTAGAAAAATCTTTACCCCAAGTTGAAGCAGTATTTACGGTCTGTTTACGTGTAGAGGATTGTTCAAAACGAGAATTTCACCGCGACCCAAGCTAATCTGTCAGAAATAGGGTTAGGCGAAATCCATCTTTAGACCTGTCCGAAGGGGAAAATTGAGTTGGAATTCTTTGCGTCTCATGACATTAGAAGAGAAAAAATAAAGCTCAGAAGCATCTAATTAACCTTCTGAGCTTCTAAAACTTACAACCATACGCATCTCGGATATCTGCAGTGCTTCCCCCATCATCCTTCCTCTAGAATAGAAAGGGCAACATCGCAAATGGCTCAGTCCATTTTTTACAGTCCATTTTTTACTTATGGATAATTTATGGATAATTTACTTGCGTCATCCTGTCGCTTTTTGGTACAATAGATGACTGAAATCTGTTTAAATCCACATCAAAGGAGGTTTAAATTATGCCAATTTTCCGGAAGAAAAATGGTAAGGACACATGGCATTGGTGCCAGAATTGTTCCCTCTGGCCATCATCGGATTATAAAGAAGTGAAAAGAAAACCTACCTCTGGTAAGCTTTGTTATCAGTGCGCAGCAAAAGCTAAAAGGGGGGACTGCAAAAAATAGTAAGTTAATTTTACTCTAATCTATGCCCTACCAATACCTCCTTATGTGCACAAATGATTTTTACGTAACGGTTTTTTTATTAAGAAAACCGAATAAAGAAAAAGGGCTGGTTTTCTCATCAGGAGATAGAAGAACCAGCCCAAATTTTTAATGGTAGGGGGCCGTCAAGGTTGTAAGTTATGCTTGAGAAGCTGTGGGGCGACCCAAAGGATTTAGGAAAGATCCTCCCCTGAATTATATCTTCTCAACAGTGATTTTTACTTTGTCGCCCTTTTTCAGGTCTTCGGAAGGCTTGAATGTGATTTCCTTACTCTTGTCTGAATAACCGACTCTTAGTAAAACCTTAATGTCCTCTGTCTTCTTGACATCAGTAGTCATTTCAGATGTAACTTCACCAATTTTTACTGCCATATTTAGATACCTCCTTCTTGTTAGTCAATAAAAAACAGCCCCCACGTAACTTATTATAATCCTTTGGCACCATACTAAATAACTAACATTTCCCAGGAGCTTTGTCAAGTTCTCTGTGTAAAACAGTCCATTTTTTACTTGACAAATATGAATATTTAGGATAGAAATGTTTTGTATTCTAAATTTGTGGGTACATAAAATGTTGAAAAAAGTTGCTCGGGATGTAGCGATTTCAGAGATCCTGGTGTCACTGCGCCGTATTATTAAGTCCCTTCAAGATTATTCTCAAAAGGTATCCAGCCATTTTGGAATTACTGGTCCTCAACTTTGGGTGCTGAAAACCATATACAAAAATGGTAGCTTATCTCTTGGTGAGCTAAGTAAGAGGATGTATCTGAATCCCAGCACCATAACAGGGGTTGTGGATAGACTGGAGAAAAGGAGGTATGTTTTGAGGGATCGGAGTGAAAAGGATCGAAGGGTCGTTAAGGTCCAATTGACTTCCAAAGGGAACAGGTTAGCGAAAAGGGCACCTAAGCCAATTCAAGGGAAAATGATTTATGGCTTGAGAAAGTTGAAAGAGGACGAACTCTTTTTGATCTATAAGTCCGTTGAGAAATTGGTAGAAATCATGGAAGCCGAAGACGTGAAGGTCACTTTCATTTTTGATCAAGAGGCATAGCCCTTTATTGTAAGAACGATCTAATACTCATTTTGGAAGTGATGATCGTCTCGGGATTCGGTTTCAGTAAAGAGACGATGATGATATACGAAGAATTAGAGAATGCCTTCCCGAAGGCGACGCTTGCGTGTGCAAAGAAATGTAGAACAATTCAGCACGGGATAACTGAGCCCTGTCTGGTTAATGCATATCACGAGATTGCAGAGAAAGATGAGTATTATGGCCATCTAAAATCAGCGATCGGAATCACAAGGGAAAAATCTTTAGAAGCGATCAAGATTTGCAAGGCACCGCCTGCCCCCACGCCACCAAAGTTGGTTAGCCTACCATTAAGTGCCAAGAAGTACCTCCAGGATAAATTCAATATCCCGGACAACCGAATGATCATCAAAGGCTATGGAAGCAGAAAACCCATAGCTGACAATCGGACTAAGGAAGGTCGCGCTAAAAACAGAAGGGTGGAGTTCAGAGTGGTTCTTTAATTTCCGATAAGTTGAAATTCTATTATAGAAAGGAGATGAAAGGAAATGAAAAAACTGATTTTATTGGTTACCCTTCTTACATTGGTAGCTTTTGTTTCTGGAGCCCTCGCGCAGCCAAAACCGGTAGAAAAACCAGCTCCTGCCCAGGTACCAGCTGCACCTGAGAAACCGAAATTGGAAAAGTTCAGCGGTGCAATTGAAAAAGTCGATGAGGTGGCGAAGACTTTCGAGGTAAAGCAAAAGGTGAAGAAGGAAGAGAAGACTTTAGCCTTTGCCATCGATGACAAAACAAAGATTACTAAAGGCAAAGAGACTCTTTCCTTCGCAGATCTGAAGAAGGGTATGCATGTCTCCATCCAATATAAAAAGGACGGAGATAAGAATGTGGCCGTAGCGATCAAAGTGGCTGCAACGAAAGCTCGGCCCAAAAAAGCTGAGGAAAAGCCTGCTGAATCGGAAAAGAAGTAAATTAAGAGCCACACCTATAGCTGGTGTGGCTCTTA
>CAVTZZ010000042.1:0-126560 GCA_963739325.1 uncultured delta proteobacterium | reverse complement strand
ATCTTTCCAGCGTCACTGATCAACCCATTTACCAGGAAGAGGCTTGCTCCGGCAACAGCAACTTCTTTCCGGTTGATAATCGGGGCGTCTTTTGGCATGACGATGACCGCTTTAATCCCTGCCTTGGCGCAGTAAGCAGCCCAGGAACCTCCCGCATTTCCGTTTGTGGGCATCGCCAGCACTTTGATACCGAGTTCCTTTGCCCTGGAGACACCTACTGCAGCACCACGAGCCTTGAAAGTTCCGGTGGGAATTAGGCCTTCATCCTTAAGATATAGATTATTTATACCTAACTTGGACCCCAAATTTTTAAGATGGAGAAGAGGCGTCATCCCTTCCCCAAGGATGACTTAAGTTCTCTTCCTTCTTGACAGGAAGCAATTCCCAGTAGCGCCACAGGTTAGCTTTCCTCGTATGTAATGCTTTCTTGCGAAAATTCTTTTTTACTTTTTTCAAATCATACCGCACAAGAAGCGGAGCACCGCATTGGCATAGTTGAATGGGTTTCCACTTTCATAATTGCACCACACTTCGGACATTCCAAATGTGAGACGATACATGGAAGCTTACCCTTTCCACAACGGGATTTGGCAAAATGATACCAGATTGCACTGGCAAAAGGCGAGTATTTTCCCAATTTTTGATTGACAATTGATTGGGATTGGGTAATATTTTATTGAGTTTGGCGGTGTAGCTCAGTCGGTCAGAGCATGCGGCTCATATCCGCAGTGTCCGGGGTTCAAATCCCTGCACCGCCACCAATTCCCCTTTAGTCAAATCGGACGACTGAAAAACCCATCACCTTACCACCCGCCCCCATAATCTGCATGGGGTCATCATGGGGTCATCATGGGGTCAGGCAATCGTAATAAAGTATTGATTTAGATTTATCTCGGATGAATTCCATAACCTAGGGAAAAGGATCTATAGTAAACGCCATAAATAAGTTGACGTTCGCGTGGTGTCATTGCGAACCCTTCACTTTTTGTCATTCTGGAGAAAGCGAGCGAAAAATCTCATTATTTTGCTCAGGGTAAACTTCGTGAAGCAATCTCATGAGATTGCCACGTCGCTTCGCCCTGTACACCATGCGGTGCAGGGCTTTGCTCCTCGCAATGACTACTTTATTAAACCGTTCACTATAAGAGCAGCGGTGATATCGAAAGAAAAATATTTCCAATTATTGGATAAGAAATAAGCCCTTCCAGCCATGAGGTTGCAGCTCATGGCTTTTGGGGATCAAAGCTCATTCACCTCTTTTCCATCCTTCTCTTTTTGATAATCTGCTCCAGCCTTCTTTGCCCTCTCCTTCAGATCCATTTCTTTGATCGAGGCGCAAGCCAAATCAAAAGACTGTTGATAACTCTTCTGTTTTGTAAGATCCATGTGTGTCTTTATTAATCCGCCTCTCTGCCCCCTTTAGCAAACGGGGGGC
This sequence comes from uncultured delta proteobacterium, assembly GCA_963739325.1. Lineage (GTDB taxonomy): Bacteria > Desulfobacterota > BSN033 > BSN033 > UBA1163 > CAVTZZ01. The sequence continues at coordinate 125,125 of CAVTZZ010000042.1, read as the reverse complement.
TGGGGAGCGTATTTGGCTTGCATCCAATTTCCTGCCTCAATTTACGTATCGTCTCTCCATAGTCCTCTGTCTTGAAGATACCCGTGCCCAGAACGAAGATGTCTCCCCCGGCTCTCGAAACTTCTCCGATGTTCTCTACTTTGATCCCTCCATCCACTTCTATTTCCAGGACATAATGGTTCTGATCAATGATCTTCCTCAATCGCTCAAGTTTTTTCAATGTGGATGGAATAAAAGACTGTCCACCAAACCCAGGATTGACCGACATGATAAGAACTAAATCAAGATCATCAAGAACAGAAAAAAGGGTTTTTAACGAAGTGGCAGGCTTGAGCACAATGCCTGGCCTTACATTCAACTGACGAATCTTTTTAATCATTCGCTTGAGATTAGGACACACTTCAGCGTGGATAGTAATCCAATCACTCCCTGCCTGGGCAAAAGCTTCGATATAACGCTCAGGTTTTTCTATCATCAGGTGAACATCAAGGGGCAAAGTGGTTAATTTTTTTAACCCTGCTACCACCAAAGGCCCAATGGTGATGTTGGGGACGAAATGCCCATCCATGACATCCACGTGAATCAGATCAGCCCCTGCCTCCTCAATCGCCTTCACCTCTTCGCCGAGACGGCTAAAATCTGTAGATAAAATCGAAGGTGCTATCTTTTTCAACTTTACCTCCATAAACTGTGACAAGATTCTTCGCAGAGTTTACCCTGAGCGAGTCGAAGGGCTCAGAATGACAGCAAACGGTGCCTCCGTTCAAAATACTATGAAATTATTTGGACTTTTTCAATAAAATTTCTCTCCACCACCCTATCTCCCTATCTCCCCATCTCATCATCTCCACTTTTAATAGAGCAGGCCCAACTTTTTTACGGATGACACTCCAAAATAAAATGGGATGTATCCCTGATTTCCTTCTGTGCTCAAATTAATTCAAGGATAAAGATTTGATCCCAAATAACTTTTCTGGATTTGTGCTGCCGATTCTCCGGCGAGATATCCCGTGGAAAATGCAGCCTGCAGGTTATACCCTCCAGTCATTCCATCCACATCAATCATCTCGCCACAAAAAAATAAACCATGCACTATCCGCGACTCCATTGTCTGGGGATTTATTTCTTCTAACGATACGCCCCCCCGCGTGATGGTCGCCTCTTCAATGGGCCTCGGTTTTGTTATATTTATTCTGAAATCTGTAAAACATAAGACGATTCTTTTCCGCTCCTCCCGGCTGATTTTACTACATCGCTTACCCGGCTCGACGGCGCACCGGCGTTCAAAGAGCAGCGCGAACGATTTTGGCAGAGCATCTTTCAAATACTGTGAAAGGGTTATTGTCCCGCAGGACTCAAACTCCCGTTGAAGGATAGGGTCAAGTTCTTGAGCTGTATAAGCCGGCCTTAATTGCAGTGAAAGGGCAACAGGGCTGCCAGCAGCCAGCGCATCGATAACGATCCCGCTAAGAATAAGCACGGTTGGGCCTGATACACCAAAATGTGTGAACAGGATGTCGCCTTTCTCTGAAACCTTCTTTTTTCCGTCCACCAACACGGAAAGCGAAATGTCTTTAAGCGTTATCCCCTGCAATTCCTGAAGAAATGGCTCGTCCGACTCAAGCGCAACGAGACCTGGCGTCAGCGGCACAATGGAATGTCCGCATTGTCTTGCCAGCTTGTACCCGTCGCCGGAAGATCCAGTCTTCGGATACGACATGCCGCCCGCGGCAACAATTACTTTTCCGGCATCCAACACGCTGTGGTCGGCACATCTAACACCGCCAGCGCGTAAGCTTTCTCCAGACTGAAAAATAATATTTGTTACGACGGTATTGTGAAGGATACGAACTTGGTTGTCATCTATATATTGACGCAATACGGCAAGCACGCTTTCAGCACGATTATCGGCGGGGAAGACCTTCCCGTCAGGATCAACCCTCATTTCCAGTCCACGGGAACTGAAGAAATTGATCAAATCGCGGTTCGAAAATACGGTTAATGCCCGATAGAGAAATCTGCCATTCTTCCCAAAGGCATTAACGAATTCCTTCAGGCTAGCCTTGTTGGTGATGTTGCACCGGCCACCGCCCGTCAGGAGCAATTTGTTCCCCAGACGGTGTGTCTTTTCAACGAGTATTACTTTCGCGCCCCGCTCCGCTGCGCGCCCTGCTGCCATCATGCCGGCAGCACCTCCCCCCACAACAATAATGTCCGGTGTAGCCTGATTCTTTTTAGTGATCATCTTATTTCTATTATTGGTTTATTGGTCAGTGCAACATGAGGGACACATTATGAGCAGCGGAGTAATCGGAGACAGATAACTCAATTCCCCCTACAGTGCATAATCAAGCTTGATGTCTATATTGATTCTTGACCTAATGGATAAGGTAAATTCCGAACTCCGCAATCTGCATTCCGTATTCTAAAATAATAACCCGTCCCCAATTACTTAGGTCCAATTTCTTATCAAAGATCATGTGCTACAAAATCGGTCAGATCTTTTTCTCTCAGAACCCTCCTTTTCCATGTTTCAAGAGAAGGAATGATATGAGGCAGGAGTCGCAAAGAATAATAAGGTGGAAGCAGAGGAAGACCGATCAGATCTCCAAAGATGACCAACATAAAGAGGTTATCCAGATGTCCTTTTTCCTTCTTCATTTCCAGATCCATCTCATGGAGCATCAGTCCATAGATGATCTCCCTGACCACTTTAGGAGAGCCTTTCAGTTTCGCCGTGAGAGAGGAAAATAAATTTTTGATCAAATATTTCAAGACCTGTCCCTTTATCCACGTTTTGGCGCCAAAACGATTCAGAGGCAAGGTTTTTTAAATAACTTAACTACGTCTCCATCAATCCTTCTATAAAAAATTAATATAATCTATCCTGAATATTGTCAATCAGCTTATTAAAATAATTTGGCACTTTGGTTTCAAAAGTCATCTGCTCGCCGCTGGTGGGGTGTTTGAAGGAAATCGATTTCGAATGAAGCGCTAAACGCCTGTACCCATCCTTGGTTTTACCATATTTACGATCGCCTACGATCGGATGTCCCTTATCAGCCATATGTACACGTATCTGATTCTTCCTGCCGGTCAAAAGATTAATCTCCAGCAGACTAAACTGCTTGGTCTCTTTAAGCACCTTATAAACAGTATGTGCCAGTTTGCCTTTTGTGACATCCGTTGTGGAATAGACGACATAAGCCTTGTTCTCAGACAGGTATGAGGTAATCATTCCCTCTTTTTGGGCCAACTGACCATAAACCACCGCAACATATTTCTTTTCCGTGCCTTTCCACTGAGCCTGCAAATGTAACTTAACCTCTTCGCTTTTTGCAAATATCAGTACGCCGGATGTCCACTGGTCCAGCCTATGAACAATGAAAATTCGGTTTCGCGACTTTAGACAGCCTTTGCGTACATAATCGGTTAGAATGTAGTAAGCCGTCTTGAATTTGTTAGTCTCCGTCCCCACTGTCAATAGCCCCGCAGGCTTATCTACCACCAGGATATCTCTATCTTCGTAGAGTATTTCTAACCCTCTTGGCAGATGTTTGCTGGTCGAATGTTTTTTCTTAAGCATACTGAGTACTCTTCTATCTTGTGCAAGGTTACCTGTGCAGTTTATAGCCTATTGTCCCTAATCATTCTTGCAACAAAAAAACCATCCATCTTATCTCTCGGAGGGAATGTTTGGAAGCATCCTTTCTTAATAAAAGAATGGTATTTTTTAGGAAGGGATTCACTCATCTGATCCAATCGAAATTCTGGATGTTCATCCAGAAATTTCTCCACAACATCCTCGTTCTCTTCATGAAAGACGGTGCAAGTGCTGTAAACCAAAATGCCTCCCTCTTTCACATACCGAGCAAGATTTCCTAATATCGATGATTGCAGAATGCTTAATCTCCTAATATCCTCCTCCTTTCTTTTCCATTTTAAATCCGGGTTCCTCCGAAGTGTTCCAAACCCGGAACAGGGAACATCTGCCAGGACACGATCAAAGGCCATACTCCCGGGAGTGGGCAAGAGATGAGTTGCATCTCCCTTCAAACCTTTCACAACCTCTACCCCTAGCAGGCGGCACACCCTTTCAATGAGACCCAGTTTTTCCCTGCTAACGTCCAGGGCATAGATCTCTCCCTGGTTCTCCATCCGTTGTGCAAGATGCGTTGTCTTTCCTCCGGGTGCAGCACAGGCATCGAGGATTCGTTCTCCTGGTTTTGGGTCTAGAATAGTGCCAATCAGTTGAGACGCTTCATCCTGAATAATATATAGGCCCTCTCTGAGGAAAGGAAGCTCTGAGACAGGGGGAGGAGAATCCCCCAGCACAATGCCTTCTTCAGAAAAAGAGGTTGGGGAGGAATTCAACCCCTTTCCCCTCAACTTAAGGATTAGCTGTTCTCGATCTATTTTGAGGGTGTTGGTCCTCAGGGTTAAAGGGGCGATCCGATTATTTGCCTTGCAGATCATCAATGCCTCCTCTATCCCCATCTCTTCGACCCATCTTCGAACCAGCCAGAACGGGTGTGACTCGGTCACAGCAATATGAAGAACCGGATTTTGATCCATCCCGGGGTAGGGGATCTCCTCTTTCTGCCTTAGAAGGGAGCGCAGAATGGCATTGACTAAACCTGCCCCTCCCGTCCCTCGGATCCGCTTGGCTGATTCTGCGGATTCATTAACTGCTGCCCAAGCAGGGGTCTTCGAAAGAAAAAGGATCTGGTAAGACCCGAGGCGAAGGACGTTGAGAATCCCCGACTCGATCTTTTCAAAAGGGATCTTTGAAAAATGGCGGATTACCCAGTCGAGCCGACCTCTCCACCGGAGAGTTCCATAGGTCAATTCTGTCAGGAAGGCGCGATCGAGTGGGGTGAGGTGTCGATATCGTTTAAAGGCATCTGTAAGGAGGGTATCCGGATGGCGACCCGCCTGTTCCATCTGATTCAAGATGTCGAGACAGATCGCCCTTGGGGTCTTATTCCTCAAAACCTTCCTGTCCTCGCCATCTCTTCAAGCCTGGCGATCCGTTCCTCAATAGGAGGATGAGTGCTAAAAAGTGAAAGGACCCCTCCCCCCCTTAATGGGTTGACAATAAACATATGCGCAGTGGAAGGATTAGCCTCCATAGGAATCCTCTGGGCAGCTGCATCTAACTTTCCAAGAGCCTTTGCTAAGGAATGAGGATGGCTTAGATGGGCCCCACCCTCATCCGCCATATATTCCCTGGAACGAGAAATGGCCATCTGGATCAGCATTGCCGCAATAGAAGCAAATATTGAAACGAGGAGTACAACGAGAATATTTCCTCCCCTGCCCCCTTCTTCGTTATCTGATCGGAATCCACCAAACATGGCGCCCCAGCGGGCCATGGTAGCGAGCATACTGATCGCACCAGCAATCGTAGCGGCGATGGTACTGATGAGGATATCCCTGTTCCGGATATGGGAGAGTTCATGCCCGATGACTCCCATCAATTCTTCCTTAGATAAAATACTTAGAATCCCAGTTGTCACAGCCACAGCAGCATGTTCTGGATTCCTTCCAGTTGCAAAAGCATTGGGGGTCTCATTTTCCATAATATAGACCTTCGGCATTGGAAGGCTGGCTTTGCTCGTCAGTTCTGCAACAACCCCGTAAAGTTCAGGCGCTTCGCTCTGAGAAACTTCTCTTGCTCCATACATTCGAAGGACAATCTTGTCGCTAAACCAGTAGGTAAAGAAATTCATCAGGGCGGCAAAAACAAAGGCATAAATCGCCCCGCTCTTCCCACCAATTGCAGTTCCAACCAGGATAAAGAGAGCCGTTAAAACTAACATTAAAAGAAATGTCTTAAAATGGTTCATTGCGTATATCTACCTCCTTTTCACCTATAAAATGTAATCATAAATCGGCTACTTGTCAAATTATCAACTCGAGACAGGCTGTAGAAAAAGTCTTATTTGTTGTCATTCTGAGCGTAGCGAAGAATCTCTGTTTTAGCATAATCAACAAATGATTAGATTCTTCGTCGTCCCGCCTGAGCGGGACTCCTCAGACAATTGAGGGGCCTTTTTGAACAGCCTCGAGAGTTTTAAATATCCATGGTTCGCCGCTAACGCCACATCACGGGGATTTGTACAAGAAATCTGAAATTGCATTCTTCACTTTCTGGATATCAACCTTGGTGTTGAAGCATGGACCATTGGGACGCTCATTCAGGATACCGATCACCGGAATGGGATAACTATCCTGGATCCCACTGGTCAGGTCAAGCTCACAAGCCACAGCTACGATAACCTCAGGCCTATTCTCCACGATGATTCTCCTGGCCAATGTCCCACCCGTGGCCACAGCGATCTTCACCTGATATTGGTCGGAGAGTTCAATCAGTTCTTTAATTTCACACTTCCCACAACCTTTGCAGTTTTTTATATTTCCTGTAATTTTGATCTGACAATCAAAATCCTGTATGCAGTGGGGAAGAAGGACTAAGAGTCGATTGGGTCGGGTTCGGTGCTGATTGGATCGGACCAGATGGTTATTTAACTCAATGAAGGACTGCTGAACCTTCTCTTTGGATACCCCCGCCAACTTTCCCATTAGGATCATAAATGGAAAAAGGACCTTCGCCACAATCCCTCGAAGCTTATGGGAAAAAAGGATGTCCTTCCCTCGCAGGATGGTAAAGATGAGGAGGAGACCTCCGGAAATCATAAGAAAGACCAAAACGGCGAGGGCTAAACTGAAAATAAGCGGTAGGAATGGATGAATATTTTTCAATCCCACCAAAGGAACATACCAGAGCAGAAAGATGAGAAAGAAAAGGATCAAACAGGTAAAGACCAGCAGTCCAATAAAGATCCTCTTTTGGGGTCTAACCTCCAAAACGACCTCCCTAAAAATGCGGATTGCGGAATGCAGAATGCGGAGTTTTATTCATTGCCGATTTCGAAATACGAATTGGTAATTAATTTTATTTCAGATCTTTAATCTCCAATCTCTGGTTTTAAATCTAAAATTTTCATATTCCGAAATCCGCAATCCCTGCCTGCGGCAGGCAGGCGAATTCCGCAATATTATTTAAAGACTGCTCCGACAGGGATGGCGTGTCCTGCAAGAAATTCCCGAACACTCATCCTCCTCTTCCCTTCTAATTGGACCTCTTTAATAAGAAAAGAATCCTTACCGGTCCCCAGTTCGATGAAATCTGACCCTACCCAGGAAACAATTCCTGCCTCTCTCTCCGAAATTTCTTCCCTAACCTCTCCTTTATAAATCTTTAACAACTGTCCATTCCACTCCGTAAAAGCCCCTGGCCACGGATTGAGGGCCCGGACTTGCCGATCGATCTCTTTCGCTCCTTTGCTCCAATCAATCTTTCCATCCTCTTTTTTAAGGGGAGGAGCATAGGTGGCCTTTGAATGGTCTTGTGGAATAGGATGAACACTCCCGGCCTTCATTCCCTTCACAGTCTCCGATAACAATTGGGCTCCCAATAAAGCTAACTGATCGTGCAGGGTCTGGCTTGTCTCCCCGTCACCAATAGGAATCTCGGTCTGCAAAAGAATATCTCCTGTGTCCATGCCTTCGTCCATCATCATTGTGGTTATTCCTGTCACCCTTTCTCCATTGAGGATTGCCCATGGTATTGGAGCGGCCCCACGATATTTTGGTAACAGGGAGGCATGGACATTGACCGCTCCATGCTTGGGAATTTCCAAAAGGGACTTCGGCAAAATCTGGCCATAGGCCACTAATACAAAGAGGGCAGGTTGAAGATCCTTGATCTTTTTTTGAAAGGTTTCTTCCCTTACCTTCTCCGGCTGGAAAAGGGCCTGCCCCTGCTGGAGGGCGAGTTCCTTGACAGGGGGTGGAACAACCTTTCGCCCCCTTCCCTTTTCCCGATCTGGTTGAGTGACGACTGCTACCACCTCATCCGATCCCTGAAGCAGGTTTTGCAGAACAGGAATGGCAAAGGCGGGAGTCCCAAAAAAGACAACCCGCCAAGGAGATACGGTCAAACTTTTTCTTCCTTCCTTTTTTCCTTCTTCAATTTATTTCGATAAATTTCTCTTTTCAGTTGACTCAGTCTGTCTAAAATGAGAACACCATTAATGTGATCGATCTCATGTTGGAGTGCAAACGCCAATATTCCCTCCCCGAAGACTTCCATCTCTTTTCCATCCGGGGAAATCCCTTTGACACAGATCTTCTCAATTCTCTTCACTTTCTCAAAACAATCCGGTACGCTCAGACACCCTTCCTCATGATCGATCTCCCCTTCTTGAAAAATGATTTCGGGATTGATCATAGCAAAAAAACTGTGCTGGGGATCGATGGGACTGACATCAAGGACGATGATTCTTTGAGGTACTCCGATTTGACAAGCGGCCAACCCGATTCCGTTTGCTTCATACATTGTCTCCGCCATATCAACAATCAACCTCTTTATCCCCTTATCGATCTGTGCTACCTCCTTAGACCGTTTTTTTAAAATGGTATGGGGATATTTTAAGATTTCTAAAACAGCCACCTTCCTACCTTCCGTATCGTTTCTTTAGAAAGAATAACATAAAAACGGCTAAAATGGTTAAAAAGATTCCTATTCCTTGAGAGGTAGAGAGGAGATCTCGGAAGAGGAATCCTCTTGGATCCCCCCTCAGCATTTCGATAAAAAAACGGGTGATCGAATAGAGGAGGAGGAAGAAGAAAAAAATTTGACCATCGAAGGTTTTTCTCTTTTCCTTCCATAATAGAAATAAGAAGAGGGCTAACCCATTGACAGCATCATAGAGTTGGGTGGGGTGGAGGGGAACGTTTAATCGGGCCAAAGAGGTTGGGTTTGTAAAAATGACCCCCCAGGGAAGTGAAGTCTCTTTCCCATAACAGCATCCAGCAAAGTAGCAACCGATTCTGCCGAAAAAGAGACCTAAGGCGAGTAAAGGAGAAACGAGGTCGAATAATTTCCAAATAGGCAACCGGTACCAGCGCATATATCCGATTGAGACCCCAACAGCCAGAATGAGCCCTCCATAAAAGACCAATCCTCCCTCCCATATTTTAAATATTCTTAAAGGGCTTTCACGATAAAGGTCAAAGTTGATTAAAACGAAAAGGATTCTCGACCCGATAACGGCTGATAGGACGGAGTAGAAGAAGAGATCCGCAACCCTTTCGAACGGAATAGGAGGACCTTCTTTTCGAACTTTTTGAATGGCAAGGATCCCGGATACAACGATGCCGAGGATGAGGAAAAATCCATAGGAATAGATAGTGAACCCGCCCAATCGAAAGAGGATGGGATACATTTTTTAATGAAAATGTCAAATGTCAAAGTTAAAAGTTCAAATATTGAAATAAAGGTTAAGGCTGAGGTTGAGGTTAAGTTAATAAGAATAAATTCTAAACCTTAGCCTAAACCTTAACCTATGCCTGAATTTGACATTCATTTGACATTTGCCTGCCTACCGCAGGCAGGGATTTTGAAATTTGGATTTCCTTTGATCTCTTATCAATAACTCTAAGGCCATTAAACCGATACCAAGGCAGATAGCAGAATCCGCAATATTGAAAGCAGGCCAATGGAAGGAAAGTAGGTAAAAATCGAGAAAATCTACAACCTCTCCGTACCGGAGACGGTCAATGAGGTTTCCCATCGCACCACTTAGAACCAGAGAGAATGAAAGTGAAAGTGTCTCCTCATCATCCCTCAATCGAATAAAAAGAAAGAGGATGCTTCCTATGGCGACCAAGGAGACCACCACAAAGAGCAAGGAACCGAGTCCTCCTTTTTCTCCACCAAAGATTCCGAAAGCCCCTCCTGTGTTCCTCACGTGGACGAGATTGAAGAACCCATGGACCACTTCCACTTTTTGATAGAGAACCAATCTCTGCTGAACACCGTGCTTGGTCCATTGATCCACAATGAGAATCCAGAAACAGATGATAAGAAGAACCCAATATTTTCGTTTCATTTGTTCTCACCAGCTAAGGGCATAGAGCATAGGGCAAAGCCTTTTGTATCTCAGGGCTTCAGCTCTGATTCATCAGCCCTTAAGAGCTGAGTTACTCACTTCCGCATTCCGCAATCTGCAATCCGCATTCTATGGTTGGATGGCTTCGATACACCTTTGACAGATGGTTTGATGCTCCGTATGGACGCCAACGCTGACATCGTAATTCCAACATCGTTCACATTTTCCTCCCTCTGCACGGAGCACCTCTGCCTTCACCTCTTTTTCATCCTTTGCACCGCTGGTCGGTCCGCTTACAACAGGATGAAGGGTCACTGAGGACACAATAAAGATGGACTTCAGATCCTTCTGATAGGGTTGTAGAAATTGATAGATCTTTTCAGGAAGATAGAGATGGACCTGAGCATCTAAGGAGAGCCCGATCACCTTCTCCTTTCGAGCCTCCTCTAAGGCTTTGGTCACTACCGCTCGGATTTCCCAAATCTTTTCCCATCGGTCGTTCAGGGCATCATCCAAATATTCGGTTTGCAATGCGGGAAATCGGGTCAGATGAATACTTTCAGCTTTGCCCGAATCCGAAGGAATATATTTCCACACCTCTTCTGATGTGAAGGAAAGAACAGGAGCCATCAGGCTGGCCAGGGCTTTCAAAATCTCATAAAGGGCAGTCTGGGCTGATCTCCGGCCTTGCGAATGGGATGAAAATGTATAAAGCCTATCCTTCAAGATATCAAAATAGAGGGCGCTCATTTCGACAGCACAAAAATTCTGGACACTATGATAAACGACATGAAACTCAAAACGCTCATAAGCTTCCTGAACCCTGGAGATGAGTTTTTGAAGCCGATGAAGGGCCCATTGGTCTATCTCATAGAGTTGATGATGAGGAATTCGGTCTTTTCCAGGATCGAAGTCGTAGAGATTTCCTAAAAGAAAACGGAAGGTATTCCGGATCCGGAAGTAGGCATCGGCGAGTCGCTTCAGGATTTCATTGGAAATCTTAATATCATCCTTGTAGTCCTCTGCTGCAACCCAGAGCCTCAGGACATCCGCTCCTAATTTGCTAATCACCTCATCGGGAGCGATCACGTTCCCCGCAGACTTAGACATCTTTTTCCCTTCTCCATCCACCACAAACCCATGGGTAAGAACCGAAAGATAAGGGGCTCGATTCCTTGTCCCTACAGAGGTTAAAAGAGAGCTGTGGAACCACCCCCTGTGTTGGTCGCTTCCTTCCAGGTAGAGGCTGGCTGGAAATTCAAGATTTTCCCGACTCTCCAGGACGGCCGCGTAGGAGACCCCAGAGTCGAACCAGACATCCAGAATATCCATCTCCTTTGAAAAAACTTTCCCTCCGCATTGGGGACACTGGGTCCCTTTGGGTAGAAGTTGATCGGCCTCCTCTTCAAACCAGATATCCGCTCCCTTCACCTCAAAAAGACGAGCAACATGCTCAATCGTTTCCTGATCGATCAAGGGTTGTTTGCAGGCGGAGCAGTAGAAGACAGTGATGGGTATCCCCCAGGCCCTCTGTCGAGAGACACACCAATCGGGTCTGTTCTCAATCATTCCGTAGATCCGATCTCTACCCCATGGGGGAATCCAGGTCACCTCATTGATCGATTGAAGGGCGTTCTTTCTCAACCCCTTCTTATCCATCGAGATGAACCACTGCTCTGTCGCCCGAAAGATGATGGGATCGTTTGTACGCCAACAGTGAGGATAAGAATGAACCATCCTCTCTTCTTTCAGGAGCGCTCCGACCTCAGCCAGTTTCTGGTTCACAGCAGCGTTGGCATCAAAAACGAATTGCCCAGCGAAGAAAGGAACGTCACTTGTAAATCGACCATCATCATCGACAGGGCTGTAAATCTCTAATCCATATTGAACACCACTTTCATAGTCCTCCTGGCCATGGCCAGGTGCCGTGTGAACACACCCTGTCCCAGCATCTAAGGTCACATAGGAGGCCAGGATGATAAGGGAATCTCGTTCAAGGAATGGATGTCGGCATTTAAGCCCTTCCAATCTTTTCCCTAAAAATTTTTCCAATACCTGATATTTCTGAATGCCAAACTTCTCCATCACACCTTCGAGAAGACCTTCTGCTAAGATATAGACCTCTCCACCCACATCGACAGCCACATAGTTAAAATCCGGATGGAGCGCAATGGCCAAATTAGCTGGAATGGTCCAAGGAGTCGTGGTCCAGATGATGACAGAGATGGGTTTCCCTTTTAGGTTAGGAAACTCTTTACTGATCTCAGACACCATCTTGAATTTCACATAGATCGAGGGGGATCGGTGATCCTCATACTTCACCTCAGCCTCAGCCAATGCAGTTTTGCAAGTAGAGCACCAATGGACCGGTTTCTTTCCCTTGTAAACTGATCCGTTTAAAAGAAATTTTCCAAATTCCCTAACAATCGTTGCCTGGTAAGCAAAATTCATGGTCAGGTAGGGATTTTCCCATTCACCAAAAACTCCCAGACGTTTGAATTCCTCCCTTTGAATCCCCACATATCTGGCTGCGTAATCCCGGCATCGCTTCCGAATTTCAACAACAGACAGTTCTCCCTTCTTAGACCCGAGACTCTTCTCGACCTCGTGTTCAACGGGTAACCCATGACAATCCCAACCTGGAACATATGGGCTATTGAATCCAGTCATGAATTTCGACTTCACGATGAAATCTTTCAGGATTTTGTTCAGGGCCGTTCCGATGTGAATGTTCCCATTGGCATAGGGAGGACCGTCGTGGAGAATATATTTGGGCCTGTCTTTTGCCTGTTGGCTTAATTGACGGTAAATCCCTTTCTCCTCCCACACCTTCAATATCTCCGGTTCCCTCTTAGCTAAATTGGCCTTCATGGGAAAGTCGGTTTTAGGAAGGTTGAGTGTTTGTCGATAATCCATTGCTTTTCCTTTCTCTCGAAGATCGGGAAGGTCACTCACTCCTGCAATTGAATATCATTCAAAAATCCTTTATTTTAAAAGTATTTAATTAACATAAAAAAGGCGGTTTAGCAACTTTGGGTGAGAGGCTCTTATGAAAATTCAGAAGAAAGAAAGTAAGGGTTACCCTTCGGCTCTCCGAACTAAAAGCCGGAACGTGCTCAGGGGAAGCCCTGAGCGCATCCTTATCACTGCTCTCAATGAGAGGGTGAGAAACAGTCGAAGGGCTAAAGCTGTGTCTTCTCTCTCCTTGGCCTATCAATTGACTAAAGAAGTCTCACGGTTAGGTTTCGATTGGCCTGATCTCAATGGGGTTTTAAAAAAAATGGATGAGGAGATGAAGGAGTTCAGAGAGGCCCTTTCCCTCCGGAACCGAAGAAAAATCCGGGAAGAACTTGGAGACCTCCTCTTTGTGATGGTAAATATCTCACGGTTTCTCCAGATGGATCCGGAGGAGGCGTTAAAAAAAACGGTGGAGAAATTTATGCGTCGATTCCATTATGTTGAAACATCGCTCCACAAGAAGGGAAAATCTTTCCATCAGTCGAATCTCCTCGAAATGGACCAGTTATGGGAGGAAGCCAAGAAAAAGAAGAAATGAAATGGGGGGATTTAGGGATTGGGGAGACTAGGAAATTGAATCTAAAACCATTTCGGAATTCCTGAATTCCTTAATTCCTCTTAGATAATATATTCTGCTACATTAATATGATATTGATTAGGATCGAGGGTTCTCACAATGCTCCGTTTATATTCCCCGGTTGTTTCTTCCATCTCTCTGAGATCCACCTTCTCTCCTTTGTGATATTCCCCATCGCTGTAATAAAGGAGGATGACCTTGGGGCGATCAAGCATTTCCGTATCCTCTTGGATTTGGATGACGATCCCTATCTCATTGGTATTTAATAAGACCAGGGTGCCAAGAGGAAAGACGCCGATCATATTGATAAAAACCTTGACCAAGGCTGGGTCAAAGTCTTTTCCGCTTCGTTCCAGCATGATCCCCAAAATTTTCTCTGAGACATAAGGGAATCGATTCCCTCCTCTCGGCCTTACCAAAGTATCATAAAAATCAGCGATCGCGATGATCTTTCCGGTAAGGGTAAGTTTACGCTTCTGAGTCTGTTTTGGGTAGCCGGTCAAATCATATTTGAGGTGGTGTTCAAAAGCGGCATGCATCATTCGGCTGGAAAGCTCTCCCCACTCCTTCATCGCCATCACAGTCTCTACTCCGAAGATCGGATGGAATCGCATCATTGCCAATTCTTCTATCAATAATTTCCCGGTCTTATTAAGAATCTCTTTTGGAATTCTCGTCTTCCCAATATCATGAAAAAGGGCTGCCATGCCCAGATGGGAGAGGTATTTTTTGGGGATCCCAATCCTCTGTCCGATGGCAATGGCATAGATGGCTACGTTGACGGAATGGTTAAAGATGGCTTCATCATAATTCTTAATGTTGGCCAATCCCAACAATGTCGACTCATCTTGCACGAGGGCATTGACCGCGTTTTGCATAAGGCGCTTCGCTTTTCTGACATTAAGCAATTTCTGGTGCTTCACGCTCTCCACGACATCCTTGACTAAACTGATGGACTCAAAATAGACTTCTTTCGAATATTCCTTCTTCTCTTTAGAGTCAGTATAAACCTCCTCATCTTTAAAAACTTCCAATTTGCCCACACTGACAGCTTCGATGCTTTTTTGTTCCAACCGTTTCATCACATAGAGATAATTGCTTTCGTTATTCTCCTCCAGCTCTGAGAGGAGGTAGACAAAATCTTTGAGTTCCTCTGCCTCCATCTCTCCCGTAAACTCAAGTTCCCCAATCCATCGATTTCTCATCTCTTGGAGAAAACCTTTCAAAATGGAGTACTGGTCAACTTTCACCTGGATGATCACATTGTTAAAAAAGAAGTTGTCCCGAACGATCTTAAGGGAGAGGTGACCTTCTGCCTTGGCAACAGGGTTGATAATCTGAAGGCATTCTTGGGTGAGGCGATCGATCACAAGGTTTTTCCGATTATAAAGGGTGGTCCCCTTTAGAAGGCGATAAAAAACTGAAACAAATTCTGTCCCCAGTTCAGCGGGAAGAAGCCCATGGTCGATAGAGGGGGTTTTCTCTGGTATCAAGCTAATCCCTCCTTGGTGGGTTTACTCCTTAACGCCTGATTACAAGCATCACGCATGGATTCATCTTTCGAGTCCCTTCCTGACTCCAAGATGGTCATGGCTTCTGGAGTTCCAATCATGGCTAAGGCTTGGGCTGCTCCTATACGAATCTCGTCTGTCTTTCCTCGAATGAACCAGCTCTTTCGTTCTAATAGTTGTTGGAGAGCGAGGACGGATTCTTTAGAACCACCCACCATCCCGATCGCATCGAAGAAGGCTTTCACCTCGGTGGGTTCCTTTTTCTGAAAATCCTTTGACTGGACCACCTCTAAGAGGGGGCCCAGAGCAGCTTTTTTTCCTATCTTCCCAAGATTGGTGGCAGCCATAGCCCGAATACGAGCATCTTTGTCTGTTAGGGCCCTCACCAGCGTTCCAACAGCCTTGGTACTACCGATGACCCCTAATGCCAGGATGGCTTCCCTCCTTACCCGAGAATCTTCGTGGTTGAATGCCTTTTGGATGTAAGGAAAAGATTCCTCATTACCAATCCGACCTAAGATATAAGTAATGTTTCGGATGAGATACCACCGTGGATCATCCAGGTAGGGGGTGAACAATTCGTAGGCGTTCTTTCCGATTTCAGAGAGGGCATCGCAAATCACCCTTCTCGTCTTTGATTTTGTGCGTTCCCCTAACAACTTGATCAGGGGCTTGATCGCATTTCGTTGAAGGAGAATCAGATAGTTGTGGACATCCTCCGGTCGAACCTCCTCTTCCTGGTCTAGAAGCTTCCCAATCCGTTCGATCCGTTGATCATTGCCAGCCTCCACGATGAACTTTCGAAGGCTTTCGATCTGCCAATCCTTCAGTTCATAGGTCCTCTGAAAAATATAAACTCGTTTCAGTAGATCGATGGCTTTCTGAAATTCGCGGAGGGTCAACATGGCATCCAATATTTTATCCAGGATATTGACCGCATTTTGATAGGGTTCAGGCTCTTTCTCCCAAACCAGGATTTCGAAAAGAATATCGATAATATTGAGCACAAAGGTTGGTTCGATCTCAGACTCAACCTCTTTTCGCAATCTCTCCACTTCTTCAGGGGTGAGAGAATAGACGCTTCGATTCGAGACAAATGAATCAAGTTCCTCGATCAGCTTGGACAGGGCCTCATCTAAATCGACCCCTTCTTCCATATCCTCTTCTAAAAAATCTATCATCACTTCGTGGGAGACAGGTTTGAAGACTAAATCCTTTCTGAATTGTTCGACATTTTCAGGGATAAATATCGGCATATCCTCCAGGAATTCATCTGTGGCCAAATAACTGATGTGGGTAAAATCCTTCTCCCACATCAAGGTGACGAAATCATCCTCTAATTGATTGATATTATCACACCGTATAATGATATCGACGAATCCCCTGACTTCCCATTCCTCCAACCCTTTCATGAACCGAAGTTCTCTTATGCCATCTTTATAAAAGAGGAAGGCAAGGCTCGCCTTCACATCTCTGTTCTCATATAAGACCTTGCCCTTATAGGAGAGGGTGAATTCTCCAACCTGAAAAACGAAGGAATGGTATTTATTTAAGAAAAATTGGAATTTTTTTGGAAGTAATTCTTGAAATCCCTTGAGGATAGGATTATCAGGTGGATAAAATCGGAAGGTCTTGATCGCCTTAATGAAGGACTTGGTTAAATCACGGACGAGGAGAAACTCCTCGTCGGACTCCACCCCTTCGACCAAAGGCATCTCGTCACTCAGATCAAGGCCCTTTTTCTCACCTGACAATTCTTCAGGCATAATCTTTTTTCCTTAACAGTATTATTTAATCATAAACTTAATTTTTTTGAGAATATTTGTCAACATTTTTTTCTAAATTTTTATCGTCTTGATTAATCCATAAATTGGTGGTATGTTGTTGATAATATAATGTTTTTGGAGAAAAGATGGATTCCTCTGTTTCCAACCCTATGAAAGGAACTTTATATATCGTTTCTACTCCCATTGGAAACCTGGAGGATATCACCTTGAGAGCCGTTCGTCTCTTAAAGGAAGTGGACTTCATTGCCGCAGAAGACACCCGACACACCGGCCTTCTTCTCAGGCACTTTGGTATCCAGAAACCACTGACCAGTTATTTTGAGGGAAATGAACTAAAGAAGAAGGAATGGATCCTCTCCAGATTGAACCAGGGCGATCGAATCGCCCTGGTCTCAGATGCAGGGACCCCTGGCATTTCCGACCCTGGATTTCGCCTCATCCAAGTGGCCATTGAAAACCTGATCCCTATTGTTCCCATCCCCGGTCCCTCTGCGGTCATCACTGCTCTCAGTGTCTCTGGTCTTCCTACGGATGCTTTTCTGTTCAAAGGCTTCCTTCCCCATAAATCCAAAAAGAGAAAGGACCTCCTCAAACAATTAGAAGAAACCAAGGAAACCCTCATCTTCTATGAATCTCCCCACCGTCTCAATGAAACATTAAAAGATATTCTCGATATACTTGGAGACCGGGAAATTGTTCTCACACGAGAACTGACAAAAATTTATGAGGAAATTTTAAGAGGGAAAGTGAGTGAGATTCAGCATCAGCTCGCAGAAAAAAAGATAAGGGGGGAGATCACCTTGGTTATTTCAGGGAAAAAACGTAAAAAGAATGATAGGGAGATAAGGAGATAAAGAGATGGGGAGGGTGGGAGATTTTTGTCTCTTGTCCCCTATCTCCCCAATTCCCCATACCCCTACTTTATTTTTTGGATGGCCTCTTCTTTACCGATGACCACCATGATATCACTGTCTTTAATCACAAAATCAGCACGGGGTACCATCTTAATCCGATCTGGAAGCATCTCCCTTACTGCGATCACCTCGACGTGATGTTTGCTCCTTAGGTGAAGTTCTCCAATCGTCTTTCCAAAAAAACTGGGTGGAGGAACGATTTCAGAAATTGTATAACCTTCAGAAAGTGGGATATAATCTAAAACATTAGGCGAGATCAGACTCTTGGCCACTTTGTCTGCCATCGCCCTTTCTGGAATGATCACTTCTGTTGCCCCAACCTTCTCCAAAACATGCTTATGATCTTCATTGGGGGCTTTCACAATAATATCCTTCACCTTCATCTCCTTGAGATGAAGTGTAATAAGGGTACTAGCAGCCAAGTCTTCTCCAAAGGAAATGATAACCACATCATCTTCTTGGATCCCAATGGACTCCATCACTTCTTTATCTGTTCCGTCGGCAAGGATCGCTTTGGTAGAAAATTCCTTGATCTTCTGTATCACATCCTTGTTTTTATCGATGGCAATGACTTCTATCCCATTTTCATAAAGGTCTTTTGCGATATTAAAGCCAAAAATGCCCAAACCGATCACCACCACACGTTTCATTCAATCTCCTCCTTTTTAACGCAAAGAGCATAGCCAAAGTGCATAGCGTAAGTCCATAGGGGTTGAAAATTTTCAGCCCCTACTCAGTTCTCAATTCTCGTTTTTTATTCCACATTCCGAAATCTACATTCCGCAATCGTATTATCCTACCATGACCCCTTCTTCTGCGTAAGTCAACCCTTTACTTTTAGTGCTTCGGGAAAGAGAAAAGGCGAGTGTGAGGGGCCCTACTCTTCCCGCAAACATCATTAAGATGAGAGCATATTTCTGGAGATCGTTCAGTTTAGGTGTTACCCCCATGGACAAGCCCACTGTTCCGAAAGCAGAAACCGTGTCAAAAAGATATTCTACAAAATAATGACGGCTTTCCAGAGGGGGCAGATTCCCCCCTCCTGTGATTAGAAGAACTGACCAAATGAAAGCGACTGAGAAGACCGAAGCAAAGATAATCGATATGGCTCGGCTGATAATCTCTTTGGGAATGGTCCTATTGAAAACATTTACGTCCTCATTCCCCCGGAGCCGGTTCCAGAGCAACAGGACTAAAAGCGCCGCGCTCGATGTTTTAACCCCACCACCGGTAGAACCAGGAGAAGCTCCGATAAACATGAGGATGAGTAGGAGGAGAATGGTCGCATTGGTCAGGGCACCGATGTCCACCGTATTGAATCCAGCTGTCCGGGGAGTAACGGATTGAAAGAAGGAAGCTAAGATCTTGGTCAGAACCGGAACGCCTTTAATAATATGATTTCTTTCAAAGACATAAAAAAGAAAAGCGCCGGAGAGAATGAGAATGGTTGTTGTGATAATGACAATTTTGGTATGGGTGGATAACCTTTTTTGTACCCCCTTTAACCAAGAAACGACTTCGTACTGAACGATGAAACCAATGCCGCCATGGACAATCAGCCCCATCACGGTCAGATTAACGATCAGGTCACCCTGATAGCCCATGAGATTGTCTGAAAACAGAGAATAGCCACAATTATTAAAAGCTGAAATGGCATTATAGACGGCATGATAGAGTGCTGTTCCTGGAGAAAAATCTCTGGAAAATCGAATGAATAAAAAGAGGGTTCCAATGGCTTCAGTGACGAATGTAAACCAGAGAACAGATTTTAGGACAACGATGAAATCCCTTGTTGGGGTGTGGAGAAATGTTGATTGAACAATTTCCCTCCCTTTAAAGGAAATGCCCCGGCCCATGAGGACGAAGAAGACAGTTGAGAAGGTGATGATTCCGAGTCCTCCGATTTGAAAGAGAAAGATAGTAATCACTTGACCTAATATACTTAAATCCTTTCCGACGTCGATCACGACAAGACCTGTGACACAAACTGCTGAGGTGGAAGTAAACAGGGCATCCACAAATCGGAGAGGCCCCTGGGTAGCTGAAAAGGGGAACCGAAGAAGAATCCCTCCTGTTAGAATCACAGCAGCAAAACTGAGGACAAAGATCCTCGTGGGGGATAAATGTCGCGAAAAAAAATTCTTAATCCTGAAACGAATTTTCATTGTCATCAATGATGCGAAGTCCTCCCCACAATAGGATGGACTTTACTGAAAATTTTTTCTCCTGTCGATTAAAGAAAAAATTAAATATAGAACAGATAAAGCAAGAGATTACAAACAGCCACCACCACCATCATGGCGGGATAACATGCTTTGCAGTAGTACCCCCAGCTGATCTTTTTGTTCGTCACCCGTTCGTAATTGGCCACTGCAACCACATTGGCTGAAGCACCGATGGGTGTTCCATTTCCTCCGATATCGGTGCCTAAAGCGGTTGACCAGACTAATGGAAGGAGGGAAAAGCCAAAAGTTTCACTCATATGTTTGAGAATGGGTGCCATCGTTGCAGCAAAGGGCACATTATCTACAATCGAAGATCCGAAAGCACTCACCCAGAGTATGATCGACAGGGCAATAAAGAAATTTCCTCCCGATACTTCTTTGACGATGGAGGCTGCGATTTTTAGAAGACCCACATGCTCCATGGCTCCGACAATAATGAATAGTCCCGCAAAGAAGATAATCGTGGGATAATCAATATTCACCAAAACCTTACTCATCTTATGCCCCCCAAGAAGCATGGCGATCAGTGCTCCGGTGAGGGCACATGTCGCCACAGAGAGATGGGTGAGATGATGAGTAACCAGAACCCCCACGACATAAAAAAAAGCGATCAAACCCACTGCAAAGAGCCATCTATCCTTAATGGCCCCTTTTGGATCTAAAGTAGCCACTTGCTGTTCAAGCCATTGTGGATCTTGTCGAAGCCTACTGCGTGTTGAAAAGATCTCTTGCTTGTAAAACCAGATGAAGAAGAGGGCATTTATTCCAAAACCTATCCACGCAATCAACCCCGTATTTCTCACAAAGTCCATAAAGGAGAGTCCAAAATAGGTTCCCAGAATGACATTTGGAGGGTCGCCGACCATGGTGGATGCACCACCAATATTCGAAGCGCAGATTTCAGCAAAGATGAGAGGAAGGGGATTGACCCCAATGATGGCTGCGACTTCCAAGGTCAAAGTGGACATGAAAAGCATGACTGTAATGCTATCCACAAAGGCCGAAAGAAATGCAGCAATAAAAGGGAAGAGGAAGAAGAGTTTCAGCGGATCGAGTTTGACCCATTTGGCACTGTGGAGACCTAACCAGCGGAAGAAACCTGACTCGCTCATCGTCTCGATGACCGTCATCATCCCGAAGACAAAGAGTATCGTCTCCCAGTTCTCATAATGAATAAGATCCTGAGGGGTCAAAATAAAAATAAAGGCCAGAACTGCTCCCAGGATCGAAGCAATCGTTCTGCTGACCTTTTCTGAAATGATCAATCCATAAGAAAGAACGAAAATTCCTAATGCGATCCACTGTTGCTCCGTCATGATCCCTCCTAAAAATATAAAAGTGATTTCACCATATTACATAATTTTTCTTAAAAATCAAACCTTTTCACCATCAGGCAGGGACAAGCTCAAAAAGGATTTGCTTTTAGCTAACGGGGATTAACATCAAATTGAAGAATTTGTCATTCAAAATGAGAAAGATGCATCGATTAGAAAAGACAAGTAAGGAGGGGATTGAACTGGCTTGCCTTTATCTCAGTTATGAATTATGAACTACAATATCTCCTGGAATTATCTTTCAATCCGGATGAAAACGGATTCCAATCTCAAATGTGGTGTCACTAAATTCCTTAGGAATAGGTGGGAAGGGTTCTGCCTTCTTAATTGCCCGCATCGCCATCTGGTCATAAAGGGCAATGCCAGACCTCTTCTCAAACCATAATTTTTGAACCTTTCCTTCCCTGTCTATGATGACAACAATGGTTGTTTCGAGATCAATTTTCCCCTTGGGGAGGTTTTCAGGAAGAGTCCATTCCTCTTTGATTTTCGCCCATATCATACTGTAGTACTCATTCAGCTTGGATTCCAATACGGAAGATCCCCATAGAGACCCCCCAGTTGACTCTCCTGTTGGGATCCCGGTAGATCCCGGTCCTGTTCCGGTTCCCGGCCCAAATCCTGTCCCGTATATAGAGCCCGATGGGACTGAACTCTTTGAGGACGACAGGATCGGTCCCCGGGATGGATTCAACGTTGATTTTCCCTCTTCTGTTAGTTTCTCGGTTTTCTCACGACGGGCCACCTTTTTTTGAATCTCGTCGAGGGCTACCTTCTTATGAATCTCGTCGATAGCCTCTTGAAGAGACTTACGAGAACCTTTTTCCTTTTCAAGCCTCTCTTCTTTCTTAGACTTTTCTACTTTCTTTTCCGTCTTCTTCTGCGGTTTCATACCTTCAACGATTTCATTCCATTTTGGATCCCCAGCATGTCTTGGTTTTTCGCCTGCTGGGAAAGTCGATATTTCTTTAGAAGGATCCGGGAGACCTGGACTGAGCGTACCCTGCGGAATTCCATCTCCTATAGGGGAAAAAGGCCGAATGGTAACGCGATAAACATAGGGCAACCCTTTAGAAATCGCAGGGTTAAGGCTGTAGCTCAGGAAGATGATGAGAGCCACGTGGAGGAGAAGCGAGAAAAACCCTGTTTTCAGTAATCCGCCCTTATCGGATTGAACCAAATTTGCTAAAAGATGGGGATGTTCAGTTCCGTCTCGTAATCTTTTCATCTCTTCAACTCTATCCCTAAACCAGGATTCTTAACACCTGATTGTGTCAAAACATCCATCACCTGTATCACAGAATCATATCTGACATTTTTATCTCCGTTGATAATCACAGAGGTATTTGGTTTTTTCCTCACCATGGCTCGTAGCTTATATTTCAATGTGCTTAAATCAACTTTTGCATCTTCCAGAAAAACATCGCCTTGAGCATTGATATTGATAATAATGTCCCGCGATGTCTCCTCCGATTTTGATGCCTTTGGCAATTCCACTTTCATGCTGGATTGATAAATAAAGGGGGTTGCTATCATAAAGATGATCAAAAGAACCAGTACAACATCGGTAAAAGGGGTGATATTAATTTCCGTCATTAATTTGGATTTTCTCATTCTTCTCTTCATATGATTTTATTTCCTACCTATCAGGTCGATCAATTCGGAGGCACATAATTCCATATCATTGATGAAATGGTCCACCTTTCTCGTGAAATAATTGAAAGCAATAACCGCTGGTATAGCCACGAAAAGCCCCGTAGCAGTGCATACCAGTGCTTCGGCAACCCCTCCGATGACAATACTCATTCCGCCGGCTCCGGCTACAGCAATATCATGGAATGCCCTGATAATCCCAAGAACCGTCCCAAAAAGCCCTATGTAAACAGCCGTGTTTCCAATGGTTCCCACAATACTTGTATAACGTTCCAATTTTGTGGTTTCGATGGTAATCTCTCGTTCCATTGCGTTAGATATTTCTTTTTCATGAGGACCATAGAACGCAAGCCCGGAATAGACAACATTGGAGAAAGGAGTATTCGTATTATTGCAAAGCTCCATTGCCTTTTCAATATTACCACTTCTTAAGGCTCTTTCGATTCTTGTCATAAATTCTGCTCTTTTTGTTTTGGAGCGTTTTCTGTAATAAAGGATCCTTTCTAAAAGAATCGTCACCGATAGGATAGAGCACAATAATAAAATATACATTGTGAAGCCACCTATCTGAAATATCTCCAAGATTGTCTTCCCTGCAAACATATGGTTTCCTCCTTGTTGACTTCATTTACTTCTCTTGGATTTTTAAGCGAAATCAATAGTTACAAACCAATTGGCTAATTATCTGCAGCCCGAGGTTGAGCATATTGTCGAGACTAAAAATGGTCTGGAGGATTAACAACGAAGGACGAAGCTCTTTGTATTAACGGGAGTTGTTAGGAAAGCAGAATGATAAAGCTTCTTCGTGAGATTGATTCTCGAAGGGGGTGTTATCTGAGGAATAACGAGGGCGAAGGCTTTCGACTCGCTTTTTCGACTGGAAAACACTGCTTCTTGAAAGGGTTCATTCTGAAGAATTTTATTCAAAGAGTGAAAGTCAGCCTTTACAAAATTGTTATGCTGATAAGGTAATGCCGGGAACAGGAACAGACATAAATAAATTGCCACAGTCAAAATTTGAATCGTCTTGAACTTTCTCATTCTGGTTAAATTATTTACTGTAAAACCATCATAGCAAATCTGCCATCGAACCTCAATTGAAATCTTCAGCAAGAGGTAATCCGTCCATCCCCGTAAGAATCACTTTTCCTCCTTTTTACGCCTCCCCCAGGAGGATTCCTCCAGCCTGTCTCCACCTTCCCTCTGTCGACCTCTGAAGATTTTTGATGGCAGGTTCGTAGGAAGGATCGAGTGAAAGGGCTGCCCGGTAATTCTTCTGGGCTTCAATACGATCTCCCTGAATTTCCATGAGTGCTCCCAAGAGGTTAAATGCCTCTGGTCTGCCGAAATCGAGGGAGATGGCCCTACGGACATGCTCGATGGCTGCATCAAAATGACGGTCTCCAATGCACCGCTTGGCAAGCTCAATCGATGACCCATAATCCACCGCCTTCTGTTCATCAAGCTTTTCCCTGTCCATCACACGAGATACCAATCCCCGGATCTCATCAGGAGAAAATGGCTTCTGAATAAAATCCACAGCACCAAGTTTCATAGCTTCGACCGCTGACTCGATCGTCCCATAGGCTGTAATAATGATGACACGGATGTCAGGCCGAATCTCACGAACCCGACGCAGTACTTCCATGCCATCCATCCCTGGCATCTTGAGATCTAAAAGAATAAGGCCAAACTCTTTCTCTTTGAGCTTAGCCAGTGCCTCCTCCCCGTTTGCAGCGGTATCGGTTTCCACTTCCAGGGCCTCCAGTGCTTGGGACAAAGTGAGACGGATGTTCTTCTCATCATCAACGATTAAAACGGATTTCTCTTTCATGGTTCTTTCCTCTTGAGTTATTCCCAAATGGGAAGTGTAAAGGTAAATGTACTTCCTGCTCCAGGAACGGAATCTAACCAAATAGTACCCCCATGAGCACGGACGACTTCCTTACAAATAGCCAGTCCGAGCCCACTCCCTCCGACTGCCCTGTCGCTTTTGACCTGCACGAATTTGTCAAAAATCTTGGATTGATATTCATAGGGAATACCCGGCCCATCGTCACTAACTGAAATTTGGACATAAGGCCCAAATGATTCAGCGAAAAACTTAATGTGGCCTCCACCCGGGGTATAACGCAAAGCATTTGAGATCAAATTGGTTAGCACCCAAGTGATCTTATTATCATCTGCCTTCACATTTGGCAACGCCTCTGGGACATGATAAGAAAAAACCACCGCTTTTTCCTCCGCCTGGGTTTTAAAAACAGTAACGACTTTCTCGAAGAGCAGGCGAACGGGAATGCTGGCATACTCCATTTCCATCTTGCCTGCTTCGATCTTAGAAAGATCGAGGAGGTTGTTGACAAAGACCTTGAGCCGCTGGAGATCTTCATGGGCTGCTGAAAGGAGCTGCTGTTCCTTCTCATTGAGCTTCTGGATCGTACTTTCCAGAAGAAGGTCAATGCTCATGCCGATACTTGTCAAAGGGGTCCGGAGTTCGTGGGAAACGGTCATCACAAATTCATTCTTCAGGCGGTCTAACTCTGTCAGACGTGTTACATCGCGCAGTAGAAGCACCACCCCTATCAAAACGCCCTTCTTCCCACGAACGGGTGTGATTGAGAACTGGTAGTGATATCGGGTTCCATTCCGCTCTACTGTGAAGACGTTTTCTTTTTCCTCAATGCTCGGAGGCTTGCCCGATTCCATCGATTGTTGAATATAGTGAAACAATTGCTCGCTTTTAACCACTTCAAGAAAGTGTCTATTCTGCGGCTCGTCAGATTGGATATCGAGGATTCTCCTTGCCATAGGGTTCATTCCGGTGACCTTGAACTCCGCATCCACCAAGATAATACCGTCGTCAATGCTTCGGATGATGGCTTCACTCTTTTGCTTCTCTGCCATGATCTGTTCGATATTCAGATCATGAAATCCCTTCAGTTTTTGGGTCATCGAATTAAACTCTTCTGCCAAGCAGACCCAGTTCATCAGAGGAATGGGCCGAGATTTGAATGTCATAATTCCCCTCTGCAATCTTCTGGGTCGCCTCCACCATCTGGCGGACCGGTTTCGTGAGGAGATTTGACAGGAGAAGACTGAACCCGATCCCTATCCCCACGGCCGCAATCCCTATGGTGGCCATGGACCAGATGGCCCTCTTTGCAATATAGCGTGCCCGGTCACTGACCTTGAACATGTTCTGCTGGTTGATCTCTCGCAGTCGAATGCATGTGTCACGGACCGAGAGAAAAGAAGGGAGAATGGCCTCATGGTAAAATGTCGCCGTCTTTCTTGGACTGCCGATAGAAATGGATTTGAGCTCAACAACATGCTGAAGATAGGAGGAATACCCTGTTTCAATTTTTTTTACAATCGTCTCTTCGCCTTCGACGGTGATGTTATCCTTTGCCCGTGCTAACCACTGAAAGAATTCGCTCTCATTCTCACGGAACTGTTTCCATCCCTGCTCCTCATAACCGGCAAAGACAAGTAAGATGGCGCTGTCCTGCCGCTCAATGGCGTAGACCATATTCTCTGCTGCAAGAATACTTTTATAATTTTCCTTCAGGATGGCATCGCTGGCCTGACCCAATTGCCACAGATTGATAAAAGCCCAGACCAGGACCAAAACCATCAAAACGAGGGTGATACCATAACCAATAAAAATCTTTTTGCGGAGAGTCCAAACCATGATCATCCTCCCGAGCCTTCAGTTGACACTAGGACTGGTGTATATGCTCAGTAATTCGGTAAGTCTTTTGGAATGTTATGGTATACACTATAGCACAAAAGGAGGGATCGATGAAGCAAGAATAACAGGTCTCTTTCGATTCTTATTGACTACTATTTGACGGACCATATTTTGACCCATCTTGCAGCAGCGAGGGCCGAGAGATTCGATACCGCTCCCAGAAGACGGCGTTGATCAAGCAGAAGATTCTTAAAGTCATACTGAATACCTATGATACCGATGGTCTCTTCGAGTGATTTCATTGGCATGAAAAAGACCTTAATATCTGGCAGTGTTTGCGTGCCCGCGCCAGCAGGTTCACCATGGGAATAGGTCCACTCCGCAACTGCCATTTCATTCGGAGTGAGGTCAATGTCAGGTTTGCTCCGCGCCCAGACCTGGAGTCTCCCATCTTTCCCGCTGAAAAGGACAAAAGACGAAGCATCAATAATCTTTGAGAGATATTTGATCGCAATGTGACTGATGTGGTCCAAGAACAGTGGTACGAAATAGCGTTAATGTGTTTTCCCACTCCCTCGAGTTTCGGACAAGGCCCCCGACGAATTGTTCAACTGGAGGAAGCATTAAGAATTCTTTGCTCATCTCTTCGATGAGGGTGATCCGCCTGATGCGCAGTTGCAGAAGAAGATTTTGCCGTCTGGTTATTTTGACAAGTTGTCCGATGATGATCGAGGTAAGGAAAAAGACGACGACATTGATGATGTCATGGGGATGATGCATGCTGAAGCTATATCTTGGCTCGGTGAAGAAAAAATCGAAGGTAAACAGGCTTAAGACCGAGGAGAAGAGCGAAGGCCCGGTCCCGAAAAGGAGGGCGCTGGCAATCGTTGCAATCAAATAGATATAAACAAGGGACATGGGATTAACAAATTTTTGAAGGGAAAAGTTCAACAAGGTGATGGCGACAACCATGAGAGCGGGAAGGAGGTAGTCGTTTGGATTGAATGCAAACCGTTCAGGTTTTGGCTTTACTTCCGTTTCTCTTTTCTCAACAGATGGCGAGATGAGATGCAGTTCAAACTCACTCGGAGTGTGAAGCAGTCGGGATGCGGGTGAGCCTTTCCAGAGCCCCAGGAGCATGGAATGAAGGGGCTTGCCGATCACGATATGGTTGATATTATACTCACGGGCAAAGCGAAGGATCTCACTCGCTACGTCTGTTCCGGAAAGAGTTACAATTTTTGCTCCCAATTCCTCGGCAAGATTCAATGCCCCAGCGATATAAGCCTTATCTTTATCCGACATCTCTTTCAGGGCGGGTGTAGAGACATATACAGCATACCATTCCGCATGGGCGTCTTTTGCAATGTTGTAGCCCTTCCGGAGAAGCTGTTTTGCGTATGGACTCGGGGCAATACAGACCATCAATCTTTCTGCTGCCGGCCAGGGACCGGAAATAGCTTTCGCCCTCATATAGTTCAAAAGTTCGGTATCGATCTTGCGGGCGACATGGGTTAGCATGAGTTCGCGCAGGGCGACGAGATTGCCGCGCTGAAAAAAGTTCTGCATCGCCCGTTCGGCCTGCGGTGGAATATAGACCTTTCCTTCTTTCAACCGCTCAAAGAGCTCTTCCAAGGGGATGTCAATGACCTGAACTTCGTCGGCTCGATCCAGAAAGGTATCGGGCAATGTCTCCTGCATACGAATTCCTGTTATCTTTTCCAAGACATCGTTCAAACTTTCGAAATGCTGAACATTGACGGTTGTATAAACATCGATACCGCTGTCAAGTAGTTCTTCAATATCCTGGTATCGTTTTGGGTGCCTGCTACCCGGAGCATTCGTGTGTGCAAGTTCATCCACTAATACAACCTTTGGTTTCCGTGTGAGAATTGCATCGAGATCCAACTCTTCAAGGACAATACTTTGATATTCCACACGCCGCTGTGGAATCGTTTCCAGACCCTTTACTAATACCTCTGTTTCAATGCGTCCGTGAGTCTCTACAACACCTACCACCACATCCTCCCCGCGCTTTTTCAACACGTGGGCTTCATTCAACATGGTATACGTTTTCCCCACCCCAGGGGCATAGCCAAGGAATATCTTTAAGCGTCCTCTTTTCGTTTCCTCACGTTCTACTTCCCTTAAGAGAGCATCCGGATCCGGCCTTGCAGTATCATTAAAACTATGATTCACTCCCATCTTTTAGAACTGCCTTTCCTATTCTCGATGACGTAATTCTAACAAAATTACTTAGAAAATAACACCAAACACTCTCCTCCCCCTTCCAGGAAAGGATGAAGGTGGGGGATATCGAGTCATGTCCACCCCCACCCGACCCGTACCCTTCCCCATCGAAGGGGGAGGGGATTGGTTCTATTTGCATTATTCGTGGGTGATGACTCGTCATGAAAGAATGCTCTTTATTTGCCTTTCTTTGACGCCTCATCCAGTGCCAGGTTTAATTCAAGAACATTCACCCGCGGCTCACCAAAGACACCGATTTGTCTTCCCTCAGTATGATTTTGCACATGTCGTCTCACTTCGTCCTCGTTCATTCGGCGTTCACGGGCAACTCGCGGAATCTGAAACTCAGCCGCTGCCGGGCTGATGTGCGGGTCAAGCCCGGATGCAGAAGAAGTGATGAGGTCAATTGGGATCTCTGCATTCGAATTTTCGGTGCGCAACTGTTTTGAACGTCCTCTCACCTGATCCTCAAAAAGCTGCTTACTTGTCGGCCCAAGATTCGTGCCACCCGAAGCGGTCGCATCGTAACCGGAACCGGCCGCAGAAGGCCGCGAGTGGAAATAGCCAGCGCCTTTGAAAGGCTGCCCAATCAAACGAGATCCTATCACTTTACCTTCCCTTTCAATAAGGCTCCCCCGCGCTTTCTCCATAAAAAGTAACTCCGATAACCCGGTCACGACGAACGGGTAAATGATTCCCAAGAGCACCGTGAGCACGATTGTCAATGCGACAGCCGGGTAGATATGTTTGAACAGATTCATGTTGACTTCCTCCATTATACCAAGCCAAACATGGTGATGATGACATCGATCATCTTAATCCCTATGAAGGGGATCACAATGCCGCCAAATCCGTAGATGAGCAGGTTGCGCCTGAGCACCACGGCTGCTCCTAACGGACGATATTTGATGCCGCGCAACGCTAATGGGATCAATGCAACGATGATCAGCGCATTGAAGATTACTGCTGACAAGATGGCAGACTCCGGGGTGGCTAACCGCATGATGTTAAGCGCAGAAAGAGGTCCGCTCTTCGCGCCCAGTATCATGTATAATGTTGAAAACATGGCTGGGATGATGGCAAAGTATTTAGACACATCATTGGCAATGGAGAAGGTCGTGAGCGCACCACGTGTCATCAGGAGTTGCTTGCCAATCTCAACGATCTCAATCAGCTTTGTGGGGTTTGAATCAAGGTCCACCATGTTACCCGCTTCTTTAGCCGCCATCGTACCCGTGTTCATCGCTACGCCAACATCGGCTTGAGCAAGGGCTGGAGCATCATTTGTCCCATCGCCGGTCATTGCCACGAGCTTCCCCTGGGCCTGTTCTTGACGGATAAGATCCATTTTATCTTTCGGTTTCGCCTCCGCGAGAAAATCATCAACCCCTGCTTCACCGGCAATGGCTGCTGCAGTCAACGGATTATCCCCTGTAATCATAATGGTTTTTATGCCCATTTTTCTCAGCTGCATGAACCGTTCCCGAATACCTCCTTTTACGATGTCCTTCAGATGAATAACACCAAGGATCCGATTGCGATCAGCAACAACCAGAGGTGTCCCACCGGACTTTGAAATGGATCCAACAATTCCTCTCAGTTCAGGCGGTTCGGTTCCTCCTTCTGAACTGACGAAGGAGATAATGGCATCAGAGGCACCTTTCCTGATCGAGCGTCCGCCTATATCAACTCCTGACATCCGCGTGTGGGCAGTGAATGGGATAAAACGCGCTTCCTGCGATGACAGATCCCGGCCTCGCAGCCCATACTTTGTCTTTGCCAAAACCACGATTGAGCGCCCTTCCGGGGTTTCGTCCGACAGGCTTGACAGTTGTGTAGCATCAGCCATCTCCTTCTCTGTAACTCCAGGAAGGGGAATGAATTCGGTGGCCTGCCGGTTACCGAGAGTGATCGTACCAGTCTTATCCAAGAGCAAGGTGTTTACGTCGCCTGCTGCCTCAACCGCCCGGCCTGACATGGCAAGCACGTTGTGCTGAATCAATCGATCCATCCCTGCAATACCGATTGCCGAAAGCAGCCCTCCGATCGTGGTCGGGATCAGGCAAACAAGTAATGCCACCAGCACTGTAATCGAAGGTGGCGCAGCCCGAACGAAACTACCTGCCGCATCTGAGGCTCGAATGCTGTAAATGGCATACGGGAGCAGAGTTGTGACTGCCAAGAGAAAGATGATCGTAAGCCCGGCCAGCAATATGTTCAGTGCGATCTCGTTCGGTGTCTTTTGGCGTTCTGCGCCCTCGACCAACGCAATCATGCGATCCAGGAAAGTGTCCCCGGGATTCGATCTGATGCGTACCTTGATCCAATCTGAAATCACTGTCGTCCCGCCTGTGACAGCCGAGCGGTCTCCCCCTGCTTCGCGAATCACAGGCGCACTTTCACCGGTGATGGCCGATTCATCTACCGATGCAACCCCTTCAATGACTTCTCCGTCACCGGGAATGATTTCTCCCGCACGAACCAGTACGACATCGCCTTTTCGCAGCTTCGTACCAGGAATAAGTTCGGTCTTAACCTGCTCTATCCCCTTACCGATCTCACCTGTGATGAGATTGGCCATCGTTTCCGTCTTCGCCCTACGAAGCGTGTCGGCCTGTGCTTTTCCCCGACCTTCGGCCATGGCCTCTGCAAAATTGGCAAAAAGCACGGTGAACCAGAGCCAGAGCGTTACCTGTACTGTGAAAAGTAAGTGGCCGGTGTTGCCTACGGCAATATCCCGAAGAATAAGCAGCGTCGTAAGGATACTGCCTATTTCAACGACGAACATAACCGGATTGCGCGCAACCTTCCGCGGATCTAACTTTCTAATCGCATCCTTAATAGCCCGCTTCACTATGGGCCGATCGAAGAGAGGTCTTTTCTTTGCCGCTTTTGCCATACTGTCCTTGTGTTGTTAGCTACATCATTGGCGCCGTTGATTTAAGGGTGAGTACTTGTGATTCAGTCCAGATTCCGCGATTCAAAACATCCTTCCCAATTCCATTAGGAAATGCTCCACGATCGGAGCAAGGGAAAGCATCGGAAAAAATGTTAGCGCGCCGACGATGAGTATGACGCCGATCAGTAACACCACAAACAGAGGTGTATGAATAGGGAATGTCCCCGCTGAAGGAGGTACTATCTTTTTCGTTGCCAGATTGCCCGCTATGGCCATCATCGGAATGATCATCAGAAAACGCCCGATCAGCATTGCGAGTGCTATCGTGGTGTTATACCAGGGGGTATTTGCATTGAGCCCTGCAAAAGCCGACCCATTATTGCCTGTGCCCGAAGTGAAGGCGTAAACAATCTCCGAGAGTCCATGCGGCCCAGCGTTGTTCACCTTCGACACCCCGTAGGCTGCAACGCTCGACCAGGCCGAAAGAACTAAGATCGAAAAAGCAAAGACAAGAACATAAAGCATGGCCATCTTCACATCCTTCGCTTCGATCTTTTTGCCCAGGTACTCCGGAGTTCGTCCGACCATCAAGCCTGCGATGAAGACCGTCAGCACAATCATCACCAGCATGCCATACATTCCTGCCCCAACACCACCAAAAATGATCTCGCCAAGCATGATGTTCAGCAGCGGTATCATCCCACCCAGTGGGGTATATGAATCGTGCATGGAGTTGACCGCACCGCACGAG
This sequence comes from uncultured delta proteobacterium, assembly GCA_963739325.1. GTDB lineage: Bacteria > Desulfobacterota > BSN033 > BSN033 > UBA1163 > CAVTZZ01. Next base: position 92,556 of record CAVTZZ010000042.1, on the reverse strand, counting down.
GCGTCAGTGGTCATGGTGGCGAAAAGCGCGGAGTTCATGATACCGAAGCGAACCTCTTTCCCTTCCATGTTGCCGCCCGCCTGCTGTGAACCATCCGCTTCGGTTGCGGCTTGCGTCACTCCGTATTGGTTAAAAATCGGATTACCGCGAGCCTCGAAGTAATAGGAGACGAAGAAGCCCGCTAGAAAAAGTATGGCCATTGCAGAAAAGACTGCCCAGCCATGCTTCTGATTGCCGGTCATCCGGCCGAGCGTATAAGTGAGACCCGCTGAAATGGCAAAGATAGCAATCATCTCCAGGAAATTCGAAAACGGTGTCGGGTTCTCAAAGGGATGGGCTGAGTTGGCGTTGAAAAAGCCCCCGCCGTTCGTACCTAATTCCTTGATGATCTCTTGCGATGCAACCGGGCCTTGAGCGATTGTCTGAACAGTCACGGTTTCAACGGTCTTATTGCCACGATCATCCGTCTTTTCCACCTGCTGCGGCTCGACGAGTGTGGCTTGTGTGTATGGGCTGAAGTTTTGGACCACTCCCTGGGAAACCAGGGCAAGGGCCCCGATAATACAAATTGGAAGCAACACGTAAAGCGTTGTGCGGGTGAGGTCAACCCAAAAATTGCCCAGGGTATTTGCCTCGCGCCGGGCAATACCCCGAATAAAAGCGACTGCGAGTGCGATGCCGGTGGCCGCCGAAACGAAATTGTGGAAAGCCAGTCCTGCCATTTGCACCAGATAGCTCATTGTAGACTCACCTGCGTAAGCCTGCCAATTGGTATTGGTAGTGAAACTGGAGGCCGTATTGAAAGCTAGGTCCGGTGCCACGCCAGACAACTTTTGGGGATTAAGTGGCAGGTAATATTGAACCCGTTGAAGCCCGTAGAGGACAATCAACCCTGCCAGGCTGAACATCAGCATGGCCGCAGTGTAGGCTGTCCAGTGTTGTTCCTCGCGTTCGTCGATGCGGCATACCTGATAAATCAATCGCTCCACCGGGCCGAACACCTTACCCAGCAACATCCTCTCTCCGGAAAATACCTTGGTCATATAAATCCCGAGTGGCTTAGTCACCGCAAGCAGAACCAGAAAGTATATCCCGATCTGCAAGAATCCATTAAGGGTCATCTTATTTTCTCCATGAGGGCATCAAAACTTCTCAGGTTTGAGGAGTGCATACGTTAGATAGACAAGCAGCCCCAGACCAATGATCCCACTTATGATGTACTCCCAATTCATCACTCTATCCCTCCTCAGAGTCTCTCACAGGCACGGACATACCAGAATGACAATCCAAAAAAGGCCAAAACCAATACTATAAAAATGAAGTCAAGCATTTCAATTACCCATCAAGACATTGTAACTTGATTGAATTAAATACTGCAACTTCAATACATTATATGCTTTCGCTATGTATTGGATCAATGGAAACCCGCCTTGCATGTAATCCCTCACTAAAAGCTATTCCCATCCCTTTTTTACCACATACACCTCAATCCATGGTTCTTTATTGTATGCACTGTTTACGATTCCATAAACGGTAATTAAATCATTTACACCTAAGTGATAAGCACCTTGCTCCTTAGCTTCCTTTTTACTTATGAAAAAATGATCAAACAGAGGCTCCTCTATTTCTTTCCCGCTCTGGGCGATGAGTCCAACGTAATAGGTGGAAAGAAATTTGGGACCATTTGTGTCATTCAGGAATTTATTTTCAAACCCGCCAAACCTGCAATGCAATTTTATCTGCTGCCCCACGAAATCCTTTGGTGTGGCTTTCAATTTCCTCGCCAGAACAAGAAGCTCCTCCTTCATTTCAGGCTTTGAGGTTACTGCGGGTTTCGTCTGACTTTCAAGCGATGCTATCTTCTCCTTCAAGACTCTGTTTTCTTCCTCAAGCTTAGCAAGCTCTTTATTCTCTTTGGCACATCCGTATACAAGGCTTATAGCCAATATTAGGGCTATGACTGCCCTAAGAAAGACCACAGCACGTTCACGGGCTGAAAAGTTGGTCATCTGTCCCCTCATCCTTAAGCCGGTGGACGAAGAATCCACCTGCCGGTAAAGAAAATAAACCCGATGGCAACAATCGTACCGGCAAATAAAAGAATATACATCTGTTTTCGAGCTGCGGCTGCTCTATCTCGGGCTAGATCGTTCGCATCACTCATATTCTGTTGATTCATCCGGAGGATCTCGCCAGCCGTGTCTTTAATCTGTAGGAATAACGGGAAAAGGTCAGCAAAATAGGCGTTGCGCCTGACAGTAATCGGCGACCTCGAATCCTCAATCTTCCTAAGCGCTGTTTTGTATTTGCCAAAAAGATCCTGGAGATGATTTGCCTTTTCCCCTTCTCCCGGAAGCGTGATGTTATGCAACTCGACTCCAAGGGCCATCTCGAACGCCAGTTCGTTCTTGCGGATGAGTTCGTCCCCTTTCTGTGTATATCCAAGAAGTTCAAAAAGTATTCCACTGTCTATCCGCTCCAGGGCTTCTTTCATTTGTTGACACGCAATGACACTCCGGTAGTTTTCACGGAGAATAACATCGATGGATTCTCCCAGTTTGGTAAGATGGATGATGCTTTGGATGCCTATGATTAGGATGATCAACAACAACCCACCAAACCCAATGGATAGTTTTTGCCGAAACCCAAGCATTCACCTTCCTCCTTTCTTCCAATCTTTAAGCAACTCTCTGTTCCAATGTCTGTATCTCAAACACCTCTCGGACAGCGAGCTTCACTTGAGCTGGTGTAAAAGGATGCCTTAGATCCACAAACGCAAGTTCAAAGGATCTTCTCGACGCCCCCGCTAAGGCATCCTGAAAGTTGCTTACAGCAATAACTTTGTGACCTTCTGTCTCGAGGCAGACAGGCAGTGTCTTTCTGATGTTGACCTCGTCATCCACGATAAGGATATTTAACGACATATAGGTTATCAATAACTGAATTACAACATCTCTCGGAGGGCTTGTTCACTGGTGCGTTTGACGAGAGCAAGAACCTTATCTTCCGGTTGAAACTCGGTCTCTCCATAAGGGATGATCACCTCTTCTCCTCGAATAACCGCAATAAAGATCGACCCAGGAGGAAGCGTCAGATCCTTAATCTTCTTCTTTACAATGTGTGAAGAACGGGAGAGCTCTACTTCGACAATCTCCACATCTCCTGCTTTCAATGTGAGCAGGGGAATCATCATATCGCCAGCTCTCACTTGTTCCTGAATAAGGGCATTGATAAGCTTGGTCCCACTGACAGAAGCATCTACCCCTAACCCTGCAAAAAGTTCCTCGTTCCTCGGATTGTTCACCCGTGCAATCGTCCGAGGCTTGAGAAAGACCAGTTTTGTGACCTGACAGATCACAAGATTATCTTCGTCATTACCTGTTGCAGCCACCACCACATCCGCACGGTTCGCCCCAGCCTCTTTTAATACCTCCATGGTTGAGGCATCTCCTTCCATGATGGCATCATGAAACTCGATAGAGAGGAGATCTACCTTGGCACGGTCTTTCTCAATGAGCATTACCTCATGACCTTGCACCATCAACAATCTTCCCAAATGATACCCCACCTTCCCTGCACCAGCAATGATGATGTACATGATCTCCCTCCTCAACTTTCTCCGATCGCCTGTAATATATCTTTAAGCACCAGGTCAGTGGGACAGACGGTCTCCACACCCAGTTCCTTATAGAGTCCTGCCAGAATCGAGTCGTGGACCAATGCGATCACCCTTTCGACCTGAACATTCCGTTTCACTCTTTGGGCGATCATCAGATTGATGTTATCCTTATCAGTGATGATAAAAAGGAGATCGGTCTTTTCTTGAAGCGTAGGACGCACATAATCTTCTATCAGACCATTGCCCACGATTCGCTCGCCAGAAAATTTTTCAGAGAGCCTCCTGAACGCCTGTTGATTCCTGTCGAGAACAATCACATGATGCCCAGCCTCATCTAACCGGTTCGCCAGAACCGATCCGACTCTGCCACAACCGATGATCATCACTCTCATTCAATTCCTCCTATTTTGCCTCTCCGGAGAGTTTGTCCACAATCACTTCACAGGGAGCACGACGGAGTACCAAATCAGAAGTGCGGCCTAAAATCTCTTGGGCCATGCGAATCTCTGATCGAATTCCCATCACAATAAGGTCAGCCTCCCAGTCTTTAGCCGCTCTGATAATCTCCTCTCCAGCAATCCGACCTCGTCTTACCTCTCCCTTGACTTGAAGTCCTCTCAGATTGACAATTGTCTCTCCCTCCTTGATGATATCCTTTGCCTTGGCCTCTGCTTCAGGCATCGGTGCCTCCAACGGCAGGGTCCTGGGAACTTCAATAACATTTACGAGATAGATCTCTGCCTTCTGTTCTTCTCCTAAGCGACACGCCAACTCAATCCCCCGTTCAGAATAAAGAGTCCCAGAGGTTGGAACCAGAATTTTTTTGATCGCCCCAACAGCTCTCCTGACCTTGGCTGCAGCTAAGGGAATAGCCCTTGGAACATGGAACATCCACCGGAGTAAAATCCCCATGGAGGCCGCAAAGATAAAAGCCAGCAATGCCCCTAAAAAGGTGATCTGAATTTCAGATCCCATCTCCCCTGCCTCTCTGTTGAAAGTAGGTCCAGATCATTCTGATTCGAAACAGGCCGAAGAGCAAAAGGGCAACCCAAAAATCAAGGACGGGATAGCCCATCTCACAAAAATCGTTTGCCACAGGATATAGCAACCTAATCCTACCATGACAATGGTCGTGACGGTCTGGAAATAATCCCGCCATCCTGGCCGTTCAGGTAGTTCTGGTACTTTTCTCAACCGCCTTCCCCTTCTCTCGTTTATCTCTTTCCGCCAAAGCAATTTTATACTGTTCAAGCAGATCGAATTCCTCTGCCGACGTCAATATCTTTTTCTGCTCCTCCTCCCAATTATGTTTTACGCTCCCAAGCAAAGGGAATCCTTTCTTCTTTCGAAACCAAGAAATAGTAAATGAGACAGACCAGAACCCATCCTGGGCCTGCAATCCGTCCAATCTCATGGGTCAGAATAACCTCAAAAAGAATAAAACTGACCCCAATCATCCCGATGAATCCCAGAATGGGAACCTCCACGGTCTTTCCGTTATGATTCCACTTGATATTGAGTGGCATTTTATAAGGCCGTGGTGAGTATGGATCGGAGAAGCGAAGCTTAATCATGGAGATGAAGACAAGGAGATAACCGCTCGCTGCCCCAAAAGCATACATATTTCCCAGGGTATCCATGGCGCTGGGAGTTAGAAAGGCGAGGAGCGCTTCAATCATTCCGACCATCGAAAAGAAGACGATTGTGCGGATAGGGGTCCGATATTTTGGATGGACCTTATTGAACCAAGGAGTAATCAGATGGAGTTCGCTCATGGAATAAGTGAGGCGCGAAGCACCCATGACACCGGTGTTAGAGGAGATGAGTAGAATCGTTGCCCCCAGGATGGCTGCAAAGGGACCTGCCACCACCCCAATAAACGGAATGGCATGGGCGAGTTTGGCCACAGGATCTCCCTGCGGAAATTCCTGCCATGGCAGGATACCAAGGCCCATGGTGGAAAAGGCCAAGGCAAAAATGAATACTGTAAAAATCAACGTAATAGAGGTTCGAGGGATGATTGTCGCTGGCCTTCTCGTCTCCTGGGCTGCCTGCGAAATCGATTCGAGTCCAACAAAGGAGATAATGGCCAGGGAGGAACCATACATAAATTCCTTCATCGTCGGAAATTGTGTTGTCCATTGAAACACAAAAAGTTCAGGTTTCCATGCGAAGAGAAAACCCAAAATAATAATGGACGATTCAGTGATGATATCGATGGCACCAATGACTTCATTGAAGAGGGAAGATTCCCGCACTCCCCGGATATTGAGCCAGATGAGGAAAACAATGAGGATCATGGTCTCGGCTGCCCAAACTGGATTCACCTTCTTGAAGATCCAGATATCCATGGCAAAATATTCCGGGGGAACGCCCAAGACGTAAGGCATGAAAAAATTCATATATCCAGCTGAAGCTGTAGCGAATAACGCAATATCAATCGTGTAGTCTAAAAGAAGGGCTACGCCTGCCGCATAACCCCAAAAATCTCCTAAACCCCTCAATGCATAGTAATGACCTCCTCCGGCAACTGGGTAGGTCGAAGCCATCTCCGTATACGAAAGCCCGATCATGATGTAGATGAGTCCGGCCACGAAGAAGGCAAGACTCGCCCCACCATGAGCAGCCCCCATGACAAGACCCAGAGCAGCATAGATATCCGCGCCTACATCCGCATAGCCCCACATATAGGAGCCCCAGACCGTTACGTCTCTGCGGAGTTCCAGTTTCTCTGGATGCTGGTTTTGGCGTCTCTTTCTCCATCCCTACCTTCAAAAAAAAAGCCAGGAGAAGATCCCCTAGCCACCGTCTTCTTCCCTTAGTCGCCTGCGAAGTTAGCTGACGGGTTAGGATTAAGGGATATCCTTTCCGACATTGCCGGAATTCACCCCCACTCAGTTGGGTCCTCCGCTTTTATTAATTCGGCCTATATGTTTTGTGAAAAAATATATATGAACTCGTCCTCGTTGTCAAACATTTTGCTAAAAGATATCTGCAGAGAAGATATAGATCTCTGTGTTCTTATCCTTCCATGCGTTGGTGGGAAGGCCAGCCTTCTGACAGGTATGATCTAAAAAGGTTTTGCGATCCCATCCGTATTCTGTTGCGACCTGTGGTAGAAGGAGACCTGAGTACCACCCCTGCTTAATATAAATTCCGTGCTTCCCAACTTCGATCTCACTCACATCGGTAATCCTTTTAAGAGGGGTTAAGACAGAAATTTCAATCTCCAGGTCTGGAAGTTCCCTTTCAGTGACAGGGCTAAAACGGGGATCGCGGAATGCAGCGGCTCCGGCCATCTCTTCGATCGTCTTATAGAGAGGACCATGACCTTCAATATATCCAATGCACCCTCGCAACTGCCCTCTTTTTTGAATCGTCACAAAGGCTCCACGATTCTCCTTAAGGATAGGCGCCTCCGCCTTGAATTCCGGAACGGGTTTCCCTTTTGCCATGTTTTCGATCGCTGTCTTTGCAATGTGATGAAGGGTCTTCTTTTCTTCTTCGCTCAAGCCCAAATCGACACCCACTTTCTTCTCTTCCTTCATCTTTTCAGTCCCCCCCACCGTTTTATAAAAGACACCTGCCGCATATCCCACCACGCGGCTTCGATCACCGGTCACATCTCCTGAGTTGAGATATTTAAGTATCTTACCTTTATTAGCCCCAAGGGCTTTGGCTGCCAGCATAATGGAGATGATCGGACCTCCCCCACAGGCTTCACAACGACCACTTTTTAAATCTTTGCTCAATCCTTCAGGATCAAATTGGTCAATATGATTCAGAACGATCTTATCCAGTTCAACGGCTTTTTCATAGGAATGAAAATGGGAAAGATCTGAACTGGCTATTAATAAAACGTTTTTCCCCCTGACCGTCTCAGAAATTGCCGAAGCAAGGTATTGGCAAGTTTCCCAATTCAAGTAAGGTTCCATCACAATGGGAATGAGTTTGAACGTTTTCAAGGTCATCTGGAGGAATGGAATCTGAACCTCTAAAGAATGCTCCTGGCTGTGAGCCTCTGGAAGGAATTGAATCTCTTTCCTTTTTTCCATCATTTTTTTGGAGAGTTCGGTATCGATGGGGACGATACCCAGAGGAGTCCGGTATCCTCCTCGATCATAAAGGGATGCACCTTTAAAAAGAATTTGGTGACTGGGTCCCACCACCACAACGGCATCGAAGGTCTTCTCTTCAATCAATCTATAGGCATAGGCAGCCACTTGTCCCGAATACATATAACCGGCATGGGGTGAGACTAAAGCGACGATCTCACCCTCGATTTTATCTTCCTTTGCATTCTCTAAGTATCCCTTCACATCACGGGAAAGAATTTCCGGTCGGTTAGGATAAAAAGCCCCTGCCACAGCAGGCTCCCTGATCTCTTTCATACCTGCCTCCTTCCCCTTTTTAAAGATCTGGAACATCAGAAGTGAAGCCACTAAGATTAAAATAGCGATTAGAAAAAAAAGATAGTAACGTCTTCGCATCACTCTTGCTGCTTACAAATGCCAAATGTTAAAGATCAAATTGTTTAATCTATAGAAATACAGTCATTGAGTCATGAGTCATTCAGTCATTGAATGACCTAATAACCGGATAACTTAATAACTAAAATTTTATTTTGACATTCCTTTGGCATTTGCCTGCCTGCCGCAGGCAGGGATTTTGGCATTTGGACTTTATGTTTTTCTACTATCTAATAGTAGGGTCACAGGTCCGTCATTGACGAGGTGGACTTCCATCTTGGCTTGAAACTCTCCTGTCTGAATAGAAATGCCCTGTTCTCTCAATCTGAAGACGAATCGCTCATAAAGGTTTTTGGCTGCGATGGGTTCTTCTGCTTCTGTAAAAGAGGGGCGCCTTCCCTTGCTGCAATCGCCATAGAGAGTGAATTGAGAGACAACTAATATCTCACCCCTTGTCTCTCTTAATGAAAGGTTGAACTTTCCAGAGGGATCTTCAAAGATTCTGAGATCGGGGAGCTTCGAGACCATATAGGAAACATCACTTTCGCCATCCCCCTTCCCTACACCAACAAAAACCAGAAGGCCGTTTCCTATCTTTCCAGACAATCGACCATCGACATAGACAGAAGCAGATTTCACTCTCTGGATCACTGCTCTCATATAAAAACAAGTGCCTAAAGTTTAAAGTGCCTAAAGTACCTAAAATTTATTCCTTAACTTTAGTCACTTTAGTTCACTTAAATCACTTTGAACTTTCTCTTCTAACTCTCTTTCTCCTTATCCTTCTTGGCCTGAGCGATTACCTTCTCACTCAGTTGAGCAGGGACTTCCTCATAACGGGAGAACTCCATTGTGAATGTTCCCCGTCCGCCCGTCTTTGAGTTGAGGTCTGGAGCATATTTTAGCATTTCTGACATGGGGACATTGGCTTGAATTACCTGATAATTCCCTTTTGAATCGACCCTCAATACCCGTCCACGTCGACTATTGAGATCACCGATTACATCACCAATGTTCTCATCAGGCGCCGTCACCTCTACCTTCATAATCGGTTCGAGGAGCACTGGATTGGCTTCTTGCACCCCCTTTTTAAAGGCCATAATGGAAGCGATCTTGAAGGCCATTTCAGAAGAATCGACCTCATGGGACTTCCCATCGTAAAATCGGACCTTCACATCCACCACCGGATAACCTCCTAAAACGCCACTCTGCATTGCCTCAGCGATTCCCTTCTCTACGGCAGGAACAAAATTCCTTGGGACATTCATCCCGGTGAGTGCATTCTCAAACTCAAACCCCGTCCCTCGTGGCAGGGAAGAAATATCAATATGGACCTCAGCAAACTGTCCGCGGCCACCGGTTTGCTTCTTATGTCGATAGACCACACCTGTCTTTGACCCACGGATCGTCTCTTTATAGGGAACCTTCGGAACGCTGAGGTTTACCTCCACTCCGAATTTTCTCTTCAATTTTTCAACAATCACCTCCACATGGGTCTGCCCCACGCCCGAAAGGAGGACTTCACCGGTCTGTTCATCCCGTCCCATCGTCATGGTTGGATCTTCTTCATGGATGCGTGCCAGCGAGGCAGCGATTTTATCCTCATCCCCTTTGCTTTTGGGTGTCAGTGCATAAGTGATCATGGGAAGAGGAAGCTTCGTCCCTTCGAAAAGGATAGGCCTCTTCTCATCGGAGAACGTGTCACCTGTGGTGGTCTCTTTTAGCTTAGCGACAGCAACGATATCACCCACACTTGCAAATCCCACTGGTTTCTGTTTCTTTCCTTCCAATAAGAAAATCTGGCCGATCCTCTCCTTCACATCCTTTTTGGAATTGTAGACGGTGGAATCAGCATTAATACTTCCAGAATAGACTCTAAAAAGGCTCAGTTTGCCTGCAAAGGGATCAGCGATCGTCTTAAATACGAAGGCAGAGAACGGGCTATCCTCTTTAGGCTCTCGGATCTCAAGTTCTCCTGTCTTGACATTCTTCCCTTGAACCGGCCCCCTCTCCAGAGGGGAAGGTAAACAGGAGACCATCAGGTCTAAAAGGGGTTGGATACCCATATTGCGAATAGAAGAACCACAAAGGGCAGGAACCAATCTCCTCTCCATCGTTCCCCTTCGGAGGCATTGAATGGTCTCTTCGGTGGAGATCTCCCCTGACTCCAAATATTTTTCCATCAACTGATCATCTACTTCTACCACAGCCTCCACTAACTTCTCACGAAGACGATCTACCTCTTCTTTCATATCGGGTGGAACCTCTCTAAGTTCGAACTGCCCGCTCCCATCCTCCCGATAGAGATAAGCTTTCCTCTGGATCAAGTCCACCACACCCTTAAAATTTCCCTCCCTTCCTACTGGAAGTTGGACTGGAATGGCAGGCTGGGAAGGAAAGGTCTTCTTAACTTCTTCAACGACTTTGAGGAAATCGGCTCGTTCCATATCCATCCTGCTCACATAGAGGATCCGTGGGACTCCAAACTCATTGGCATATCCCCAAACAGTCTCTGTTTGAACCTTGACTCCCGAATTTCCTCCAACGACGATGATGGCTCCATCCACAATCCTCATCGAGGCTTTTGCCTCGGCAATAAAGTTTGCATATCCGGGCGTATCGATGATATGAAATTGATGTTTATCCCACTCGAAGTGAGAGAGGGATGCGCTGATACTGATTTTTCGGTTTATCTCCTCCGGGTCAAAATCCATTATAGAAGATCCTTCATCGACACGGCCCAGGCGGGTATTCTCTCCTGTGTCGAAGAGGATTGCCTCGGCTAAAGAAGTCTTACCCTCTCCGCCATGGCCAAAGGTTCCCATATTTCTAATATGGCTTGGCTCAACTCGTTTCATCTCCACTCCTTTCCCTTATCCATTCGATTGTACTAAAGAATCATTATAAATTACCTTTTACCCAGATAAAAGTCAACCCTTTCGACTCTATAATTGACACCCTGTTTGGAATCACGTAGAATCTTTGACAAGGAGAATTGAAATGAAGAGCACTATCTTTTTTGCTGACCTGAAGGTGGGTTCTGGAAAGACTCTATTGAATAAATTGGATACGTTATTGGATCATACGGACCTGAAAGAAAAGATCCGGGAGAAGGATTTTGTAGCCATCAAACTCCATTTCGGCGAGAAGGGGAATACAGGTTTTGTCCGGCCCCTCTTTTTACGAAAGATTGTGGATCGGGTCAAGCAATTCAAAGGAAAACCATTTCTCACTGATACGAATACTCTTTATATCGGAACCCGATCAGAGGCCATCTCCCATCTGATAACCGCTTATGAGAATGGATTCACGGAGTCCGTCGTCGGTGCTCCACTCGTGATCGCAGACGGCCTGAGAGGGAACAGTGCCATAAAGGTCAGAATTGACAAGCCCCTTTTCAAAACAGTTTCTATTGCCCATGAGATCTATATGGCAGACACTCTCATCTGCGTCACCCATTTCACAGGCCATGAGCTATCTGGATTTGGAGGGACATTAAAAAATCTGGGGATGGGATGTTCCAGCCGTGAAGGAAAATTGAGCCAGCATTCCAATATCTCCCCTAAAGTGAAAGCGAAGGCTTGTAAAGGATGTGAACTCTGTCTGGGCTGGTGTTCTCAGGAAGCAATCTCAATACGTCCACCTTTACCAGGGCAAAAAGATAAGCATGGTATCGCTTTTATCGATCCTGGAAAATGCATCGGTTGTGGAGAATGTATCCTCACCTGCCCGACAGGCGCTATCCTGATCCAGTGGAACGAAACCATTCCCATCTTTCAGAAGAAGATGGTGGAATATGCCTATGGAGCAGTTCAGAAGAAAAAAGGAAGAGTTCTCTATCTCAACTTTCTCACACAGATCTCACCTGCCTGCGATTGTAATAGTTACTCCGACACACCCATCGTCAATGATATTGGCATTCTCTCCTCCGAGGATCCTGTTGCCATCGATCAGGCCTCTGTGGATTTGGTTAATGGGGAGGCTGGAAATCGGTCCTCAAAACTTTCTAAGAACTGGAACCCCGGAGAAGACAAATTTCGTGCTATTTATCCCGAAGTGGATGGGTCAATCCAATTGGCCTACGGAGAAGAGATCGGCCTGGGAACGAGGGAGTACGAATTGATTAGGATTTAGCTATCACCTGGTAGGCATTAATATGCCACAAATTCATACTTGATTTTATCATAATTAAGTCTTAGTATAAGGACAGATAGAAAGAACAACTCTTCAAGGAGGAAACTGTGCCAATAATAAAATCCATTTCAAGCCTGCGCAACCGAACGAGAGACATAGCCTCCCTGTGCCATGACCAAGACGAGCCTGTTTATCTGACAAAGAATGGTGAAGGCGATCTTGTTGTCATGAGCATTGAGCATTATGAAAGACTCAAAGCAAGGGTGGAGCTCTTTGAAAAACTCGCTGCTGCCCAAGCCCAAATTGCGGCAGGGGAAAAAGGGTTTACCCATTCACAGGTGATGAAAAAGCTTAGGCAGCGTTTGCATGGGAAATAAGTACACTCTTCGTTACCTTCCTGTTGCCGTTGATGACCTTGTTACAATATTCGACTGGATTGCAAATGGTAGTCCAGCAAATGCCGCAGCGTTTGTTAAAAAACTCGATCAGCGTATCGGCAACCTTAAAACACACCCCTTCCTTGGTCATATACCACATGACGAAAAACTCAAGAATTCAGGTTACCGAATCCTTGTCATTGAATCCTACCTCGTATTCTACATGATTCGTAGCAAAACCGTTCAAATTCATCGTGTTGTTCACGGCTCCCGTAATTTGAACGATATTATATGAGCCCTCTTGTTTCCCTTTTGCGGCACATTTCAGCTAAGGTTTTGGATTGGCAAGGTCCCGACTCAGTCGGGATTTCCAGAAGCGTATAAACGTCAATCTTGTGTTATCTGCTGTTGCGGGCAGGAATCATTTTAAAAGTTCTTTAAATTTTTCTACCGTCAAATCAGCATCCCTCAGAATGCTTGCTAAGACTTTCGGATGGAGAATCTTGCCTGAATGATAAGGAACGGTCGCCCTTTTCCCTTCTCTGTTTTTGTATATTTTGTGACTACCACTTTGCCGTGAGAATGAAAAACCCGCTCGTTCCAATACCTTGATAGCCTCTGTGGCGGTTATTCTTGGTAATTTCTCGCTCATATTGCCACTTCCATTAAGGTGAGACTTATTGATTCAGCTTGAGGGATATCTTCGCCACTTTCAAGCCTGTCTTCTACATGAAGGTGAATAGCATCTTTAATGTTATCCATAACCTCTTCGTAAGTATCACCCTGTGTGTAGCAACCCTGAAGCTCTGGGCAGAGAGCAAAATACCCATCAATATCCTTCTCAACGACTACCGAAAACTTATAAACACCCATTTTCCACCTCCCAAAAAATTTATCTGTTCTTTTCTATGTAGTTAATAAGAAATGCTTTTCCTTTTTTACTATATTCACAAAATCCCGATTCAATAAGAATCGGAATAAGATAACTTAGCTGTTGAGGTGTTTGCCGTTCATTTTTTAAAACAGCCCCGAGAGAATTCTGTGGAGGATTATCCCTTGAAGCTCCCATTAGAATCTTTCCCTTTTGCATTATAACTGATTTGACAAGATTGATTGTATAGGGAGTAATTACAAGCGCAAATCTTTCTTGCTCTCTGCCATTTTCATCAGATGTATATATAATAAGTTCCTCGTTAAGATTACCTTTATATTTGAAACATTTTCCACTCAAAGTTGACAATTGTCTCATAGAGCTATCTCCTCCCCTGCCCGCAATGAGCGGCTAACGTTTGGGGTTGGCGAAGTCCCCGACAGAGTCGGGATTTCCCGGAGGGTGTAGACGCCAACCTTCTGTTATCTGTGGGGACGGGAAAAATATTTTTTCAGTCTCTAAATCAACCTGTCCCGCGTCAAGGGATAACCCCTTTGGCTTTTTGTGACCGTTTAAATAAGAATATTTCACTCCCCGCAGTGAGCAGATAACGTTCTTGGCGGAAAAGAAGCCTGAAAGTTTTGGACGTTAGTCTTTTGCACCATGTTATATGAAGCTGCGCCCCATTTCACTCATCCGTGTGAAAGCGACCATAAATCCTTTACCAGGAATTGCTGAAAGTAGAATATCTGCTCACGTAGTCTTGCGTTGGTAGTCATTTCTGGCCTGGGATCGACGTAATAAACCCCATCAAGTTTGTTCAATGCCACCGTGTAACCCAAGAAGTGATTGCTCTTGAAGGTCGTGTTAACCCCGAAAATGCTATTCCCTTTTTTAGCACGTTGAACGTCGTGAAGGAAAATAGCGATCACTGGTATATCTCTTCCCAGGAGTTTGGTCAGCAAATACTTGTCAAGAAAGACCTTGTCTATCCTGTCTTTGCTTGTCGTCTTTACTGAGCCAACAACTTCTGAAACGTTTATGAACTTCGTTTCTGAAGTAATAATAGCTTTATTACGAGAAAATACTAAATCCAGCTCGTAGGACATCTCGTAACCAGGAAAGCCTGGTATCGGAATGTTTATGGTCCGAGGTTCGCACTCTATACCTACTTCTTGGATAATCAGTTTAACGAGTGTCTCGAAGAGTTGTCCCACTCGCTTCCTGGATTGGTTGGGGTTATCGAACGAGTCACCGATGCAACCGATGGCCTGCTGAATAGTGTAGACGATTTTATTAATCTCTTTCGATTCTACGTATCGTTTCCAATCCTTTTTCTCAATAGCTGCTTCCTGGTGTTCCTTCAGAACAGCGAGAAAAGCCATAAATATTTCAAAGGCATTCTTAAAATCTTTGACCGATTCTATGAACAAATTAGCATTCAGGGGTCGAGTAATCTTGTGGCCATACACTTCGCCATATTGATAAAAGATGTAGTCGGACTGAGAAGGCGAGACGATTCGTGTGGGACGTGTTTTTCCCATGAACACAAGGAATTCTTTACAGATTTTAGAATAGTCGGCCAGCACCTTGAATGCCGACTTGTCCTGGACACTTTCTTGAAGGTCCCCCAACGTTACTTTCTTCATCGAATTGATCTCCTGCGCTCAGCATTCATAAAGTCGTACTCGATCCATTTTTCCACTGGCCAATCTTCTACCAGTTCAATTCTTCGCACTGCCCATTGGCAATACTCAACGAAAATATCACACCCCTTCCACCTTCGTTTTAGCTGCTCTGCAACCACAGCGGTTGTTCCTGATCCTAAAAAAGGATCAATTACCAGATCACCAGGATTGGACGATGCTAAGACGATTCTTCTTAGTAGTTCCTCCGGTTTTTGAGTAGGATGAGGGGTCTTTTCATGCATCCCATTGCATGTCGTAGGTATTTCCAGAACATCCCTTGGTTTTGCCCCCTTTGGATGTGGACGCCAAAGGTGATTCTTGTTCTTGTCATTCTTCCCGTTCTTTCCATACTGGCTCGTATCAGCCTGCGGATGGTCTGGATACTTCATAGTGTGCTTGCCGTAAGGAATTCGCACATAGTCAGTATTGAAAGTAAACTGCTTCCTTTTCCTGAAGTGCAATATACTTTCATGTGAACGTCCCCAGTCATTACCTAAATTGGCTTTATTCTCATAGTGCCAAACTATCCAGCGGCAACCTTGAAAAAACCGCGAAGCTGGATGTCTCAGATCAGCCAAAATCTCTGAGAAACCACAGATGTAAAGCGTTCCTGTTGTCTTCAAAACTCTCGCAGCCTGTTCTATCCATTGAAGCGTCCAAGTGACGTACTCTTCCTGAGACTTAAAATTGTCCCATTCTGCCTTTTTTAGGTTATAAGGTGGGTCTGCAAAAACGAGTTCAACCGATTCGCTCGGAAGCGAACGTAGCCAAGTAATCGCATCTCCAACCCAGATCTCGCCGTTAGGATGAGCATAGAAGAGAGTGGGGACTTCCGGTTTGAATTGCACAGGATCTATTTGAGCAAACGATCCCTTAAGCACTGGCTGGCCAAAGAAACTTAGAATCTCTTTGTTGCGGGCGTAATCCGCTGATGGTTCTCGTATCTCAATCATGACTTCTTGCTTTCGCTCTCTCTTTTTGTTCATCTTGGCTTTCTCTTATCCTGTCCTGTATTGTAATCCGTTCGGGGCGCGATTTCACATAACGTTTCCAGCATAAAAGAAGTGCTTGTGAAGTAAAAATTTGGGTGAGTGCCACAAAGCACGAACCTTTTATGCTGTGTTAGGCGAAGGTTTGTGCTCTTTAAAATGGAACTTCACCTCCTTTTTATGAGGCCTGCCTCTCTGCGCAGATTGTAGTAAAATCCTCCAAATGCACTTTTTGTGCTGACCCGAAGTCCCAATTTTTCTAATTGACGTTCCACATCAGGCCCAGGCTGCGAAATATCTATTCGTTTGCTCGAATCTGTCTTCAATTCAAAAATACCTTTCCCAAGGTCACGCCTATACTTCCAATCACTGGCTACGACAATAGAACCAGTGGAGGGGAGTAGTCCCTTATCGGGTTTGGGCTCAATTCTTTCAATTCTCCCAAACACACTCTCAAGGGAAGCACAAAGTAATACCTCATCGACAGAACCCTTACCCCAGCGTTCTTCAATCCATTTAGCAATGACCTTAACCAAGGTATCCTTTTCGCTCTGCAAAAAGATGAGAAGTGCTCGCCGCTCATTTAAAGTTTTGAACATCTCGTAAACTTCTTCTGAGTCTAATGTTCCATTTGCGAGATACTTGAGAGAATCAAGAGAAACATCGATACTCTCGGGAGAAATCGCAATGTCCATTACTAAAGCATTCATTATATTTTCAGATTTGTAGAACTCAGTGCCATATAGACATACCCTTTGTCCATTTGTTACCATTGCCCATGATACATCAAGATTGCGAGCGTAGCTCAGTGCTTGCCTAGCGTCGGATACGTCTATTTCGCCCGCTTTTGCTTCAACAACACAAGCAGGGGAATCTCCAGACATCAGGGCGTAATCAACCTTTTTTGTTTCAGACCCCATGGTTACAGGATATTGGCGACGAACAAAATTAGGGTCGGTAGGGTCCCAAAGCAAAGCTTTCAAAAACGGTTCAATGAGATACCCCTTCACCTCATCTTCATTCCATTTACCCAACCTATCCTTATATCCTTGCACGCGTTCCGCGTACTTCCTGAGTGCCTCATTTATTTCTTCGGTCATTCTATATTCTCCTCTATTTATTTGAGTTGATTAACATGTATTGCATATCATTTAATGATTTCAAACTTTCGCCTAATGGCTGGCGGGTGAGCGAAGTGCCCTTTGGGGGCATTTTGGCTTCAGCCGTTCACTCGCCTGTTGGCCGAAGTGACGCTTCGCTAACTATCCTACGGTTGCTAGGAATACCTTCGGTTGATTTTCGGCTGAAGCCTTGATTCACATTCTGTTCATCACTTCGTGCCGCTCAGCCGCCAGCCGTTGACCAAAATGCGTCCCGACTTATCGGGACAAGCGAAGCGTCATTTTGGTCAACTTGTTCACATCATCACCTGGTGCTGATATACTCCCAATTTAGGGGTGATATCAGCACTTGGTGCGGATACTCTAACTCTGGCAGAATCGCCAGAAACCTTCCACCCAACAAATAATGTCACTCCTCACCCCCTTTCGCTAACTCAAGAGTATCTAAGGGGCCCATGATCTTTCCCAAGCTTTTCATGCTAACGTGAGTATAGATTTCAGAAACAAGGAGAGGGTCATAAGGGAAGGAGACGATTATGCGACCAGATGAATCTTTTGACACTTGAATTCTGGCCATCAGGCAACCCTATCCTTTGTTGAGGTTAAAGGAAGAAGGCTCTGAAACACTTATCTAAATGTATAAATTATCATAACTATAAGGATTGTCAATTATTTTCTGGATAGCGGAAAGGCGAGGTTGACAATCTAATACTTCACTTCTTTCAAAAATAACCCATGGGCAGGAGCCGTAGGGCCGGCCTTCTTTCGATCTTTGGAATCAAGAATTTCTCGGAATTCGTCAGCATTGATCTTGCCTCTCCCTACCTCCACTAAAGTCCCAACAATTGCCCTAACCATCTGTTTCAAAAAACCATTGGCTTCGATCTCAAACTGAATAAGACCCTCTCGGCCCCTCTTCCATTCGGCCCGAATCACCCTTCGAATTGCGGTTTGAGTGGGAGAACCCACCGATCGAAACGATGAGAAGTCGTGTTCTCCAATCAGAATTTGAGTCGCTTTTCTCATTTCTTCTAAATCTAACTTCTGGGGAATATGCCAGGCATACTCATGGCGAAAGGCTGATCGAATGTCCTGGTTGAGAATTCGATATTCATAGACTTTACTCTTCGACTCTCTTCTGGCATGGAAATCCTCCTCAACCTCCTCTGCTCTCTGAATCACAATATCCGGAGGAAGAAGACTGTTGAGAGCCCTTTGAATCGAATGGACATCCAATTTGCTTTTTGTCTTGAAGTTGGCCACCTGTCCAAAGGCATGAACCCCTGAATCCGTCCTTCCAGAACCGATCAAATGGATTACTTCTCCAGTGATCAATGTCAACTTTTCTTCAATCATCCCTTGAATAGTTAGGCCCTTTAGTTGAACCTGCCAGCCCTGGTAATTGGTTCCATCGTATTCGATCAATAGTCTAATATTACGCATCACTCACCTGAAGCCCAAGTGATCAGTAATCAGTGATCAGTTACTACAGTGTGATGGTGGTTTACCCATTACCGATTACTGGTCACTGATCACCGGTCACTGATTACTCTCTTTAGTCAGTTGCCTTCTGCCTACTAATTTCAAGGCCCATCCTTGTTTGATGGAGATGGCTCCCTCTGGACAGACTTCCTGACAGCAGAAACATCGAATGCATTTCCCATAATCAAAAGCCAGCCCTCTTTCCTCCCTGCTTAATACCTTTGGAGGACAGATCTCTAAACATCGATTGCAGGCATTACATACTTCTTCATCAATGACTGGTTTAGAGGTCAGGGCATTCTTCAACGCCTTCTGTAAGAATCTGGGAAGATCCCAATCGGGTGAGGATGGAGCGGGAAGCCTGAAACGGTGAATGTTATTCTCTTCCAATCTTTCACCGACAACCTCGATCCCATCTTTTCCTATCCCTTCTTCAAAGGCTACTTGATTCGTCATCAAGGACTTTCTTGGAATTCTTAAAAGGTCGCATACAACTTGGTCAAGACTGAGCGGGTCTCTGCTTGCCAAAATGAGTCCCAGTTGAATGGGATCCCCGCTTCCGGGGCCATTCCCCTCCATGCCTACAATTCCATCCAAGATGGTGAGGGAAGGCTGAATGATCTGATAGAGATCAATCAGCATTTGAGCAAAGAGCTTTCGATCCTCTCCTGCCTTAAGGTGCCATAGCGCTTTTCTTGTACCGGGGATACACCCGAAAAGATTCTTCACACCCAGGGTGAGGAGCATCATCCCATGGGTTTTCCATTTCGGAAGATTGATCACAACATCGGCTTCCAAAACTCTCTTATCTACCTCCAGTTGCTTAAAAAATTTCCCTCCTCCTTTCGGAGGGAAGATGGGCTTATCAAACTCCATCAGAGGACATTTGTTTTCATCCGCCACTCTTTTGATCCCGGCCTTCTCAGCAGCTCTCGTTAAACTCCCTATGGAGGGACTATCCCCAATGAAAGGAATTCCACCCGCTTCTCGAACGATCTGAATCATTCCCTGAACGATCGAGGGATGGGTCGTCACCGCCTTCTCTGGAGCTTTCCCATAAAGGAGATTGGGTTTAAGAAGGACAAGATCGCCGTTCTTTACGAAGTTTTTAATTCCTCCGACGAGGTCAATGGACTGGCGGACACACTTCAGAACTTCGGCTTCATCGTATGTTTGACATCTTACGATTGACACTATGGATCTCATCGGAATTGCTCTTGGCTGCCTTGCCACCCAAAACATGATAATCCCCCCTCACCCCCCTTTAGAAAAGGGGGGGTAGGGGGATTTGAAGGTTATTCCCCAACTAATTTTTTATCCTAAATTTTCTTTGCCCGTTATTTCTTGAATGGAGATCTCGATCACTGCCGTTTTTTTAAAGACTTCTTCCAGAATCCCTCCATAGCCACCCTCTGGTTGGTATTTCTCCATCAGTCGTTCAAGAATTTTCAATTTCTTCACCCGGTGGTTCACCAGGGAAGCCTTTCCCTTGATGATGATGCTTCGGTAATAATAACTGGCTTTACAGGCAGACCCCTTAGCCGATACGTAGGCGATGGGTTCATCCACTTCAAAACAGACAGGACTGCCCCTGCGGATATCCCTTACCTTCTCTCCCTTCTTTGAGGAATGCAGATAAATCTTTCCGTCCCAGTAAAGAAAATTGACAGGCTTGATGACAGGAAAGCCTTCCTGATTAACAGTAGCCATTCTTCCAACGGCAGACTTTTCCAACATGGCGGTGATTGTTTCTTTATCTTTCAATTCCCTCTCTGGATGTCGCATCTCTTTTACTCCCCAATCTGCCATGCACCACGTGGGGCGCATGGCAGCCCTGAACCTCACATGGTTCAGGGCGCATTCCAATTGACTCTGATCACTCCGTCCTTAAAAATCGGAACAATGTTGGTCGTATCCATTTTGGCACAATAAGAAAGATCCTCTTCGAGTCCTAAGTTGATCAATTCTCTTCCGTGATGGGATAGATGAAAAGCCTCTAATAAATTATCTTTAAATCTTTGATAAAGGATATGGGCCGTATGGGAGGCATCCGTTAAAGCAATGGGTTTCTTTCCTCTTTTGATGATCAGGTCGATCAACATCCCTCCACACACCGTGTCCTCAAGGGAAAAATTTCCTTCGTCACCTGATGGAAAAAGAAGAAGGTCTCTATCCACCTCACAACATCTCCCTGCTACCGCACCCATGTTAAAAAAACTTCCGACCATAATCTCTTCTCCAGAAGAGACGAAATGAAAGGCCTTTGTCCCATTGGTTGTTGTCAGGATCAATCTTCTACCTCTCACTCTATCAGCAATATAATCTTTCGGAGAATTTCCCAAATCAAACCCTTCTATTTTCCGACTTCCCCTCTCCCCTCCAAGTAGAGTGGTTCCGGGAGGAAAGGTCTTTACCCGTTGAAAAGCCTCTTCCACCGTGGCCACAGGAATGATTTCGAGAGCCCCTTCTGAAAGGGCGTGAACCATCACAGAAGTTGCCCTGAGAACATCGATGACAATGACTACTCTATTGGCAAGTAATTTAGGGTCGAGAGGAAAAGGGAGGAATTGAATATCAACGTGCATGGAGAAAAATTATCATACCTCCTCTCCTATTTCAAGTTTTCCAATAGTCTCATAATTATGTTGACATAGGCATTGCAAAATCTCCCCTCACCCCTCTTTGCCAAAGAGGGGTAATCCCTCCCTTAGGAAAAGCCTGCCTGCCGGTAGGCAGGGGAGGTGAGGAGGGATTTTTACAAATCGATGTCGTTACTATTTTGAGACTTGTTATTAATATCTCTCAAATATCGATTGACAGGGCTGGCCCAATGCCACCCATGTTTCAGGAGGGCCTTTTAGGGGTAAATAAAAGACCGCTGCTGAAACGGTCTGCTCACTCGAACGGGTTCCTGCCTCGAAATGACGGCAAATCGAATTGTTCCCCGCTTTCTTAAAGTGATCCTTTGTAAAACCTATAAACCGATCCTTTGTGAATGGACCGTGGCCTAACAAAAACGCGATCCGATTGAATCGGGTCATAGAACTGGTCCCTATCTTTGGATTGAAATTTTTCATCTCTTTAAGAATGAAATGGTTGGTGTGGCAAAGAATTCCATCTTCTTTGACCAAAATTCCATTCCGTTTCCCGTCGATCACTTCAAAGAGGGCTATTTTATGAGCATCCCCTGCCAGATAATGAACCGGTCCCTGAACCTCACCCCTTTTGACCATTTCGATCACTCCATCGACAGAAAGGGCCTTACCAAGGATTTTCCCAACAATAGTGATTTTGTCCTCTTTTTCTAAATTGGAGGCCGAAGCGCTGACCACCACTAACCCCTTCTCATTAATGCCTGATGTCACGATGGTCTTCCCTTTGGTAGAGATGCCTTGATAACGGTATCCACCCTTCGGAGAGACTTCGATAAAGACCTGCTTCAGGCTCTCAGGTCGGTCCCTTGTCTTTCCAATCAAAACCCCTCCTCCTTCAACGGAATTTCCTGTGGCTCCAAAAAGAGTGCAGGAGTTCCTTTAGAACAAGGCCAAAAGAGAGAAAGGCCAATAAGTAGGAAATAAATTTATTGAAAATCACACCGAACATGATTCCATATTATGTTCCAAACAATCGCTTGTCAATCCCATGTAAACCCCGTTAGAAAGTCTTCTGCTTTCTAATGGGAAGGTTCACACGGGGCATTAAACCCCGTGTTCGTTGAAAAAGGAACAGCCATTATCCCCGCTGTTCGCCCCGTTAGAAGTAGGTTACCAAAAGGAACTCCTGGTGGATAATGAAAAATTTCTAACGGGGTGAGCAGCGGGGCTTTCTAACGGGGTAAATTATTCATAAAAAGTTGCTTTTCGTTATTGGAGGTGTTAAAAAAAATAGGATTTTGCTATTTCTTCCTGCCATTCTTGATACAAAAATGTTGAAAATAGCTTATGCGGTTGCTTTCATATTTCTGTCAGGGATTTTTCTTATACCCCCTTCCATGGGAGCACGTGAAGAGTTTCCCGTTTCCCCTCCTCCCCTGACAGAGGGAATCTATCCCTGCAGCAATTGTCATGCCTCTATGGAAGTGAATCGAAAAAAGAGAG
This sequence comes from uncultured delta proteobacterium, assembly GCA_963739325.1. Taxonomy (GTDB): domain Bacteria; phylum Desulfobacterota; class BSN033; order BSN033; family UBA1163; genus CAVTZZ01. Next base: position 69,709 of record CAVTZZ010000042.1, on the reverse strand, counting down.
AATTAAAAGAAGAACATTCCCAGATCAAGTTGCATCATGCAGAAACGATGAGATGGTGTCTCGATTGCCATGATGCGATAAAACGAGATAAGTTACGACTTTACAATGGGGAACTCATCAACTTTACCGAAAGCTATAGGCTCTGCGGAGAATGCCACGGCAACGTTTTTAAAGACTGGAAGGCCGGCATCCACGGAAAAAGAACAGGATACTTTATGGGGTCTGGCAAAAGAACATATCATCTCTGTGCCCACTGCCACGACCCCCATGAACCAAAATTTAAACCGCTTAAGCCGGAACCCCCGCCACTTCGCCCGACGGACAGAAAACATGGAGAATAAGCGATATACTCGAAGAGAGTTCATTCGTAATGCTTCATTGACCGCTTTGGTAGGTCTTTCTCTCCCTCTCCTTTCCTCTTGCACCAAGGAGGAAGCGGAGGACTTTTTACAGAAACATTTCCGCGAAATGACCGAAGAAGAAAAGAAACGTGTCATTGCAAAGTTGGAGCAGAGATACTTACAACAATATGGGAGGAAATTTGAGATCAGCACGAAGGAGGCCCTTCCCGAAACCCTTTGGGGATATGGTCTTGAACTTTCACGATGTATTGGCTGCCGAAGATGTGTCTATGCCTGTGTGAAAGAAAATAATCATTCGCGCCATGATCCTCAACTTCAGTGGATCAGGGTCCTTAGACTCAAGAGAGGAAACCTGATCAATCTCGAAAACTCAGAACATTACTACAATCCTGAACTTGTTCCAGAAAAGGGATTCATCTATCTCCCCGTTCAGTGTCAGCAATGTCAGGACCCTCCTTGTGTAAAAGTATGTCCTGTCCATGCCACTTGGCAAGAACCGGATGGGATCGTCGTGGTGGATTACAACTGGTGTATTGGCTGTAGATACTGTATTGCGGCATGCCCCTATAAAGGAAGAGTCTTCAATTGGGCAGAGCCAAACATTCCCAAAGAGGAGATAAACCCTTCTGTCCACTATCTGGGAAACCGACCCAGAATGAAATGTGCTGTGGAAAAATGCACCTTTTGTATTCAGCGGGTGAGGTCAGGAAGATATCCAGCCTGTGTGGAAGCTTGTCCGACGGGAACAAGGAAATTTGGCAATCTTCTCGATCCCGATAGCGAAATTAGGTATATCATCGATCAAAAGCGGGTCTTCCGGCTCAAAGAAGATTTAAATACAGAATCGAAGTTTTATTATTTCTTTGAATCATAGGGAAGCAGATGGAAAAGTTAAGGGAACTGTTGAAGGAAACATGGCATTTTTACAAGAGGACCCTGTTCCTTGTGGTAAAAGGGAGCCAGTTATATTATACTTGGTGTTTATTTCTCCTTGCAATTATCGCCGTGGGATTCCTATTCTACTTGAAGCAACATGATGCGGGGTTAATCGCAACGCACATGAACGACCAGGTCTCTTGGGGTCTCTACATTGCCAATTTCACATACCTGGTCGGGGCTGCTGCGGCTGCGGTACTGTTAGTCATCCCGTCTTATGTTTACCATTTCAAACCGATCAAAGAGATTGTCGTCCTCGGCGAACTCTTCGCGGCATCCTGCATCACGATGGCCATTCTCTTTGTGATGGTTGACCTCGGAAGGATTGACCGGTTCTGGCACATGATTCCTTTTATCGGATCGATGAACTTCCCTGCTTCACTTCTGGCATGGGATGTCCTCGCCCTCAATGGCTATTTGTTTTTGAATATCCTCATTCCAGTTTACCTCCTCGTCAAGTTCTATTACAGGAAAGAACCCAACTGGAAATTCATCCTTCCTTTCATCTTGCTCTCCATCCCAATGGCCGTCGCCATTCATACCGTCACGGCTTTCTTATACAATGGCCTTCCTGCCCGTCCCTTCTGGAATGCATCGATCCTTGCTCCGAGATTCCTGGCCAGTGCCTTCTGTTCAGGGCCTGCAATCATTATCATTATTTTCCAGATCATTCGAAAGGTATCCGTATACAACATAGCGATAGAGGATGAGGCCCTCTTCAAGATTTCGGAGTTGATCGCCTATGCCATGTTTCTCAACCTTTTCCTTCTCTCTGCTGAGTTATACAAGGAGTATTATTCTCAAACGATTCATATTGCATCCTTTAAATATTTATTCGAAGGTCTCCACAACCACAAACAACTCGTGCCCTGGATATGGGCGGCGATGACGATGAATGTCATCGCATTCATTATCTTCCTGATTCCTGCTACACGGAAAAGATTAGCAACCCTCAATTTAGGCTGTTTATTTATTATTATCGGAGTGTGGATAGAAAAAGGGCCGGGTTTCGTCATCCCGGGATTTGTCCCGGATCCTCTTGGCGAGATCCATGAATATCTTCCTAATCTGTTAGAACTCATGGTCTCCTTCGGCATCTGGGCATTAGGCCTCCTCATCTTCACTCTTTTGATGAAGGTGGCTATTCCTATTGAGACCGGAAAATTCAATCATACAGATTATGAAAGAGAGGTCATTGATTATAAGACCTTATCAAAGACTTCTGTTAAATAAGGTCCTCACCTCTCCTTTAACCTCAATTGAGTAAAAAATAAGACGGAATTGTTTGAGAGCTTGGAGGATCCCCAGTTGAACATCTTGCTTTCACATTCTTCTGTTGAATCTCTCACGGAAGGGAAAACGATCTTTCGTCAGGGAGAGGAGGCCCATCGCTTATTCATCCTGATCGAAGGAACGGTCGATCTTTCGGTCAAGACCGGGGAGAAGATCGACTTTATGACCTCCAAGATTGAAAAGGAAGGAGCAGTCTTTGGAATCCCTTCCCTCATAGAGCCTTTCCGCTACAATGTGACAGCAACCTGCCTGAAACCCTCCAAAGTTTTGGTGATCGATGCTGATCATATAAAGACGAATATGGAAAAGGATCTAAAGATGGGGATGGAGATTATGAAAAAGTTAGCTTCCATCTATTTTAATCGACTCAATGAGATGCGCTTCGGAGTTGCTAACCTTCTTAAAAATTTTAAATTTAAGACACCATGAAGCATCCTTTTTCTAAACGCTTTCACGTACAGATTCCGGACCAGAAATGGTTTGAGGAGAATATCGGTTGTGAAAATGCTTGTCCTGTCAACACCCGTGCTCCTCAATATATCTCAGCCATCGTTAAAGAAGATTACGATCTGGCTTTCGAACTGAACCGAGGAGATAATCTCTTCCCTGCCATCCTGGGGCGAATCTGTGTTCATCCCTGCGAAGAGAAGTGTCGGAGGGGACTCCTGATCGACCAGCCCATCTCCATCTGCTCACTAAAGAGAGCCTCCACTGACTATAGGACTCACTTTCCTCAGATTCAAAGAGCTTTCAAAAAAAAGGGGAAAAAGGTTGCAATCATTGGTGCCGGCCCTTCCGGACTCTCCGCAGCCAATGATCTTGCAAGGATCGGTTATTCTGTTACGATTTACGAGTCCTTCCCTATTCTTGGAGGAATGCTCAATGTTGGCATTCCCCCCTACCGCCTTCCCCGAAAGGCAGTGAAGCGGGCGATTGAGGAGGTCAGACGGCTTGGAGTGGAAGTCCTCACCGCAACTCCTATTGGCAAAGAGCTCAACTTAGAAAGCTTAAGAAAAGAGCATGATGCAGTCTATATTGCTGCAGGCGCACATAAGGCTGAAAAATTAGGAATCCCCGGAGAGGATCTACAAGGTGTGATCCATGGTGTGACCTTTATGCAAAGGGTGAATCTGGGAGAGGATTTGAAAATTGGCCAAAAAAGGGTGGCTGTGGTCGGAGGTGGAAATACAGCCATGGATGCGGCCCGTTCCTCCCTTCGATTGGGGGCCGAAGAGGTTTTTATCCTTTACCGAAGAACGAAAGAGGAGATGCCGGTAGACCCGAGAGAACTGGAGCAAGTGGAGGAGGAGGGGATCAAGATTCATTACCTCACCCAACCGATACAGATCTTCTCCCGAGATGGGATCAAGGTATCTGGCGTCCGATGCATTCGAAATCGATTGGGCGAACCTGAAAGGGATGGTCGTAGAAGGCCGATCCCTATTGAAGGCACTGAATTTGACATCGATATCGACCTGCTCATCCCAGCAGTCAGCCAATCACCTGACATTTCCTTTCTTCCCGAAGAAATTGGTCTTGAAATCTCCAAATGGGATCGCCTTGCAGTCAATCCAGAAACCTTTGAGACCAATGTCCACGGCATCTTTGCTGGAGGAGACTTCGTCACAGGTCCCAGGGATGTGATCAGAGTAATCGCCGATGGAAGAAGGGCAGCCCTCTTTATTCACTCCTATCTCAGTGGAGAGAAGATTGAAAAGAGTCCAGCCTATTTCACTCTTGTTCCGGAGGTTGAGATCGATCCCGATTTGGAAAAGATACCACGGCAGAAAATGGATACCCTGCCCGTTCAGGAACGGAAATCCATCGATAAGGAAGTGGAATTGGGCTTTTCAAAGGAGAGGGCGGTAAAAGAGGCTGAACGATGCCTTCAATGTCACATCTTCACCATATTCGATCGAACCCAATGCATCCTCTGTGGTGGCTGTGTCGATATCTGTCCAAAATTCTGTTTTCGGATGGTGAGCCTCGATGAGGTTCAAGGTGATGATAAATTCACGGCCTATATCGAAACCCTTTATGGGATACCTTTAGAAAAGGCCCGAGGGCTTAATCTGGCAACAGTAATGATCAAGGACGAATCCCGATGCCTCCAGTGCGGCCTCTGTGCCAAACGATGTCCAACCGGTGCGATTACGATGGAGGAGTATCACCGGGAGACAACTCTTTATAGAGAAGAAGGAAAATGAAGAAAAGAATCCTCCAACTCATTTTAAATTCGGCAGTGTGGCATTCCATTTTCAGAACCGGAATACCCGATACGGATCTGAAAAGATCCATGTTGATGTATCATAACTTCTTCCTTCACATCTTCCCGGTGAAAATGAAACGCCATGGTCTCCGATTCTCCTATACATTCTGTCTGGGAGGAATCTCCTGTCTTCTCTTTCTCATTCTGACGATCACTGGCATCCTCCTGATGTTTCATTATACGCCCTCCATCGAAAAGGCTTATTTCGATATGCAATCCATTGCTCTCATTTTCAATGGTAAGATTTTAAGAAACTTACATCGATGGGCTGCCCATGGGATGGTGGTGACAGTCTTTCTCCATATGGTGAGAGTATTTTACACCCGGTCCTACCGGCCACCTCGGGAGTTTAATTGGGTGATCGGAATCCTTCTCCTGATCTTCACTCTTGCCTTGAGTTACACAGGATACCTCCTTCCCTGGGATCAATTAGCTTATTGGGGAATTACAGTAGGAACGACCATCATGAGCTATACTCCCTTCATTGGGAAATATATCCGTTTCTTTGTTTTGGGGGCGGATGAAGTAGGCCATGAGGCTTTGCTTCGTTTTTATGTGCTTCATTGTGTGGTTCTCCCTTTTCTTACCGGCCTACTGATGGTCATTCACTTCTGGAGGGTGAGGAAGGATGGAGGGATATCAGGACCGCTCTAATGCGGATTTCGGAGTTCGGAATGCGGAATGGAAATTCTTTAAATTATTAATAAATCTTTTATTCCGTAATCTACATTCGACATGAGGGGTGAAATTTAAAATGGACAAAGATCAGGAGAAAATTTTCATCAAAGATCCCAATAAGACTTATGGCATGATGGAGATGGTGGATGGAACTTCACCCATGGTCGAAAAACCTCCTGAAGATACCGTGGAGACTTTTCCAAATTACATCATTCTTTTAACCCTCTCCTCTTTAGCGGTCATCTTTGTTCTGTTCATCTTTTCCCTCTTTTTCGATGCTCCATTGGAAGACTTAGCGAATCCCTTTGTGACTCCCAATCCGGGCAAGGCACCATGGTATTTTACAGGAATTCAGGAGTTAATCCATTACACCAACAAACCGGTGATCCCAGCAATCATTATTCCTCTACTTATCATCGTCTGGCTTCTTCTGATCCCTTATATTGATAGAAAGCCTCAAACACGATTTACTTCTCTTTTTAACTGGATCTTTATTGGTGGTGAAAAACGGAAAGTATTGGTCGTCTTATTCACATTATTCGTCCTTGGATCATTGATTTTCACTGTCATGGGCTCCCTTTTCCGAGGGGAAAATTGGAGTTTTGTCCTACCATGGAAATGATCGGTTATGCCACATAATCCCCCTTATCCCCCCTGCCTGCCGGCAGGCAGGCTTTAGCAAAGGGGGAATGTTTCCCTCCCTTTCATAAAGGGAGGTGAGGAGGGATTAAATGAGAAACGATATGGACGCAAAATCGTTAGAAAATAAAAAGCCTGTTTCGCGCAGAAAATTATTGACATATGCTTGGATCGGAACAGCGGCCATTGTGATCGGAGAATTGATGGGTGGCACGTTTGCTTTTCTTTGGCCAAGACGTAAAGGTCCAAAAGTTGAAACGGTTTTTATCGCTGGCAAAACAAGCGATTTCAAGGTAGGCGAATTGATCCCTTTTCGTAAAGAACGAGCCTTCGTTTTGAGAACGGAGGGAGGGTTTTTAGCAATTTCAGCCATCTGCCCTCATCTCCACTGCATCGTTAATTGGAATGAGGTGTTCAAGAAGTTCGAATGCCCTTGCCATGGTGCTAAATTCAACCAGAATGGAGAGGTTCTTGAGGGACCACCTCCGCGGCCTTTAGATCTTTACAAACTCCAAATTGTGGCGGGAAACCTGGTAATTGATAGGGCCAATCCGATCGAAAGGAGCAAGTTCGATCCTTCTCAGTTAGTTTACCCCGTTAGAAATTCCAGCATGGCCATTAAACCCTTCAGTGGTCATTCTAAAACCTAACTCCGCTGCAGAGCGGCGAGGTATTATTTCTAACGGGGTAAAAGGGTAGAAAAATCGATGGAGAAGAAGATTTTCTTAGCTATGATATTGACAGTAGCCATTGCCGTCTTTCTATCTGTTTATTGGCTATTGGAACCTCGTCGAGTGAAGGTGGAGGCCGAAAAAATGAGATTGGAGGCTGCCGAAAAGGGAAAAAACCTCTACTTGACCCACTGTTCCCGATGCCATGGAGAGATCGGAGGTCCTCAGAAGGGTATCAGGGCGATCAATTCGAAGAACTATCTTAAGAGTGTGGATGACACCATCCTTTATAAGATCATCGAGAGGGGGATCCCACGGACAGGGATGGTTGCCCTTGGAGACAAAGAAGGAGGACCACTGAATCCAGAACAGATCAACCAACTCGTAGCTTTCATTCGAAACTGGGAAAAGACGGCACCTGCACTTCCTGAAGAAGCCCCATCCAAAGAGAGGCCTGTTTTTACCCACGAGGAAGTTGCTTATGTCGGCTCCGAGTCTTGCATTGGATGCCACGAAAGCCTCGGCAAGAAACATATTGAAACTTGGAAAAAGTCACCCATGGCAAAAAAAGCCTTTCCCCTCATCCAGAACGAAAAGGATAAGACCCAATGTATCCCTTGTCATGCGACTGGATTCGACCCAGAAAAAAAGACCTATAAAGAGAAAAACGTGGGGTGTGAGGCTTGCCATGGGCCTGGAGAAAAGTATCAGGAGATGATGATGGGAGCAGAGGCTCTTGAGGGTGGGAAGATAGCGAGAGAGAATGGACTGAAATCCTGCACCCGGTGCCATCATCCTCACATCGGAAAAGAAGAACATATTGATTTAGCAAGAAAGGGATTGCTTACCTATCCATAAAAAAAGACCCCACCCACCTGCCTATCCTTTCTACCGGCAGGCAGGCTCAGGAAGACAAGAGCGGGACGTATGGGGGATTTGCTTGGTCAAAGCTCAAAATCCATTTACGACTTCGGTCGAAACAATGTTTGATGGACGATCTTTAGCTCATCCATAATTTTAATATGTTGAGGGCATCGCTCCTCACATTCTCCGCATTCGGTGCAATGCGATGCCATTTGTTCAGGGGTCATGTTATAACGCTTAATCGTTCTTTCTGGATTTTTGAACATAAACATATCATTGTACAGAGTTAAGTTCATCGGAATGTTGACGCCGCTTTTGCAAGGTATGCAATAAGCACAGCCTGTACAGCCGATTCTGAGCATTCTTTTATAAACCTCTTTGGCCTGATGGATGATCGAAAGCTCATTCTTTGAAACCAAATTGGGGGTATTATCATCCGCCGATCTAATATTCTCCTTGACCTGTCCCAGGGTACTCATTCCGCTGAGAACGGTTGACACTTCACGATGATTCCAGACCCAACGAAGGCCCCATTCCGCCGGAGTTCTCTTTTTTTCTGCGGAATCCCAGACGGACTGGACCTCGGGCGGCACCGAGTTCGTCAACTGCCCGCCACGAAGCGGCTCCATCACAACAATACCAAGCCCCTTCGATGAGGCGTAGGTTATTCCTTCTCTCCCCGCTTGATAATGTTCATCGAAATAATTGTATTGAATCTGACATACCGCCCAGTCGTAACTATCTACGATCTCTTTGAAGATTTTCACATCATCATGGAAGGAAAAACCCACATAACGTGCCCGACCCTTTGCTCGTATTTGATCAAGGAATTCGAGTACCCCGAGTGCTTTCATTTTGTGCCAGACCGGTCGATTCAATCCGTGGAGAAGATAAACATCCAGATGGTCCGTATCGAGCCTTCTAAATTGTTCATCCAAAAGCTTATGAAAATCCTCTTGGGCTTTCACTTTCTTCACAGGCAGTTTTGTTGCAAGCAAAACCCTGTCACGATATCCCTTTAAGGCCTTCCCAAGGAAAGTTTCACTTTGGCCCTCATGATAAGAATAGGCCGTGTCAAAGTAATTCACTCCATGGTCAATCGCGTATCGAACCATCTGGAAAGCTTCTTCCTCATCGATATCTTTTTTAGGATCCAAAATATCAGCGGTATTTCTCTTGCTTTTCCGGATCGGAAGGCGCATACATCCGAATCCAAGGATGGACACATGAAAATCAGTCTTCCCTAATCTCCTGTATAGCATGACTCCTTCCTCCCCATAAAATATCAGCAAACATCTTTTCTTCTCTGACTCTTCATTCCATCGTCAGACCAGGTAAGGCTCCCATTGCCTTAATGTCTGAAGAATGTAGTCAGATTGAACCTTCGTAACGATTCGGTTGTGTCCAGGCAAGAGGACCTCCACCTCCTGATTGGTCAGTCGCATGAGGGATTTTTTGAGTTCCGCTCCATCCGCTCCATGAAGATCAAATCGACCGATGGCGTAGTCGGCATAGATGACATCCCCTGGAATAAGGATTCTCTTAAGCTTGTGATAAAGAGCAATACTGCCCATGGAGTGTCCGGGGACGTGTATGACCGCCCAGTGCATACCCCCTATCTCCAACGTCTCTTCTCCCTTAAGCTTTCGAGCCACTTGGAAGGTAAAGGCTCCTGGCTTCGTACCATACTGCATCTGACACATCTGTTGAAACATTTCCATCCCATAGACGGTTCTTTCGTCCCCGTTCTCAAGGGGATCGGCCTCCAAAGCGTGGATCCATAGTTCTGCTTCTGGGATTTTCTTTTTTACCTCTGATAGAGAGCCAATATGATCAAAATGGGTATGGGTCATAATCACCCTTTTGATGTCCATCAACTCAATCCCCATCTTCTTTATCGACTCTATTTTATAGTTACCCTTTCCGGTGAGCCCTGGATCAATCAGTGAGAGATCGTGAGAAGATGGGTCGCCCACAATATAGGTATGGGAATCGGGTATCATTTCATCTTGCCCTGGAACAAAATAAACACCCTCGATGATCTTTGGCATCCGTCGTCCCTCCGTAGATTCATTTCTTAAAATGAGATAACCTAATAGGAACAACGTGTCAATTCTTAACAGGCTGTTGAAAAACGCCCATCTGCAGCGTTCCCCTCATCCTTCGTCGTTGCGGCGTACAACCAAGTACGCCTCACTTCTCAGGATTTCGGGCGCCTTGCACTTGGGCATCTTTGACCAGCCCGCAAGAAATGAATTTTTCAATAGATTCTTTATCCCTTGCTCAATATACTTATCATACGGTTTTGGGTCTTCTTGGCTTTTTTCCTGTCATCGTTAAATGAACCCACTCCCCGGGCTAAAGCCCGGGGTTTCAGGCCTCTGGCATACCTGTCATGACCTTCGGCCATGCCAGACATGCCGGAAAAGGCCTCCGCTTCGCTCCGAAAGGATGCCATTCATCCCCAGGCTTGAAAGCCTGGGTTTTTCTGGCATAGCTTATAAAGATAAAATGAGGATAGGATTATTGGATGGACCAGAGTCTAAAGATCTGGTTGAGAATCTCTTTCTTCTTTTTCAACATCTCCTGCTTTGATCTGCAACGAACCGTGCCTGCGGCCGCCCCAGGATGTCCATCCCCGATGTTGAGGGTTCGCATAATCTCACCAATGTTTTTAGCATGGTGTGGTTTATTCCCATGAATGGAAAGGGACATGGAGAGACCGAGGTTGTTACTCTTGACCCCTTGGTCTAACAAATTATAGACCTCTATGACTCCCAAGGCCTCGGGGTAGATGAGAAAGGCCAGATTTTTGATGAGATGAGGCCTTCGTTGATAGGAGGTGAGATCGACGACAACCAACTCTTTCTTCTGATTCTGCTCAAGAAAGAAGGAGGAGTCCTGGAGGACCCGCAACATCCTTCCCTCCTCTTCCCGATACTGTTTTAATCGTTTCTGAACAAACGGGAGGTTGAATACCTCTTCAATAGAACGATCCCGAAGCTCTCGAACCAGGTTCCTCATATGGTTCACTTGCTCCTCTGGAGATTGAAAACGGACCTTTAACGTTAAGTCGATCACCTTTCCAGGGGTCTCCTTTCTCCAATCCTCTATCGATGCGAAGGAGAAACTATCAATGACATCTGCTTCTTCGACAGCTTGTAAAAAGTAGGTCGGAAGTTCTTTCTGTTCTGAGAAATATTCAAAGACCACACGGCTGCAACTCCGTTTCAAATCAAACCGGCCAGGTACCGAGTTTGGACCGATCTTCCGGTATTCAAGCTCTTGAACATTTCCCTCATGATGATCAAACCAGAGTCCACATTGAAGGGGGTAGGGTAAATCGCAAACCACATCTCTCTCCGTAATCGTAATCTGGGATTGGGTGATGGTGAGCGGCCCGACGAAGAGGATTCTTTCGACCTTCAATACCCATGCACAAAGAGAAGCGCTGACGATTCCATCAAAGTCATTGTGAGTAATGATCTTTTCATAACCGAGCGATTCAGGATTTTTGTTAGATATCATAAGAATATTATATCCATTTTTTAATTAATTGACAACCCTATCATTTTAAATTATAATGAAATTGAATTTCAATTTCAAATAATGGAATATCTTATGAAAACCAATCTATTTAAGAGATGGATTTCTGGACAAGGGTTGAAGGCGACTAAACAACGGGAGGAAATCCTCAACATCTTTCTTAACTCTTACGGTCACAAGAATCTCGCCCAAATCTACGCCCAAGTGATGAAAGTCAATCCTAAAATTGGGTATACGACCGTTTATCGAACCCTGAAGCTCCTCACCCGTTCTGGCCTCGCCGTCCAAAGAAAATTTGCCGATGGAGAGACCCGATATGAACCCACTTTGGGAAGCACCCATCATGATCATTTGATTTGCCTTAGGTGTGGGAAGATCATTGAATTTGAGAATGAGGACATGGAAACCCTTCAGAAAAACATTGCTCAGCGCTACCATTTTAAAACCTCCCATCACCGCATGGAACTTTATGGCCAATGTGCTGATTGCAGCCGGAAAAAAGGAGTTCCCAGGAGAAAGGAATAAAGGATGGAGTGCTGCGGGCCAGAAAACAAACAGATCGATCCTTCCAAAGAGAAGGTCATACTTATCGGAAATCCAAATGTGGGAAAATCGGTGATCTTCAACTACCTCACCGGTAAATATGTCACCGTCTCGAACTACCCCGGGACAACGGTGGAGGTGATGACTGGGACAATGTCCGCCCAGGGAAAGAAGTTTCAGGTTCTCGACACTCCGGGTATCAACTCCCTTATCCCCATGTCAGAAGATGAGAAAGTCACCCGGGACATTCTTCTTAAAGAACCCAAAGCCCATCTGGTTCAAATCATCGATACAAAAAATCTTCGCCGAGGTCTTCTCATCTCCCTTCAATTGTTAGAGATGGGACTTCCCTTCCTCCTTATATTAAATATGTGGGATGAGGCAAAGAGCCGGGGGATTGAGATTCAAACGCAAACCCTAACCAAAATCTTAGGAACTCCGATCCTCAAGACCATAGCCACAAGTCGAAAAGGGCTGGAGAAGATAAAAGAAAATCTTCATTCCAACCCTTCCTCATCGATCTCCATGACCTACCCGGAAGCCATAGAAGAGGGCGTCTCCCGCATCATCTCGCTTCTGCCGGAGGCACCAATAACTAAACGCGCCCTGGCATTGATGCTGCTCTCTGGAGATGAAAGTCTCGCTAAATGGCTCCACGAGAATCTTTCAGAAAAAGAGATTCACCAGATTGAAAAAATCCGGCAAGAGATTCAGATCCGTTTTTCCGATCCCATCGGATACCTGATCAATCAGGTTCGGATCCGGAGGGTTGAAGAAATCTTATCACAAGTGATGGGGATCACCGGAGATGCTCCAAGAACCTTTGCCTCATTCCTGGGCAACCTTGCGATTCATCCCATCTGGGGAATCCCCATTTTACTATTTATCCTCCTTATCACGTATGAATTTGTCGGGGTCTTTGGAGCCCAGACGAGTGTCAATTTCCTGGAAAAAACCTTTTTTGGACAATGGCTCCTCCCCCCCATCACCTACTTCATTCATCGTTTTATCCCCGTACCATTTCTTCAGGAGTTCCTCATTGGTCCTTACGGAGTCATAACCATGGCTCTGACCTATGCCATTGCGATCGTTCTGCCCATTGTCGGCTGTTTCTTTCTTGCTTTTGGGCTTATGGAGGATTCCGGGTATTTGCCCAGACTGGCCGTCATGACCAACCAGATATTCAAAAAGATGGGACTCAATGGTAAGGCTGTCTTGCCTATGGTCCTGGGTCTCGGATGTGATACCATGGCCACGATGACGACCCGGATTTTGGATACGGAGAAGGACCGCACCATTGTAACCTTGCTATTAGCCCTTGGGGTCCCCTGCTCTGCACAATTAGGGGTGATTCTTGGGATGTTTGGAGGACTTCCTTCTCTTTATATCTTCACGTGGATTGCTCTGATCTCTTTCATCATGGTCATTGTGGGATACCTGGCCTCCCGGGTTATCCCTGGGGAAGGTTCTGACTTCATCCTTGAGATCCCACCTTTGAGGATTCCTCAGGTCTCCAACGTGGTGATCAAAACCCTTGCCCGTATCGAATGGTATCTGAGAGAAGCTGTTCCTCTCTTCATTCTGGGCACTCTCATTCTTTTCACTTTGCACAAAACAAATCTGCTGACCCTCTTGGAATGGGCCCTTTCTCCTCTGATCGTCCATTTTTTGGGCCTTCCTGCCAAAGCCACAGAGGCTTTCATCATTGGCTTCCTTCGGAGAGACTACGGAGCCGCAGGCCTCTTCGTCATGGCCAAAGAGGGGCTGCTCAACCCTCACCAAATCCTTGTCAGTTTGGTGACCATCACCCTCTTTATCCCCTGCATTGCCCAATTCTTTATGATGGTAAAGGAAAGGGGATTAAGAAAAACATTATGGATGTCGGCTGTCATTTTTCCAATAGCTTTCGGTGTTGGCGGAGTGCTAAATTTCTTGATGAAATATTTGGGGGTATAATCTTGGAGAAGGATAATGTCAAATGTCAAAGACCAAATTTCAAATGAAATCCAAAATCCAAATGAGCAAAAATATTTTGACATTAGGTCATTTGTCATTGATTTGACATTTGAACTTTGACATTTCGATTTTTCAATATGGCACAATCCAATATGCAAAAGTGCCCACTTTGTGGAAAACAATTCTCTGAAAACGAGGTGAAATGTGCAGGATGTCCTTTTTCTAAAAACTGCCATCTTCTGTGCTGCCCGAACTGTGGGTACAGCTACAAGGAAAAATCAGCAATCGTTGATTTTTTAAAAACCTTTTTGAGAAGAAAGGTAAAACCCCGTTAGAAATGACGGGGCTTTAAATTTCGCCCTTTCTGCCTGCCGGCAGGCAGGTCTGAAAGGTATTTAAATTCTTAACACAGCTCATTCCCGCTTTTATAAGCGGGGCTTTCTAACGGGGTAAACCATGAATACAGAATCTGATAGTAAGAAGGGTCCTCATCGGAGGATGTCGGGAAAGGATGCTGAAGTTGAGGAAGACAGGATCGAGGAACTCCTTGAACTCATCTGGACCTTGAGAGAAGAGGGGGTTTCCGATCTGGACCAACTTCTGGGGACCGCTCAGGATATCGAAGCGAGATACATTCTCCGCCTGATGATCAAAGACGATCTTTTTCAGGTGGAAGGTAATCGAATGGTCCTCAAAGAACGTGGGGAGGAGAAGGCCAGAGAGATCATACGGCGTCACCGTTTGACTGAGAGACTCCTCTCTGAAATCTTTGAGATGTCTGAGGAAGAGGTAGAGGAAGAGGCATGTAAACTTGAACACATCTTGAGTCCTGGGGTCACAAATAGCGTCTGTACTTTTCTCGGCCACCCCCCTACCTGTATCCACGGAAAGCCGATCCCAAGAGGGGAGTGCTGTACCAAATTCAAAAAGGAGATGAAACCCCTCGTCATTCCTCTTGAAGAAATGGGATTAGGCGAAGAGGGTCGAATCGTCTTCATCGCTCCCAAATCCCATCAGAGGCTCGATCGCTTGAGCACCCTTGGGATCGTTCCGGGGAGCATCATCAGGATGCACCAAAAAAATCCATCTTATGTTTTGCAGATTGGAGAGACCTCTCTTGCCTTGGATAGGGACATTGTGAAGGATATTTATGTGAAGAAGGTTTAATCGGGTATTAAGTTATTCAGTCATTGGGTCATTCAATAACTTAATAACTAATAACTCAATTACTGTATTTCTATAGACAAAGCAATTTGGCATTTGACATTAGAGAAGTTAATCGTCCTCCTTTTTTTTGACCAATTCTCCGCCTCGGCGTTCTATCTCCTCTTGAATCAGGGATCCAAGATTGTTAGAAGAGGAGCCTTGGTTCGACATATACTTCTCAATCTCCGCCTTTTCTGTTTTTTCCTTCAGGCTTTTTATACTGAGGCCAATCCTTCGTTCGTTAGGATCAATATGAAGGACCACTGCAGAAACCTTATCTCCTACTTTTAACACATCCGAAGGTCTTTCCACTTTGTCCCAGCTGATCTCGGAGACGTGAACCAATCCTTCGATTCCTTCTTCCAATTCGACAAAGGCACCAAAATCGGTCAAGTTTGTAATTTTACCTGTGACCACTTCGCCTTTCCTATATCGCCGTGCTAACTCTTTCCATGGGTCAGGCATCAATTGCTTGATGCCAAGGGAGAAGCGTTCATTTTTAGTATCGATATTTAAGACCACTGCTTCTACTTCTTGTCCCTTTTTATAAAGTTCGTTGGGATGCTTGATCTTTTTTGTCCAAGACATCTCAGAGACATGGACAAGTCCATCGATGCCTTCCTCAATTCCGATGAAAATGCCAAAATCGGTGATGGTCTTCACCCTGCCGATAACCTTAGTGCCGATGGGATATTTCTCCTCGATCAGGGTCCATGGATTGGCCTCGGTATGCTTCATCCCCAATGAGATGCGGCGTTTCAGGGGATCGCAATCAAGAACCATGACTTCGACAGTATCTCCGATGTGGACGATCTTGGAAGGATGCTTCATCTTCTTACTCCAGGTCAATTCGGAGATATGAACGAGGCCTTCGACACCCTCTTCCAATTCAACGAAAACGCCGTAATCCGTCACATTGACGACTTTCCCTTTGATTCTGGACCCCATCGGGTATCTCTTTGGGACAGAATCCCATGGGTCGGGCAGGGCTTGTTTTAATCCCAACGAAACCTTTTCCTTCTCACGATCGAAGTGAAGGACTTTCACTTTTATCCGCCCTCCCACAGAGAGTTTCTCTGAAGGATGCCCAATCCTTCCCCAAGCAATATCCGTAATATGGAGAAGACCATCCATCCCGCCCAAATCGATAAAAGCGCCATAATCGGTGAGGCTCTTCACCATTCCCTCAACAATCGCTCCTTCTTGGATACTCTTTAAGGTCCCCTCCCTCAACAGCTTCCGCTCCTCTTCGAGAAGAATACGTCGGGAGAGGACAATATTATTTCGTTTCCGATTAAACTTGATCACTTTAAACTTTAATCTTTTTCCTATCAAAGAATCCAGATTCCGAACCGGCTTCAAATCGATTTGGGATCCAGGTAAGAAAGCAAACATTCCGCCAATGTCTACAGAAAGACCACCCTTAACCTTGGATACAATCCCCCCTTCGATGACCTCCCCTTCCCTGCAGGATCTGCTAATATCCTTCCATACCCTTACTTTGTCTGCCTTCTCCTTTGACAAAATTAATAACCCTTCTTCACTCTCCTTCCTCTCCAAAAGCACATCGATCCGATCACCAATCTTCACATCTACCTTCTTATCCTTTTTCAAAAACTCTTGAATAGGGATATGTCCCTCGCACTTATAACCTACATCAATCGTCACATGATCCGGAGTAATATCGATCACAGTCCCCTTGACGATCTGACCCTCTTCCAATGTCCTCAGACTCTCCTCATAGAGTGTTTGAAAGTCTTCTCGTAGAGTCGAGTCTTCGACGGTTTCATCCCTGTGAGAAAGTTCCTTCAATCCCCTCTTCTCTTCTTCTTCGCCATGAGGGGTCTTTATTTCACCTTCCTCTTCAGGTGCCAATTCTTCCTTTATCATCCAAAAACCCCCTTTGCCTACCAATGTGAACCTTCACTCCACTCCCACAATTGGAGGAAAAACCTTTATCTAAATTTCCTGAAGGCACTTATAGCATACTATTCTAAAAATTACAAATCGTTTAATTATTTTCGACTCTTGAAGGCTTTAATCTTCTCCTCAACCTCCTTGATGATCCAAGGAGGCGTGGAGGCACCTGCTGTTATTCCGATTTTCTCTTTTCCGGCCAACCATTTTTGATTGAGTTCCTTAAAAGTTTCAATATGATAGGTATAGGGCTGAATCTCTCTACAGATAGCAGTCAATCTTTGAGTATTTCCACTATTGTACCCACCAATCACAATCATACATTCCATTTTCTTGGCGATCTCCACAGCCTCCTGCTGGCGAATCGTTGTGGCATGACAGATAGTGTTAAAAACCCTTACTTCTTTCGCCTTCTCCATGCTGATGGTAACTATCTCCTTAAAAAGATTAAAAGATTGGGTTGTCTGGGCGATGATTCCCAGCTTCTCCCATGGGCCTAATCGTCGAATCGTTTCAACATTCTCAACGACCTCAACCCGATCCTTGATATCACTTTGGATTGCTTCTACCTCAGGGTGGTGAGGATCCCCAACAATTAACACGGTATATCCACGCCGATAAAGGAACTTTGCAAAATATTGAGCCTTTTTCACAATGGGACAGGTTGCATCGATAATGTGCAACTTTTTTTCTCTCGCCTTCTTTAGATCTCTCAAAGAAACCCCATGGGATCGGAAGATCACTGTTCCTCTGGGTATATTTTCTAATCGGTTCTTGACTTTGACTCCTAACTCTTCAAGAAATTTAACGGCTTGGGGATTATGGATCAGAGGGCCTAAAGTGTAGAGGTCCTTGGGATACTTTTTGGCAGCCTCCAGGGCCATGTCCATTGCCCGTTTCACACCGAAACAGAAACCGGCCGATTTAACAACTAAAAGTTTCATTTCTTCATCCTCTCTTCCGACAATACGAACCATTTCCTCCACAACCCCCTCAATGGATCGATGGGTTGAATCAATGAGTACAGCATCAACGGCCTTTTTAAGAGGGGAGTGAACCCGATGCATATCATTATCGTCTCTCTGCATCACTTCTTCAAGTGTTTCTTTAAGGTCGACCTCCACTCCTTTTTTGACCAGTTCATTAAATCTTCTTCTTCCCCTTTCTTCTGCCTCGGCATCCAGATAAAATTTAATATCCGCATCAGGAAAGACCACCGTTCCAATATCTCTTCCCTCCAACACCACCCCACCTGTTCTCCCCATTTCCCTCTGCTTCTGAACTAAGGCTTCTCTCACACTCTTCTTCTTTGAAATAGCTGAGGCAAGACGACTGATTTCAGGCAGACGAATGGCTTCCGTAACATTCTCTCCCCCACAAAGGATGTGAGTTTCTTCCCCTTCTGTCACGAAGGTAATAAAAAGAGATGAGGCTAATAGGTAGAGGGCCGATTCATCTTCTGTGTCTATGAACTTCTCTTTGACCTTCAACGCAACAGCCCGGTACATCGCTCCAGTGTCAATATAAAGATAGCCTAATCGCTTTGCTAATAATTTCGCCACTGTGCTTTTCCCAGCGCCAGAAGGACCATCGATCGCAATAATCAACCCTTCGACTCTCCGACCTGAAGGTCGGGATTTACTCAGGGTTGACCCTGAGCGACGCTTCTTTATCCCGTCTTTAAAGGTCGGGCTTAGTGCCATCGAATGGGTCAATCTTTTTCTTGTAGGGCTTTCTACCATTCTTATTTATGATTTATTTTGGCGCTGCAGAAGCCACAGACACGAACGATGGAAATTAATAATTCCCCTTCATCCCCCCTGCCTACCGGCGGGCAGGCTTTATAAAAGGGGGAGTTATTTTCACCTCCCTTTACTAAAGGGAGGTGGGGAGGGATTACGAATATCACTCCCTAAGAAAGAGACTAAAGGTAGAAAAGGTTTACCATATCAGGAGGGAATTTTCAAGGAGAGGGGGAAGTGGGGCGATTCTTAAGCAAAGGGATTTTGAATAAAACTCATTCCAAAACTATCGGCCACTCCCTGACAAACCAATTTTCCATCCATCAGATTGAGGCCTTTCCTCAAGGCTTCATTCTCTTTCAACGCCTTTTCAACCCCTTTGTCTACAATCTGGAGGATATAAGGAAATGTCGCATTGGTGAGGGCAAATGTGGAAGTCCTTGGGAAAGCACCAGGGATGTTTGCCACACAATAATGAACAATCTTTTCTTCGATATAAATGGGATTTTCATGGGTGGTGGGGCGTGTGGTTTCGAAACATCCTCCCTGATCAACTGAAATATCAACGATGGCAGAGCCAGGCTGCATTCTCTTGAGCATTGGACGACTAACCAACTTTGGTGTCTGGGCACCCGGGATGAGGATTGCTCCAATGACTAAATCAGCACTCGCAATCTCTTCCCCAATTGTCATCCGATTTGAAATGAACGTGGTGATATGGCCTTGAGTGATGTCATGGAGATAACTTAATCTCTCTGGCAGGATATCGAGAATGCTCACCTGAGTCCCTATTCCTACAGCCACCTTGCAAGCATTGGCACCTGCCATCCCTGCTCCGAGGATGACCACCTTGGCCGGAGGAACACCCGATGCGCCGCAAAGGAGAACCCCCTTGCCTCCATACCTTGTCTCCAGGCACATTCCTCCGGCAAGAATAGATGCCCTGCCTGCAATCTCGCTCATTGGTCGGAGAAGGGGAAGTGACCCATCACGTTCTTGTATCGTTTCATAACCCAATCCAATGATTCGGCACCCTAACAATTTGAGAGTGAGATCTCGATCAGCAGCTAGATGGAGAAAGGTGAAGAGGATCTGTTCGGGTCTCATCAAGGGAAATTCCGCCTCCAGAGGCTCCTTCACCTTAACGATTATATCGGCCTCATTCCAAACATCTTCTCTCCTTTCGACAATAATGGCTCCAGCCTTCTCATATCCCCTGTTAGAGAAACCACTGCCTTCCCCTGCCCCCTTCTCCAAAAGGACTCGGTGACGGTGAGATACCAAAGCATCTACACCTTGAGGGGTCACTGCTACCCTTTTCTCACCCTCCTTAATCTCCTTAGGAACCCCTATAATCATTTCATTTCTCATTTAGCCGCATTGGGTCGCCAATCGATTAGCAACAAATTTGACTATCCCTTCTGTAGCTTTTGAAAATTCGATTGCCGTGACCACCAGCGCGGGATGGGTATTGAATTCGTCCGGTGTTAATCCATCTTCATGGTAGGCCTTCTCAAAATAAGGAATCCGCAACAATTTATTTAAGACAGCCTGCGGAACGCCTTCATCGATCTGGGGGCTAAATTCTGTCTCATCAAGGGATTCAAATACCCCTTCAATAAAGGAGGGAGGACAGGTGAAGACAATATCCCCTCCAGCCAACTTCTCTAAATGCCAACAGTGTTTTTTCCCATTCATGATGGGACTGATCCTCATCGAACAGATCAGCATTTTACTGGGATAATTCCCTTCCTTAAGAAGGTGATAGGCCTTCTTGAAGATGGCCAACTCGGCCCACCGGATATCCGTCTCAGAGAGATCTATTCCAAGAGACTCTGCCTCTTTTCGAAGATCTCCCAGATCTCCATAGCGGGCAGCCATATGGGTGATGACCGACCTCCAGCGAGTCAGATCCACTCCATTCTTTCTGGCGATGGCTAATCCTTCCTTGACCGCCTTGGCACAGGCCATCAACTGAGGAAGGACGAACGTAAGCGTATTGTTTGTGGATATCCCCTTCGAGGTAAGAAACTTGATCACCTCATAACCTTCTTTCGACCCAGGGACTTTAATCATCACGTTGGGGCTAAGGCTGGCAAGCTCCAGAGCCTGGGAGATCATTTTCTCTTGATCGGTCAAAGCTCTTGGATCTACTTGACCGGAGAGATATCCATATCGGTATTGGGATCGTTGAAACACTCCCAAATACATCTCCGCTCCTCGCCGAACAATCTCTTTATATGTCAACCAGAATAGGGTCTCCTTATCCAAGCAGGGATTCTTCTCAATCAAATTGTCCACGATCTGAACCACATAGGATTCTCGAGTCATGATCACATTGAGCGAGAGAGGTGGATTGGTCGTCACTCCTCGGAAGAGGGCTTCCTCAGGATGTTCGGGATCGTAGAACCTCTTCAGTTGCGCTTGAAGGTCTTTCACCCGATCCGGGGATGCCTTCTTCAACATATCTTTCAGTCCAAGAAGTGTAAATTAAAGGTGAAGAATCCCACCAGATCTCCAACCCAGGATGAGTGTCCATTAATCGTTCAAGGGGACTCTTCCTCATACCTTCTTCTCCTTTCTCCTATTTTCAAAAAACCGTTTGATCGAATGGACGCAGATGGAATTCTCTTCATGCGTGCCAAGGCTAATCCTGAAAAACCCACCCCTTCCCCGAAGGGGAGCGAAGTATTTGAGCATGACTCCAGCTTTTTCGAAGACATAATCGACAATCTCTTTTCCTGTCGCCCCTGCATCGGTGGCATCGATGAGTACATAATTTCCATGAGAAGTATAGGGTTTGAGACCCGGAATCTTCGAAAGTTCTTCCACCACATATTCCACACCTGCATTGTTATAGGCGGCCTTCCGTTTCAACTCTTCTTCCTCTTCCAAGGCTGCCTCTGCAGCGGCGATGGAGAGGAGACTGGCATTCCATGGCAATTGCATCTTCCGAAAATATTGGATCAATGTCTCGTCTGCGAGGGCATATCCGACCCGAATGCCAGCCAACCCATAGGCTTTCGAAAAGGTATGCGCGATAATAAGATGATTGTATTTTCTGATGAGAGAAGCTTTTGATTCAACCTCTGGATGATACTCCAAATAAGCCTCGTCAATCAGAGTGGGGATGCCGACTTCCACAATCTTCAGTAAATCATCGTCAGAGATAAAGTCCCCCGTTGGATTATTGGGGCTACACACGATGATCACCTTGGTGCGAGGTGTGATGGCGCGGAGCATCGACGGAACATCATATTGGAGATCGGAGGTCATATCGACTGCAACCACATTTCCTCCAACGGCTCTTGCCCGAATGCCATAAAGGGAAAACGTAGGATTGGGGAGGAGTACCTCATCCCCTGGAGCAACGAACAACCTCATGATCATATCAATGATCTCTGAAGACCCATGACTCACATAGACATTTTCCGGTCCTAAATCATACCGTTTCGCAATCTTGACTCGAATGCGGGTCCCATTATCTGGGTAACGATTCCCCAGTTTGGCCGCCTCGAGAATGGCTTGTAAGACTTTCTCTGAAGGTGGAAGAGGGTTTTCATTGATCATCATTCTCTTCAGTTCTGGTCTGGACCAGGCCATCGATAGATCCTCGGTATCGTAAGGTTTGACCTGATCGATCCAGGGGACTAAAAAACGTTTCAAATCAGCCATAAGAACCTCCCTCTTTAAAAAAAAAATTCAAATGTCAAAGTTCAAATGTCAAATGAATGTCAAAATGACTCAATGTCAAATCTTTTTTAATAAATTTTTACATTTGAGCTTTGGATTTGATTTGAACTTTGAGCTTTGACATTGAATTTTATAACCTAACTACCTATCTATACAGGTAACAGAACAAAATCTTTTTGTCAAGACCTTTTGAAATCTCTTTAGGCCTTCAGGTCGTATCGGTATCTCCCTGATTCCACTTCAAAAATATATTTATCTCCTCGATGAAAAGCATGAAGTACCTCGACGGGAATGTTTTTTGAATCATAGATGATGCTTTCAAGAAAAATCCCAGGAGACTTTGGCGCGACCCCTAACAGCTTTGCATCTTTCCCTGATAAAGCGATCGCCCGAAAGGTTTGGAGGGAACGATGAAGTGTAACATGAAACCTCTTCGTCAGGAGATGGTAAAGGGAGCCGGTTAACCGCATCTTTAAAATACCCTTATACTCCTTGTGAGGAAGATAACTTCTCTCGATGACTAAGGGAATGCGATTTCCGAGGCGGAGCCTTTCCGTCAGAATGACTAATCTTCTCCTTTCCTAACATCAACTTTTCTGCGACATCAGGAGGGGCTTCGATCACAGACTTATGGATAAGTTTGGTTTGAGGAACGATGTCCATCCGCATCATATCGTCTGTAAAACTGGAGATATGTTGGAGCGTATACTTAACGGGTTGAAACGGCTGGCCGAGGACAAAAGAACCGACACCGTTTCTTTTCTGAACAAGACCTTTCACCACCAAATCTGAAATGGCCTGACGGACAGTGTTGCGATTGACACGAAAAAGTTCTGAAAGCTTCGATTCCGAAGGCAATTTATCATGGACACCATACCGGCCTTTCTGAATCATCTCCGTCAACCAGTTGCTAATCTGAATATATTTGGGAACACCAGCCTCAAGTTGGAATGCTCCAGGCATTAACTTCCCCCTTCAACCTACCAGTATTTACACAACCTTTTCTTCCAACGCTCTCCTCAAGTGGAGGCACTCATCCCCCTCAATCCTGCTTTTCCTGTGATCAACCTCATTACGGCGAGCATTCCCACAACAATCACAATAATGATTGTGCACATCGCATTCGCGCTGGCGGTCCGACCATCGATGTCGAGGAAGATAATCTCGATCGCTGCCAACTTCACTCTTGCCGAAATGAGAAAGATGACAGCGCTGATAGTCGTCATGGATCTCATAAAGAAAAAAGCCATATTGGAGAAGAAAGCAGTCTTGGTGAGAGGAAAGACCACCCGAGTGAAAGTGGTCATGGGACCCGATCCTAAGCTTACGGCCGCCTCCTCAATCGATTTATCGATCTGTTTTAGATTAGCAATGCTGGCAAGAACGCCCAAAGTAAAATTACAGATAATGATATTGATGATAATGATCCAGAAGGTTCCGTAGATGAAAAAGTAGGGTTTGTTAAAAGCCAAAATATATCCCAATCCCATGACCGTACCGGGAATAGCGGCTGGCAATACGCTCAAGGTATAGAGAACCTGATCCCCTTTCGGTCTCTTCTTTTCAACAATATACCCTGCTAAGAGAGTCAACGAAGCACCCCCGATGGCAACCAAAATAGAAATCCAGAGGCTATTCCATATGGGGGCATACTTATAAGCGATGAGGGATTGCCATTCTCCTTTTAAGACGGAAACCCAGAAGTTGGTCCAGAGAGGAGCGTGTCCGCCTAATGAAGGAAAGTCGTAATGTTTTAAGGTGAGAGAGAAGTCATAGGGCCATGTCTTGACAAAAGATGCTACAAAAACAGAGGCAAAGACGAGGAGGATAAAGGTGCAAGGGATCCAGCAGTAGATGGTGAAGGCCCATTTTTTAAATGGTCGGGAAGGTTGAAGAAAGGGTCTGGCTTGACCACTGATAAGGGCATAGCTCTTCTTGGTCAAGTAATAGTTCAGGAGAAAGGCTCCCACGGATGGGATGAGAAGAATCACACTGATGGTGGCCCCTAAGTCAAAACGCTGCATTCCGATCACCTGCTGGTAGATTTCTGTCGCCAAAACGTTATAATTTCCTCCGATGACGACAGGAACACCAAAATCGGTGATCGTTAAATTAAAAACCAATGCTGCGGCACTCGCAATTCCGTATTTTGCTGACGGAAGAGTCACTTTATAAAATGTCTTCAGGGCTGAAGCTCCGAGACTCTGTGCTGCCTCATCCAATCGCGTATCCACTGCGGATAAGGTGGTGTAAAGGATGAACAGGGCATTCGGAAAACAGTAAAGACACTCTGCCACAATGATCCCTGTAGCACCATAGATATTCCAATCCGTCTGAAGGAAGTAACGGGTCACCAGCCCATTCCGACCGAAAAGGAGAATCAGGGCCAATCCCTGGATGATGGAAGGAGCAATCAAGGGAAAGGTTGAAATGGTATAGAAGATTCCTTTCCCTCCAATCGTGGTCCGAGTCAACCCATAGGCAAAGAAGAAGGCCAATACGGTTGTGATCACCATCGTGACCATGGAGACATATACGCTATTTGTCAAAGAACGAAAGATTCGAGGATTGTTGAAATAGGCAACATAATTTTTTAGAGTGAACAC
Source organism: uncultured delta proteobacterium (assembly GCA_963739325.1). Taxonomy (GTDB): domain Bacteria; phylum Desulfobacterota; class BSN033; order BSN033; family UBA1163; genus CAVTZZ01. The sequence goes on along the minus strand of CAVTZZ010000042.1, from coordinate 44,788 downwards.
TCCCTCTTTGTAAAAACTCAACCGACAGATATCGTAAACCGGATAGAGCATAAAAAAGGTGAGAACGGCCAGGAGGAATCCCATGGTTATTCCGGTCATCCATCGGTCACTGCTCAGAGGTGTTGAGATAGAATAGTCCTTGGAGACTTCGGTTTGATTCACTACGAACCTTCTTTCGCGGGATAGACAATAAAGGCTTCTGGAGGAAAATAGAGAAGGGTTTCATCTCCCTGTTTCAGTTGTCTTTGTTCAAAATCCTTTTCGATGACATCGGAGATCACCTCTTCTCCATCCGTATTAATAACCAACCGAACAGCAGCTCCCAAAAAGGTGACCACATCGATTCTGCCCGAAATGAGGTTTGAAGGCTCTAAATGCCCGGGAGGCTCTCCAAATTTAAAGACCTCGATCTTCTCAGGTCGGATCGCTAAGGAGACCTCTTCTTTGGGAATGGAACCAGATTGAGCCACTTTGAAATCCCTCTTCCCAGTAGTGACCCGATCACCCGTTCGGTAACCCTTGAAAAAATTTGATGTCCCGACAAAGTCCGCCACAAAACTTGAAGCGGGATATTTATAAATATCGATGGGTTTTCCGACCTGCCGAAATTGACCTGCCTCCATCACAACGACCCTATCTGCAATGGAAAGGGCCTCTTCTTGGTCGTGTGTTACGTAAATCATCGTCTTTTTAAGTTCTTGCTGGAGTCGTTTTACTTCTGCCCGCAGACGTACTCGAATTTTCGCATCCAGGGCGCTCAAGGGTTCGTCCAGAAGAAGGACTTGAGGATTCGGTGCTAACGCCCGAACCAAAGCAACCCGCTGTTGTTGGCCCCCGCTCAATTGGGCAGGATAGAGATTTCGCCAATCTCGAAGTCCGATGAGGTCGAGCATCTGATCCACCCGTTCCACGATCGCCTTTTTGGGCATCTTTCTCACCTTGAGACCAAAGGCGATATTCTCTTCCACGGTCATATTGGGAAAGAGGGCATAGGATTGAAAGACAATCCCAAATTCCCTCTTCTGGGGAATCAGGCCATTAATCACCTTACCATCAAAAATGATCTTTCCTCCCGTGACCGTTTCAAATCCAGTGATCATCCTCAAAATAGTGGTCTTCCCACAACCACTTGGACCTAAAAAACAGATGAACTCCCCTTCCTCGATTTCTAAGTTCACATGATCAACAGCTACCAGCGTCCCAAATTGTTTTGTGAGGTTCTCTAACCTGAGGTTCCTTCCCATCTTTTTCTCCCCCCTCACCCATCCTCTCCTCAGAGGAAAGAGGTGAGGGGAAGCTGTTTACCTATCTAATCAGGTTTTTTAATTGAATTTAAATGATTTGTCAATCTTTCGATTTCCCCCGCCGCTTGCCCTGAGCCCTGAGCTTGTCGAAGGGTCGAAGGGTCAATAAAAAAGGGCATCCCACACCTTATGGGATGCCCTACAAACCAATCCAATTCCTCATTTCACAAAGAGGCTTTCCCATTTCTTCAGGATCGCTTCGTAGTTCTTTGCCTGCCATGCAAAGTCCATTGGATAGAGTTTGATTTCTGACAATTTCGGCATATCCGGTCGAGTAGGAATCCCGGGCAGGGTCACCCCAAGCTTGAATTGTGAATAAGCCTTCATGGCATTTTCACTGATAGCCCAATCTAAAAACTTCCTTGCAGCCTTTGGATTCTTTGCCCCTTTCAGAAGGGCATTGGCCTCGACTTCATAACCCGCTCCTTCCACAGGAAAGACGAACTCAACAGGGAATCCCTGTTTCTTCAGTTCACCCACAACAAAATCAAACGAGCATCCTACAGCAAACTCTCCCTGTGCTGTATTTTTGGCTGGCCTAGACCCACTTTTAATATACTCCCCCATATTCTTATCTAACTTCTTTAAAAATTCCCAGCCATCCTCCTTTCCTTCCTTCGCCCCATACATTTGGAGAAGGCTCGCAACCTGTAAGAAACCGGTCCCTGAGGCGGCAGGATTGGGCATCGCAATAAGTCCTTTAAACTTTGGGTTGAGCAGATCATTCCACCCCTTTGGCATGGGGAGCCCCTTCTCTTCCAAGACTTTTTTATTCACACAAAAGGCGGCAATATACATATCGATCCCTGCATAAAGATCTTTGGAATGGGCAAATCTCTTGTCCAATTTTTCGACCCCTTTGGCTTTATAAGAGTCTAACATTCCTTTTGGAATAAACTGCTCCATATTGGTCACAGCCCATCCCCAGATACAATCAGCTTGAGGGTTGTCCTTCTCTGCCAGCATTCGTGCACCGAGTTCTCCTGTGGAGAGACGGATAATATCGATCTGGAGGTCAGGAAGGTCTTTTCTCGCGACCTCAAGATATTTCACCGTTTCATCTGTCTCTAAAGAGGTATAAACCGTCACTTTCTCTTGGGCGATGACTGTCCCCGAAAGAAACATTGCTATTACCACACTGACCATTAAAACTATCCATTTACTCTTCATACTCATCTCCTCCTTTTTTGTCTCTAATACTGCCATTCAATTTTTAATTCCCTAAAGCTTATAAATTTTCACCTCCCCTCTCCCTTTAGTTTAAGATTTAAACACTCATCAATCGTATTAAAAGTTTTATATCGAAGTCTATCTCTTTTGTCAATCTTTTAAAACCCTCCTCCCCGTGACTAAAGGAGATTCCCAAAGGAAGCTTGAAAGATATTCTAAAACAATGCTAATAGCTATCAACAAAAATAAAAACTCCGAACTCAAAACCCCGAACTCCGAACTGAAAATTCCCCAATTAGAAAAACTTCAACTCTTGGATGGACTCGACGACGATATCAGCCACCTTCTCCAACTCCTCCCTCGGGGTCACCCCTCCTTCGAGGATCCCAACTGTAAGGGCAACCCCAGCCTTTTCCCCCATCAGCATATCGGTTACCGTATCACCCACCATCACGGTCTCATGGGGAGGAACGTTGAGTTTTTGGCAAATGGTTAAGATGGTATTGGGATGAGGTTTGGGAGGGGTTACTTCCCCTGCACAGAGGATGATATTAAAGAGCCCATCCATGCCAAGGTTATGAAGGATGACTTCTGTGTCCTTCCTCTCGTCAGAGGTGGCCAGGGCAATATAGAATCCGTCATTTCTTAACTGGGAGAGGAAGGTTTGAATGCCTTTGACAGGCACCACCTTCTCTCGCCAATCACCATCCGCATCAGCTTCGTCAAAAGCTTGGGCCACCCACTGTTTTGATTCATCCCATGGATATCCATGTTGGTATAAGGCCATCGTTCCAATCACAATCTCTTCCGACCTCGGGGAAACGGGACAAGGTCCTCTCGGATCAATTTTCCAGGTAGCTGGATCGATTCCCCAAGACTTCAGCAAGAAGGCTTCCAACTCTCCATTTTTTCCCAGTACTTTTAAAAGAAAAGTGACCCGTTTTTCGAATGAGTGGAACCCATGTGGCTGTGAAATTGATCAATGTTCCATCCTTATCGAAGATGATCAAACGGCATGCGGTACGCTTACCTCTATACCCGATCCCTGTCACTTCCAAATATCCTCCTCCTAATGGATCCTATCATAAAAGAAGCTTGCAATGAATTCAATCTCAATTATAATAGGAGGGCGATTTCAATAATCCCCCTCTTTCCCCCTTTAGTAAAGTGGGGGGATTTGTTAATTAATCAATGTCATGCCTTGGAGGTAACAGATGAACGGAAAAAGATTCCAAGACGAAAAACTTGATGAAGCTTCATTGAAGAGGCTAACTGAGTTAGCAAGACTGGCCAGAGGCGATATATTGAAAATGACGACCTTAGCCGGATCAGGACATCCAGGGGGCTCCATGTCGTCCATCGATTTCTATCTGACCCTCTATTCATATGCCAATGTCCATCCCCAGTCTTCTTCCGACCCAAATCGGGATCGGATCATCATCAGCCATGGCCATACCTCTCCAGGAGTCTATGCAGCCCTTGGAAGAACCGGTTTCTTTCCGATTGAGGCAGCGATCGTCAACTTAAGAAAAGCAGGCTCTACTTTTGAAGGTCATGTGGAGAAGGGGGTTCCGGGTGTGGAGTGGAATACCGGAAATCTGGGACAGGGATTGTCGGCTGGATGCGGGTTTGCCCTGGGGGCAAAGATATTGAAAAGAGATTTTCATGTTTTTGTGGCCATGGGTTGTGGAGAACAGCAGAAAGGCCAGATCACAGAGGCTCGCCGATTTGCTATAAAATATGGCCTGGATAATCTCACTGCCATCATCGACTACAACTGCAGGCAGATCAGTGGTGTCACTCAAGAGATTATGCCTCAAGATATTGTGAAAAATTTCGAATCGGACGGATGGCGAGTGATTGAAGCAGATGGCCATCAATTTCAAGAAGTCTATGCAGCATTTCGGAAGGCCATTCTTTCCAGACATCCCACTGCGATCCTTGCCCATACGACCATGGGAAAAGGCGTCTCCTTTATGGAGGGAAAGGAGGAGTACCATGGAAGGGCCCTCACCCTCGACGAGTATAAGAAGGCGATTCAGGAGCTAAGGGTGGAAGATGATTTAGATCGATACCGCCAAATTCGGGATTGGCCGGGACCCTTTCCTTTACGCTGGAAGAAAATATCCGGTAGAAAACCTTCCCGTCCAAACCGGGAGTCCGAGAAATTATGAAAAAGATCAGAAATTGGACAATCGCACAGCCTTCGGAAACGCATTGGTCGATCTGGCCAAAGCCAATCTCCAAGAAAATGGTTTTCTTCCCATAGCGGTCTTCGATTGTGATCTTGCTCCCTCTACGAAGACAACAGGTTTTGCAAAACAGTTTCCAAAATAATTTCTTTCAAGGAGGGATCCAGGAACATAATACCGTAACCATTGCTGGCGCCATCTCGACCCTCCCTCTTCTCTCCTTCTTCGCCGATTTTGGAGTCTTCGGTGTGGATGAGACATATAACCAGCACCGCCTCAATGATATCAATCATACAAACCTCAAGCTCATCTGCACCCATAATGGTCTCGACGTGGGTGAAGATGGAAATACCCACCAATGTATCGATTACGTTGGAATCATGAGAAATCTTTTCGGGTACAAAATCATTATTCCAGCAGATCCCAACCAAACCGACCGTGTCATTCGATATGTGGCAAAAACCTCTGGGAACTTTCTCGTCGCTATGGGCCGCTCCCCCATTCCTCTCCTTCTCACAGAGGAAGGAATCCCTCTTTTCGGCAGCTCCTATGAGTTTCGGTATGGTCAGGCTGACCTGATTCGAAACGGTAAGGAGGGGGCTATCCTTACAAACGGAGGCATGGTTTATCGGGCGGTCCAGGCCTGGCAGAAATTACGAGAAAAAGGAGTGGACGTTCAGGTTTTGAATATTTCTTGTTTAAGCGATTTGGATATGGAAGCAATTCTCAGGTCTGCAAAGACAGGAACGATCATCACTTATGAAGACCACCATATTCAAACCGGTTTAGGAAACCTCATTGCCAATGTCCTGGCAGAGCATCGTCTTTCCGTCCGTTTTCGAAAAATGGGAATTGCCCAATATGGAAGTTCTGGAAAACCGGAGGATCTTTACCGGATGCAGAAGTTAGATGTAGATAGTCTTGTCCAGGTGGTCATGGATATGATGAAAAAATAGGTTAAGGTTGGGGTGAGGTATACGTATATATGAATGTCAAAGCTCAAATTATTTTGTCTATAGAAATACAGTAATTGAGTCATTAGTCATTAAGTCATTGAATGACCCAATGACCAAATAACTTAATGACTAAAATTGTATTTTGACATTTGGAATTTAACTATGGATCTTCTTATTTTTGATATGGATGGCGTTCTGATCGATGTCTCAAGATCTTATCGGGAAACCATTCGACAAACCGTTCTTATCTATCTCAGAATGTGCCTGGGATTTGAAACGGGGACAAGAGGACTCATTTCGAAGGAAGAGATTGCCCTCTTCAAATCGGCCGGTGGCTTCAACAATGACTGGGATTTAACTTCCGGTCTCCTCCTTTACTTGCTGTCCTTTTCGGGAATTCCTCCTTTACCAAATCGTAAAAAGTTCAATTCAATTCTTAAAACTCTCCAATACCTCAAAACAAAATCCTCCAGCCTCTATCCAAGATCGACCATCCGACTCAATAGAAAACATCTCTCTGCTTTCTTAGAAAAGGTCAAATCCTTAGGAGGGGGATTAAAAGGGGTCCGCCGAACCTTGGCCGGATCATGGGATGGCTGGATCTGCAGATCAGGGGCCCTTGATAAAGAGAATTTGGTGAAACGTATCTTTCAAGAGGTTTATCTGGGAAAACAGTTTACCTCCTTTTACCATCTTCAGCCCCTTTTTTACCAAGGGAAAGGCTTGTACCTTCGGGAAAGTCTTTTGGTTCCCAGAAAGGTCCTATCATCCCTTCGTAAAAAAATGAAGATGGGAATTGCCAGCGGTCGGCCAAGATTTGAAGCTGAACTGGCACTGAAACGATTCCGCCTTCTTCCTTTTTTCGATAGCGTGGTCACGCTTGATGAATGTGTGGAAGAGGAAGTTCGCATTTCTCGTTCCACAGGGAGGCGGAAAAGTTTTTTAAAACCTCATCCTTACTCCCTTCTGAGGGTCATTCGAGAGGTCGGTATTCCTCGTCCGAAATGCGGGTATGTCGGTGATGTCGTGGATGATATGCTGGCCGTCCAGGCCGCCCGGAAGAGATTACAAATGGTTGCCATCGGTTTTTTAAGTGGTCGCAGTAAGTTGAAGGCTTTCAAGGAATCCTTATTCAGAGCGGGTGCCGATTTTGTAATCGAAAGCCCCAAGGGCCTTCTCCAGCTCCTCTGTTAAACTAAAATATTGACAATATCCATTAATTTCCATTATAACCTGTCTATACAGGTAGCTAAGTTTGAAGGAAGGAGATTTCCCATCGAAGGCTGGATTTTATTTTTTGTTATCCTCGTCATTGCTTTGGCCCTTTTCTTCGATTACACCAATGGGTTTCATGATGCCGCCAATGTGGTGGCGACGATTATTACCACGGGGGCTCTCTCTCCAAGAAAAGCCCTTCTGATGGCTGCCATCTGCGAATTCATCGGCCCCTTCCTATTCGGGACGGCAGTAGCTCAAACCATCGGAACGAATATTGTGGATGTCACCAGTTTCCATTCAGATGTGATTGACCTTTCGATCAGCCTGGTTGTTGCCGCGCTGGTCGGTGCGATTGCATGGAACCTTATTACATGGTTTTGGGGACTTCCTTCCAGTTCGTCTCATGCCTTAGTAGGAGGAATGGTAGGTGCTGTCTTAGTTGCCTATGGGCCTGATAAAATTATATGGAAAGGCCTCATTTATGTGGTCTGTATCCTGATCCTCTCTCCTATCTTGGGTTTAATCTTCGGCACACTCTTTTTTAAAGTAACAATCCATCTATCCAGAAATGCGACCCCCAAGGCAAAATATTTTTTCAATCGGATGCAGATCCTCTCCTCCATTGCTCTCGCCCTCAGCCATGGGGCTAATGATGCCCAGAAATCAATGGGGTTGATCACAATGTCCTTAGTCATTCTTGGACTCTCTCCCACGTTTCATATACCTTTCTGGGTCATTGCCAGTTGCTCCACGGCCATCGCTTTGGGAACAGCCAGCGGTGGATGGCGGATCATCAAGACCATGGGTGTAAGAATATACCGTCTGAGGTCGGTCCACGCCTTCTGTGCACAGACAGCCTCTGCAGCGGTGATCCTGGGAGCGGCTTTATTCGGAGGGCCAGTTTCAACAACTCATGTGGTTTCCTCCAGCATCATGGGTGTGGGTGCTGGACAGAGGATTTCAGCAGTTCGGTGGGGTGTGGCTAAAAATATCATTTTGGCCTGGTTCATCACCATCCCGGCATCAGCGGTAATGGCAGGATTAAGTTTTTTTTTGATTCGCATGATCCATCCTAAATTTTGATGAAAAGGAGAAAGAGATGGTATTCGATATCTTCAAAAGGAAAAAGCCTTTTTCGAGTAGCGAAAGTCGATTCTTCGACATACTCTTTCACCAATCTTCTAAAACAATGGAAGGGTTAGAAGCTCTCTGGAACTACGCAGAGAACGGATCCAAGGAGAATGCTCATCTCGTTCGGAAAATCGAGCGGGAGGCAGATGAACTGAGGCGGATTATGATCGAAGAATTGGATAAGACCTTTATCACTCCCTTGGACCGTGAGGATATCTTTGCCCTTTCCAGGGCTATTGACGATGTGGTGGACTATGCGGATACAACAGTGGATGAAATGGAAATTTACGAGGTGAAAGGAGACCAGCACATCAAAGAGATGGTCAATATACTTCGGAAGGCAGCAAGGGAATTGAATGATGCGGTCAAAATCTTGAAAGACTACCCGAGGATCGCCTCAGAGCATGCGGTCCAAGCAAAAGCATATGAAAACGAGATGGAGAAAGCATACCATCGTGCGTTGGCCGATCTCTTCAAAGGGACCGATACGGTCTATATGCTGAAGATGCGGGAGATCTATCGCCATCTCAGCAATGCTGCCGACCGCGGCGATGAAGCCGCCAACATCATTTCGAGCATCGTCATGAAACATACGTTAACCCCAAGGTATCCTCTACCCAAGGGCAAGGAGAAAGGCAGGAAGTCATTGACAATATTCAAGATTTGAAATATCATTAATTTGAAAATGATAAGACGGTTATATGAAAGAGGCGTTGAGATATCTAAATAATGCCAAAGAAATCTTAAAATCTGTTCCTGTTCAAAATGGGACCTATATAGATATAAAGCCTGTAAGAGAGGCATGTGGAACTAGCTTATCTGGCTATTCTTATTGCGATAGACGAATATCTTCTGACGAAGGGAATGAGTAAGAAAGAGCTTCCAAGGTCTGTGGATGCATATAGAAGGGCGTTGCAAAAATACTTGGCAGTCCACGACGGAAAACTACTAAGAGAGTTTGAAGCCCTTTATGAGGCTCTTGCATATTGCTGGATATTACAGAGGAAATCTTTATCTTGTTGATATGATTAAAGATGCCTTAAAAGCCACAAAAGCATTTATTGACAAGATCAGTTAAGTTTCTCTTGCTTAAGTCCTAAGTGTGGAGTTTTTGGTTCATAAGTTTGTAATTGTACACTTCGTAGCCCCAAAATAATCTTGGTGCGAAGATTAGGACGCGCCCTTTCAAAAAATGTCAGACCTCCAGATAACTTCCTGTAACTGTAGATTGCCGAATCTTCCTCTCACCAATGCAACATTTCCACCGGTAATCCACAAGAGAGCCGAACCGGGAGGGCCTCACTCATCTTCTTCTGAAAACCTTTAACCTATTTTCTCTCATCTGACTCGTCTTGACATCAAAGAACCTTTTTCTCCATAATTTACTCCTTCCTCTATCGCCCACATATTTAAGTCTTCAACATTTTATTAACATCCTCTTTCCTCATTAGGTAGGTGGGAGAACAATCCGACCTTTACTTATTAAGGAAAGCAAAACAAAAATGTAAATCTAGGGATATAATTTGTACATTGAGCCTTTTTGATTTAAATCTGAATTTTGATAAAACCCTATAATTCCGGATAGCTGTAAGAATGATAGAATTAAGAAATATTTGGCAATAAAATTGCTTCGTTAAGATAAATTGCTTCGTAAGAAAATGAAGCCTTTTTGCAAAGGATTGATATATTTGAACGGAAGCTGACTACCCAATAAGTATTTGTCTTGATTGAAGGTTTGTGGGTGAGTTTTCCAATAGCGGGATACTAATTTCGGGTGAGACAGAAGCCATGAAAGGAAATGTACAAAGATGAATTTGCAAAAGTGTTTTTAACTGACATAATGAAAAGGAAAAAGAAGAAAGGAGATAAAGAAGGGCAACTCTGAGAAGATCCAATGAAGATAGAAACACAAACACAAAAGACCCAATCCCGTTACGGGACCGTTAATTTTGAGAGTAGAAGACATCCCAGGTTTAATGTCGATTTGCCAATAGAATATTATCGAATCGACTCATCCATCAATCATACTGGTCGAGGTCTCAATATCAGCGAGGGTGGATTGTTGATTTATTTTCCCGAGGAAATGGATGTAAGTCAATATTTAAGGTTGAAACTTTTTCTCTCTTCAGGTTCTGAATTGAATACAATTGAAGTGCTGGCTGAGGTTGTTTGGATGGAAATGCATCCGGGCAAACAGGGAGATTATCGGTGTGGAGTAAATTTTATTGATATCTCTCCAGAGGATAGGACCAAATTGAGAAATTTTATAAAAAGTCTTTCTTCTCCTTAACAGGATGAATCCTAAAAAGTTGATGTCAATGAGGTTGTATTTCCTATAGAATTTTTTATATTTCCAAATAACCAACCCTTCCTTTTGAAATCACCTTTTTTACTGTACTTTACAAGCGGACAGTTTATCAATTCATGCTTGATTTCGGTTCACAATCAGTAATTCAATACTCCATGTTTCAGTAGTCTACCCAGACCCTGAGCCCAATGGATTCTTATATGGACTGAGCAGGTAGTAGATTGGAGCGCCTGGGGGTAGGGTTCTCCAACAGGATGGACTGAGAATTCAATTCTTCAGGTGTAGAGAGCGGAAGTCCTGTCTTTGGTCCCAAGAATCTGGCAGGGTTTATTGCCAATGCACCTCCCATGAAGCTCTCGATATTTGATGGTATTTTATCCTGTTATCCTTTTCTACTTGAAAAAAATGGATTTCCAATTATTGCGAGTATATCCTTTACCACAACAGAAATTGTGACATAATAGGGAAGTCATTTTGCAAAAAATGTCATTTTATAAGACCTTATTAAATCTTATTTCTAATATATCCCTTATAATTCAAATAGTTAAATTGATTTCCTTTTGGCATTAGATTTGCTCATATTAAAACCAGGAAATTTGCGATAAAGCCAAACAAAGAGTAGTCTTTGGATGGAAGATCACGTGCTCAGAATAAGTTGGATAGTGAGGTTGCCAAAACCTAAGAAAATTTTGGTAACCAACTTTCAGTTTATTAATAACTGTGGCTAATTTAATTTATGGTAATTCCTCTTTTAGGCCTTGTTTCACATTTCTGTAAACCCCAAATCGGGTGTGGGGTGGACCGCACCCACCAAATTTTAGCGGGGATCAACCGGACAATATTTCTTAATCAATGGGGGTTACCAGATATCCGTATAAGCCCGGATCATCTTTTAGAATTTTTTAAACTGGATTTCCTTTTCTTAAATCGTGATTCCTTGGGAAGAAATCACTTTACCGCCTGGATTTATGAAAAGAAGGATACATTTCTTATTTTCAGACGAAATAAATTAATCTTGCATTTTAAATGGAGTGTATTCAAACAAAAATTTAAAAAGTCAGAAATAATGATTGAAAGTTACCCTTGTTATAGCGATGATTTTATCCATTTTTATTTAAAGTGCATTCAGCAAAACTGTGTCAAAATCCTACATTTGCTTCTATTGAGTTCGATACATAAATTTAATATTCAAAATATAAAAAAGGTCTCAATGGGTTTTCGAAAATTTTTTTCTACAGTTAGAAGGAAGAAAGAAAAGGGCAACCCACAATCAAGAGAAAGTGTTTTCGTAGATGAGAAGAGGAAGCATCCTCGAATAAGCGTTGAGTTCCCTTTGAGTTTTTCCCTTGTGGATTATGAAGAAATCCATGCAGGGATTGTGGCGAATGCAAGTGAAGGAGGACTGCTCGTCTATCTCCACAAAGCTATGGGAATAGGAACTGAATTAAAAACTGAAATTATTTACCTGAAAGATTTTGAGTTAGACACGATCAAAGGAATTGCAAAAGTGGTTTGGTCTGATTTAGTCGCAAAGGGAAGTGTGAGCAATTACCGATGCGGATTGCAGTTCCATTCTTTCCAAAAGGGAGATTTTCATAAGTTGAAAATTATGTTGAAAGAGGTAGGAGAAACCTTTAACCGATAAGGAAAGATACTAACTTAATTACAGGAGCCAGGATGACCCTTAAAATTATATTGTGATTTCAGCCTGGCAGAGTGTCGCTGACTATGAAAAATATGAAAAGGTTTCAGAAACGAAGAAGATCCATGCCAGACTTGCAAAACTGATGGCTAGTCCTACGAAGGTAAAGATATGTGTGCATGCCTATATTGTTACCCCTAAAATTAAAGTTCTTAGTGATTTCATTGTTAAATATTAAAAGGAGATATGAATTAATGTATAGTTCTTAAATTCCCTGATTTGTTAGAAATGGCCCTGCCTTTTTGTTGCATGTTTCTACTCATAATCGTTGACATGCAATGCTTTCTTGGAATGAACATTAGTAGGTGAAAACATTCAAACAGGACTTTTTCTGAAACTGTACATCAGATGAAATGTTGGTCAAAACAACTCATTACTCTGAACGATTTGGCGACGGAGAGAATGGGAGTAAGCCCTTTAAAAATTACAGATTGCGGATCGCAAATTGCAAATTGGAGGATCCTGAGCTGAAGTTATTTCACCTCTGAGGGAATGAGGGTAAGCTTTGGTAATTCGAACAGGAACTAACTTTCCAACCAAGCTTAAATCTCCTTCAAAATTGACGATCTTGTTGGATCGTGTCCTGCCAGTCATATCCTGATCGCTCTGTTTGCTCTGGCCTTCGACTAACACCTCTTCCATACAACCTTCCAATCTCTGATTCTTTTGAAGGGTGATCTCCTTTTGGATTTCCTGAAGTATCGAAAGCCGATCCTGTTTCACTTTCTCTTCAACCTTATCCTGAAACTGGGAAGCACGGGTCCCTTTTCTTGGTGAGTATTTAAACGAGAAGAGGTCATCGAATTGGACCTTTCTCATCAGATCCAGTGTTTCTTCAAAATCCTTTTCCTCCTCGCCCGGAAATCCCACGATCACATCAGCAGTCACGGCAATAGAAGGACAGGCTTTCTTCAGGCGGTCTATTTTTTCAAGATAAGATTCCTTGGTGTATCCCCGATGCATGGCTTTTAAAACTTTATCCGAACCCGATTGAAAAGGAAGATGGATATGCTCACAGAGTTTCTTCAACTTTGAGAAAGCCTGAATCAGTTCTTCTGATAAGTCTTTGGGATGGGAGGTTGTAAACCGAATTCTTTGTAGCCCTTCTATTTCGTTGATCCGTTCAAGCAGTTCTGAAAAACTTATCTCCTCTTCTAATCCTTTCCCATATCCATTCACATTCTGGCCGAGGAGACAAACTTCCTTCACCCCTTGCTCAGCCAGACACTTTATCTCTTCAATGATCTCTTCACTGGACCGATTTCTCTCTCTTCCTCTGACATAAGGGACAATACAATAGGAACAGAAATGGTCACATCCCTGCATGATGGTTACATAGGACTTCACCTGATCCACAGGCCTTTCAGGAAAAACAGCCTCTAAGTATTTCCCATTTTGACTAAAACTTGTTTCACAAACCTTTTCTCCTGAAACTTCTATTTTTTGTAATAGTTGTGGAAGCAAGGGAATGGCATGCGTTCCAATGACCATATCCAGATAAGGAACCCGATCTAAAAGTTTGTCGCCCTCTTGCTGGGCAACGCACCCTGCCACTCCAATGATCGTTCCCCTCTCCTCTTTCAGCCATTTATATCTTCCCAGAGCGCTGTAAACCTTATGTTCGGGTTTCTCCCGAACACTGCAGGTATTGACAAGGATGAGATCAGCTTGTTTTGGGTCTTTGGTTTCGTGGTAGTGATAACTCTCCAAGAGCCGAAGCATCCGCTCGGAGTCGTGCTCATTCATCTGACAACCATAGGTTTCGATGTAAACACGTTTTTCCATAACTACCATTTTGTGAGTTATTATACCGCTTTCCCCGAAGGACTGTGAAGGGAGGGTTGCATAGGAGAGGAAGCTTCGATGGCCTCGATTTACCCCCATTTCTTAGTCATCGAATTTGCCTGCAGGTCCCTTGTCGCTTCCAAGCCGGGAGGCTCGTTCGATGATCTTGTTCTCCGTCCATTCCGTGGGGTCTTCCATCCGGGTGACTTTGGGACCGAGATCACAAGACCCTGCCTTCAGAATGGCCTCGATGGCGAGGGGTGCTGTATTCTGGGAATTGAAGACTTCCGTCATCATCTTGTAAGCAAAGTCTTCAACTTCCTTCGCCATCCGGTCCCTGATCTCTTTGGGTTGGGCAAGCAGTTTATTTTCAAACGGGAGGTTAAGATTCTTGTAATCCCCCTTCTTCCAGCTTTTCGACTGGGCATGAGCCACCATCTCTAGCCACATCTCCTCAGAGACTCCCTCTCCTTTCACCTTACTAAAATTCCCATCCCCATCCAGAATAGCATTTCCATAATCGTTCACCTGGACACCCCACGAAATCATCTGCAGGGCTGTGGCGACATTGGCCTTTGTGGTATGGGTTTTGGCAGCGATTTGGCGAAGCCTTTCGGAACTGTTCCCAGAGGTTCCATGCTGAGCGCCGGAGATCTTATATTTTTCTAAGGCTGTATGAATATCCGCAGTCAATTGCACCTGGATCCCGGAATCCTTCTCTTCGATGCCATGGGTCGTTCCATTGTTCAAAGCGATCCAATCCGGGAAAATGTCATGGGCATTCAGACCCTGAATGAGAAATAGGGCTTCTTCCACTGTGGAAAGCCCTTCCTCTCCTTTGATCTCACCCACTTCTGTTTCAAGCCCGGCCCACTGAGGGATAAAGGGATGGATGGCAATATTTGCTAAAAGATTTTTGTCATCCGGAAGATGCGAGGCATCAATGGCAATCGAAGTCATTCCAGCTTCAAAGAAGGTGGGAATCTCAACCTTAGCAGCCTCAAGTTCCTTCTCATTTCTAATTCCATAATGGTCGGCATGGATCGCCACCGGAATGGTAATTCCAAGTTCGTTGCAGATAGTATCGACGAGCATGGCCATATTCCAGAAGTTCACTGCGCAATAGGCTTTTGTGCCTCCTTCCGATTTTGCGATCTCGATAATCACAGGAGCGTTGGCTCGCTGGGCGGCTTGAAGGGCTCCCCGGATGACAAATTGATTTCTGCCGTTTGCAGCCATTGCAATGGCTCTCCCTTTGGCAATCATGGCCCGATCTATCACTTTTCCGCTTACAATTAAGGCTCTTGAATTGGGAAAAAGCGACTTGATATTGGGCGGTCGTCCAATCTCAAGAGCTTTCTTAAAATCGGCCTTGGAAACTTTTCTTTTTGCCATGGTCTTCTCTCCTTTAATTGGTTTTCATTTCCATTCGTACTTCAACCTCAACCTCAACCTTAGCCTTAACCTCAACCTTAGCCTTAACCTTTTGCTTTTAAGATTTGAGCGATATCTTCTACCAATTTCTTTGAACCTACATAGAGCGCCGTTCGCTGGTGATGCTTCCCCGGCTGGATTTCAAGAATCGGGACTCCCGCTTCATTGACCGCCGTTCCACCCGCTTCGCGGCACATGAAGGCCACTACCGCCGCTTCGTACATGAGGCGCAGTTTCCCTTCGGGGCGGTTCTTTTTTGGATTTGGATGATTGACAATGGCTGGATACATGAACATGCCGCCGTTTGCCAGGACCCTGTGAAAATCTCCGGCTAACGCTCCGAGGTATCTGAATGCATACTTACTTTCATTCTCCAAGATCCACTTCTGAACCCTTTCGGCATAGGTGTTGCGGTTGGATGCATTGAATGATAGCTCCCAGGTTTTGGTGTCTTCGGGAAGAATCATCCGGGTCGGCCGGACAAAATTCATCGTCTCGTCGATGTGGAATTGCCAGGTACCGGCATCCCTGAGTCCGAGGGTAAAAGTCCCGGTTGGAATCACAAACATGCCAGCAGCGATATAATCTTTTCCAGCTCTCAGGTGGCCGTCCTCAGGACCTTCCAGATTACGCTTTGCAATCCCGAAGAGAAAGCCGATCGGCAGTCCATGGGGGATATTGGATGAACCGTCCAGAGGATCGAAATAGACGAAATAACGTCCTTTATCAGGATTGATCGAAATGATCTCTTCCGATTCCTCACTGACCGCATGAATCACCCGGCCCGAGCTTTTCAAATAGTGGATGGTAATCTCCTGGGCGATCTGATCCATACGCATCACATCCTCACCCTGCACATTCACATCACCTGCTAATCCGAGATTGCCCTTTAATGCTCCGGTCAGATAGTAGTGTTGAATATGCTTTGCAGCACTGATCACCGAATCCATGAGGATCAGGAAGTGGTATGTCCGGTTATGTTGCTCCTGGTGTTGAAGGAGAAAATTCATGAAGGTTTGCTCGAATCGCATCATGGAGCCTCCTTTCCCTTAACTCTAAACTCTCCATTTCTTTAACTCTCGAATTGAAGCATAATTCGTCAAATCGAGGTGGAGTGGAGTGATGGAGATATAGGAATTCGATACGGCCTCAAAATCCGTATCTCCTCTTCTATCAAAGACCAATTGTTCGCTTCCGATCCAATAATATTTTTTTCCCCTTGGATCCATCTTCTCGACGACCGCTTTCCCATTATGAGTCCATCGTCCTTGTGTTGTTATTTTATAGGATTTGATTTCTTTTCCCTCAAGGTTTGGGACATTGATATTCAGAAAGGTATCCTTGGGAAGCCCTTTCTTAATAATATGCTTTGCCACTCTTACAGCAAACTGTGCAGCCGTATGAAATTTAAACTTGCTTCTTGAAACGAATGAGATAGCAAAGGAAGGAATCACCCAGCAACGTCCCTTCGAAAGCGGCAGAAACTGTTCCAGAATAGGTGACATCATCTCCTAAATTTCCTCCCTTGTTAATTCCTGATACGATCAATTGGGGTCGCTTAGGGAAGATGACGTTCACACCAAGATAGACGCAATCGGCTGGAGTTCCATCGACTGCATAAAAATTCCTTTTTATCTTTTCGACTCGAAGGGGCCGGTGAAGGGTGAGAGAGTGAGCAATGGCACTCCTCTCTCTATCTGGGGCGACCACCAAGACATCCCCAACTTCACGGAGAGCCTTTGCCAAGACGATGATACCTTCCGAATGGATTCCATCATCATTGGTGACCAGAATATTTGGTTTTTCAGTCATACAGGATCAAAAAAATAAGGATTCAAGGATTCAAGTGGTCAAGGGTTCAAGGAAAATCTCTCTGCCCGATTCTTAAACCCTTGAATCCTTGACCCCTGGAACCCTACCCCTATAACTGAAATCGAACTAAAAGGCGATGATTTTTCCCACTTTGAACCGAAAGTACTAAAAAAGTTGGTCGGGGCGAGAGGATTTGAACCTCCGACACCTGACACCCCATGCCAGTGCGCTACCAGGCTGCGCTACGCCCCGAAAAACGATCATGGAACAATGATTGGAATACTGGGTGACAAACAAGAACCACTTTTTCTACATGTCTAAACCCATCATTCCATCATTCCATTATTCCTATCTACCCCTAAACTAATATATTGAATTTTTGATTAAAAGTCCAGCTTCTTCTCTATTCCAACATATTCCGTATCCCCTTCAACTCCTCACGGATAGCATCCAGTAACTGACTATCCTTTCCATTGGATCCTTTATCAACCAGCCTCAATTTCATCTGCTTGTTTGCTGCTTTCTCCAGATCTCGGATCTTTTTCTTCGCTCCAGCGATGGTGAAACCATCTTCATAAAGGAGTTTTTTGATCTTCAGGATGAGATCCAAATCTTTCTTCCGATAGAGCCGTTGAAGGGATCCTCCCTTGTAGGGTCTGATGACTTTAAATTCTGACTCCCAATAACGTAACACATGCGGTTTGAGACCCGTAATGCGGCTGACCTCTCCAATCCGATAATAAAGTCTTTCGGAGGAGATGGCGTGATCAATCTCTTGCCTCTTGAGTAACCTGGGCATCGCTCCTCTCTCCCTATCGCCTGCTTTTCCAGTCTGCCCTACCTCATCGCAGTCAAACGCAGCAGAGCAAACGGGCCCTCCATAGAGAGATAAAATGAAAAAGATTATACATCCTTACGATTAAGGGCTGATTTCAAAACCTGGCTTGGCTTGAAGGTCAAGATCCTTCTCGAGGAGATCTCAATATCACCCCCTGTTTGTGGATTGCGGCCTCGCCTTGCCCTCTTTTTCCGGATAACAAAATTTCCGAAACCGGAGATCTTAATCTTGTCCTCTTGCTGAAGGCTCTTTTTAATGATATCGAAGATAGACTCTACAATCTTGGCCACATCTTTCTTTGAAAACCCCACTTTCTCATAAATGGCTTCTACGATATCCACTTTCGTCATGGCTCGCCCCTCCTTTATTTGGAATCCTTTACCCCGTTGTTGCAAAACCATCAACTTCTAAGATCATCAAACGCTCGTCAAATCTTGGCCGCTCACCTTGTTTCTTTGCATCGTATTACAACTACGGGGTTAATCACCTCAACTCTACCTGGAAGATTTCCTTCAATTGGAAAATAATTTTTTCATGATATCGATTTACCTCTTCATCCGTCAGGGTCCGATCATTCGCCTGGTACCGGATTCGGTAAGACACCCCTTTTTTCCCCTCAGAGATAGGAGCTCCTCGATACACATCGAAGAGCTTGACTTCATCAATGAAAGGCTGATGAAAATTCCAGATCGCCTCAGCCACTTTTTCTACCTCCAAGTCATCATCGATCACCAATGAAAGGTCCCGATAAACGGCTGGAAATTTCGGCAGGGGTCGAAATCGTTTCCCTTCCTCTGCCCATTTCACCATTTGCTCGAAATGGATCTCAAAAAGATAGGCCTTTCCATGAATTTCATAGGAACTTAACACCTGAGGATGGACCTCTCCTAAAACGCCCAACACCTCCTTTCCACATAAGACTCTCGATGCCTTTCCCGGATGAAGATAAGGAATATCCTCTGCTCTAATAAATTTTATCTCTTCGATCTGGAGGGTTTCTAAAAGATCTTCAACGCAACCTTTGACATCATAAAAATCAATCGTCCTTGGAGAAAAAGCCCAATGAGGGTCCTGATCTATCCCCATAGCCAAACCCGCCAGATATTTTACCTCTTTGGGAAGTTTCTCCCCCTCTTGAGCGAAAAAGACCTTTTTTAGTTCGAAAATTTTGAGGTTGGAATTTTTTCGTGTGAGATTATAACGGGCGATCTCCAGAAGCCCCGGGATCAGGGATGTCCTTAAAACTGAGTAATCTTCAGTCAGAGGGTTGAGAATTTGGAGATATTTCCTCCTTGGATCTTCCGGATAAAGACCGATAAGATCCCAAGAGATGGGAGAGGTAAAGCTATAAGTAACCACCTCATAGTAACCATGTTGAAGGAGGATTTCTACTGCCTTCCTTTCCAAAAAAAATTCTCTACTCCTCTCTTCTGGAGAGGGTGGACCTTTGGGGAGCGTGAGGGGAATATTTTCGTACCCGTCCATTCGGACAATTTCCTCGATGAGGTCGATCTCCCTCTCCAAATCCCCTCGAAAAGAGGGAGGAGTCACAATGAGAATATCTTTATCTTCATCTCGGACATTCAACTCCAAATCTTCCAAATAGGTCCTCGCTTGTTTAGCTGAGATCTCCGTTCCTAAGATCTGATGAATCTTTCGGACACTCAAACGGATTGGACGTGGCCGGATGGGGCTTGGGTAGGCATCCACTACTCCTTCTATAACCCTACCACCACCCGATTCCTGAATCAATTGGGCTGCTCGGTTTGCAGCGGCAACACAACCTCCATAATCGATTCCTCTTCCAAAACGGTAGGCTGCTTCTGTCTCAAGACCAAGTTCTTTTGAAGTCCTTCGATTCCCCATCGGATTGAAATAGGCACTTTCCAATAGAACAATCTTCGTGTCTTCTTTGATCTCTGAATTGAGACCACCCATTACACCGGCAATGGCAACGGGTTTGACGCCATCGCAGATCATGAGCATCTCTCCATCCAAGATCCTCTTCACCCCATCCAAGGTGACAAACCCCTCACCCTTTTGTGCCCTCCGAACGACGATCCTTCCTTCTTCCAGCAGTTCGAAATCGAAGGCATGGAGGGGTTGACCATATTCCATCATGACAAAGTTGGTCACATCCACCACATTGTTGATGGAACGAACCCCTACCTTTTCCAATCGATTTTTCATCCAATTCGGAGAAGGACCGATCTTCACGCCTTCGATCATCCTCGCCACATAACGAGGGCATAAGTCTGGATCCAGAAGGGTGACAGAGGTTTTTTGATGGATCTCCTCTCTATTGTCAGAAGGCAAGAGAGTTGGATATTTCACTCGTTGATGAGTTAAAGCGGCAATCTCTCGGGCGACTCCTATGATACAGAGACAATCTGGACGATTGGGTGTGATGCTGATATCGAGGATGGTATCCTTCAAACCCAGCGCCTCACCAAAGTTCACCCCCGAAGAAAGTTCAGATGGAAGGATCATAATTCCAGTGGCATCTTGGCCCAGTCCAAGCTCAATCTCTGAACAGAGCATTCCTTCAGAGGCTTCTCCTCTAATCTTCGATCTTTTGATTTCGACTCCATCGGGAAGGCGAGCCCCTATAAGTGCGAAGGGGACTTTTTGCCCTTCTCTGATATTGGTTGCACCGCAGACAATTGAAAACTTCTCTTTCCCGCTTTTTACCTCGACTAAAGAAAGACGGTCGGCATTGGGATGCTTTCGAATGGAACTTATCTCGGCCACAACAATTTTATCAAATCCTTCACCTGTGGAGATGGCCTGCTCAACCTCCAGACCAGCCATGGTCAAAAGATTAATCAGTTCTTTTATCTCCATCCGAATCTCAACGTAATCCTTGAGCCAATTGAGACTGACTTTCATCGTCTTCCAATTTCGGATTGTGGATTTCGGATTTCGGAATTATTAGCTCCGCAATCCGCATTCAGCAATCCGCATTTCAAAATTGCTTTAGGAACCTCAGATCGTTTGTAAAAAAAAGTCGAATATCATTAATCCCAAATTTGAGCATCGCAATCCGTTCGACGCCCATCCCGAAAGCAAAACCGGTTACTGTTTCAGGATCGTAATTGACAAATCCAAATACAGCAGGATCTGTCATGCCTGAACCTAATATCTCTAACCATCCTGTACCGGAACAAACTCCACATCCTCCTCCCCCACAGATAAAGCATTCAATGTCAACTTCTGCACTCGGTTCTGTGAACGGGAAAAAACTAGGTCGAAATCGAAGTCTTGTCTTTTTGCCGAACATCTGGTGCACAAAGATGGTTAACACACCTTTCAGGTCCGCAAAGGTAACCCCCTTGTCGACCAAAAGACCCTCTACTTGGTGGAACATGGGGGAATGAGTTGGATCCAAATCGCGTCGATAACATGGACCTGGCGAAATGATCCGAACAGGAGGGGGGTGCTTCTCCATCGTCCTTACCTCCATCGGGGAGGTATGGGTTCTTAGAACCACTTCATCCGAAATAAAGAAGGTGGCCTGCATCTCTCGGGCAGGATGGCCTTTCGGAATATTGAGGGCCTCAAAATTGTAGTAGTCCAATTCCACCTCTGGCCCTTCCACCACTTCAAAACCCAGATGAGAGAAAATATCAATAATCTCATCCAGAATTTGAGTGATTGGATGTTTCTTTCCAACAGGGACCCTTCTGCCAGGAAGTGTAACATCGACCTTCTCTTTCTCTAATGCCTCCTTCCGTTCCCTCTCTCGAATCTGTAAAAGAGCTTCCTCAATCCTGGTCTCCAAGTCTTCTTTAATCTGGTTCGCTTTTCTCCCTATTTCTCTGCGGTCTCCCTCAGGGAGATTTCCCAAAAGCTTGAGAAGCTGGGTTATACTCCCTTTCCTCCCTAAACTCCTTACTCGTATTTCAGAGATTTCTTTCTCTATTGAGGCATGAGAAAGTGAAGTCAATATCTCCTTGCGGAGACTTTCTAATTCCTCTAACATGGAGGGAACCCCTTCTGTCTACTGCTTACTGCTTACTCCCTACCCTTTTGTTTTGGCCATCTCTGCAATTTTTGAAAAAGCACTGGGATCACTCACTGCTAAATCGGCCAATATTTTCCGATCCAGCTCGAGGTGAGCTTTCTTCAAAGCATCCATTAAACGGCTATAGGAGAGACCATGGAGCCTTGCGGCGGCATTGATACGGGTGATCCATAGTCTTCGAAAATCTCTCTTTCTCGCCCTCCGATCTCGATAGGCATAAGCCAGAGCTCGATGAACTGCATCCACGGCCGTTCGATAAAGTCGCCTTCGCCCCCCTACATAACCCTTTGCCATTTTTAGGACTTTTTTTCTTCTGTGTCTTGTCTTCGGTCCACCTTTTACCCTTGGCATGATCGATACTCCTCCTGAAAATAAATTAATGCTATGCGCATAGCGCTTAGCGTCTTTTAATTAGATATAAGGGATCAACATCTTTATCCCTTTGGTATCCCTTTTTTCTATAAGCTTTGGAGTTCTGAGACCCCGTTTTCGATTGGCTGATTTCTTTGTCAGGATATGTCGAGCAAATGCCCTTTTACCCTTTATCTTACCAGTTCCAGTCTTCTTGAATCGTTTTGCTGCTCCCCGATTCGTTTTTAATTTTGGCACGCTATCCTCCTTCTCATATGGTGATGGATTAAATGCGGATTTCAGAATATATTAAATTCGGAATTCGGAGTGCGGATTTCGGAGTAAAAGATTTATATTCCGCATTCTGCATTCCACAATCCGCAATTAAAGATTATTATGTTTTTTGACTCTGGAGAGGAGTCAAGACCATCGTGAAATTTCTTCCTTCAAATCTGGGAGTCTGTTCTACCTTTCCCCATTCTTTCGCCTCTTCCGTAATCCGAGTCAGCATGTTCCTTCCCAAATCGGGGTGGGCTAACTCCCTTCCTCTAAAAACAATGGTGATCTTGGTCTTGTTCCCCTCTTTTAAAAAACGCTCAATATGTCGAAGCTTGAATTGGTAGTCATGCTCCTCCGTCTTCGGCCTCATCTTTACTTCTTTGAGGTGTACGACTGCTTGCTTCTTCTTTGCATCATGAGCTTTTTTGCTCTGCTGGTATTTGAATTTTCCATAATCCATGATGCGGCAAACTGGCGGTTCCGATTTCGGAGAAACTTCCACCAAATCTAATTCAGAATTGGCAGCGGCACGAAGTGCTTCCACCACTGGTAAAATTCCTAACTGTTTTCCTTCAGGGTCAATGACCCTCACTTCCTTCGCTCGAATTTCTCGGTTAATCCGAACATCCCTGACGATAAACACCACCTCCTTTTATTTTAATTTAAGATTTCAGACTTTAGTCTCTTCCAATCCCTGCCTGCCGGAAGGCAGGTGCCATCTGCGATCTGCCATCTGCGATCTGCCATCTGCGATCTATTCTTATAAGGATGGATATTCTGATTTGACCTGCTTGATGAAGTCTCCAATTCGCATTCCTTTCAAAGCCTCACCACTTCGGCAACGTGGTGAGATGGTCTCTTCTTTTTCCTCCCTATCCCCAATCACCAACATATAGGGGATCTTCTGAATCTGGGCCTCCCGAATCTTGAACCCCAACTTCTCATTTCTAAAATCCTTTTCAACTCGTATCCCCTCTTGAATCAACTGGCGGTCGACTCTTTCCGCATAAGGAATATGCCGTTCTGTCACGGTTAAAAGGATGGCCTGGACAGGGGCAAGCCATACAGGAAAAGCACCTGCATAATGTTCAATCAACACTCCAATAAACCTTTCCATGGCTCCGAGGATCACACGGTGAAGCATCACCGGTCGATGCCGCTCTCCATCGCTCCCTACATAGGTGAGATCAAATCGCTCAGGCATGGCAAAGTCTGCCTGGATCGTTGCACATTGCCAACTCCTGTTGAGTGCATCTTTCAACTTGACATCGATCTTCGGACCGTAAAAGGCTCCCTCCCCTTCATTGATTTCAAAAGAGAGATTCTTTCCCTGAAGGGCTTGAAGAAGCGCTTGAGTCGCTCTTTCCCAATCTTCATCACTTCCGATTGACTTTTCTGGTCGTGTACTGAGTTCCATCTCATATTCGAAACCAAAGATCTTCATCACATCATCAACGAATTCAATGATGGCACAAATCTCGTCATTTAATTGGTCAGGTCGGCAGAGGATATGAGCGTCATCCTGGGTGAAACCCCTGACTCTGAGCAAACCATGCAGTTCTCCAGATTTCTCATGTCGGTGGACTGTTCCCAGTTCGAAGTACCGGAGGGGAAGGTCTCGGTAACTTCGAATCTGCGATTTGTAAATAAGCATATGGGCAAGACAGTTCATCGGCTTAATTCCGTACTCCGCATCCTCTACTTTCGTAAAATACATCTTGTCCCGATAATTTTCGAAGTGGCCAGACTGTTTCCAAAGATCCAATCGGAGGAGTTGAGGGCCGATGACAATCTGATATCCCCGTTTTAGGTGTTCCTTTCTTTCAAAATCCTCTAAGATCGTTCTAAGCATCGCGCCTTTTGGATGGTAGATCACCAGACCCGGACCAGCCTCTTCATGGATACTGAAAAGATCGAGTTCCCTGCCTAATTTTCGATGGTCCCGTTTTCGAGCCTCCTCAAGCATCCGGAGATATTCATCTAATGCATTGGGGGCTTGGAACGCTGTCCCATAGATCCGTTGAAGAACTTGGTTTCGGGCATCCCCTCTCCAATAGGTTCCGGAAACGTTTAAGAGTTTAAAAGCTTTGATTCTTCCTGTCGAAGGCAGATGAGGCCCTTCACATAGATCTAAGAAAGTTCCTTGACGATAGAGAGAGACATGATCTGGAAGTTCTTCTAAATGCTCAATTTTATAGGTCTCGCCCATCTCGCGAAACGTTTTGATAGCCTCCCCTTTCGAAACTTCTTTTCGAATAAAGGGAATATCTTCTTTGATGATCTCTGACATCTTATTTGCAATTAATTCAAGGTCTTGCGGAGTGAAGGTTCGATCATAATCGAAATCGTAATAGAACCCTGTATCCGTAGAGGGACCAAAGGTGAGTTTCACTGTAGGAAATAGCTCCTTAACTGCCTGGGCCATCACATGGGCTGAGGAATGACGCAATATTTCCAACCCTTTTCTTGAATGAACAGAAATGAATGAAACTGAAGCGTCTTGGTTGACTGTTTGAGAGAGATCCATCAGTGCCCCATTGACTTGCGCTGCTACCGCCTCTCCATCGGCCAACTCCTGAAGTTTCGTTCCTTTAGGAATTGACTTTTTCAACCCATCCGATAATGTAATGGTAATCTGCTCTTCCATTCTCATCCACATTGAAGCGGAAAAGGCATCACCCATAGAATACCTGAATGATGCCTCTCCGGTTTGATTTGATCAAAATATCTGTTTTTCCAATAGATTATGTTTCACTTTTTGATAAATTGGGTTCAATGGTAGGCACGTGGGGATTTGAACCCCAGACTTCTACCGCGTCAAGGTAGCGCTCTCCCCCTGAGCTACGTGCCTCTATCCTCCTTATTTGCGTTTTAAGCAGGTTCCCAAAAATTGCTGTATCTATAACTGTTTTTTTAAATATTGTCAAGAAAATTCTTAAGTTACAGCTCTATGCCTTGAATACTAATCCCCCTTTTTTACCATCCATATCCACTGTAACGGTATCCCCTTCTTTAAACTTCCCTTCCAATATCTTCATCGCTAATTGATCCTGAATCTCTTTCTGAATCACCCGCTTTAAAGGACGAGCCCCATAGGCAGGATCAAATCCTTCTTTTGCCAACCATTCCATTGCCTTCTGAGTCATTTTGAGCTGTAATCGCCTTTCTAATAAACGATGCTGAAGCTTCTTCATCTGGATCTCAACGATCGCCTTTATCTCTTCGATTCCAAGGCCGTGGAAAATGATCAACTCATCAATCCGATTCAGAAATTCAGGTTTGAAATGAGCCTTGACCGCATCCATCACCCGGCGCCGCATCTCCTCGTAATCTTTGGCCCCTAAATCCATAATCCATTGACTTCCAATATTGGAGGTCATGATGACGACGGTATTTTTAAAATCCACGGTTCTTCCGTGGCCATCGGTCAGTCTTCCATCGTCTAGAATCTGAAGAAGGATATTAAATACTTCTGGGTGGGCTTTCTCGATCTCATCCATCAAGACGATAGAATAAGGTCTCCTTCTCACTGCCTCTGTGAGAAATCCACCTTCCTCATACCCCACATAACCGGGTGGTGCTCCAATCAAGCGTGAAACAGAATGTTTCTCCATGAATTCTGACATATCAATTCTCACCATCGCCTGTTCATCATCGAAAAGAAATTCGGCCAAGGCACGAGCCAGCTCTGTCTTACCCACACCCGTGGGTCCCATAAAGATAAAGGAACCAATGGGACGATTTGGATCTTGCAACCCTGCCCTTGCTCTCCTCACTGCATTGGAAACGGCAAGGATCGCATCCCCCTGACCGACCACCCTCTGCCTGAGCCTCTCTTCCATATGGATTAGCTTCTCGACCTCCCCTTCCAACATCTTTGAAACAGGGATACGTGTCCATTTGGAGACCACCTCTGCAACATCCTCTTCATCAACCTCCTCTTTCAGCATCTTTTCGTTCTTTTGGAGTTGGGCAAGCCTCTCCTCCTCTTTCTTCATCTCCTTTTCGAGGTGGGACATCTCCCCATATTGCAATTCGGCCAACCTCGTATAGTTCACCTCCCGTTCAGCCTCTTTCATCTCTTGTCTTGTCTTCTCGATCCGCTCCTTGATCTCTCGGATCCTGGAGATCGCCTTCTTCTCATTCTCCCATTTGAGCGTCTTCTCTTTTACCTCCGCTTTCAGGTCTGCCAATTCCTTCTCTATCTTTTGCAGCCGATCGATGGAAGCCTTGTCTTTCTCTTTTTTCAAGGCCTGACGTTCGATCTCCAATTGCATCACTTTTCGCTGTACTTCATCGATCTCCATCGGAACGCTATCGATCTCGATCCTCAGTCTCGATGCAGCCTCATCCATTAGATCGACGGCTTTATCCGGAAGGAACCGATCCGAGATGTATCGGTGTGAAAGCATGGCAGCTGCAATGATCGCCGAATCTTTAATCTTGACACCGTGATGAACTTCATAGCGTTCTTTCAGCCCCCTCAAAATGGCGATGGTATCCTCTACCGAGGGCTGGCTGACAAAGATGGGTTGAAATCGACGCTCCAGGGCTGCATCTTTCTCTACATATTTTCGATATTCGTTGAGCGTTGTGGCGCCGACACATCTTAGTTCTCCCCTGGCCAAGGCTGGCTTCAACATATTGGAGGCATCGATCGCTCCCTCTGCTGCTCCAGCACCCACCAAAGTATGGAGTTCATCAATGAAGAGGATGATATTTCCCGCTGCTGCTGTAATCTCTTTCAAAACGGCCTTCAATCTCTCTTCAAATTCTCCACGGAATTTAGCACCGGCAATCAAGGCGCCTAAATCGAGGGCAACTAACTTCTTATTTTTCAACGTCTCAGGAACATCCCCTTTGATGATTCTCTGGGCCAGACCTTCCACAATCGCTGTCTTTCCAACCCCGGGTTCCCCAATCAATACAGGATTGTTCTTTGTCCTTCGGGAAAGCACCTGGATGACCCGACGGATTTCATCGTCCCTCCCAATGACAGGATCGAGTTTCCCTTTTCTTGCTTCTTCCGTAAGATCCCTGCTATAACGTTTTAAAGCCTGGTATTTCTCTTCTGGGTTCTGATCGGTGACTCGATGGGGTCCCCGAATATCTTGTAAAACCCTGAAAATCTCTTCCTTCGTCACACCGCTTCTTCGAAGGATCTGGTAGGAAGTCCCTTGTTTCTCATCAGTGATGGCGATGAGGAGATGTTCTGTGGACAGGTATTCATCCGTCAATCTTTCAGCCTCTTTCCAAGCCATGTCAAAAATTTCATTGAGTCGACTTGAAAGATAAACTTGCCCAGCCCCCTTCCCTGTCACCTGAGGGATTCGCTTCAATTCTTCATCCAATTGGGATGCAATCAGATCTGGATTTGCTCCCAATTTCTGGAGGATCGGGATGACGATCCCTTCTTTTTGCGACAGAAGGGCTAGCAGAAGATGTTCGGCGTCGATCTGCTGGTGGTTTTTTCTTTCAGCAATTGCCTTAGCTTCTTGCAAAGCCTCTTGAGCTTTTAGTGTAAATTTCTCTATTTGCATCTTCCTTCACTCCTAGGTCAATTTTACCATTAAGATAATCATCTCTTAGAGTTTTTTCAAACAGATTTATGCAGAAAATAACTTTCCAAATCCCTCCCAGCCCTGCTTTCCTAAAGGGGGAGAGGGTGGATTACAGTTTTAGGGTTTCTGCGAGGTTGGCAAATTCTTGGATCGAAAGGGTTTCTGGTCTTCTTCGAAGATCTATACCGATTTCCTTTATTCTTAGCTCTATGTCATTTGGGAGGGGAAGTTCGGAATGTTTTAGCGCATTGATCAAGGTCTTTCTCCGATAACCAAAGCAGCCTTTGACTATCTTTTTAAACCACTCTTCATCTTTTACCTCCACCATCGATTTTTCCTTCCAAGTGATGTGAATTACGGCTGATTCCACTTTTGGAGGAGGAAAGAAAGCGGTTGATTTAACGAAAAAAAGGATAGAGAGGTTCGAGACCATTTGGACAAAGATCGATAATGGCCCATATTCTTTCCTGCCAGAAGGGGCCGCCATTCTCTCGGCTACCTCTTTCTGGACCATTAATGTTAGGGTAGAAAAGAGTTGTCTCGATTCGATGAAACGAAAGAGAAGAGGTGTTGAAATCTGATAAGGTAGATTGGCCACTACTTTCATAGACTCTTTTCCATGATGGAGAAGCCTATTGAAGTCCATCTTTAAAATATCCCCTTTGACCACCTCTACATTCGGATAATCCATCACCTTTTTCTTGAGTATCTCCACTAAATTTGGATCAATCTCAATGGTGACCACTTTCTTAACTTTCTTAGCGAGTCCAATGGTCATTTCTCCAAGACCAGGCCCGATCTCGAGGATGACATCATTTTCATTGACCTGGGCCATTCGGATCATCTTGTTTAAAATATTCCGATCCACAAGAAAATGTTGGCCCAATCTTTTCTTGGGGAATAAACCATATTCTGCTAATTCTTTACGAATAGACACCATATTCATTAAATCCAAATACTAAAATACAATTTTAGTCATTAAGTTATTTGGTCATTGGGTCATTCAACGACTTAATGACTAATGACTCAATGATTGTATTTCTATAGACAAAACAATTTGAGCTTTGACATTTGACATTATTCACTATAGCGGCAGATTTGAAAATGCATTGAGAGATAGTGGTGACCGAATGCCTCGCTTCAAATATTCATACCCAACCACACCCACCATAGCGGCATTGTCTGTGCAAAAGGAAGGAGGAGGCATATATACCTTCACCTTCTGCTGAGAGGCCTCCTCTTCTATTTTCTCTCGAAGGTGTTGATTAGCCGCTACTCCTCCTGAAAGAACAACCTTTCTTAACCCCTGTTGTTGAGCGGCTTGAAGCGTTTTTTTCACCAGCACATCAACGACCGCTTCCTGAAAACTGGATACGATATCCCGAATGAGATCTTCTGGATAACCTCCTATTGGCTCAGGATGCGCCTTCACATAATTCACCACCGCTGTTTTAAGCCCACTGAAACTGAAGTCGAGTGAATTCTTCCCAAGAGAAGGTCTGGGAAATCGAATGGCCTTCGGATTACCTAATTTCGAGAGTTCATCGATGATCGGTCCACCTGGATAACCCAGTCCTAAAAGTTTTGCAACTTTGTCAAAAGCCTCCCCTGCTGCATCATCTCTCGTCTGCCCCAATCTCTTATACTTTCCAAATCCATCCACTCGAAATAGGGAGGTATGGCCTCCCGAAACGACTAATCCGAGGAAAGGGAACTTCGGTGGGTTTTTATCCAAAAAAATAGCTGAAAGATGTGCTTCAATATGATTAATTCCAACAAAGGGCAACCCTGTAACAAAAGATAAGGATTTTGCAAATGAAAGACCCACTAAAAGAGAGCCTACCAATCCTGGTCCTTGCGTCACTGCAATTCCATCAATCTCCCTTAGCGTAACCTTTGCCGTCTCTAACGCTTCTGTCACAATAGGCACAATTGATTCGATATGCCTTCTCGAAGCCAGTTCCGGGACCACCCCTCCATACTTTTGATGGATGGAGACTTGAGAAGAAACCACGTTGGAAAGAATCTTTCTTCCATCCAATATGACAGCCGCCCCTGTATCATCACACGATGTCTCAATCGCAAGTACACGCATTGTCTGTAAATCCCCTATTTCGTATAGTAATCTATACTCCTAAAGGGTTCTTGTCAATCAAGGATTGTAGGTTTTCTTCTTCTTGACTTTGAATTTTGTTTCTCGTATATTCAACCTACCCTAAATAAGATTCTTGTTGCGAATATTCTTAGATCTCTTAAGATTTAAGAGATTGGGCACGAATGAATAATAAAATTGGAGGCAACCGTGGCATTCAAAGATCTGCGTGAATTTATCAAATTGTTAGATAATACAGGGGATATGGTGCATATCAAGGAGGAGGTAGATTGGGACCTTGAGATCGGTGCTATTGGACGACATGCCTACGAAATTCAAGCACCGGCGCAACTCTATGAGAAAATCAAGGACTATCCTGGTCAGCGCATATTGAATGGCTCTCTGGGGACTTTCAGAAGAATTGCTATTGCTATGGGACTCGACCCAAATACTCCAGTTAAGCAGTTATACAAGGAATATGAAACACGCATTAACTCGCCGATCAAAGCAATCATCGTAAAAGATGGCCCCTGCAAAGAGAATATTTTAACTGGTGATGATGTTGACCTCTTCAAATTACCCGTACCCTATATCCATGAAGGCGATGGCGGAAGATATATTGGTACATGGGCATTTGAGGTGACGCGTGATCCCGATAATAGCTGGGACAACTGGGGGATGTATCGGTTTATGATTCACAATAAGCGGTATATCGTTGGCTGGCCCCGGTACTCCAGCCATTTGTCGATGGTGTTGCACGGTAAATATGTACCACAGCATAAACCGATGCCTATGGCGTTGGTTTTAGGTTCGGATCCGCTTTGCAGCATGATTGCCACAGCGCCTATAGCGATAAACGCCAATGAGGCAGATTATGTCGGAGGCTTATGCCGCGAGCCAGTGAAACTGGTAAAATGTGAGACCAGCGACCTGCTGGTGCCCGCCAATGCTGAAATTGTTTTGGAGGGCGAGATATTACCTGATAGAACAGTACAGGAGGGGCCCTTTGGTGAATATCCTGGTTATAGAATGGAAGGAGCTAAAGATGGAGCGCTGGTGAGAATAAAGGCTATCACTCACCGTAAGGCACCTATCTTCACGATGATTAGTCTTGGTGTCCCACCGGATGACAGTTCCATAGCCGCATCTTTAACTGCTGCTCTGGCTATGAAACGACGTTTACTGAAACATAATCTGCCCATTACCGATGTCTATGTCCCACCCATGGGTGTGACCCATATCGTAGTGGTAGGTGTTAAAAGGGGAGGCAACGAGGTTGCTAAGCAAATTAAAGATGTGCTCACTGCGAGGCGGGCCGACGTGAACAAGATCATTGTAGTTGACGACGATATAGACCCATTCGATTTTGACCAGGTCATTCACGCCTTTGCTACCAAATGTCATCCAATCCGAGGGATATTCTGTGAAGAGGTAGCGCCACCCAAAGGAAATGCGCTCACACCCTGCTACAATGCCCGGGAACGCAGATCGTACAAGGGGGCAATCGCTTTGTTTGACTGTACCTGGCCGCCGGAGTTAGATAGAATCACCAGTGTTCCAATTAAAAACTCTTTCAATATCATGTTTCCGGACAAAGTTAAAAATAAGGTATTGGCAAATTGGAAAAATTACGGCTTTAAGGAGAAGAAATGAGAAAGGAATACCAAACCTTTACACCTGATATTAAAAACCTGATTGAGAATAAGGAAATCAAACTGACCATTAAGGATTTAAATCCTGGTACCAGCAAGTACGGCGCTAAGATTGTAAAAGCGATATTATCCAGTGACCCTACTAAATTACCTGACGGAGATGTACTGCATATCCGGTCATGGATTGGCGCTTTATATCCTCAGACGTGGGTGATTAAGATCATTGAAGAACTAGATGAAACTGAAGCGGGTATCCCTCACGGCGAAACCATTGGAGCTAAGAAGTAAATGCCGAGTGAACACAGGTCTAACTGCGGGTTGCAGCGGAGCCGCGACCCGGTCGTTATATTCTTTGAGTCCGTAATCAACGGCGCCGCAGTAACTCGATCCTCACGCTTCATAGATGTACTCCCCAAAAACCCCTTTAGTCTGACCTAAATTCAAACTTTTTCACAATTTCCCTTCTTGATCGGGGCTCCACCAAAGATATCCCTATCATTTTCTTCCCTAACCTGTCATTTTAGCGAGGCATGCTTGATTTGAAACGATAATCGTCGGTGGTCTTTTATTCTTGACATAGAAGTCCGTTTTTCATATATTCAACTCATCCTAAAGCGAGTTCTTATCATTTAATTGTAAGGCTGAAACCCGTCTGGCAGGCTGGACTTGGCTTGTGGCTCAGATTTGTAGATTTGGAAGGAAACCGTCCAGTGATTCCCCAAGACTATGTCCATTCATACTTCTTTCCTATTCCGGAGGTCACGACCCCGCCCGCCAACATGTTCATGCTGCGCCACACTTCGATGGGTGATTTCATTACGTTCAACGAAAGAATGAGATCACAAACAGACCGATGTTACCACGAACATTTGCTCTGCGATTTAATATTGAGCCACATGGTCGATACCTTCTTGGCATATCTGACTGACTTGCTCGCCCTAGTCTATCGCTACAACCCAGATACAATCCCCGGCAAGGTCAAGTCTCAATATGAAGGCCGCCTCAATGGTGAACTTCTCTTTTCGCTTGCGCGAGACCAAGCCGAGGGCTTCTCTCGCCAAGGCCTCAATGGGCTGAAGTCAGAACTAAAAAAGCTCGATATTCCTCTCTTCGATTCCGAAGAAGATGCTGCAGAAATGGACGACCTCTATGAGATAAGGAACGTAATCGTTCACAACTTCGGCGCTGTCACACTTAAGTTCAAGAAGAAGTTCCCCAGATACCCAGCAGAGGTCGGCAACCTACTGATGCTCGAATTTGACTTCGTGAAGGAAGTTAGCATATTCCTGGCCAACTGTGTTTGTGATATTGACACTCGCGCTGTATCCTTTTTCAATCTTCCCCATTCCGCAGTTCAGCACGCAGGCGTTGCTTCTGACTCTGATCCTGGAGCTGCTAAAGTGTTGCCCATTGCTATCGGCGGAGTGTGGTCTTCAACCTGTTTTTCTGCAGATGTATCTGATCCTGGAGTTGTTGAGAATCTGCCTATTGGAGCATCTATAGGATTCCCGTGGACTCGGCATACGCCTCTGTGTCGGCGTCGCCAGAAATGAACTGCTCGCGGGGTGTCACAGCAACTGCATCCGGGTATGCAAGATACCACAAGTCAGGCTGATGCATAGATGGACAAATTGATGACCAATCGAATACCGCTGTTATATCCAGGGTAGTTGACATACTTGTTGGTGTACTGCTCAAAAACCCCTTTTGTCTCACCTAAACTCAAACTTTTCACAATCTCCCTTCTTGACCGTGACCCACCAAGGACATCCTTATCAACTTCTTCCTGAAACTTTCCCTTCTAAAAAATCAAAAAGTGTTATATATTACAGCTGCAAATAAATAACCGAGCGAGGTAATTGCAGATGTCTAATGAAAATAAAATCCGAGACGCCGCTGACGCTATTAAAGGACTTGCTGAAGTTATTCCAGTCTATCAGGACGGTCTTCAACCAGCCGTACGCGAAATTGGTGTCGGGTTGCAAACTATTGCGAAGACGATCCATATCGCTCTTGCTCCCATTTCTGCCCTTGTATGGAGTTACGACACCCTCAAGGAGTTTCTTTCTACCAGGGTCGCCGAGAAGCTTCGCCACGTTCCACCAGACAGAATCATAACGCCGGAGCCTCATGTAGTGGTCCCGGCGCTGCAGGCACTCCAATATACAGGACACCAGGAGAATCTCCGGGAGCTATACGCCAATCTTCTGGCAACGTCACTTGACGCTGAAACATCTGAGCAAGCTCATCCGGCCTTCGTCGACATGATCAAGAACATGTCACCCGATGAAGCTCGCATCATGCGTCTGTTTTCGGTGCGTCAAACGTTTCCGGTCATCGACGTTCACGTGTTTCCGAAAGACCAGCAAAGTTACATTCTTGCCATGAGGTCGTATTCGTGGGTTGGAAAGGAAGCCGGCTGCGACTTTCCGCACTTGACGCCCAATTACTTGGACAATCTCACGCGGCTGGGACTTATTGAGTCACCTGGAGCATACGGGATTGGTTCACCCACGTTAGCGGCTCCAAACACATATGAACCACTAGAACAATGCGAGGAGATAATGCAGTTTAAGAGTGAAGTGGAAGCCGAAGGAAGTCGCATCGAGTTCGGCAGAAGTTTTGTGCGACTTACCGATCTCGGTCACCAGTTCTGCAGAGCTTGCGTCATTGAGAAATCATCGGCTGCAGCCAATGGCCGCCTGTAGTGGTCTTCGTGGCTTTGGCGGAGTGGCAGTGGAGATCGTTATCAACTCTTTCAGTAATCATCTATTACATGCACTATGTCGAATTGAAGATTCGTAGGTGTTACTCCTCAAAAACCCCTTTAGTCTGACCTAAACTCAAACTTTTCACAACCCCCCTTCTTGATCGGGGACCTACCAAGGATATCCCTGTCAACTTCTTCCTGAAACTTTCTGTTCCCTAATTTTAGAAAAAGGTGTATATTACAACCTAAAATGAACAATACCGATATGCCTTTACCCCCATGGATAATTATTCCTGAAATTAACTCGATTCTATATATATAATACTTTTTAAACGATCTTTTCTGAAAAAATAGCATGATATTCAATCCTTTTTGAGCATGCTTCTGTACTGATAATAAAAGCATAAATATGCCATCTACCATTATCAAAGAGTTTATTATAGCCCTTGACCAAGAAATTGCCGCTATCAAGAGAGGTAAAGGAGGAAGCATCGTCAAAGTATTTAATGGCCGCTTCCTTCGCGAGGTTTCGGGCCTTTTTGTGTATGTCTTCAATCTCGAAAACTTCTTGGTTGTCTTGGGTGATTCTCCTGCTGAAATAGAAATTCGTGGCAATCGATACCCCGCACAAGTTCTGTTGACGCAGGGGTTGGAAGTAGAAATTGGGGTTGAACGCTTTTGCGGGCAATATGTTTCAGAGGCCAAGCTCCAAACTAATCTGTGGTACCTACTCGAATTGCTCAAAAAAAAGTTTGCCGAATTGCAGAACGGTGGTAGTGCCCCTGGCGTCAGCGAAGCTCTTCTAAACGGCAACTTCGTTACAATACCTGGCTTTGACAGTATAGTGTCATGCGGAAATTGTGGAACCAAGAATAGAATAAGGAATCATACACCCTCCCAGACTCCAATCTGCGGTAAATGCAAGCAGGAAATAAGGCCATATTATTCATTTTCCGCAACTCCCCCTAACGACCCTCAAAAACGTGCGATTAGCGCATCTTTCTTTTCTCAGTTGGCGGTTATTTGGGGTCCACCCGGAACTGGCAAAACCAAAACCGTAGCAAAAGCCATAGAAGCCCACCTCAATGCTGGACGACGCGTTCTTCTTGTCTCTCATGCAAATGCTGCTGTTGATGAAGCTTTGGAGGATGTTGCCGAGCAGTTAAGAGCCACGCCTTTTTACAATGAGGGGAGGCTGGTTAGGCTAGGCATTCCACAATCCAGCCATTTAGAGAAACTGACTGAGAAATATCCTTTGGTGTTACTGGATAAGATTGCAGCAAAACTTGGGGAGTCATTGTCGAATGAAAAGCGAGATTTGGAGGAAGAAAAGATCCGGCTCGAGGACATTCTTGCTCAATACGACACCCTACTCCAGGCGATTCAGGCGGTCAGAGCATTATATTCTGAGCTGGCTGCCTTTATATCTGAGCTGTCCGGACTATCAATCAAGCTTTCTGTTGCCAACAATGAGCTTAGACGATTGGAAGAAGCGCAGACAAAAAACAGAGAGAAATTAACTAGGGCTCAATCATCGGGCTCGATAAAGAGATTCTTCAGAGGTCTTGATCCTCATAAGATTCAGAGGGAGATTGATCAAACCACTATAGCTATCGACTCCAAGAAAAGGCTTGCACAAGAGATAGCCGACCGCATCCACATACTCAAAGATTTGCAAGCTATAAAAGAGAAGGAGGTTGAAAGTGCGAAAACAGCAGCCGACAATCTCCAGAGGCGCGCCAGGGTCCCCGCTG
Source organism: uncultured delta proteobacterium (assembly GCA_963739325.1). Lineage (GTDB taxonomy): Bacteria > Desulfobacterota > BSN033 > BSN033 > UBA1163 > CAVTZZ01. The sequence goes on along the minus strand of CAVTZZ010000042.1, from coordinate 8,515 downwards.
CGGAAATAGAAAACAAGAAGAAAGAAATGACGTCGAGAAAAGATACAATCCTGGCAAGGGTCGCAGAAATAAATCAGCAACTCGATGCAATCCAGAAAAAGATTCTCTCCGAAGCAAGGCTTATTGCAACTACTCTGACAAAGACTTTTACCGCCAAACAATTTCCAGATACCCCCTTCGACGTGCTCATTCTTGACGAGGCCAGCATGGCACCATTACCGCACCTTTACTGGGCGGCCAGCCGATGCCGTGGCTACATCACCATTGTCGGAGATTTTCTCCAACTTCCACCCATTTGCATAGCAAAAGAAGATATGGCCCAAAAGTGGTTAGGTCGAAGCCTGTTTTCTGTTTTGGGTATTGACCAGGTGAAAAAGGCTATCCAGGATGTCCGGGTTACACTTCTTGACAGACAATACAGGATGGCTCCGGAGATTTCCATAATTCCAAATAGGTTTTTCTATCAAAACATGTTGAAGGATGATCCGAGTACAAGCAATCGAAGTCCGGATGACGGCGTTTCAAAATCACCACTTGTGCTGATAGAGACAGCGGCAATGAATCCGTGGTGCAGTCGGCTTTCCACGGGCGGACGTTTCAACCTATATAATGCCTTGCTCTGCTGTACTCTTGCAAAAAAGATCATCCCTAAGGCTACTGACGGCAAAATCGGGATAATGACCCCATATGCGGCCCAAGCGCGCCTGATAAACAAGATAGCAAAGGATTGGGAAATACTGGACCGCATACGTACAAGTACTGTTCATCGCTTTCAGGGCGGGGAAGAATCGATAATCATCTTTGATACTGTTGAGGGATCAGGCACCAGGGTTGCACCCATGCTTGACGACAAAAAGCCTGACTCTGATGCAAGGCTCCTGTTGAACGTTGCAGTAACACGGGCTAAATACCGTTTCTATCTGGTTGGACACACCAAGCACCTCCTTTCGGATTTGCATGCAGATTCCGTCCTATCAAGAATGGTCCAGCACTTTTACGGTAATGCACAAAGGATAGCATCGGAAAGCCTTGTGGACAGCTACTTCACAAATGATTTTGAAAGGTGGGCTGATGCCCTTCTATCAACCGGCGGAAACCCCGACCCTGCCTATGGTCACATGTATACAGAAAGAAACTTCTGGGCCAGATTCTTTCAGGACATAAAAAGCTGCCAGCAGCGGCTCATTATCCTCAGCCCTTTTCTTTCGGTAAGGCGCAGCGGTATCTTTATGGATTACTTCAGAGCTATGAAAGGGAGGGGTATAGACATTCGGGTTCATACGCGGCCAAGAAATCAGCAGACCGGTGAGATGGCAAACCAGGCGGATATTGTAATCGACCAACTACGCAGTATTGGCGTTAATGTTGTTGAGAGGGGCAAGATGCACCAAAAAGTAGCGATTATTGATGACACCATAGCTTGGGAAGGCAGTCTGAACATACTCAGCCACAAAGACACGGAAGAACACATGAGACGATTTGAAGGCCCTTCGACTGTTGAAGAGATTATCAGAAACTTAGAGTTAGATGAAGAGAAGCCCACCGGAAGCCAAACGGGAGAAAAATGTCCAGAACCGGGATGTGATGGGTTTCTTGTCGTTCGGAGTAAATATGGAAGAAAGTTTCTTGGTTGTTCAAATTACCCAAAAAAAATGTCGGTATACTAGGGCGTTGTGAAGGAGAAAAGACCGCACAACAAGGCGTTCTACTGGTTTGCCGGGAAACCCGGCTCCCGGTTAACTTTGCATTATACTCGATTTCAATCGTAAATCTTCAGATCATATAGAAAGCCCAACCTCACTCTTTGTAGGTGTTATTCGCACCCCCTATCTTCTCTCTTCCTTCCTGGAACATACAACAGCAAGTTTGGGCGGATTGTGCAGATTTCAAACTGTAACCTTCACTTCAGTAGCTATTTTTACATTTGTTTTAAATTCGCATGATCAAAAAGCCTCAGAGGGTTATGCCTTTTCATCCTTTTCCGTTGACGTTTAGATCAAACCCTTCATTTACAAGAATTTTCAAGGATTAACAGGATCGTACAGCATTTGAGGCCATCTTATAAACTCGATCATTATTAAAATTTAAATTAAGTCTTAAAAATTAAATAGTTAGACATTAAAATCGACTTGGTTATCTTCTTGGCATATACTTTGCTGTTAAACCATGTAAAAACTGAAAAATCCGAGGCAATCTCATGTCTTTAATGGAAAGAGATGTGGTTTTAACAACCAGGGAAGCGATTGAATTTTTAAAAATCTCCAGACCTACATTTCTGAAATATGTACGTTTTGGAAGGATTAAAGCCATTAAGGCAGGAAATGGTTGGAGGGTCCTTGAATCAGAATTGTACAGATTTTTGAGGCCTGAGAAAAGTAGCTGAAATGGATTGATGAGATGTTTCAAGGCGCCTTCTTTTAAGATTGAGAAAATGAAGCCTTTAAACACCGAAACATCTCATGTTAGGTTCATTGATCGATTATTGACTATAGGAAGTGCCTTTTGACCATTGGAGGAATTTATGAATCGCTTTTTCTTCGGTCTTCGGTTCCGCTTGATTTTACTTGTGCTTCTTGCTGTTATCCCGGCGTTGGGGCTGACATTCTATTCAGGTCTTGAGCAACGTCGGATAGTCGCCGATCAGGCGAAGGGCGAGTTACTACGATTGACACGGTTTATCTCTACTAACCAAAGTCAACTCATTGAAGGAACACGCCATTTCCTTTATTTGCTGGCTCATCTCTCCCAGGTTCAGAACTGTGACTCAGCCTCCTGTCGTTTGCTCTTCGCCAATCTTCTAAAGCGATACCCGTGGTATCTCAACATTGGAGCGGCGTATCCAGATGGCAACATATTTGCTGGTGCTCTTCCCATGGCCCAACTTATCAACATCGCTGACCGCTCCTACTTTCGGCTGGCCCTAAAGGAACGCAAGTTCGCCATAGGCGACTATCAGATTGGCCGCAGCACTGGCAAGCCAGCAATCAATTTCGGTATGCCTGTCATTGATGGAGGCGGTAAGGTAAAAGCTGTGGTCTATGTGGCATTGCGTTTGGACTTGCTCAATCAACTCTCTGCCTGTGCGGATTTGCCTAAGGGTTCAACGGTCACTGTGATAAACCACAACGGCATGATATTGGCTCACCATCCTAATCCAGAGAAATGGATAGGTAAATCCATGGAGGGGACAACCATCGTCAAGTCCATTTTATCTAATAGGGAAGGTGTGGTTGGAGATATCGGGATAGATGGGGTTTCACGCCTGTATGCATTCGCAACATTTGGGGGCACAGGACAGGCCGGAAACATGTATTTAAGCATAGGTATTCCTACCTCTGTAGCCTTTGCCGAAGTTGATAAGATTTTAAAAAGAAATCTTTTTTTACTATTGTTTATTGGTCTTATAGCCCTTATAGCAACCTGGGTTGGAGGCGATCTGTTAGTCCTTCGGCGATTAAACCCGATCATGAGTGCAGTGAAGCGTTTGGGGAGAGGCGATCTGGGTGCGCGCACTGGAATGACCTATGGGAAAGGAGAATTTAGTCAATTGGCTCTAGCCTTCGACGAAATGGTCGAGTCCCTAGAAAAGCACGAGGAGAATCGTAAACGGACGGAGGAGGCATTACGAGAGAGCGAGGAAGAGGCGAGGCGTCTGGTCCAAGAGAATACGATCGTGGCAGAGATTGGGCGGATCATCAGTTCAACGCTGGACATTCAAGAGGTGTACGAACGCTTCGCTGAAGAAGTCCGTAAACTGATTTCCTTTGACCGGATTGCGATCAATCTCATTAATCCCGATGAACACACCCTCACCGTCGCCTATACTACAGGAGTTGAAATCCCAGAACGCTTTCATAGAGACACTTTCTCTCTGGTTGGCACATTTACTGAAGAGGTGCTGAGAACACGAAAGAGTCAGATTATTCAGGAGGAGGAAAGAGAGATAGCAAGTCGTTTTCCTGGTCTCATATTTTCTTTAAAGATTGGACTTCGATCGATGATGTCGGTCCCTTTGATCTCAAAAGATGAGGTGATTGGCATTCTCCACTTGCGTTCGATCAAGCCAAATGCCTATACGGAGAAGGATCTTAGACTTGCCGAAAGAGTTAGTAATCAGATCACAGGTGCCATTGCCAATGCACAGCTTTTCGCCGAACATGTACGGGCAGAGCAAAAGGCAAAATCCCTTGAAGAGCAACTTCGTCAGTCCCAGAAGATGGAGGCTATTGGCCGGCTGGCAGGCGGCGTTGCCCATGACTTCAATAACCTCCTGACCGTTATCAAAGGCTACAGCGAACTCTCCCTTATGGAGCTAAAAGAAGGTGATCCCTTAAGAAGAAACATCGAAGAGATCCAGAGGTCCTCTGATCGAGCGGCTAATCTGACGCGCCAGCTTCTGGCTTTTAGCCGCCGTCAGATTTTGGAGATGAAGGTGCTTGACCTGAACTCCATTATAGGGGACGTGGATGAGATGTTGCATCGAATCATTGGTGAGGACATCGAACTGGTTACCTTATTAGCCGGTGATTTGGGGAGGGTCAAGACAGATCGGGGGGAGATCGAACAAGTGATAATGAACTTAGCGGTCAATGCCAGGGATGCGATGTCGAGTGGAGGGATACTTACTATTGAGACGGCAAAGGTTATATTGGATGACGAGTATGTTCGTACCCATATCGATGTGAAACCAGGTGAGTATGTTATGCTTTCAGTGAGCGATACAGGGTATGGTATGACTCCGGAAGTGAGAGAACGAATCTTTGAGCCCTTTTTTACCACCAAAGAAAAAGGAACAGGACTGGGGCTTTCTACAGTCTATGGAATCGTTAAGCAGAGCGGAGGGAACATTTCCGTTCACAGTGAACCGGGTAATGGGACAACGTTTAAGACCTATCTTCCACGGGTGGATGAACCCCTTGAGGAATTAGGTGAGAGTCCAAGATTTGAGGGGATACCAAGAGGCAACGAGACCATTCTCATCGTTGAAGATGATGAGGCGGTCCGAAAACTGGCCGTTCGAGTATTGGAGAAGCAGGGGTATACCGTGTTAGAAGCACATCAGGAGTATGAAGCCTTCAATTTTTGCGAAGAGCGGAAAGAACCTGTTCATCTTATATTAACCGATGTAATTATGCCAAGGATGAACGGACGTCAATTGATTGAGAGTCTTAAAGAAGTGCGGCAGGATTTTAAGGTCCTTTATATGTCGGGGTATACAGATAATGCCATAGTCCATCATGGGGTTCTGGAAATGGGGGTGGATTTTATTCGGAAACCCTTCACGTTTGAAGGACTGGCAAAGAAGGTGAGAGAAGTGCTTGATAAATAAGTTAGGAGTGATGAGTTCGGAAGATCCGGGTTTCGAGTTAAAACCTTTTTTAAACCGATTGAATTATTTGATGTTCAAATTATTTGATTGACAAATGCGACATTTCTTGATCAAGAAGGCAAGCTTGACGAAAAGGAAGTAGTTCTTTTTTTGATTATTAATAAGAATAATTTGGTAAAATAAAATGAGAACTGAGCAAAGAAAGAATATTCGATTCTTAGTAGAAAATAACATAATTGTTGCACTCAGGAATGGATTCACTAAAATTGGGAGAGTTAAAGATATAAGCATAGGGGGGTTATCTTTCGAGCATATTTATGATAGAAACTCGACCCAGAACTCTTTCAAAGGATATATCTTTCTATGGGTAAATGAATTCAATATGTCCAAAGTACCGTGCAGGGTGGTGTATGATATCCCAGTACGTATACCTAACGAATATTACGCATTCCCCATTCATTTCATAACCAGACGATGTGGATTGCAATTTAAGGCGCTCTCGGAAGATCAGAAGACACAATTGGATTTTTTACTTAAAACCTACACCCAAGGGGCAGCACCCTAATGGCCTAACCCAACCTCTATGAGTTAAGACAAGAGTTATCCATGGCTCGCCGGAGAAGGATGTAGGTTTCTGAACAAAATTCTTTAATTAGAATAATTCTTATGAAAGAGATTATGACACCTCGTGAGGCAGCAGAATATCTCAGCGTCCACGTTCGCACCATATATCGTTTGGCGAAAAAGGGAGAAATCCCTGGGCATAAAGTCCAGGGACACTGGAGATTCAAAAAAGATGTTCTGGATAAATGGCTTTCATTGAGGGAGAATGAGAATCCATCCTGAACTTTTGAATTGACAAGGGATGGCCTGAAAATGTATTTTCAACATGTTGGATTTCAAAAAGGAGGTGGTTTAAATGACGAAAGCAGATTTGATTGCAGGCATTGCGAAGGAGGCAAAGCTCTCGAAAGCGACGGGTGAAAAGGCCGTCAATGCCTTTACCGATTGTGTGACGAAGGCGTTGAAGAAAGGAGATAGGCTAACTCTGCTAGGATTTGGAACCTTCTCTGTAGCAAAGAGGAAGGCGAGGACAGGGCGAAACCCGAGGACTGGGGGCGCGATCAAAATCTCCGCCCGGAAGGTGGCAAAGTTCAAACCAGGCAACCTCCTGCGGAAAGCGGTAAAGTGATCTTCTTCGCTCCCGTATGACACATGCATAGGATAACCAGGCGCAACCCGGCCAATAATGGTCGTCAGGCACTGGACAAAAGTTATTTGTCGTGTCTCAATGGATATGACCATTACGCAGACCTCGACCCGGAAACCAAATAGCAGCGGATAAAGCTGATAGCCCGTAACCAATCGGGATGGAAAGCGAGTGGCTGACCATGGCCTCAATGGTAGGGCCCTAAGAACGAGAGAAAGAACAAGGGATTTCTGGAAGCAACAGACTCACTGCTTCCTTCCTGAACTATTCACTTCCATAAATTTCAAAGAAGGTGTATATTACAACCCGTATTTCACAAATGATAACGCTGATTCTGAATCCTGGTTAATTTTTTCGATTTAAGTGACTGAAAGCTCTGGTTTTTAGGAGAAACATCGGAGCATTATTAAAATAATGTTAGATGACCTTTTAACGATATGCAAATATTGCTTTTTTTGCTTACGTGACCTAAGCATTGGAGGCTGCTTTGAAATCACCAATACTGGAAGCCATAAATTTGCTTAAAAAGGGAAATGTTCATGGGGCCCGAGTAGAAATGGGCTTGGTAAATGAAAAAATCTCTGATAAAGAGTTTGTAGACGCTCTTATGTCACTACAGCGTGGTTTGGATTTGTTATTCGCCGGATACCATCCAAACGCATTCCAACCCCTACGAAATTCCCTTCATATCATAAAACGGTCATCCGATGCCGAGGCAGGATTCTTTGTGTCCTTAATGGCTGATTTTTGTGAGGGTATTTCGAAATTACTGTCGGGGGATGCTCACGGTGCATATGAACTACTTGACATAAGCGCAGAATCCATGGAACGAGTAAGTTTTTTCTATCCAAATTTTGACAAAGCGGCACTGAGTATGAAAGCTGCATCATATGTTGCTTTGGCTCGCACCTACCTAAACACCGGTGATCTCGATAAGGTTGAGTCATTAGTGGGGAATGTAAATCAAATTCACTCATCGCTTCTTAGTAGGTTGGACGATGGAAGGAAAGAGGACATTCTTTTTCTTTCCGAGGTCTTTGCAATAAAGGTGGAAATGGCCATGTTATTCTCATACCTCGACCTTGGGGTCTTGGATTTTGATGCCATTGAGCGCCGACTCAAATCTGTCGAGCCCTATTTTGCAAAGCTGGAGTCGCTCATTAGTAAGGCTCCCGAAGGCCCCATTAGGTACGTGATGGAACTCGATTGTATCCTCTATTCCGTGCTTAAAGAAATTTCTTTGATAGGTAAAAAGGTTATAGTAGAACGTTCCCACTTGGAGCAAGAAGGTATTAAAGAGTTGCGAACCATTGATGACAAATTATTCAAAGTTCGCCAAATAGCTCATGATGCCGGGGACCGAGGAAGAGGGTATTTTTATACTATCAATCAGCTTAGCCGATTACAAGAACGCCTTTTAGTCTTAGGTAAAGTAACCAAGAGGGATTTTGGTCAATTTAGTGGCATCATATCTCTCTTTGCATTTCTGGTTCTCTTAATTACCGTCCAGTTGACTATTCGTCCCTCAGGGATACAATCACTCCCATATTTCCTCGGGGAGCTAATAGTGGCTTTGATAGTTGGCTTTGGCTACGGAGCACTGAAATTCAAGCCACTACTAACTTTATTTGCTGACGCTATTAGTTCAAAAAAGGACAGAGCTGAAAAGATATCTGAATCCCCTAAAGAGACTCAATGAGTGTGGATATATCACATCTACTCGCTTGAGCGGGACGCGGTGAACAGAGCCGCTCACCTCAAACGTTACACTCTCTTTCTAACGGAAATCATCAACCCTTGATGTAGACTGATCCTCACTGTTTGTAGGTGCTATACGTAACATATTCTGCTTTTTCTTGTGATATTAGTTAGTTAAGGGCTGTTTTCCATTATCATTTTTTCTCTATTCCTGTCAAGATAATTCGTTGCCCTTTTTACGAGCAGTCCGTAAGTTATTTAGCGTCTTCACGGAGGAT
>CAVTZZ010000041.1:0-26552 GCA_963739325.1 uncultured delta proteobacterium | reverse complement strand
GGTATTGACACGAACACTTTTGGAGGATTCGACATTCCAAGTCTTGGTGGGTCTTTGCTGCAGGTAACTTTGGGTCAGAAGAATGAGCCCTCCCAGGCAAAGTAGAGATAGGATGGCAAGAGAAGCTCTCTTAGGCGACAATTTTAACCTAATAAGTAAGGGATGAAATTCTCTCAGAACCGTGGTGATTGCAGAGAGGATAGTCTTTTTTAAACTCGTACCTTCAATATCCTTTATGACTTCACGAATGATATCAGCATCGATCTTTTTTTTGGACAAACTGTAGCCCATTAGAAATGCATTGTCACAAAGGATATTGATAATGCGCGGAATTCCCTGGGCATGTGAACAAATCAGAGAAATGGCTTTTGGCGTAAATATCTGGGAACTGCTACTTCTTACAATTCTGAGTCGATGATCGATGTAATCCTTAGACTCCTCTTCGCTCAAGGCCCTAATTCGGCATTTGATTCCAATTCTTTGTTTGAGTTGCCTCAGACCTTGTGAGTTAAGTGTGTCTTCAAACGCATGCTGTCCAACGAAAATGATCTGGAGGGTTTCTATCTTTGGCAACATTCCGAGCTCTCCCATCACTTCGTATGGGAAGGTCCTGAGCTTCATCAATTATGACTACCACGGTTTCACCTCTAATGATCATATGGGTTAAATATTCATTTAGCTGATGCAAAAGAACCCTTTTGTCAGCATCGATAACTTTCAGATCTAACTCCAAGAGAATATTGTTTAATACTTCTTTAAAAGTGATTGTGGGGTGAAAGATAAGGACTGTCTTTACCTTCTCCTCAACTTCAAGTTTACCAAGTAAAAAGCGAGTAAAGGTCGTTTTCCCTGATCCCACACCCCCTGTGATTGAGATAAAACCCCTTCGATTTCTAATCCCATCAATCATAAATGCTATTGTTTCTCGATGGCTGGATGTGAAAAAGACAAATCTGGGATCTGGAACTAATTCAAAAGGTTTCTCTGTTAAACCATAAAATTCGTTATACATATGTTACCCAACCTATAACGCTGATAAAGTCAAAAAAACCCAATCCTTTTCAGAAATAGGGTTTATAAAATCACCTTAACTTTTGTGAGCTTTAAAGATCCCATGTTTCCTAAGATCGCCTAATAAAAGCCTCTTTCTGTCATGTAACAGTAATTTTTGAAATCCTATGTCTGCATCCTCATGATTTTATGGAAAAATTATCTGCCCATTTAGAACAGGGTTATCAATCGTCAATGAAGGTTTGTACATATAACACCCTTGTATTTTATTGAAGTGAATATTTCCCCTAAAATAGATAACCAAAGCTGCATGATACCAAATACAAAATTTTCATTGTCCTTTGTGCCGATTGGTCGGCATGAGTGTTTCAGGAAGTTATGTTGATTTTAAATCAAAGAAGGCAGAAACTCTGACCCTGGCCTTGCTCTATTGTAAATTTTAATAGCGACTTATTTTTTACGCTTCTGCCAGAGTCAATCTGATAGATGGTTCAGGCTGAATAATTTCACCTGTTCTTTCATCTAATGTTATCTCAATGAAAAAGAAATTGTTGATATCTGCCTCGTTACCTAAAAATGTTCTCACAAAATTTGAGATTGATTCCTGGGTAATTCTTTCTGGATTCTTCCTTCTCTCTGGTAGTAACCCAATGAAGTGGACTTTCTCTATTTCTTCAAACATATAAAATGCATAAGCTACCATTTTCTGTCCTCCATCTGTTCTCTCCCAAAGATAAGGATTACCTTCTCAATTGTGTTTGCCACCCAGAAAGCCCCTCTCTTACCAATTCTCTTTTTGAGCCAGTAATAGAGAGATAGGTTTTTATTAATCAGGAAACTCCTCATTCATATCTCCGTTGATTGTGAATATGGATTTACTTTTTAAACTTCTTCCTCATTCCCCAAAGGTCTTGGTATTTGTGGAATAAACCCTAATACATTATATTTTTTTTAGCATGTTCCATACCAAGTTTTTCAATCATCATAACTTATTGAAAGTATGTTGCTTTTATAAAATTCGAATATTTTGGATAAAAGCCCAAAATGTAAGGTTCCCTAAGAATCTCAATATATATAGTTTAAATATAATATGATTAAAAATTTACGTTTTCTTAAAAGTTGTAAACTTCCTTCACAATTTCCCCTCTTTTAATGGAATGAGGAGCAATTAAAAAAAGGGGCGTTTTCTGGTTTAAGGAAAGAGAGAGATTACTATGAAAGAGTTCTTGACCGTCAACGAACTGGCTGACTTTTTTGGACAATCCTAAGTAACCATCTATTGGCAGCCATAGGCTAAAGATAGTCTGGCCTTTAAGTCGGAAGGCTCTTGGAGGATTGTGAAGATAAATATTATCTTTTTGAGGGTGTAATGTTTTGCCTTTTCTTGTCCCAGAAATCAGCCCCAAGATTTTCCCTGACAATAAAATTGATATGGTGTATCTTATTGTGTGAGGTGTAAAATCACTGAAATCTGAGAAGGTCAAGGCTTTGCTGATTACCCCACTTTAAGATTTGCTTAGATAGAGGTTCAATGAAACATTCTGGGGCAATGGTAGTAAGAAATTAAACCCGCAGACCTGGAGAACTACCAAGCCATAAAGATAAAGAGAGGGCAAATCTGACCAAACCGTTGACCAAATGGGTATTTCAGGGGTATAGATGAAATCCCAACAGGTTAAATCCGAACCTCTTGACAATCCTGTCGATATGATAATTAAAAACCATTGGAGTAGCGCAGCCTGGAGCGCGCTGGTTGACTAAGTAAGTCGGGAGTTCAAATCTCCTCTCCCCGACCAATTTTTTCCCAGATTTTTATCTTTGACCTTCCTTTTCCACGGCGGTGTTCAAACAATAGGAAGTAGATAAAATTCCTACGTAATTTCCTCTTTTCTCTTTCACAAGACATTTCGTGTAGTAAATTCCTCTTCTGAAAATTACTTCCTCCTACTGTAAGTAAGATTTATTAACTTCCCTTCAAAATAGAATGTTTCAATCCAAAATCAATAAAAATTAGGCAAATTTTTTAAATTAAGAAATGAATCTAAAATGAGGTGAAATTGTAGTGTAATGTCGTCAAATGGGATAAAAATGTCAAGAATGTTTATAACTTTAAGAATGGGCAAATTACTTAATTAAATCATAGGGGTTAGGCCACCAGCGGTAGACTATTGTCGAAACAGTTACATTTTCTTGCTTTGATATAGTAATAAGGATTTATAAAAATTCATGCATTTACAGCATTTTACAACATATTGCATCAATTAACATTTCAGGAACGGTTCTTGCAGGGTAATTCTTCTCAATAAAAATTGATTTTCCTATTTCCTGCCCTGATCGTATTGCCGTCAGGACACGTAATCTTAATGGCGTAAATATACCCGGCACCATTCTGGCGCTTCCGCACGCAGAAGAACATGATGAGTACCCACAATCTCCCAGTTCGGGACGAGTCAACATCACCGGCTCCGTTGATCGGCTCGTGGCCGATCATATCAAGTGTGCAGGTGTACGCAGTTATCTACCTTGGTTTAGTGAATATTTAAATCAACCATCTTGTGGTTCGGGAGCCAAAGCACTGAAAGGCTCCCTCTTGAACAGGCATCAGAATAAACCTCTATCCCTTGTTTCCCGAAGAATACGTGATTGTATTTCAATTGACACTAAGAATATAGCATTTGATGCGAATTGACATTATTTGACTGAGAGAAACTATAGGGGGTAAAAGATCTAAGATAGCGGAAGAATCAAGATGAGAAAGATTATTTTATTTTACTGTTAGTATCTCTCGTTGGCTGTGCTCACGTTGGCACTGTGAATCTCAGCTAAACGACCAAGCGTTTCAGGGAAAAAACCTTCCTTTTCGCGATCTTTCAGTGGCTGTGATTTCCGAGGAGTCTTGGCACAAGGAAGACATCGAAACTCTGATCAGCAATGTTTCCAATTTAATGGCAGAACAAGTGGGGATTCGGTTAAGGATTGATAGATGGATTTTTCATCCCATTCCATCCTTTACTCCGACGGAAGGAGTTAAAAACGTGGCGGAGGTCATTGGCAAAGAGCATGAAAATTACGATTTAGTGGTTGGCTTCTCGTCTCGTAGCGTGATTTCACATCTTATTGAACTACCCACTGGGTTTGCCTGGTTAGGTGCAATCGATGACAGTTACAGGAAGTTCATTATCATAAAGTATCTCGATGAAAAGGTTCTCATGCACGAAATCTGCCACGCTTTTGTATTTAACAAAAGTCATAGCATCAGCGGTGTATTGACCGCTGCCGTGTTTAAAATTCCCTTGGTTCCGGCTCTCTTCAATCTACCGAAATACGTTTCAAAAGGGGACCGCATGGAGATTTTCCGGAACAAGTGGCGAGATTTCAATGAGAAGCCAGTGATCCCAGATGAAGATCAGGTCCACACGGTTGAATTGCCAAGTTACTGAAGTTTGCCTACGGTTTGATCTGTTTGAGAAAATCTAAAAAGGACAATCTGGCCTTCGGAAATCATTAAAATGACTCTTTAAGATCTTCAATTGAATATGGTGTTTCTTACCTTCCATACCCCGCATTGCAGAAGATAAAGAAAACTCAGTCCATTCTTTCATCCCTTTTCTTTCCACCTTGGTTTTCAGGTAATCAATGAAATCGAGCATCTCTGCCTTTTCATGTTCAGGCAATTCATGAATGTATTCAATAATTTTTTCCTCTATTCTCATAATATCCCGACTCAACTATTAATTATTTATCATAGAACGATGGGGTTTTCCAGTCCAGCACATAACAGGGTAGTCCGCAAGAAAGGACCCAGGGGGTTCCTCAATCTCGTTAATCAATAATTCTTTTTTTCCCATGGCCTACCTCCATTCTCAGATTAAGGATACCACTTTACGTAATTTTGGCAATTTATAATAACTTAGGATCAATTGCTCTCAACGCATCATCCATTTTCAGTCTCAAGAAATGGTAGAGGTTTTCCTGTTCTGTAGACAAGAGCCTGGCATGAGGCAATCAATTTTTTCTGGTCATCAAAGACTTTAATATCATAACTGGCGGTCTTATTCGTCAAGCTAAACTCCTTTGCCTCAGCGATGAGTTTACAACCCTTCGGAGGAGAGGAAAGATAGGTGATGTTCATGTTTAAGGCCACAGCTACAGTCCCATGGGAATTGGATGCAGTCTCAAATGCTTCGTCGATAATGGCAAACAATGTCCCCCCATGGGCTATGCCAAAGATATTTTCCATATCCTGGGTGAAGTTCATTTCAACCTTGGAATATCCCTCACCCAGTTCTATCAGTTTAAGTCCGAATTTTTGAGCAAAAGGCTCCTTTTCAACCTGTTTAAAGATTGCTTCTTTTATCCTATTGTCCATAATTATTGCCCTCCGATATAGGTTGAATCACCATCCTTTTATAATAAATAACATCAAGTATAAAGGCTTACATATTAAATATTTACATGTTCATTATTCAACAAATATCTCAAATATTATTATACTCTATTTGATAGGGGTTTGACTCCAAATATTCTTCATCCACTGTTGAACGAGTTCCATATTCTACAAAATTCGCAGGGACATTTTCAATCTTTTATTAAATTCTTAGCAGTGCAAACACTGGACTTCAGACTTTGGACCCCAGACAAGCACTTCGTGCAGGCTTAGGGTAAGGTTTAGATTTAGAATTTCTCAACTTCAACCTTAGCCTCAACCTTGGGTCTCATTCTTCAATCTAATGTCCGAAGTCTATGGTCTAATGTCTGAATTAAAGTAAATTCTGGCCTATTTTCTCCTTGATTTTACTTCAACAAATATTATATCTGATCTTTATTCAGATTGGGAAATGCTTATGCCTGTCGGAATTTTTGTCGCCCTTTTCGGTTATCTTTTAGGGTCGGTCCCCTTCGGACTCATCCTCACTAAGCTTTTTTCTAAAGTCGATCCCAGAAAAAGAGGAAGTAAAAATATTGGAGCAACCAATATCTTCCGAACAGCTGGAAAGACATTAGGTGTCCTGACATTGATCGCAGACGGGCTGAAGGGAGTGGCTCCTATATGGATTGCTATCCAGTGGAACCTCTCCGATCCTTGGATTGCCATCGCAGGTCTGAGTCCCTTTCTCGGCCATATCTTTCCCATCTTTCTCGGATTTAGAGGCGGGAAAGGGGTGGCAACTGCCCTGGGCATCTACCTTGTGATATCACCCGTTGCAGTTGTAATTGAATTTCTTCTCTTTGCAGCATTGGTATGGAAATGGAGATTTATCTCTCTGGGATCAATATGTTGTGCGACGACAATGCCAATTTTGATTGCGTTTTTCAGATCCGATTCACGGGCCTACTTTGTCTTAAGTGTCCTCATTGGTACCTTGATCCTTTTCCGACATCAATCCAATATTTCCAGGCTTCTCCAAGGAATGGAAAATAAGTGGAAAACCTAACCTATTTCGGATTGCGGATTGCGGATTTCGGAATTAATAAGATCATGAATTGAGGAATTGTGGATTAAGGAATTGTAGAATTTCGGAAGTTTTTGGAATTAATTTTCTATTACTAAATTTCTGAATCCTTAAATTCCTAAATTCGAAATTCAAAATCTAATTATAGCTTTTTTAAGGCAGTTCTGGTTCTTTTCTCTTTTTTTGAAAGCCTTTTCGATGGCCCCTTTGTCTTACCCCCCCTTTCTCCTTCCTCTTCTTCAAAGTCTTTCTCAATCTTTAGAACAGACCTCTCCATCTTCTCCCTAAATTGATCAGATGGAATGACAGCAGCGGCCATCTTTTCAGCATATTTTGCAACCTCACGATCTGAAGTAATGACGATTGCTCCGGATCCTTTCTCTTTGACTAATCGTTTAATCACCTCATCCGCCTTTTCTCCCAATTTGGAGAAAATCAGTTCAATCCCCTTTTGCCATTCTTTCCTTTCTGTATTCCAGCCTCCCTGCCACCCATCAAAAACGATAGTGATCTCACATGGTTTAATTTGTCGATAGGCTGAAAGTTGATGGATAAGCTGATCACGTTCCCGCTGAAGTTCGATTGAACTCAACTGAGTGAGAGACCGAGTTACATGAAGGAGATTGTAGCCATCGATGATGAGATGCATCGAGATTGGAAAATATTCTATTTCTTAACAATTGTCAAAATAAATCGATGCCTAAAAGCAAAGGGGTTTACATCTCCCCCCACGTATGTTAATGGTTAGATCTGAACTTTTCGAAAATAAGGGAGGATGTTATGGAAAGGACCTTGATCACAGGTGGGGCAGGCTTTCTCGGTTCCCATCTCTGCGATCTTGCCATCGGTCTCGGTCATGAGGTTATCTGTATAGATAACCTCATCAAGGAAGAAAATATTGAAAATATTGCCCACCTGGTGGGTCACGAAAGATTCAAATTTATTAAATACGATGTAACCGAATATCTCCATGTCAATGGAAGGCTCGATAACATTCTTCACTTTGCTTCCTTAGCCAGCCCCAAAGACTATTTGGATTATCCCATCCAGACATTAAAGGTAGGATCATTAGGAACACATAAGGCTCTCGGATTAGCGAAAGAAAAAAAGTCGAGGTTCCTTTTAGCCTCTACTTCTGAAGTCTACGGAGACCCAAAAGAGCATCCTCAATCCGAGTCCTATCCAGGGAATGTCGACCCGGTGGTCCCGAGAGGGGTTTACGATGAAGCAAAAAGATTTGCTGAGGCTATTACCATGGCCTACCACCGGACTCATGGTCTCAGAACCCGAATTGCAAGGATTTTCAATACTTATGGTCCTCGAATGAGGCTCGAGGATGGAAGAGCCTTACCCAACTTTATGGTTCAGGCACTGAAGGGAGAGGATCTCACCGTATACGGTGACGGTAATCAGACGCGTAGCTTCTGCTATGTTGAAGATCTGATCGAGGGGATAAAGAGACTTCTCTTTTCCGACGAACCAGACCCTGTCAACCTTGGTAATCCTGAGGAAATTTCTATCCTCAGCTTCGCTAAAGAGATCATCGGGTTAACCAGGAGTAAGAGCCAAATTGTTTTCCATTCTTTACCTCAGAACGACCCAAAAGTGAGGCAACCAGATATCACAAAGGCGAAAAGGATTTTGGGATGGGAACCAAAAGTGAGCCGCCAGGAGGGGTTGAGGAGGACACTCAAATATTTCCAAGAAAAGCTTTCCAGTACAAAATGATAAACAAATTACAGCATAGAGGTGAGCACATAGTGTTTAAAATCCAAAATTATTTTTAGTCATTAAGTCACTGGGTAATTAAGTCATTCAATGACTAATGACTTATTGACCTAATGACACAGTAACTATGTGATTTGGTGCTTCCATATGGCTATGCGCCTTCCGAGGGAGCAAAAATTTTAATCTTCAGTTTATCTTCCAAAATCGATTGGGCTGTTTGAACCCCCAAAAGGATTTCAGGAAATCGATCTTCCCCTTCTGCGAAAAAAAGCCGTAGCCCCTTGATCCATTCTTGATCAAATGAATATTGATCGAGATCCAAGCAGTCTGCAATGCCTTCAATAAGAACCTCTATTAATTTACCACAATCCACATTGCAGCCCTCTTCATATGGAAGGGAAAGACAGATATTGGAAGTGTTCAATTTCTTAAGGATCTCTAAGAGATAGGGAGAGAGCTCTCGCAGGCGAAG
Organism: uncultured delta proteobacterium; assembly: GCA_963739325.1. Classification (GTDB taxonomy): domain Bacteria; phylum Desulfobacterota; class BSN033; order BSN033; family UBA1163; genus CAVTZZ01. Next base: position 17,888 of record CAVTZZ010000041.1, on the reverse strand, counting down.
ATAACTATATTCCCTTAACTTCCCCAAACCGAGGAGGAGGATCATTCGGGGCATAACTCTTCCCTGGGAAGGAATCAAGAACTTCTCTTGCCAATCACCGGTCAACTTCTTTTCGATCAAGAAGCGGGATAACATCCCATTGAGTCTCCAATCCATCCATCCGCTCGATCCCTTGAGAGGTCTCTCGTCTTGGAAAAATCCAGTGACAAGGACGTCGCACTTCTGGACATCGGGTTCTTCAGTGGAGAGGATCACATCCATAGGATTAAATTCCAAATTCCAAAACGCTTTATAGTCATTAAGTCACTGAGTAATTAAGTCATTCAATGACTAATGACTTATTGACCTAATGACGCAGTAATTTTGATTATTGGCGCTTGCCCTGCACCATATTAGGTACAGGGCTTGAATGTTGGTTATTTTCATTGTGCAATGGGCTTTGCCTGAATGGGTTTACAAACGGCTTCATTCTGGATTCGATCCAGGATGCCGTTGATGAAACTTCCAGAATCTTCGGAACCGAATCGTTTTCCGAGCTCAATCGCCTCGTTCAATGTAACCTTTGGAGGAATCTCTCCGCAGTAGAGGAGTTCAAAAGTAGCCATGCGGAGAATGGCTCGATCAATGATGGTCATCCGATCTAAACGCCAGTTTTCAGAATATTTTTCGATGAGCCGATCAATTTCCTTGCAGTGTTCCAGAACGCCGAGGACGAGGCGTTCCATAAAATCATCCTTCTCTTCGTTTCCTGAAAAATGATCCAGAAATTGAGCAAGAGTCTTGTGAACGTCTTTTTTACTGAAATTTAATTGATAAAGAACCTGGAGGGCAAATTCCCTCGACTTTCTTCTCGGAATCGAGTCGTACCGACCTTTCCTCAAAATGGTGGTTATCCCTTTCCAATCTCCTTTAAAAGATTGGCCATCTCGATTGCTGACATCGCAGCATCGAAACCCTTGTTCCCCACTTTGGTCCCTGCCCTTTCGATGGCCTGTTCTATGGTATCGGTGATCAAGACCCCAAAAGAGATGGGAATTTCGCTCTCCAAGGTCAGGGTGGCAATTCCTTTGGTAACTTCTGTAGCGATATAGGCAAAATGGGGTGTTGCCCCACGGATCACAGTACCCAGACAGATAATTGCATCGTATCGACCACTTTTAGCCATCTTTTTAGTGGCCAATGGAATCTCAAAAGCCCCAGGAACTCGCACTACCGAACAATCGCTCTCCTCTGCCCCATTCCGCCGCAAGGCATCCAATGCACCATCAAGAAGTCGGTCACTGATGAAGTTATTGAACCGGCTTAATACAATCCCGAACTTAAGGCCTTTCGCCATCCATTTCCCTTCAAAGGTCTTCACCATTTTTTTCTCCTTTCGATTTCGGATTTCAAAATTTCCAATCTGCGCAATCCCTGCCTGCGCCTACCTGCGGTAGGCAGGGCTGGCAGGCGAAATCTTCAATCTGAAATGAATTTAGTCCCCTGACTTGATGGAAAGAAGGTGACCCATCTTCTTCGCTTTGGTCTTTAGGTATTCAATATTTTCTTGATGAGGCTTCGTCTCGATGGGAACCCTCTCGACCACTTTAATCCTGTATCCTTCTAAACCGATAATTTTTCGAGGATTATTCGTCATCAAACGAATTTTATGAAGTCCTAAATCCACCAGAATCTGAGCACCAATGCCATAGTCCCTCATGTCGGCTTTGAATCCCAACTCCTCATTAGCCTCTACGGTATCCTTGCCCATATCTTGAAGGCAATAGGCCCTCAATTTATTGACCAGCCCAATCCCTCTTCCTTCCTGCCTCATATAGACGATGACGCCTTTGCCTTCTTTTTCCACCATTTCCATGGCCGTATGAAGTTGCTCCTCGCAGTCACATCGTCTCGACCCGAACACATCACCGGTCAAACATTGGGAATGGACTCTCACCAGAACCTCGTCCTCCAGTTCAATTTCTCCTTTGACCAGAGCAATATGGTGACTGGTATCGATGTCGTTTTCGTAAGCGATGGCTGTAAACAATCCACCATATTTTGTGGGCAGTTTAGCCGTCGCGATACGTCGAACCAGAGACTCTTTGCTGAGTCGGTATTTGATCAGATCGGCGATGGTAACGATCCTCAACCCATGTTCTTTTGCAAAGATTTGGAGATCGGGCATCCGCGCCATGGTTCCATCGTCCTTCATGACTTCACAGATCACTCCGGCTGACCTAAGTCCCGCTAATCTTGCCAAATCGACAGAACCTTCGGTCTGACCTGTCCTTACCAGTACTCCACCCTCTCGTGCCTTTAAAGGAAAGACATGCCCAGGTGCAACCAGATCGTCGGGTTTGGTATTGTCATCGATGGCGGTCAAAATGGTACATGCCCGGTCAGCGGCTGAGATGCCTGTTGTTACTCCTCGACGCGCATCGACTGAAATGGTAAAAGCGGTCTGAAATCTTGAGGTATTTTCAGAGACCATCATGGGAAGGCGAAGTTCATTTAGTTTCTTTTCTGTTAATGAGAGGCAGATCAGTCCCCTCCCATATTTTGCCATAAAATTGATGGCCTCAGGCGTCACCTTCTCAGCTGCCATGGTGAGATCGCCTTCGTTCTCCCGATCTTCGTCATCGACCAGGATGACGATCTTGCCCTCACGAATGTCCTTCAACGCATCTTCAATTCTGGTGATCATTTGACTCCCTCATTCACCCCGTTAGAAAGCCCCTCTTTTTAAAGTGGGACTAAGTTGTGTATCAGAATTATATATCTTACGGAAACTGCGGGGTTTAAACCCCCGTCTTATCTAACGGGGTTCACCCTCGATAAACCCATGCTCCTTCAAAAAGGAGAGGTCCATACCCTTTGACTTCTCATCTCCTCGGGTCATCATTTTTTCCACATATTTTCCTATAATATCTCCTTCCATGTTGACACGGTCTCCCACCTTCTTATCAATAAGGGCTGTCTTTTCAAGGGTGTAAGGGATGAGGGTCATTCTTATCTCCTCATCCTCACATTCGTTCACGGTCAGGCTGATCCCATCAATGGCAATGGATCCCTTTTGCACCACATACCTTGACACAAATTTCGGAATACGTATTTTCAGATGGATAAAATCCCCTTCCTTTCTCTTCTCTAAGATCACGCCGATCCCGTCGATATGCCCTGTAACAATATGCCCCCCCAAACGATCAGTCAGTTTTAGGGCTCTTTCAAAATTAACTTGATCTCCTTCTTTCAACTCCCCCAAAACCGTTTTTTGAAGAGTTTCCGATGATAAATCTAGCCCGATCGTTCTCCCTCTCTTTTCAACAATTGTCAGACAGACACCATTTACATTAATACTATCACCCAGTTGCACCTCTGTCAAATGGATTGGTAATTCTAAGGTCAACTTCTTCCCTTGACCATAGTGCTCTATCCTTATAACCTTAACTTTATCCTCTATGATTCCAGTAAACATCTTTTAAAACTCCATTGCAAATTTCAAAATTAAGTCAAAAAAACTTTGCATTTTCCAGTTTTCATTTTACATTGATTTCTTCACATACCCTTCTATGAGGATGTCCTCCCCGATCCTCCTCACTCTGAGCTCATTCAGAGGAATGGCTTCTTGGAGGGTTGCCTTGCCACTCCCGCCAAAGATTCCCAAAGCCTCTCTATCACCGATCAATTTTGGGGAGAGGAAGAATAAGATTTTATCGATCAGACCTTCATCCAGAAATGAACCATTGACCTGACTCCCTCCTTCTACCAAAAGACTCATCATTCCCATTTCTCCCAGTTTGGAAAGGCAATTCTTTAAATCGACTCTTCCCTGTTTGGAATTGAGGATCAAGATTTGGACACCCTTCTTCTCTAACCTCTCTATCTTGTCCCTGGCTGCTAACTCTGTTGTGGCAATCACCGTTTTCAAGGAAGAGGTCCCAATCACCTGTGCCCCTTCTGGAATTCTTAGCCGACTGTCCAAAATAATTCGGTAGGGATCTTTTCCCTTTTTGATACGGGCCGTTAACTGGGGATCATCCTTTAATACTGTTCCAATGCCGACGACAACCCCATCCACTTGGTCTCTCAGACGATGAACGAAGTGTCTCGAAGTCTCTCCTGAAATCCATTTGGAATCGCCCTCTCTCGTCGCAATCTTTCCATCGAGCGTGGCCGCAGCCTTAAGAATAACGAATGGCTCTTTTTTCACAATAAATTTGCAAAAGGCCTCATTCAATCTTCGGCATTCCTTTTCCAAGGTTCCACCTTCCACATTGAGACCAGCTTTTTTAAGACTTCCAAAGCCTCTTCCCCCAACTAATGGGTTGGGGTCTTTCATTCCAATCACAACCCGCTTCACTTTTGCTTCAATCACTGCAGGAGCACAGGGAGGGGTTTTCCCATAATGGACGCAGGGTTCCAAGTTGAGATAGAGGGTTGCCCCCTTGGCCTTTTCCCCAGCTCGCCGGAGGGCAATGATCTCAGCATGATCCGTTCCAGCTTTGACATGGTAGCCCTCTCCTACCACTTTCCCATTCTTGACCAGAACAGCACCGACCATGGGATTGGGGGAAGTCCTTCCCCTTCCCTTTTCTGCAAGGCGGAGAGCGCGTTTCATCCAGTGTTCGTCATTCATAAATATATATTTCAAAATTTAAATTGTCTTGTTAATAGAATTAAAGTCATTGAATGACTCAATAACCAAATAACTTAATGACCAAAATTTTATTTTGCCATTTGGAGTTTGGTTATTTCTTCCTTAACTCTTCTTTATTTCCCAGGAGGTCTTTTAGCTCATCCATGAATTCTTGAATATCCTTAAACTGCCGATAGACTGAGGCGAAACGGACATAGGCCACTCCATCTAACCGATGGAGTTCCTCCATCACCTTCTCCCCGATCTCGGAGCTCTTGACCTCCCTCTCCCCTTTCTCTTGAAAATAAAGCTCGATGCGGTTAACAATCTTCTCGATCAAGTTGATGCTGATCGGCCTCTTTTCACAGGCTTTTTTCAAACCATTAAAAATTTTGAGGCGATTAAAAGTTTCTCTTCTCCCATCTTTCTTAATGACCAATGGAAGGGCATCCTCTGCCCTCTCAGAGGTCGTAAATCTTTTTTTGCAGCTGAGGCATTCCCTCCTTCGCCGAATCGTCTCCTTATCTTTGCCGAGGCGTGAATCGACCACCTTGCTTTCCGAATGATTACAAAAGGGACATTTCATAGGCCTTCGGCACCTTTAACCTTTCACTTTTCACTTTTCACTTTTACCTTCTCACCTCTGTTAAATTTTTCCACTTCAATTCCAGACTCTTTTAACATCTCTTTGGCCAAGGCATCCGCGTAACCCTCTTCATAGACAATCCTCTGAATTCCAGCATTAATAATCATCTTCGAACAGATGATACAAGGATGGTTCGTACAGTAAAGAGTGGCTCCACGAATCTCCACTCCATGGTAAGCTGCTTGGATAATTGCATTCTGTTCCGCATGAAGACCGCGGCAGAGTTCGTGGCGTTCTCCAGAAGGGATGCCTTGTTTCTGACGAAGGCAACCGATGTCTAAGCAATGTTCCAACCGGGAGGGAGCCCCATTATAACCTGTCGCCAAAATCTTTTTGTCTTTGACGAGGAGCGCACCCACTTGCCTTCGAAGACAGGTCGAGCGTTTGGCAACGAGATGGGTAATATCCATGAAATATTCTTCCCAAGAGGGTCGATGAGGATGAACCTTTTTTTTCTCTTTCTTCTTCAAGGATGAGCATCCAATAGATATGAACTATTCAGTTGGGTTGGGATCTGATTATCAATGCCAAAGTGCATATATTAATCAAACGTGGAAGAATGAAATGATGGAATATTGGAATACTGGGGTAATAATAAATGCTTTTGCTCTTTTTCACATTATTCCATTATTCCAGTGCTCCATTATTCCATGATTATTTATTCTTTAAAGTTTTTCTTTTCCAAGGTTTCGATTTTTTCCAACCGCCTTTTGTGTCTTTCCCCTGCAAAAGGGGTTTCCAACCAGACCTTAACAATCTCTTTTGCCAAATCTCTTCCCAAGATTCGACCACCCATGACCAAAATATTTGAATCGTTGTGCTCTCGACTGCATCGGGAAGAGTAAAGGTCATTCACCAAAGCTGCTCTGACTCTTGGAAACTTATTGGCTATGATGGACATCCCAATACCTGTTCCGCAGATGAGGATACCTCTCTCCAATTCTCCATTGGAGACCTTCTCGGCCACCAAGATACCAAAGTCTGGGTAATCGACTGAATCTTCGGTGAAGGTTCCCATATCGATGGGTTCGACATGGATCGATCTCAAAAAGGCCTTCAACTCTTCTTTGAGTTCGAAGCCGCCATGGTCACAAGCCAAACCAATCTGCATGATCCTATCCCGAAAATTTTCGGAAGATGAGTGTGGCATTCGTTCCGCCGAATCCGAAGGCGTTGGACATCGCTACCGTCAAAGATTGACGTCTCGCTACATTGGGGACATAATCCAGATCGCACTCTGGATCGGGAACCTCATAGTTAATGGTAGGAGGGAGGATACTATCCCGAATAGCTAAGAGGGTAAAGATGGCTTCTGTGCTCCCTGCGGCCCCCAGGAGATGGCCGGTCATCGATTTGGTTCCACTAATAGCTAACTTTTTGGCATGCTCTCCAAAAACTGTTTTGATGGCTCGGGTCTCTGTCAAGTCGTTCAGAGGGGTAGAGGTTCCATGGGCATTGATATATTCGATATCCTCCGGCCTCAATCCTGCATCTTTGATGGCCATCCGCATACACCTTGCAGCTCCCTCCCCGTCCGGAGGAGGTGCTGTAATATGATAGGCATCGCCTGTATATCCATAGCCTATCAATTCACCGTAGATCTTAGCTCCCCGTTTCAAGGCAAATTCCAGCTCTTCTATGATGAGAATCCCCGCTCCCTCTGCCACTACGAATCCATCCCGATTCTTTTCAAACGGTCGGCAGGCCTTTTCTGGTTCCCCATTTCGAGTCGAGAGGGCCTTCATCGCATTAAATCCACCCACGGTGAGTGGAGTGATATTTGCTTCTGTCCCACCGGCGATAATGACTTCTGCATCTCCATAGACAATGGCCCGAAAGGCGTCTCCAATACAATGAGCACCTGTCGCACAAGCCGTTACCAGACAAATGTTCGGACCTTTGGCTCCGAATTGGATGGCAATATGACCGGAAGCTAAATTCGCAATGAGCATGGGAATAAAGAAAGGGGAGATTCGACTTGGCCCTCTTTCTAAAAGGATTTGATGATATTTTTCGAGTGTGGGTAATCCCCCCAATCCCGTACCTACAATCACACCGATCCGTTCACAATTCTCCGGAGAAATTTTTAACTGGGCATTTTCTAAGGCTTCCTTCGTCGCAGCCAAGGCATACTGAACGAAGAGATCCGTTTTTTTGATCTCTTTTTTTTCGATATATGCCTCTGGGTTGAAGCCTTTCACTTCACCTGCAATCTTTGTCTCAAATCCGTTGGAATCGAACCGGGTTAAAGGACCAATGCCTGATCTGCCTTCACAGACGTTCTTCCATGCCGTTTCAGTTCCGATCCCTATAGGGATCACCAGCCCCACCCCAGTAATGACAACTCTTCTCCTCAAGACAAATGCCTCCCAAAAAAAGAAAAACGTTATCTATCCTTGAGCGACATGGCTTTGGATGTATTCAATGGCGTCGCCGACGGTAAGGATCTTTTCTGCATCCTCATCAGAAATCTCCATATTATACTCCTCTTCCAGAGCCATGACCAATTCGACTAAATCGAGGGAATCCGCTCCTAAGTCGTCAATGAATTTGGCTTCGGGCACCACCTCACTTTCATTCACACCCAATTGCTCAACAATGATCTCTTTAACCCTTTTCTCAATGGACATGAAATCACCTCCTTATCATTTTTAATAGAATGTTGGAATGATGGGCGAACCTGAACAATTATTCCATTTTTCCTTCCCCTTACATATAGATGCCACCGTTAACATTCAGAACCTGTCCAGTAATATAACTCGAGGCTTCAGAAACAAGAAAGAGTACAGCCTCTGCGACATCCTCAGGTCGGCCTAATCTTTCCATTGGAATCATTCGCCTCAATTCCTCCTTTGCTTTTTCGGGAAGAACATCGGTCATTGGAGTTTCGATATATCCAGGAGCAATGGCATTGACGTTGATTCCCCTCTGGGCAAACTCCCGTGCCATGGATTTTGTAAAACCGATCACTCCTGCCTTCGAGGCAGAATAGTTCGCCTGGCCTACATTTCCCATTTCTCCGACGACAGAGGCGATGTTAACGATCTTTCCTTTTCGTTGTTTTGACATGTGTCTGATGACCGACTTGGTACAATTAAACGTTCCCTTCAGATTGACATTGAGAACGGCATCCCAATCTTCTTCTGTCATCCTCAAAATCAGTTTATCTCTGGCGATCCCGGCATTGTTAACCAGAATGTCAATTTGACCCATCCTCTCCAAAACGGCTTGGACCATGTGCTCCACATCGTTTGTATTGGCCACATCCGCTCGGATCGCCATAGCCCTTCGTCCAATAGCCTCGATCTCCTTCGCTGTCTCTTCGGCCTTTTCCAAATTGATGTCTGAAACAACAATATCAGCGCCCTTTTGAGCAAGAAGCAGTGCAATCGCTCTTCCGATCCCCTGAGCTGCTCCCGTCACTAAAGCCACCTTTCCTTCGAGCCCCAATTGTTTCTCTCCCACCTTCACCCCTGAACCATGTTAGGTTCAGGGCACTGTCCTGCACCCCAGGCGGTGCAGGGCCTCCCCTCTCTCCCGCCTATTGCAGGCACATTTCAAGGAAGAGGGAGATTGCACTTTAAGAAACCTTTTTAAGTGTTTGGATATCTTCTATATTCTTTATTTCTATCTTGGGATCGATCCGTTTCATCAAACCCGAGAGAACTTTTCCGGGTCCTATTTCCAGTACCTGTTCGATCCCCTCTTTGATCATCCTCCGCATGGACTCTTCCCAGCGGACAGGACTCGAAACCTGAGCCACTAATAAGGGTTTAACCCTATCTTTCGAGGTATTGATTTCTGCCTCCACGTTCGTCACTACGGGGACATTTAGGTCTCTCACAGTAATTTCTTCCAATGCCCTCTCTAAACGAGCGCCTGCAGGTTTCATTAAAGGAGAGTGAAATGGGGCGCTGACAGGAAGCAAGGTCGCTCTCTTCCCTTCCTGTTTCACCCTTTCGATCGCCCTCTGAACCGCATTCGAATGACCCGCGATAACAATTTGACCTGGGCAGTTAAAATTTGCAGGAGAGAGAATCTCTCCAGCTGCAACCTCCTCGCAAAGCTTTTCGACATCCTCCCGCTCCATACCAAGGATAGCGGCCATGGCCCCTTCTCCCACAGGAACAGCTTCTTGCATAAATTTTCCACGTAGACGGACGGTTTGAACCGCCTCAGCAAAACGGAGTGCTCCTGAAGCCACTAAGGCACTATATTCTCCTAAGCTATGGCCAGCCGCGAACTGAGGATTTATCCCCTTCTCTGTTTGAAACACTTTAAATGTGGCAATGCTGGTCGTCAGAATGGCAGGTTGGGTATTCTCGGTCAACTTCAACTCCTCTTCAGGTCCCTGAAAACAGAGTTTTGATATGGAGAAGCGAAGGGTATCATCCGCTTCTTCGAAGACCTCTCTCGCAGCCCTGAATTGGTCGTGGAACTCCTTCCCCATTTTAACATATTGGGAGCCTTGACCTGGAAAAATGAAAGCGGTGGACTTCATCGGATTCCCTTCTTCCCAGCATATTCCTTGCTCAATTCCAAACCGATGGCATTCCGCTGGATCTGATTCGTCCCTTCGTAGATCTGAAGAATTTTGGCATCCCGCATCATCTTTTCAACGGGATAATCTCTCATATATCCATAGCCTCCGAAGATCTGAACCGCATCGGTCGTCACTTTCATGGCGACATCGCTGGCAAAGACCTTCGCCATCCCAGAGACCTTTGAAATCTCTTTTGGGTTTTCTGAATGATCAATATAACGGGCAATCGAATAGACCAATGCCCTCGCGGCCTCTACGAGAGTAGCCATATCCGCTAAGATATGTTGAACCGCCTGAAAAGAGATGATCTTCTTTTCAAACTGTTCCCTTTCTCGAGCATAACGGACTGCTTCATCAAGAGCCCCTTGCGCCAATCCCACCCCTTGAGCACCCACTCCGGGTCGGGTTCGATCAAAAGTCCTCATCGTGGCGATAAATCCCATTCCTTCTTTTCCAATGAGATTCGCTTTAGGAACAAAGCAATCCTGGAAGACCAGTTCCCGGGTAGCAGAGGCCCGGATCCCCATCTTCTTTTCTTTCTTCCCAAAATCGAAACCTGGAGTTCCCTTCTCGACAATCAAAGCGCTCGCCCCTCTGGGTCCCTTTGACCGATCGGTCATTGCAATAATCGAGTAGATTTCTGCTTCCCCTCCATTCGTGATCCATTGCTTCGTTCCGTTCAGGACATAACCATCTGCTGTCCGAGTAGCGTTTGTCCGAATGGCACCCGCATCGCTTCCTGCATCGGCCTCCGTCAATCCAAAAGCGGCTAACTTTTTACCCTTTGCAATATCAGGGAGATATTTTTTCTTCTGTTCAGGACTTCCAAAAAGCAGGATAGGCATGGCACCCAAGCCGCTGGCTACCACACTGGTTGCGATCCCGAGACAGACACGGCTCAATTCCTCTGCTACCAAGCAATACTCTAAGATCCCTCCTCCAAAGCCCTCGTACTCTTCTGGCATGGAGACACCCATGAGACCCGCTTCCGCGCTGATTTTAACAATCTCCCATGGGAACTCTTCCTTCTCATCCAATTCCGCCCGGACCGGCAACATCTTTTCCTCTGCAACCTTTCTTGCCAAATTTTGAATCATCTTTTGTTCGGGCGTTAAAAAATAATCCAATCCTCTTTCCTCCTTACTGATCCTTTCATGAATCAACGCATCGATTTTACTGACTCGCTCATCTTCTCCTGGCGTTTATGTCCCAGGCGAAGTAGGTCTTCTTTCTCCTTGAGCTCTTCCATGAGATGTTCATTCAGTCTATTTTGAGCCATATTCGAAGCTAACAGAATAGCATTCATGATCGCTTTGGCATCCGATGCACCATGACAGATGACACAATTGCCATTAATCCCTAAGAGAGGCGCTCCTCCGTATTCAGAGTAATCCATCCTTTTCTCCAAGCGGCGAATCGCCCTTCCCATCAGAAAATAAGCCACCTTCGCCCTGATATTATCCTTCGCCTCCCACTTGAGAATAGCGTGGATGGTCTCCCAAAGTCCTTCGCTTATTTTTAATGCCACATTTCCGACGAAACCATCACAGACGATGACATCCACCTCTCCATTATTGAGATCTCGGCCTTCCACATAACCGATATAGTTCAAATCTGTCTCTGATAAAATATGATGGACCTCTCGGGTCAGCTCATTCCCTTTCCCTTCCTCCTCTCCATTACTCAACACGCCAATCCGAGGAGTTTCCTTCCCCAGAATATATTTCGCATAAGCATCGCCCATCATTGCAAACTGGACAAGATGAATGGGTTTGCAATCCACATTACCACCAGAATCGATGAGGACCGTGTTGCCTTTCATGGTGGGGTGAATGGTGGCGATAGCAGGTCGTTCAACGTTTTCCAATTTTTTGAAAATAGTCATCGCCAAGGCCATGGCGGCTCCCGAATTCCCTGCGGAGACCACGCTGCTCACCTGGCCTTCATTGGCCAAATCGAGGGCAACCTTGATAGAGGTATCTTTCATCCTCCGGAGAACGACCGAAGGAGAATCATGCATGGCTACGACATGGGGCGCGTGATAGATGAAGATTGGAAGTTTCGAAGTAGGGTATTTGGATAGTTCCTTGCTCACCTTATCTTCATCTCCTACTAAGACCACCTTCACCCCATATTTCTTGGAAGCTAAAAAGGCCCCTTCGACTATATTTTGAGGAGCGAAATCTCCTCCCATGGCATCGACTGCAATTTTCATCTCATCTCTCCGGTACCATCTTCCTTAACTGTTTATTTCTCTTCTTCGATCGTGATGATCTCCCTCCCCTTGTAGTAACCACAATGCAGGCAAATATTGTGAGGCAATAGAGGTTCGTGACATTGTGGACAAAGGGAGATGTTAGGTCGACTCAATTTATCATGGGCTCGGCGTTTATTCCTTCTGGACGGTGACTGCCTTCGCTTTGGTAACCCCATTCTTAGGTTTCCTTTCTTTATTCTAAATTCTTAACTCTAAACTCATTCCTTCATCATGATTCAATTTTCAATTTCTTAAGGACAGAAAAACCCGTTACAAATTCCTCCTTCGCGCATTCGCAAGAAGAGAAATTCAGATCTTTCCCACACACCGGACAGAGTCCTCTGCAATCCTCTTGGCAGAAAGGTTGAAAAGGGATCTCTAAAAAAATCTGCTCGCACGCAATTTCAGAGAGGTGGATCTCCCCTCTCTCGAAGAAACTCGATTCCATCTCGCCTGTCTCCAATTCTGTCTCTTCGGTAAAGGGAGCTTCCTTGAATGGGTGAAGCGTAAGTTCGAAAGTCGAAGAGAGAGGATAGGAAAATCCTTTCAAACACCTTACACACTGCAATCGGAGATTGGTCTCTACTTTTCCTTTCATTAAAACAGATTGATTGGCTTTCCAAATTTTTACTTCTGATAAGAGCGGGGTCTCGAAGTCGAAGTCGATTTGTGAGAAGTTTTTTAAGTAAGCCAATAGCGAAGCTCTGTCCTCGGTCCACTGAAGATTCAATCCTTCATCAGGAATTTCATCCAATTTTAAAGTAAACATTTCTTTTCCTTCAAAATCAACCCTTCGACTCTCCTCGGCCTAAACCATGGGAGGATTGCCTTCAGCCCGAGCGGCTCGTCTGTGCTCCCCGAAGTCTCAGCCTACCTGCTGCAGGCAGGGGTTGATACCGCACTTCGATAGGCTCAGTGTCATGAGCTTGTCGAAGGAAGTGGCGCTTTTATCTCATCCTAAAGGAAAAGATTTGGCGCCGCCGAAGTTGCAATAAATTTAAAGAGATAAATATATGAAAATAAATTTCTTTGTCAAGAAATATTGCAACAAAATAATAATGTGAAAGTTTTCCTTTGAAAAAATTTTCCCATTATGTTAACAAATTTATAAATGATATCGCAAGGGAATGTCAAAAAAATTCTCACAATCTGATTTTGTAAACTCTTAAAGATGGAGGGAAAGAATATGGAAGGTATGGATAAGATACCGAAAAAACCAATTAAGATTACTGATACGACTTTTCGGGATGGTCACCAATCGAGTCTGGCCACCCGAATGAGGACGGAGGATATGGTCCCGATTGCGACGGAGTTGGATCAGGTGGGATTTCATTCCGTTGAGATGTGGGGAGGAGCGACCTTTGATGTAACCCATCGATTCTTAGGTGAAGATCCCTGGGAGCGGGTGAGGGTTTTGAAGAAATTGATGCCCAAGACTCCGTTTCAGATGCTCCTTCGAGGTCAGAATCTGGTGGCCTATCGCAACCATCCGGATGATCTCGTGGAAGCTTTTGTTGAGAAATCGGCAGAGGTAGGGATCGATATCTTCCGTTGTTTTGATGCGGTTAATGATGAGCGCAATTTTGAGACAGCCTTTAAAGTGATCAAAAAGGTAGGCAAGCATATTCAAGGAACGATCTGTTATTCTCTAACCGAGAGGAGGATGGGTGGCCCGGTCTATAATTTGAATTATTATCTTGAAAAGGCAAAGATTCTTGAGGACATGGGCTCGGATTCCCTCTGTATCAAGGACATGGCAGGACTTTTGGCTCCCTATGATGTCCATGAATTGGTAAAAGCTCTGAAGAAGAAAGTGAAGATTCCGATTCAGCTTCATACCCATTATACAAGTGGGATGGCCTCGATGACCTATCTTAAGGCGATTGAGGCGGGAGTGGATATAGTTGATACAGCCTTAGCCCCTTTTGCCTTACGTTCCTCGCAACCTGCGGTGGAGCCGATTATAGTCGCCTTAGGGGGGACGCCTTGGGATTCGGGATTAGATCTCGCCAAATTATTGAAACTAGGAGAGTATTTGGAGACGATCGCACCCAAGTATCGGGACTTTTTAGATACGACGAAGATGGCGGTCATTGATACGAATGTTTTGGGGCATCAGATCCCGGGAGGGATGATATCGAACATGGTGAGTCAGCTCAAGCAGCAGAAGGCCATTCATCGCATCGATGAGGTCTATGCAGAGCTTCCCCAAACCAGGAAAGACTTAGGTTATCCTCCCTTGGTGACTCCAACTTCTCAGATTGTGGGAGTTCAGGCGGTGCTGAACGTCCTTTTTGGTCGATATAAGATGGTTTCCATGGAGACGCAAGATTATGTTTATGGTCTTTACGGAAAATCGCCTGTGCCGATTTCGGATGAGATTAGGAAGTGGGTGTTAAAAGGGTATAAGAGGGGAAAGGAACCGATTACGTGTCGACCTGCGGATCTTATTGTGCCGGAGATGGAGAAGGCGAAGGAAGAAACGAAGGGGTTGGCGAGGGATATTTGTGATACCCTGATTTGTGCCCTTTTCCCACAAACGGGAACCCAGTTTTTGAAGTGGAAGTATGGATTGGAATCCATGCCCGATAAAGTGAAACCCAAAACCTTAGAGGATATAAAAAGAGAGGATGAAGCCATGGCTAAGGCCAAGGCAGAGGCTCAGAATAAAAAGCCCTGAAGCCATTCTAATGATTCTATCCAGATGAAGGGAGATGGGGGGCCATCTCCCCTTTTTTTCAACCTCATTCAAATTTTTCTCAATTTGGCTCTTCTTCTGATAGAACTGCAATTCAGACACTGGACTTTGGACTTTAGACCCCAGACTTTTCTACACTGAAAATTAACCCTTGCAGTATTCTCAAGCCTTTCCTCCCCTTCAGTCTAATGTCTGAAGTCTATGTTCTAATGTCTGAATCAAAGTGACAGAATCTTCCTCTTGTCCAAGAGGGAAATCCATGTTATTTTTTATTTTATTGGGTATCCAAAAAATGAATCTATCGATCCTCAAAGCCATTTTTGCTTCCATGAAACAGGGGGTTGTCTTCATCGACGATCAAAACCGAATCGCTTACTGTAATCCAGCCGCAGAGGAAATTCGAAATATTCAACAAGACAAGGTATTGGGTCAATCCATCCTAGAGTGCCATCCTGTTCAATCCCATCCAAAAGTTCTAAAAATTATTGAAGATTTGAGATCAGGTAAAGTGAAGGGACACCATCGGATGAATATCCAGATGGTGAAGGGGAAATTTTATGATAACTCCTACTCTGCTGTCTGGGGTCCCCGGAATAAATATTTAGGAGTGATCGTTGTGAGTCAGGAAGTCACAGAACGGAAAAAGGCAGAAGATGAACTCAAAGAGACCTTGGAAAAATTGCAACTGGCGAATGAGGAGTTAAGGCATGTGGACCAAATGAAGGACGACTTTCTATCCAATATCAGCCATGAATTGAAAACCCCGATGATCTCGGTCATGGGATATATAGGAATGATGCTCAAAGAGAAGGTGGGTTTGTTGACCGAGCAGCAGAGAAAGTTTTTACAAACATCTTATAAGAATCTTTTGAAATTGGAAAAGAACATCGACGATCTATTAGACTTGGCCGAATTGGGAATACATCAAGAGGCCTGGTCCTTTGCATCGGTCAATCTCGGCAAAGTGATTGATTTTTCCTGCTCTACAGTCGAACCTTTGGCAAAGGAACATCAGATCCAAATGGAGGTCCAACTCCCCTCAGACTCAGTGTGGATTTCCGGCGTTGAGGATAAACTCAACCAGCTCTTCGATAACCTCCTGACCAATGCCATCAAATATAACCGCCAAGGAGGGAAGATCGGTGTAACCCTTCATCAGGACCCAGAATATGCTTACGCCCAAATCACAGACACAGGAGTGGGAATCTCCCATCAATCCCTTAAAGAGGTTTTTACACGCCATTTTCAAGAGAAGACGAAGCCTTTGGGAAAAGCCAAAGGATTAGGGATCGGCCTTTCTCTGGTTCAGGAGATTGTTAACCTTCATCAAGGGAAAATCCATCTCGATAGCAAATTAGGAAAGGGAACCACTTTCACTGTCATGCTTCCCAAAAACCAATGATAAGGGTTCAAGGATTCGAGGGTTCATGGGTTCGAGGGGTCAAGTGAAACCGCTTGAGCCTTTGAATCTTTATGATTTTTAAACTAATTTCTTCTCTATCAAGAAGTTCATCGAACTCTGACACCCAGTGGTGGCCAATGAGATGGCCTCGGAAAAAGACCATCGGGCCTCCTGAAATTGGGACATCTGGATTCTCCCGATGACCTCCATTACCTTTTGCTCCAGGTCATCATAATAGTTTAATCCCAATACATTTCCTCCGATTCGAACTTCTCGGAGCAGTCCTTCCAAATACCCTACCAAAATCTTCCTCCCCCCAGAGTGTTCCTCTTCTTTTAAAGAGATCAGTTGATCCAGAAGACTGATCCCTATAATCAATCCAGATTTCATCTTCTCTGAATATTCTAAATTCAGAATCGCCTCTCTTGTCTCCATGATTCCCCTCTCCTAAAATCCCCCCTATTCCCCCCTTTGCTAAAGGGGGGTGAGGGGGGATTATTACTTTACACGGTCCATATATCTCTTCGACATCCCCCGGATAAGATGAGGATTGTATGATTGATAGGAGAATTATCAGAAGTGAAGAGGAAAATCAAGACAAGAGATTTTAAAATGTTTTTTAATGAATTTTATTGATAGGGTTTCAACCGCTCCAAAAATTTTGGATCGACAATGATCCCTAACTTTCCTGCCTCGTCACAATGTTCGATGGCCAATTTAAATTCCTGTTTTTCATAATAGGCCACAGCCAGGGCATAGTGGGCAATTGCATACTTAGTATCTACCTCAGTGGCTTTTTTGAAGAAATTCATTGCCTCTTCAGTCTCCCCTCTTTCACGATAAACACTTCCGATATTGTAATAGCCTCTGGCATAATTTTCATTAATCTTAATGGTTTTCTGATACTCGGAAAGTGCTTCCCCTAATTTCCCATTTCTGAAATAAATCACTCCCAAATTATTGTGGGCCTCAAAATAATTTGGATTAATTTGAATAGCCTTCTGATATTGGGATATAGCATTATTGAAATCTCCTTTTTCAGTATAAGCAATACCTAAATAAAAATATGCCTCCAAAAAATTTGGATCGATCTCAATGACTCTCTTATATTCCGAAATCTCTTCCTTCCATTTCCCCTGCCTCCCATAGGCAATTCCAAGATTGAGATGGGCCCTGGAGTGCTTTGGATCTATCTTTAGGACTTTTTTATATTCAAAAACAGCCTCTTCTAAATTCCCTCTCTCTGCAGCGGTAAAGGCTAATTGAAAATGTTCCTCTATGCTGAGTGCTTTGTCCTTTCTTTCTGTCTTTGTTCCACCGGCGCACGAGACCAAAAAAAGAATAAGAGCAATGATACAAAAATATTTTAGGTTAGTTTTCAAGGTCCTCCTCCTTAGAGATTTAAATGGATCATTAACAAATATGGAATGGGCAGAGATTGGTCTGGGTTTCTCTAAGCTCCAAAAATCCTTTTGCTCCTCTCTTCTTTTTGCCTGCCTACCAGCAGATGAGTGGTGGGGAGATGGAGGAGGTGAGTTTAAAAACTACTGAAAGAATCTTTGACTCGATCCAGGTCGGTTTCCGCAATGTGAACAACGAAAATTGATTCCTTCGCATCCTCCATAGCAGAACCATAAATGTAGTCGATGTTAATATTGGTTTCACCAAATCGTTTTGCTACCCTACCCAAAATCCCTGGTTGATTGGCTAATCTGAATACTAAT
>CAVTZZ010000040.1:0-74006 GCA_963739325.1 uncultured delta proteobacterium | reverse complement strand
TAAACCCTATATAGGCATAGACCACCGACCGACATCGGGGCTTCTCCTTTTCTCCTCGTGCCATGCTGCCCATCGCCCTAAATGGTACCAAAACGTGGAATAGAAGGACGGTGGAAAATACTGCCAAGAGAATTCCCCCGAACAATGGAAAAAACCCAGGCCCCGGTTGGTGAAATCCTCCAATATTGAGGGCAAAACTCTCTTTTATAATATACAAACCAAAAAAAAGTCCAAAAGGGGCTGTAATTCTATCCCATTTCAACGTTCCTCCTTTCTCAGAAATATCATTTTCTTCAGCATGTTCTCCGGCAATCTCTTTCCTTTTCTGAAATATTGCAGAAATAGCAATAAGGAGCGTTATGGCTAATAAAACCACTGAAATAGGCCGGGTTATAAAAGTACTAAAACTTCCCTTAGAGAGAATTAAAGACTGGCGGAGAGCAGTCTCTATCATAGGACCTAAGATGAAACCCAAAATGAGCGGAGCCGGTTCGTAAGCAAATTTCTTCGCAAGAAATCCGACCAGCCCTAAGATAAAGAGCAGGTAAATATCCCCCATCTCCTGGTAAATACTATATGATCCTATGATACAGAATATGAGGATAAGAATACTGAGCAGGACAAAAGGAATCCTTAAGACTCTGACCCATAAGGGGATCAGGGGCAAATTGAGGATCAGGAGTAATACATTTCCCAAATACATACTGGCAATAAGTCCCCAAAAGAGGTCAGGGGAATTCTTAATGAATTGCGGTCCAGGGGTCAGTCCCCAAATCATAAAAGCAGACAACAACATGGCACCCATGGGACCAGTGGGAATCCCTAAACTGAACAAAGGGACTTGAGAGCCACATGTTACTGCGTTATTTGCTGCTTCAGGCCCGGCCACTCCTTCAATAACACCTGTTCCAAACTTTTCCGGATGTTTCGATAACTTCTTTTCTATCCCATAGGAAATGAATGTTGAAACCATAGGTGTAATTCCAGGCAGGATTCCCATAAAAAAACCTAAAGCCCCACCGCGAAGAATCGGCTTAATGGAATCTTTCCAGTCTTGCAAAGTGGGTAAATACCCCTTGATCTTGGTTTTAAGCAACTCCCCCTTAATGGTTGTTTCAAAACTGGAAAGAACCTCGCTAAGACCAAATAACCCTATGACAAGAGGAACAACGTGAATTCCATCTTGAAGAAACATAGTATTATAGGTAAACCTAAACTTACCCGTTATTGCATCCATGCCAACTGTTGAAAGAATTAGACCACAAGCGACCATCATTAGAGCTTTAGCCATCGATCCTCTGACCATGTAACTCACCATGGTTAAAGATAAAACCATCAAGGTAAAATACTCAGGGGACCCAAGATGCAGGGCCATCCTTGCCAAGGTTGGAGCAAAAAGCATCAGGCCAATAATGCTAAGGGTTCCGGCAATAAAAGAACCATACGCTGCTATTCCTAAAGCAGGACCGGCCCGACCTTTCAGAGCCATCTGATATCCATCCAGGCAAGTCATAATAGAAGCGGCTTCTCCAGGTACGTTGACCAAAATTGAAGTAATAGATCCTCCATACATGGCACCATAATTAATTCCTGCCAACATGATGATGGCCCCAACAGGATTCAAATGGTAAGCAGTGGGGAGCAAAAGCGCAACTGCTGCCGGGGGGCCAATGGCAGGCAATACGCCAACCAAAGTTCCGCATAGGACACCCACAAAACAGTAAAAGAGGTTCATGGGTTGAAGGGCAACGCTAAACCCATGTAAAAGAAATTGGAAAGTTTCCATTATATCGCTCTTTCTCCCTATCCCGTCGCTTAAATAGATGCTGTCAGGCCTTTTGCCAAATTCAGCCGGACCCAGAAACCATGGTCATATCAAAAAGTGGATTTATGGCCGACTTCGGAGGATGGCTCAAAGATCTCAAAAGACTCGCTAGAAGGTTGAATCCCCACAATACCAAATTGCGCACCTTCTTGAGGAGCACACGAGTCGCCAGCCTACACAGCAATCACATCAAACAATATAAAAAGTCTCTCTGTATAACTTGGTCATAACAAGGAGCCAAAATTCTAACAACCATACACCCGCACTCTTTACTTCTTAAGCTTCCCTAAGTGGATTATAGCCTTTCCTTCTTTGATCTTAACCGTAACCCCTAATTCTTTGGAAAGTTCCTGTAAGTGAGACAAAATTTTGCGCGAGTTCTCATCTTCCGGTGGAAGAGGATGAGGATGGGCATGACTATCCTGGATGATCGGCTGCAACCAGGCTTCTTTTATTCCATTTTTCTGAAAAGTGCAGTGGAACAATACCGTCTCTCGGAAAAAAGGTGTATCAATGGTGTCAAAAATGAAGTTTCCCAGACCATGGCAGATAATTTTACCTTTGTATAACTCAACCCCTTGGTAGGCATGTTGGTGGTGGCCCAAGACAAGTTCGGCACCCGCCCTGATGGCGGCCTGGCCAATCGCCCTCTGATGAGGGGCGACCATATATGTTCCACCTTGGGAAATCCCCCAGTGACAGGAGACGATTACAAAATCCGCGTCTTTTTTCGCCTTCTTTACGTCCAGCTCCATGGTTCTCAAATCTTCTTTAGTTACATGCGGCGGAGCAAAATACGCGTGGAGTCGGATTTGAGCCAGACCGGGCTTTTGCGCGGCAGCACCAAAACCCCGAGGAGTATTAATATTAGTGGCATAAGCTAAGAAAGCCAGGGTCATCCCTTTTCTCTCAACAAATGCCGGTTTTCTTGCCTCAACGATGTTGGCACCCGCCCCAGCGTGAGCAATCCCATATTTGTCTAAAAGATCCAAGGTCTGGAGAATCGCTTCAGGGCCGAAGTCCATGCTATGGTTATTTGCAAAAGAGACCACATCTATTTTCGCCTCTTTCAGAAGATCTATATTCTCCGGTCGAGACATAAAGGCAGCAATTCTATCCATTTGCGAAGCTCCCCGGTCAGCAAGGGCAGACTCCAGATTGCAGAAAACCACGTCCGCGTTGTGAAATATCGGAGCGACATCATCAAAGACAGATTCTGGCTTGTAAGTAATTGCCTCTATGATGGTGCCATCTTGGTACACGACTTTTCCGCCGAGAAATACATCCCCAGCCGCCACAAAAGTTATGCCATCCTTCTGTTTCTTTTCAGCCATTTTTCCCTCCCTTTTTTCATAAAATTGTCAAAGAAAAAAAATGCATCAACCTTAAGGTGCTGCATGAGATGCCTTAAGCTGATGTTTTTGAGAAAGAGGAATCCTCCGGTATCGGCAATAGGTTTGTTTTTGAACCATTTAGCCTCATTATCCAAAGTCCAAAGTTAAAAAGGTTCTTTCCCCTGCCATTTTTTCATATCCAGTCTTTCTAGAAAATCGGAAATCACAAGCCATTTTTCCTTCATGAATTCTATCAATTCAGCAGGTTTTTTATAATTTCGTGTTATTCCAACGCTATCCAGCTTCTTTGCAAGTTCAGGATTCTTTGCGAGTCGCTCAAACGTGAGCCCAAGTTTTTCATAGATTGGTTTTGGTATAGCAGGAGAAACGTGAAAAGCCAGAATGCCATCGCTCGCAAGGAATGTGGATTGGGGGAATCCTAATTGTGCAAGGGTTTTGATTGTGGTGTCCGAGACTGAACTGGTGACTGCGACGATTCTTGCCTCACCCGATTTGGCATAAGGCAACAAACCGACATACGTCATACACGCCATATCGATGTGTTTACCTAAGAGGGCAGCCATTGCCTCTGGAGGTCCCTTATAGGGGACAACTTTAATGTCCGCCCCTGAATACATTCTGAGCAGTTCGACAGTCAAATGAGTTGTTGACCCAGGTTGTGTCATCCCACAGCTTAATTTGCCAGGATTTTCCTTTGCATCTTTGACAAATTCCGTGAATGTTTTGTAGGGAGATGAGCTATAAACAGCAAATGCACCTGGTGCTGACCCGAGCATACAAATAGCCAAAAAATCCTTAAAAGGATTAAAGGGGGGATTGGGAGATTGTAATGGCCCAGAAACAAGAGGTGTATCCCCGGCTGCTAATAAAGTGTATCCATCCGGTTTGGCTTTAAGCACCGCGGCGCTACCAAGCATTCCACTTGCCCCAGGCTTGTTCTCTATTATTACAGGTACCTTTAATTCCTGAGCTAAATAATCTGCTGTGATTCTCGATCCCTGGTCAACAATACCACCAGGTGTATAGGGAACGATCATCTTAATAGGGTGGTTGGGGTATTCCTTCTCCGCGGCCCAAAGCAGGTTGTGTCCATAAAGCCAGATGAGGAAAAATGAACCTAAAGCTAATATGGGAAATAGCTTATGATCATTCATTTTTTTCCTGAATTTTGAGTCCATAATAAATTCCTCCTCGCCTAATGTATTTTTTAGTTGGTTGAATTATCCATAGGGGGTAAAATGTTTACAGTTCTAGTACACTGTGGATTATTCTTCTCAATCGAAGCGTTTCTTGGGTTCGTTTGATTGCCTCGACCAGATGGAAAAGAAATTGCCGAAGCGGACTGAACTTTGCACATTTTGCTCCATTCTGCAAAAAGTGATAGTAATTCTAAAGATTTTAAAAAATAAGTCAAGAAAAAAATGAAAAGGCTTCTTTTCCCCTTGTTACGGAAGAACCAGAGATCAAAAAACTCTTTACAAAAAAGATACTGCGCAATACAAAACTAATATATGCAGAGTAGAGAGATGACAATGCAAAAAATATTAACGCCTGATTTCATCTGGGCTTTTTTTGATCAATTTACATTTTCATTCATTTACCAAATCCTCATTACCACCCTTCCAATCTATCTTGCGAGATTGGGATCTAAGGAGGCAGAAATTGGTGTTCTCATAGGAATTTTTAGTGTTTCCTCATTGGTCATCAGACCTTTTGTTGGACTAGCCCTTCATAAAATTTCTGAAAGAAATTTTATGATTGCTGGCGCCCTCCTCTTTGCTTTTTCTTCTCTGGCTTATCTCTTGGCCTCTCCTTTTTGGCCCTTCTTAGTGGTGAGGGTCCTTCAAGGAATTGGTTGTGCCTTCTTCTTCACTGCCTCAGTTACATTTATTGCCAATATCACCCCAGAAGCCCATCGAGGGCAAAGTCTTAGTTACTTCTATCTGTCCTTCAATGTCTCCTTTGCCCTGGCCCCTTCTTTCGGGATGTTCCTGATCAACCATTTTAGTTTCACCATCCTCTTTTTAGTCTGTACAGGTCTATCATTGTGTTCACTAATGATCACGACAAAATTGGGAAAGAGAAACATCAAACCATTGGAGGATTCATCCATTCAAGATAAATCCTTTTTCAGTAGGGAAGCCCTTCCACCGTCTACCATGATTTTTCTTGCCAACAACCTCTGGGGAGCCTTAACCGCCTTTTTCCCTCTTTATGCCCTAAATCAAGGGATGAGCAATCCCGGCCTCTTCTTTGCTGCTTATGCCATTATGATTATTTTGTGTCGTGGTTTGGGTGGGAAGATATTGGATCTCTATAGTAGAGAGGGGGTGATCTTACCTTGCCTTGCCGCAAATATCATTGCGATGATCATCCTCGCCTTTTCCAGAACTGTACCGATGTTTATTCTCGTTGCGGTAATCTGGGGAATTGGGAATGCCTTTCTCATTCCCGTATTAGTGGCCTATACTCTTGACCGCGCCGGTTCTTCTCGGGGTCCAGCCATGGGGACATTCTCAGCCTTCATGGAACTTGGGGTAGGGTTGGGAGCAGTAATAACGGGCATCATTATCCGGTTGACCACCTATCCCATCATGTTCCTCTCCTTAGTACTCATTGGCGTCATCAATCTCAATTATTTCTATTTTTTCGTAAGAAAAAAGGATTATCTTTATACACACTCCGACCGATAATCGTTAATTTCCGGCATAGCCTTCGAGTGAATTTTTGTTAAGCTGTGTTCACAAATGAATATTGTTCCTTCTAACTTTAATCCATTAACATTCCACCATTGCAATCAAGTATCTCGCCGGTTATGTAACTGGATGCCGGAGAGACAAGAAAATAGATCGCCTCAGCCAATTCTGCAGGCTTGCCGAACCGCTTCATAGGGATCTTTTGAACAGCCCTTTCATTCGATTCAGGAGAAGCACTTGCCCTCATCATCGTTCCTTCCACTAAACCTGGTGAGACAGAATTGACTCGAATGTTATATGAAACAAGCTCCTTTGCCAAAGTCTTGGTCAGGTTGATGATACCTGCCTTAGCTGTTCCGTAAGGTGCTATGGAAGTCCCTCCTCCAGCCCCTTCTTTTCCTACCGAGGAAGACATGAGTACAATCTTTCCCATTCTTTGTTTGATCATGTGGGGTATCACTTCACGAGTGCAATAGAATGCACTGGTCAAATTGACCCGCATGGTGAAGTCCCATTCTTCATCCGAGATCAGCCATGTCCGCAATCCTTCGCCTTTGGGCCCTTTGGGAGAGACACCTACATTGTTCACCAAGATATCCACTTTGCCATATTTGTCCACGACTTGCTGAACCATTTTTTTAACTTCCGTGCTACTGCAAACGTCCGTTTTTATAGGCAAGGCTTTTCCACCCTGGGCCATAATTTGATCAGCAACCCTTTTGGAAGAGTCCAAATTAAGGTCTGCAATTCCAACTATGGCTCCCTCCCTGGCTAACTTCAAGGAGACTGCCTCTCCAATCCCATAACCTCCTCCAGTAACAATCGCCACTTCATCTTTGAGATCCATTGTTGCCTCCATGTTCATGATTAAGGTTTGATCATTGATTTCAGGTTTTCCTCTTGTCCTTTAATCTCGTTCCAGATGTTCTTGGATATAGCGAAGAATTCCTGAGAGTTCTTTGGGTTCACCTTCACATTGGCCCTGGTTGCCAGGGCAAGGAAATCTTTATCCTGGGCCGCTTTGTTAAAGGCTGATTCTAATATCTTTACCACATCGGCTGAAACTCCTGGAGGACCAACGACACCACGAAGACTGGGGATAGTGATCACGTCGTACTTCAGATCTTTTTGGATAGGGACGTCTGGGTAACGGGGATCCCGTCTTTCATCAAATATCATAAGGAGTCGGGCTATTTTGGCAGAAAGCATAGATGTGGCGCTCCCTGTGTCGCAGATGACGTAATCCACATGGCCCCCTGCCAAGGAAGTAAGAGCCTCAGTTCCTCCATCAAAAGGGACCCACTTGGCTGTTAGTCCCAGGTAGCGCATCAGTTTCATACCGTTTAAATGGGCTGTGCTGCCTACTCCGGGAACCGCACAGGAAAGAGCCTTTCCTTTGTATTTATCCACAAAGTCGCTCATATCCTTATAAGGGGAATCGGATTTCACTAAAAGTGCTGTGGATTCGCTGAACATGGAAAAGATGTGGGTGAAGCTCAGTGTATTATACCGGCCATTGAAAAGGATCTCCCCAATCTGACAGGAAGGCATGCCTGTGGAAAGTAGAGTGTAACCATGGGGTTTTTCTTTGATGACAAATTCCCTGGATTTCCTTCCTCCAGTCCCGGGCATGTTTTCAATCACGATGGGTACCCCAAGGTATTTCTGCAGGGAGGGCGCGACCGTTCGGGTTTCGATGTCATTGGAGGTGCCTGCTGCATGAGTAATGACTATCTTTACTGGGTTCACGGGAAACTTCTCGGCCCCATTGGCTCGTAAAGTGAAGGAGAGAACAATCATGATCAAGAAGAACGTAAATAATACCAACTGTCCGCTTCCCCCGTTTCTAATTTCTTTTTCTTTCATAAAAACCTCCTTTCTAAGAAAATGTGGTCAATCTTATCCATCTCCCTTTTGTTAGAGCCGCGTTTATGCAAAGCAAGTTTTAAGATAGGGATAAATCACTGAGAAAATGCTCATGGCCAAGAGAATCTTAGCGATCCAAGAAGTATAGAAAATTTCATAAGATCCCCCTGAAATGATGAGTGCCCTTCTGAAGTTTCTCTCCGCCATCTCACCAAGCACGAGTCCCAAAATCATCGGAACCGGATTGTACCCAAGCCGGTTCATGATATATCCTAAAAGGCCGAAGAAGCAGGTCAGAAGCACATCGGCAAAAGAATTACGGATGGCAAAGGCGCCTACAAGGCTGAAGATCAGGATATAAGGGACGATGATTTCGTTGGAAAGAAGTGAAATCTGAGCAAAATACTTGGAGCAACTGATACCAAAGACAAAAACGATCACAGTCACCAAGACCAGACTTGTAAGAAGTGCATAGATGACCTGCCCATTGTCTATGAAGGCCCGGGGGCCAGGAACAACTCCGTGCATGATCATGATCCCCAAAAATACCGCTGCAGCCGTACTTCCCGGGATTCCTAAGGCAAGGGTGGGTATCAGGTCACCCATGGCGCAAGAGTTGTTGGCCGTCTCCGGGGCGATCACTCCCTCTGGGTTTCCCTTGCCGAAACTCTCTGGGGTTTTGGAAGAGCGAACGGCATCTGCATAGGCCATAAAGGAAGCAGTCACCCTGCCGGCGGCAGGAAGGGCTCCAACAAAGATTCCTACCACCAGAGAACGAAGGACTGTGACAGGATGATGGAAGTAGGTCTTCATGCCTCCTATAAGACTGCCAGCCAACTTTCCCACCTTGGCGATAGTTCCTCCCCCTTCACCCAAGGTGATGACCTGTGAAACGGCGAAAAGTCCCACGACCACAGGAATGAGTTGGATCTCATCCTCAAAGTATGGAATCCCGAAAGAAAAGCGGATATTCCCAGATACCCCGTCATAGCCTACTGTTGCCAGGAAAAGGCCGATACCCGCAGAAATCAACCCTTTGAAAGGAGACCCCACAACTAAGGCAGCAATGATGGAGAGGGCAAAAACTGCGAGAAGAGTATTTTCTGCAGGACCGAACCTGAGGGCAAACATGGCAATGAGGGGTGCAGAAAAAACTAAGAGGATGACACCAATCCCTCCGCCAACAATGACGCTAGTAGCGCTAATTCCCAGAGCTTCGTTCCCACGACCATTCTCGGTCATGGGATATCCATCCATCATGGTAGCGGAATTGGAAGCATCGCCGGGTGCATTAATAAGGATGCTGGTGATGGATCCCCCAAAATTCGAACTGAAGAAGATGGCACCCATGAGAATCAAAGCCGTAGCCGGAGGCCATCCAAAGGTCAAGGGGAGAAGCAGGGCCATACCCGCCGTTGGACCGATCCCCGGTAAGACCCCAACAATGATCCCAATAACTGTACCCAGGATAAGAACAAAGATGTTCTTCAGTGAAAAGGCCAGGGTGACGCCGCCAATGATTAGGTTCCAGTGATCGATCATCCCATACCTCGAGGGTAAGAATTTTTAAACAAACACTCTATTTGGTCCACAGATAACCTCGCATTGTAGGAATTCCTAAAAAGTGGTCAAACGCAATATAGACTAATAGGGTAGTTGCCAGAGAAAGGAGAAGGATCTTCAGGAACATTCCTTTGCGGCCAAGAAGCAATGTATAAGAAATGAAGGAAGCAGGAATTAAGAAAAGAAAACCAAAGAGAAATGCCGTCAGAATGGAGATGGCGATGCTCAGCCACCCTCGGTAGAAACGCCCTCTGGTCTTCCATTCCCTTTGGGTTTCTCTCTTAGCTTCAGGCTCAGGGGAAACAATAATATTTTTTAAGGATGGGAAAAAGAAATAGACTACAAGGAGGATTCCACTTAGAATTAATGTGCTTAATATGATAACTTCAGGAAAACTCCGACTATCCTGTGGGTAATTGAAAGATTCTTTAAAAAAGAATAAAAAAATCAAAAAAATAGCTAAAAGAAAAAGGACATCTCCTTTCCTAAGAAGATCCAAATAACGAAATAACCCTCTTTTGTTCATCGTTATTTCTTTTCCCGCAAAGTGCCTCATCTCGCCTGTAGCAGGATGAGCGGGGAATCTGATTCTCCTTGCGTTCCCCTTTATTTAAACTGAGTCATGAGAAAAATCAAGATGATTAACTTTAATTTAAAAACCTTAGCATATTTTTAGCTAAATTACTAAAAGTTTCGAGAATTTTAAATATCGTTTTTTGATCTTTCTTAACCAGGCTGAACTGATTTCAGGCAAAAAGGTAAAACCATGAGGGAACGACTGGAAAACATGTCTTGAGATGGTATAAGACTCATAAAATTCTTGCAATATTCTTGACAAAAAATTACCTATTTGTTAGTAAAAGTGTAAATTATTTCACAAAGGAGGGAAACACAAATGCCAGTGTATAGTTATCCGTCGCCATGCAGTCCAAATTACAAGAAACCAACAAGTGTAGAAGATTGCCTCCCTCGAGCCAGGGAGATGGCAAAAAAAACTCATAGCAGAGCAGCAATGGGTCCGGTAAAAAGGGGGGATCAGATACTTATCGTTACATTTCCTGATCAAGACAAATACATCAAGGAAGCAATAAACCAAGCCTTAGAAGAAGAGGGCGCCGAAAAGGTTGATTTCGTGTACGAGCATGAGATAACAGGTCAAAAGCCTGTAATTAAAAGCGTGGAAAACGGCTGGACTGAAGCCGACAATATGGCAAAAGGAGAACCTGGGACTGAGGAAACCCCATTTATTGAAGAGTTAATGGGGCCTGTACGCAAATACCTTGATAAACATCCTGAATATAACGGTTTATTCATCAGATCGGGAGGGCGAAGACATGCGACCTTTGCGCTCCGTAACCATGGTGATAAATTTAAAAATAATTACGTATTTAATAATTGGGAGGAATTTGTCGCCAAGACCTGGGCCTTTCCAGATGAGCTTTCGATCGAAATTGAGAGGCCAGCGATAGAAGCCATTGGCCAAGCCTCCAAGGTGAGGATTACTGACGCTGAAGGTACGTTCTTAGAGTACGATCTAACAGAAGAACAGGCGCTCAGGTTTCAAATGTGTGCGTGGAAGTCTGGCCACCTCTTTTTGGATCCCCTTCAGGCAACATCGGACGAATGTTCCCAGGTACGGTATGATTTAACGAATCCCCCGGTTTTTCATAACCCAAACGGTGTTCTGGCTGGGACAGCAAATCATCAAGGATTTTTCCCTCGAATGGAGCTCTATTTCGAGCGTGGCCTGCTGGTGGAAGTAAAAGGCGGTGGAAAGTACGGGGACATCATTCGAGAAATGATGGAGAAAAATAAGGATGTTCACTTTCCACAATACCCCAGAAAGGGTTACTTCTGGTTTTGCGATTCTGCCTTATGCACCATGGTAAAATCTTTCAGGCGGACCTCCGATATGTTTAATTGTTACTGGCAAGCTCCAAACCTTGGGGAAAGGAATAGGGCCGGGGTATTTCACCACGGATTTGGATCCCGGAGACATAGTCCAGAATTTAGTAAATATATTAAAGAGAATCAGATCGTCCATAGTCATATCCATGTCCACAATTATTTCACAACGTTTGAGGTAAAACTGCGAGGCACCGAACACTGGCTTAAAGTAACGGACAGGGGTCGGCTTACCTCTTTGGATGATCCCAAGATTAGAACCCTTGCTGTCAAATATGGAGATCCGGATGAACTACTAAGTTATGACTGGGTTCCACCGCTACCTGGTATCAATTGTGAAGGTGATTATATGAAGGACTATGCCCCTGACCCGATGGCGTATCTTAAAAAAAGAATGAAAGAGAATAAACCAATTTAAACAATGTTGATGGAGGCATGAGTAGAAACTCAAAAAAACATGAGATAGAGCTCTTTGGACAAGAGAGCTTATATCTTTTAGGAAGGAGAAAAAAAATGATAAAACAATTGCTCAAGTTGGGATGGGTAGCGGGAACTTTTCTCTTCATTTCCATTATTTATTTGACCCCGGGAGTTATGGCCCAGGAAATCTATCCTGCGAAAGACATAACCTACATCTGCGGTTCTAACCCTGGAGGTGGATTTGATACTTTCGCCCGTGGAATGAGCCCCTTTTTTACAAAACAGGTGAAGGACGTTGTTCCTGGTGCGAAGGGAGGGGAGATGAAGGTAAAGAATATGGCCGGTGGCGGCCGGGCAAAACCGGTGATTTACATGCATGAAGACGCAAAACCCGATGGCTATACGATCTCGGATTTTAATCGAGCAGACATGTACAAGTTTATTTATGGTTCTGAAAAACTGCCATTTAATATTAAGGATTTTACCTGGGTGGCCGCATTCACCAAGACAATTCGGGTTGTTGTCAGCAAGAAAAATGGACCGAAAACATTCGCGGAGATGATCGCGTCGGCTAAGAAGCTGCCTCCTATCATTGCAAGTTCAACGGTGGGGTCATCCGAGCATATGGAAACAATTTGGTTTAAGGAGGTCGTTGGATTACCAGGAAAGATTACGAGCACAGGCGGGTCATCTGTAACGGTTGGTGCCCTCATAAGAGGGGACGCTGATCTTGCCCTCATGGACTATGCGGCGATCAGGACCCTTATCGATAGCGGAGAGGTCAATTTCCTGGTTAGCATCACCCATGAGAGGCTGGTACCCAATGTCCCTACCATCATAGAGGTGGGGTATCCTAAATGTTTGGACTTCATAGGAGGAAAAGGAAGAAATATCATCGGC
Source organism: uncultured delta proteobacterium (assembly GCA_963739325.1). GTDB lineage: Bacteria > Desulfobacterota > BSN033 > BSN033 > UBA1163 > CAVTZZ01. The sequence continues at coordinate 61,476 of CAVTZZ010000040.1, read as the reverse complement.
CCACCCAAACTGGACCCAAAGGCCAAGGCCACGATCATTGCTATATTCAAGAAGATGGTTGCCGATCCGGAGTTTCAGGCTTGGTGCGAAAAGACTGGAAATGAGTTGGCTCCTGTTTACGACAAGGAGCAAGAAGCAGAGATAATGAAGTATATTAATGCCACCCTGGGAAATATTCAGGTGTTCCAAAAATACGGACTTTAAAGAAGTGGCTAAGGAATATTTAACCCTGTCCTTCGCACGGGTTTTTATAAGATAAGTATTGCCAAAGGAGACTCTTATGAACACCGATTCTAAGGGGAAAGGGCTTGATTTAAGTACGAAAGCATTGAAGAAACTCCGCGGCGAGCTTGTGGTCATCCTTCCTATCTTTCTTATTAGCCTCTATTTTTTTCTGGGAAGTTTTCAATACAAACCCGAGGCAAGGGATGTACCCATGCTCATCGGTTTGTTTACAGCGATATTAAGTGGAATGCGCCTCTTCCATATTATTTTTCCTAAAAGCAAGATCGGGGAATTTAAAGAGGCAGGTCTTGCAGGAGAATTTGATAGTATGAAGGAAAAAATTGAGGAAGGGGTGTTAAAGGGGCACTATGAAGAGGTCACCCAGGAAAAAACATTCCGTAACGAAGTGAAGGCTTTCATTGGGCTGATTGGCTGCTTTGCCGCATTCCTTCTCTTTGGCTATATTGTGGGAACCTTTTTTGCAATTGCAGGTAGCTATTATTATTATGGCCAAAGAAAAATAGGAGCTCTTTTAATAACCCTTGCCTCTATGTATTTCATCATTTATCTTCTTCTCTACAAATTGTTAGAGGCTCCAGCGGACTTTGGTCTTATGCTTGAGCCTATCTTAACGTCGCTCGGCCTCATTTAAAGGAGGAAGAAAATGGAATTGTTTATCAATACCTTAGTTTCTCTTTTCCAATGGCCGAATGTTGCGTTTATGCTGGTTGGAACCCTCATTGGAGTGGTCGTAGGAGTTTTACCCGGGATCGGTTCGGTACATGCGATCGCCCTGATGGTTCCATTTACCTGGAAGATGGAGGCCACCCGAGCATTTATACTTCTTGTTTCCATCTACGCCACATCGAAATTTGGTGGTTCTTTAACCGCTATCCTCTTTAATATTCCAGGCGATAATCCAAACGCTGTGACTCTGATTGATGGTTTTCCAATGGCGAAAAAGGGAAAAGCCAGAACAGCCATTGCAGCCTCTGCCACCGTTTCAATTCTTGGGGGACTTTTCTCTGCAATTAGTGTGCTTGTCTTTTTGCCCGTGATGTACCAAATCATCTTATTATTCGGGCCTGCGGAATTTTTTATGTTAGCCTTATTTGGACTCTCAGCAATCGCTGCTGTTTCATCGAAAACAATCGGTAAGGGCCTCATTACCGGTGGTCTTGGTGTCCTGATTGCCACGATTGGTTTCCACCCATTGGTCGGACAGTCTCGATATAGCCTTGGAACATACTATCTCAGGGACGGGATTCATATGATTCCTGTGGTTCTGGGAGCGCTGGCAATGAGCACGGCGATCGAGCTATGGATGGAAAGAAGCTCTATTGTTGCCAAGGGTGTTCCTCTGAGCGGAAGCATTTGGGAAGGGATCATGGCAGTTTTTAAGAATATGTCTCTCTTTGTTAGAAGCTGTTTGATTGCCTGGGTGATAGGTGTAGCGCCAGGCGCCGGTAGCGGGGTGGCCGGATTTGTGTCTTATGCGTCGGCGGTTAAGACCTGTAAAAACCCGGAGACATTTGGTAAAGGAGATGTACGTGGAGTTATTGCTGGTGATACTGCACTCCATGCCTGTTCGGGCGGAGATATTCTTCCGACCATTACGATGGGTATCCCAGGGAGCAGCACAATGGCAGTACTACTGGGAGCATTCGCTCTACACGGAATTTCTCCGGGGCCACAAATTGTAAAATTTCACCTTGATTTGGTCTATCTTATTATCTTTACTCTCTTTTTTGCACACTGTATCAGTGTTATATTAGCAGTAGGCTTCTCCCGTGGGATGGAAAAGCTGACCCAACTTCAAGCAGAGATTATCTCACCGATCGTTATTGTTTTATGTCTGATCGGTTCTTATATTGGTCGGGAGTATTGGCAGGACATGATGGTAGCCACCCTCTTCGGTATCTTTGGCTACTATTTGAGAAAAAATGGATATCATCCCATCCCGCTCGTTCTCGGAATCGTCTTAGGCCCGATTGCCGAAAACGGTTTTTTTCAAGCCCTTTCGTTTTCGAGGAACGGTCTATTAGTATTTGTTACCCGAATTCCCAGTCTGGTTATCTTCCTCTGTGTTTTAGCAGTGATTTTCTGGCCCTATATCGAGAGGATCTACAAAAGGCCTAAGATGTCGTCTCCCAAGGTTTGAATGATGGAAACAGTTGGATAAAGCACCCGAGTGCAAAGAGAAAGGATACCTGTTTAAAGAAAAACTACCTTTACGGTCACATCCGACCTTTGAAGTTTCTAACAAACGAAGGAGGTAAACCATGGTCCTTTTCCTTTCCAGTCAAGAGATAGAGCCTCTCCTCAGTATGAAAGATTATGTTGAGACGATTGAGAACGCTTACCGGCAGATGGGACAAGGGAGCGCCACCGTGGTGCCTCGAATTAAGCTCGATACGTCTCGAAAACCAGGATTCCTGAAGATATTACCCGCCTCTTTCTCAGAATTGGAGGTGGCGGGAATCCATGCCTACTCGGTAAGCGGAATAGGGACTTTTACAAAGGTCATTTTTCTCTTCGATACGAATACAGGTGATCTTCAGTCCGTCATTGAATCAGATCGGATCGGTTGGTTGGTTCCAGGGGCATTAAGCGCCGTGGCAACCAAATATTTGGCTAAAAAAGAAGCCAAGGTCATGGGCATTTTTGGTTCAGGACGACAAGCAAAATCGCAGCTTCCCGCCGTCGCTCTTGTGCGAAATCTCGAATTGATAAAGGTCTACAGTCCTCAAAAAAAGCACCGGGATCAATACTGTGAAGAGATGAGAAATTTGCTAAATTTAAATGTCCTCCCGGTGGATTCACCTGAAGAAGCGGTGAAGGGAAGCGAAATCATTTCTACTACCAGCAACTCATCCACACCAGTCTTTGACGGAAATTTAATAGAGCAGGGCACCCACATCAATGCGATTGGAGCACACGACCCAGACCGGCGTGAATTGGATAGTGTCAGTGTCCAGAGAAGCAAATTAGTCGCTGATTCTAAAGAGAGGGTTCTCAAAGAAGAAGGCGAGGTGCTCATTCCGATCAAGGAAGGACTCATTAAGCCAGACCATATATACGGAGAACTCGGAGAAGTTATTGCTGGCAAGAAACAGGGAAGAAAGGATGAAAAAGAGATCACCCTATTTTTGTCCGGTGGCATAGGCATTGAATATGTTGCGATTGCGGCGCGTATTTATCAGATAGCTTTAAAGGAGAGAATCGGGCAAGAACTTCATGTGGGAAGAGATCCCGCTGTTCCCCCATCCCTCTACATAAAACTAAGGAAATAAATCTTTTTAAAAAGGAGATATAAATAATGGCAGTGTACAACTATCCATCACCACGTAATCCGAGCTATAGAAAACCAACAAGTATAGAAGATTGCCTTCCCCAGGCAAGATTGTTGGCAAAGAAACAACACGGCAGGGCAGCAATGGGTCCAGTAAAGAAAGGCGACACATTACTTATCGTCACTTACCCGGACCAGGATAAGTATGTAAAAGAAGCCATTATCCAAGCCCTTGAGGAAGAGGGTGCTGAGAAGGCAGATTTCATAGATTTGGTTCAATTATTAGGAGCAAAGGAAGTTAAGCCAGTTAGTGTCGAAGATGGCTGGAAAGAGGTTGAGATGCTGAAGCAGAATATGGCATCAGGTGCCGTAGGCAGAAGAGATGGGCTAACGGGTATGGACATGGGAGCAGCGATACGCAAGTATTTAGATGAACATGACATTACAGGTCTATTTTTGGCTGCAGGAGGGAGGCCACAAATGGTCCGATTGCTTGAAATGCACGGCAGTAAGTTTAGAAATAACTGGTTATTTAACAATTGGGAAGAATTTTTATCTAAAGCTTGGGTCTATCCGGATGAACTCTCGGTAGAAATCGAGAGAAGACTTCTCGAAGCCTTAGGAAAAGCCTCTGCAGTAAAGATCACTGACCCTGAAGGCACACACTTAGAATACACTTTGACTTCTGAAGAGGCCAAGAGATGGCAAATGACCGCAGGGCGGAGTGGCCACCTTTATTTTTGCCCCCATCAATCAACAGCGGAGGGAAGTGCAGTCGTACCGGTTTCAACAAAAGTTCCTCCGGTTTTTCCTGATTATAATGGAGTCTTAGCAGGGACCGCAAATCATAAGGGTTTCTTTCCCCGTATAGAGCTCTATTTTGAGCACGGACGACTTGTGGAGGTAAAGGGTGGCGGTAAATATGGTGAGGGGATAAGAGAAATGATGGATAGATATAAGGATGCTCACTGGCCATTTTATCCTGATAAAGGCTACTTCTGGTTTTGCGATTGTGCATTATGCACAACCGTAAAATCATTTAGGAGATCTTCTGATATGTTTAATTCCTACTGGGCAATGCCAAATACCCCCGAACGGAATAGAGCAGGTATCTTTCATATGGGAATTGGTTCACGAAAGCACGGAGATGAATACGGGAAATATGCCAAAGAGCACAATTTGCCGACGGGCCACATCCATGTGCACAATTACTTTGTAACCTTCGAGATAAAGATACAAGGTACCGACTACTGGTATAAAATTGTTGATAAAGGTTGGTTTACCTGTATGGATGACCCAAAGATCAGAGCCATTGCAGTAAAATACGGGGATCCAAATGAACTCCTGAGCTATGACTGGCAACCTCCTCTTCCTGGGATCAACTGCGAAGGAGATTATTTTAAAGATTATGCCCCAGATCCGTTAGGTTATCTAAAAAAACGTATGAAAGAAAACAAGCCGATTTAGGGAATTGTAACAGAATATTGGTAAGAACACTCTCGCTGAATAAGCGAAAAAATACCCATTTGGAAGGAGGAAAAAAATGAAAAGGATAAATTTTATAGGAATGTTGACTGCAGTTATTATTTTGAGCTCCTTGAGTCTATTGGTCTTAGGAGCTATGGCCCAGGATGTCTATCCGTCGAAAGACATAACTCTCATCTGTAATTCTGCTCCGGGGGGTGGATTTGATATTTTTGCGAGAATGGCAGCCCCTTATATGACCAAGTATTTAAAGGAACTCTCTCCTGGTGCAAAGGGTGGGGAGGTAAAAGTTAAGAATATGTCTGGGGCCAGTGGGTTACAAGCCTATGAGTATCTTTTTAAAGATGCCAGACCCGATGGCTATACTTATGGGGATTTTAATCCTGGAGCTCTTTACGCAATGCTCTATGGATCCCAAAAAATTGCCTTTGATCCCAGAGAATATAGTTGGCTTTATTCAATCACCCGGACCGTTCGTGTCTTTATTAGTAACAAAAAAGGGATTGCCACATGGGAGGAATTGGTAGCTAAATCTAAAAAAGGACCGATTACTTTCATCATACCTCAATTCGGTACAACGGCGCATCTGGACTGCATCTACGCGGTAGAGATAAGTAAGATACCGGCAAAGATTGTCTCCATGGAAGGGACGGCCGATGTCATTAATGCGGTCATCAGGGGGGATGCTGATGCTGCCCTTGTTTCTTATGACTCAGTGAGTACCGTATGCGAAGCAAAAGAAGTTAATACCCTTGTATCCTTCACAGAAGCAAAAATTCTTCCGTGGGTGCCTACCATCGTGGAAAAGGGATTCCCCGAGTGTCTGAAATATATAAGGAAGGTGAACAGGATGTTTATGGGGCCACCAAACCTTGACCCGGAACGTGAGCGTCTCCTTACGGCTGCGGGAAAAAAGATGCTTGCCGATCCTGGATGGATAGACTTCTGTAAAAAAAGGAAAGCGGATGTGGAACAGCCTCTCTTCGGGAAAGAATTAAAGGAGGATCTCAAGGCTTCAATCGAAGATATAGAGAAATGGATCCCGGTTTTCAAAAAATATGGCCTTTAAGAAGCTGAAGGAGCTTCATAAGGTGCTTTACGGTTAAACTCATTGAATAAACAAGCAATTTTATCTTAGAAAGGAGGAAAAAATGAGAAGGATAAATTTAACAGGAATGTTAACTGCAGTTTTCATCTTGAGCTTCTTTACGCTATTAGCCGTTGGAGTTATGGCTCAGAGTGTCTACCCTGCAAAAGACATAGACTTCCTTTGTTATACCGACCCAGGAGGTGGATACGATATCTTCGCCAGAGGGATGAGCCCTTTTCTAACAAAGCATTTAAGGGCAGTTTCCTCTGGTGCAAAGGGAGGAGAGATTAAGGTCAAAAACATCATTGGTGCCGGGGGGGCAAAACAGATAACGTCTATGTATAAAGATGCCAAGCCCGATGGTTATACGATCGGGGATTTTAATGAAGGAAATGCTTATAATTTTTTATATGGTATGAATAAACTTCCCTTTAATGTTATGGAAGTGACCATTCTTGTTTCCTGGGCCAAAACTAACCGTGTTTTAGTCTCCAGGAGGTTTAAAACATGGGAAGAGATGTTAGCTGCAGCGAAAAAGGAGCCTCTTACTTTTGTATCCTCGAACCCGGGTGCGAAGCAGAATCTTGATACAATTTTCTTCAAAGAGGGGGTTGGATTGTCGGGGAAGGTTGCCAACGCAGGAGGAACGGCCCAGGCAGTCAGTGCTCTTTTAAGGGGGGATGGCGATGTTTACGTGATTGACCATCCATCAGCTAAGGTCCTTATCGAAAGCAAAGAAGTTAATTGTCTCATCTCCTTCACCGAAGAAAGAGTGATACCCCAAGTTCCAACGATTGTAGAAAAAGGATTCCCTGAGTTACTTAAGACAGTAGGAGGAAAGTGTGGTAGAATTTTTATCGCACCGCCGAAGCTTAACCCGGAAGCTAAGCGTATTCTTATTGCCGCATTTAAGGGGATGCTTGTTGATCCTGAGTTTAGGGCCTACTGTGAAAAGACAGGGATTGAACTCAGGTCCTTTTTCGATAAGGAAGCAGAGAATGCATTAGGCGAGTATGTTGAGATGCTAAGGGAAAATACAGCAATTTTGAAAAAATACGGCCTTTGAGAAGTAGATACAAAAAATAATCTGGATTTTGGATAACCGGCAAGTTTCCCTTGACCTTGCCTGCATACAGTAGGCAGGCAAGGCAAAGGGGAAAAGCAATTTTTTGGATTTATCAGCAAGAGATAATTGCCATATATCTATAGGTTCACCATATCGGAAGAACGAAACAAATATGAGCAAAAATCCGGAGACAAAAAGAAGGGAGTTAAGCGTAAAGGAGTTGAAAGAGCTTCGAGGTGAACTCTGGGTCATCCCTCCTTTTTTTATTTTTGCACTCATTATATTTCTGGGAAGCTTTCAATATAAGTTTGAGGCGGCAATGGTTCCGATGCTCATCGGCGGGATTGCGGTGATATTAGCAGGGATGCGATTCTTTCATATTCTTTTTCCAGAAAATAAGATCGGAGAATTTAAAGAAACCGGCCTTGCAGGCGAGTTTGATAGCATTGAAAAAAAGATAAAAGAAGAAACACTGAAGGGGAAATATGATGATGAAGAGGAAAAAAGGCCACTGACCTTCAGGGAAGAAAAAAAAGCGTTTATAGCTCTGATTAGTTGCTTTGTTGTCTTCCTCCTCTTTGGTTATCTTGTAGGAATTTTTTTTACGATTGTCGGCACAAGTTATTATTATGGCTTTAAGAAAAAAGGTCCGCTCTTAATAAGTTTGATCGCAATGTATATTATCGTCTATGTTCTCCTTGTCAAATTGCTGGAAGGTCCAATGTTCTTTGGACTGGTATTTGAGCCTATCTTAGAATCACTTGATTTAATTTAGGAGAAGGGAAATATGGAACAAATCATTGCAGCCCTCCATGCTGTTTCACAAGGGCAGACTCTATTGATGATGGCCATTGGCGTTCTTATCGGGATGGTGGTTGGAGTTTTGCCTGGCATCGGTGGAGTGCAGACGATGGTCCTTATGCTTCCCTTTACCTGGAAGATGGATATTATTCCGGCCCTTTCACTCCTTCTTAGCATCTATGGCACCGCAAAAGTTGGCGGATCCCTTACAGCCATACTCTTCAATATTCCAGGCGATAATCCCAATGCGAGTACTCTGATTGACGGTTTTCCAATGGCGAAAAATGGAAAGGCAAGAACGGCGATTGCTGCCTCGGCCACCGCTTCGATTATTGGGGGACTTTTTTCATGCATTAGCCTTTTAGTCTTTTTACCTCTGATGTATCAAATCGTTCTGTTATTCGGACCCGCTGAATTCTTTATGTTAGCTTTATTCGGGCTAACAGCCATCTCAGCCGTGTCGGCGAAAACGATTTTTAAGGGCTTACTAACGGGTGCTATCGGTATCCTGGTTGTCACGATTGGCTTCCATCCCACGGTTGGGTACGCACGCTATAGCCTCGACACCTTCTATCTCCGAGAGGGGATACATATGGTACCCGTCATGCTTGGGACGCTGGGGATGAGCGAGGCCATTAAGATATGGATGGAGGGAGGCTCTATCGTTTCAAAGGGTATTCCCTTGAAGGGAAGTATTATGGAAGGCATCATGGCAAACTTCAAAAATATTTCCCTTGTTATTCGATCTTGCCTCATTGCCTGGGTCATCGGGGTTGCACCAGGAGCTGGCGCCACAGTGGCTGGGTTTGTGTCCTACGCCTCGGCCGCTAAAACCTGTAAAAATCCAGAAACTTTTGGCAAAGGGGATGTGCGGGGGGTCATTGCCGCGGATACCGCTCTTAATGCAGTTTCAGGTGGGGATTTCCTTCCTACCATTACGATTGGAATCCCAGGGAGTACCGCGATGGCTATTCTGCTTGTGGCACTCGCTCTACACGGCATTTCTCCGGGGCCCCATCTTGTGAAACTGCGCCTTGATTTAGTCTACTTTATTGTCTTTATTTTTTTTATTGGTCACATATTCGGTGCCCTATCGGTTGTAGGCTTCTCCCCGTTAGTTGAAAAACTGACTAAGTTAAGAGCGGAGATGATCTCCCCGATCGTTATCATTTTATGCTTCGTTGCCTCTTATAATGCACGCGAATACTGGCAGGATATGTTGGTAACAACCCTCTTCGGTATTTTGGGATACTATATGAGGAAATATGGCTATCACCCCGTCCCCCTGATTCTGGGATTGATATTAGGCCCGATTGCTGAGATTAGTTTTTTTCAGGCGCTTGCTTTTTCTAAAAACGGGATATGGGTATTTTTCACCCGTATCCCTAGTTTGATTCTCTTCCTTTGTATACTCACTGTTATCTTATGGCCTTATATTGGAAAGTTCTACAAGAAACCCAAGACGTTAGTAAGTTAAATGAAAGTAAAACATAGGAGCAGTTCTATGGAAAAAGATGTCAATGTTTTAAAAGATAAGTTAGCACGTGCATGCCGTCTTTTGGAGATGCTGGGTCTGATTGACTTCTCGGGCCACATCAGTGCCCGAATTCCTAACAGTCAGGTTTTCTTTATTAATCCCGGACCACTATCCCGAACCGAAGTAACTCCTGATGACATGGCTGAGGTGACATTAAAAGGTGAATGGGTTGGAGGAAAAATTAATCCCCCGGGTGAGACTCCTATTCATGCGGCGGTCTATCAAGTTAGGGAAGATGTGAATAGCGTTGTTCACCTTCACCCCCATTATTCACTTTTACCCAGTATTGCAGGTAAGGATCTTGTCCCGGTCTGTCAACATGGGGCGATCTTTGGGCCTGTAGTCCCTGTTTATCCGCATGCGGAGCATATCGAAACCTTCGAAAAGGGTTTGAGCATGGCTAAGGCCCTGGGAGGCTCAAAGGCTGTGATTATGAGGGGACATGGAGCCGTGATCGCAGAATTGAGTGTGGAGGCAGCATTTTTAGCCTCTTGTCATTTGGAAGAGAATGCCAGGCTTTTTGTAGAGGCCTCTATTTTGGGTAATCCCATTCCCCTTTCAGAGGATCAATTAAAACGGGCAACCGCTGACACCTTTAGGCCTCGTAGCATTGAAAAGGGTTGGTCATATTTCTTGGAGAAAGGGAGAAAGGCTGGCATTTTTTGGGATTAGGTATAGAGGGTGAAGGATCATAATCCATATCACTGAAAAAGTGTGGATGATACTCATTTAAAACTTTTTTGAACTTTCATGTCAAGGTTAATATAATAAGGTACAATATTTAAAAAAAGTGAAAATACATTTGGTAGCTGAAAGAAAGGAGGGAAAATAAAACAAGGTAAATTGCAGTGTGACTTTCAGTATTGTAGGTATTCAGAGGTCAGCAATAGGAATGGAAGGAAAAGATAAAATGCAAATAGAAGGGAGGAATTAAAAATGGCTATATATAGTTATCCAGCGCCCTGTGCACCAAGCTATAAGAAACCAACCAGTGTGGAAGATTGTCTGCCTCAAGGAAGGATAATGGCAAAGAAACATCACGGGAGAGCAGCAATGGGCCCAATAAAAAGAGGGGACCAGATACTTATCGTTACTTATCCCGATCAAGATAAATATGTACAGGGAGCACTCACCCAAGCGTTGGAAGAGGAGGGCGCTGAGGTCGTTCATTTCGTTACTGAACATGAAATAGTCGGGATGAAGCCTGAAGCTCTGAGCGTGGAAAATGGTTGGAAAGAAGCTGAGAATGTGGAAAAAGGACCAAAGGGAACGTCGGAAATAGCACTTTTGGGCGAGACGCCTGAGAAATTACGTAAATATCTTGATAAACATCCTGAATATACGGGCGTTTTTTGGGGATTAGGGGGAAGGGCCCACACACTTCTTGCTCTGGGTCACCACGGGAGTAAGTTTAGAAATAACTATGTGTTCAACAATTGGGAGGAGCTTGTCTCCAACGCCTGGACTTTTCCTGACGAACTTTGGATAGAGATTGAGAGGCCGATTATTGAGGCCATAGGAAAGGCCTCCAAAGTGAGGATAACGGATCCTGAAGGGACCTACCTTGAATATCCTCTGACAGAAGAGGAGGCGCTGAGATTTCAAAAATGCGCATGGTTATCTGGTCACCTCTTTTTAGACCCACTGCAAGCAACATCGCAAGAGTGTGCAATATCCACATGGCCCTATGCTTGGAATGTTCCTCCGGTTTTTCATGACCTGAATGGTGTCTTAGCAGGAACAGCAAATCATTTTGGTTTCTTGCCCCGGATAGAGCTCTATTTTGAGCACGCCCGACTGGTAGAGGTAAAAGGTGGGGGTAAATACGGTGATTTAATTAGGGAGATGATGGATAAGTACAAGGATACTCATTGGCCAGGTTATCCTGAAAAAGGTTTCTTCTGGTTCTGTGATTCCGCGCTATGCACATCGGTCAAATCTTTCAGACGAACCTCAGATATGTTCCATAGCTATTGGAGTCTTCCAAACACTCCGGAGAGGAACAGGGCGGGTATATTCCATCATGGGTTTGGCTCCCGAAGACATTTCAGTGAGGTATTCGACAAATATGTCAAAGAACATAACCTCCCCCATACTCATATCCATATGCATAATTACTTTACGACCTATGAGATAAAATTGCGGGACACTGGAAACTGGCTTAAGATTGTCGATAAAGGTCACCTTACGACTCTGGATGATCCCAAGATTAGGACTCTTGCTGTTAAGTATGGGGATCCTGATGAGTTATTAAGCATTGAATGGGTTCCACCTGTACCAGGAATAAATTGCGAAGGAGATTACTTTAAAGATTATGCTCCCGATCCAATGGCGTATCTGAAGAAAAGGATGAAAGAAAATAAACAAATATAATGGGTGAGACCATTCACTAAGAAAGGAGAGTTTAAAAATGGCTAGATATAATTATCCAGCACCGATTTCACCAGAGTATAAGAAACCAACATGTGTAGAGGATTGTCTTCCTCAAGCAAGGACAATGGCTAAAAAGGCGCATGGTAGGGCAGCCTTAGGTCCGGTAAAAAGGGCCGATCAGATTCTTATCGTTACCTATCCTGATCAAGACAAATATGTAAAGGAAGCAATCACCCAAGCGGTAGAAGAGGAAGGGGCTGAGAAAGTTGATTTCATCAATGAGCATGAGTTAACCGGGAAAGAATCTATAGCCCGGAGCGTTGAAAACGGTTGGGGAGAAGCCGAGCGGTTGGCAAAAGCAACTCCGGGATTAGCGGTATTGCCCCATCTTAAGGAAGCAGGAGAGGGCGTGCGTAAATATCTTGATAAACACCCTGAGTACACAGGTGTCTTTATGGGTCAGGGAGGAAGGTCGCATGTACTTCTGGCCTTAGGTCAGCATGATAAGAAGTTTAGAAATAATTGGGTATTCAATAATTGGGAGGAATTTATCTCCAAATCCTGGAGTTATCCTGATGAACTATGGAAGGAAATTGAGAGGCCGGTGATAGAGGCTCTAGGTAAAGCTTGCAGGGTGAGGATAACGGATCCTGAAGGTACATACTTGGAATATCCTCTGAAGGAAGAAGAGGCACTGAGGTTTCAAAAATGCGCCTGGCTGCCTGGCCACCTCTTTTTAGACCCGTTGCAAGCAACATCGATAGAATGTTGTAATGCAACCTGGCCCTACGCTTCTAAGGTTGTCCCTCCGGTTTTTCATGATCTGAATGGTGTCTTAGCCGGAACAGCAAATCATTTTGGTTTCTTACCCCGGATAGAACTCTATTTTGAGCACGCCCGACTGGTGGAGGTAAAAGGTGGGGGTAAATATGGGGATATGATAAAGGAGATGATGGATAAGTATAAGGATGCTCATTGGCCAGGTTATCCTGACAAAGGGTTCTTCTGGTTCTGTGACTCAGCGTTATGTACCGTCGTGAAATCTTTCAGACGAACCTCGGATATGTTTAATAGTTACTGGCCTTCTCCCAACATACCGGAGAGGAACAGAGCAGGTATCTTTCACCATGGATTTGGTTCCAGAAGACATTTCGAAGATCAATTCGATAAATATGCTAAAGAACATAATCTGCCCCATTCTCATATCCATATTCACAACTATTTTTCTACCTATGAGATAAAATTACGGGACACGGGACACTGGCTAAAGGTTACCGATAAAGGTCATCTCACGACTCTGGATGATCCTAAAATTAGAACCCTTGCTGTTAAGTATGGGGATCCTGACGAGTTGCTGAGCGTTGAGTGGGTGCCGCCCATACCAGGAATAAACTGTGAAGGTGATTACTTTAAAGATTATGCTCCAGACCCAATGGCGTATTTGAAAAAAAGAATGAAAGAAAATAAACCAATTTGAAATTGGAAAAGGAGGGTTTCTGTCTCGTTAAACGGGTAGTCTAACAGGAAAACAGGGAAGATAGGACTTCACGTTAAATGAAGAGATGAGTGAGACTATTCACAAAGAAAGGAGAGTTTAAAAATGGGGAGATATAGTTACCCAGCACCGTGTGCACCAGCGTATAAGAAACCGACCAGTGTAGAAGATTGTTTTCCTCAAGCGAAAATAATGGTTAAAAAGACCTTCGGTAGGGCAGCCTTAGGTCCGGTAAAAAGAGCCGATCAAATACTCATCGTTACATATCCTGATCAAGACAAGTATGTGAAGGAAGCAATAACCCAAGCATTAGAAGAGGAAGGTGCTGAGAAAGTTGATTTCATCAATGACCATGAGTTAACTGGGAAGGAGCCTGAGGTCCTAAGCGTGGAAGACGGTTGGGCAGAAGCCGATAATGTAGAAAAAGGACCTAAGGGGACGGAGGGGATAGCCCTTATCGCCGATACAATGGAGGGCCTTAACAAATATCTCAATAAACATCCTGAATATACGGGCGTCTTTTCAGGTTTAGGAGGAAGGACGCTTGCCATGCTTGCCTTAGGTCCCACTCATGGTAAAAAGTTTAGAAACAATTGGGTATTCAACAATTGGGAGGAGTTCGTTGCCAAACATTGGACTTTTCCAGACGAACTTTGGATAGAAATTGAGAGGCCGATTATTGAGGCTTTAGGGAAGGCTTCCAGAGTGAGGATAACGGATCCCGAAGGCACATACCTTGAATATCCTTTGAAAGAAGAAGAGGCACTGAGGTTTCAAAAGTGCGCCTGGCTGCCTGGCCACCTCTTTTTAGACCCACTGCAGGCAACATCACAAGAATGTTCAATAGGAACATGGCCTTACTCTCCAAAAGTCCCTGCGGTTTTTCATGATCTGAATGGTGTCTTGGCAGGAACGGCAAATCATTTTGGTTTCTTGCCCCGGATGGAGCTTTATTTTGAACATGCGCGATTGGTGGAGGTAAAAGGGGGTGGTAAGTATGGTGATTTGATAGGGGAGATGATGGATAAGTACAAGGATACTCATTGGCCAGGTTATCCTGACAAAGGCTTCTTCTGGTTCTGTGATTCAGCACTATGTACATCAGTCAAATCTTTCAGACGAACCTCAGATATGTTCAATAGCTATTGGAGTCTTCCAAACACTCCGGAGCGGAACAGGGCAGGTATATTCCACCATGGGTTTGGTTCTCGAAAACATTTGGGTGAGGTATTCGATAAATATGTTAAAGAACATAATCTACCTCATACTCATATCCATATGCACAACTACTTTACGACCTATGAAATAAAATTACGGGGCACTGAGCACTGGCTTAAAATCGTTGATAGAGGTCACCTTATGACCTTGGATGATCCTAAGATTAGAACTCTTGCTGTTAAGTATGGGGATCCTGATGAGTTATTGAGCATCGAGTGGGTACCACCTCTGCCCGGCATAAACTGTGAAGGAGATTATTTCAAAGATTATGCCCCAGATCCAATGGCGTATCTGAAGAAAAGGATGAAAGAAAATAAGCCGATTTAGGGAATTGGGGAAAAATGGTGGTGAGGATATTTTCAATGCGTAGACGGTTAAACTCACTGAATAAACAAACCATTTTATCGTAGAAAGGAGGAAAAAATGAAAAGGAACAATTTAATAGGAATGTTGGCTATGGCTTTTATCTTGGGTTCCTTTGGTCTCTTCGCTTTAGGAGCGATGGCCCAGGATGTCTATCCTTCGAAAGAGATAACTCTTACCTGTAATTCTGCTGCTGGAGGTGGATATGATATTTACGCCAGAATGGTAGCCCCTTATATGACCAAGTATCTAAAGGAACTCTCTCCGAATGCCAAAGGTGGGGATGTAAAAGTTAAGAATATGCCTGGGGCCAGTGGATTACAAGCCTATGAGTATGTCCTCAAGGCTAAACCCGATGGTTATACTTTTGGGGATTTTAATAGTGGGTCTCTTTATGCCATGCTTTATGGATCCCAAAAAATTGGCTTTGACCCCAGAAGTTATACTTGGCTTTTTTCATTGACTAAGACAACACGTGTCTTTATTAGTAACAAAAAAGGGTTGGCCACATGGGAAGAATTGGTGGCCAAATCAAAAAAGGAACCTCTTACTTTAATCGTACCTCAATTCGGCACAACAGCGCATCTGGACTGTATTTGTGCCGTAGAGATAACTAAAATACCTGCAAAGATTGTCTCCATGGAAGGGACGGCCGATGTCGTCAATGCGGTCATCAGGGGAGATGCCGATGCTGCCCTTGTTTCTTATGATTCCGTCAGTACTGTAGCGGAAGCAAAAGAGGTCAATACCCTTGTATCCTTCACAGAAGAAAAAATCCTTCCGTGGGTTCCTACCATTGTGGAAAAAGGGTTTCCCTGATTGTACGAAATATATGAGGAGGATTGGCAGACATTTCATGGCCCCGCCAAATCTTGACCCTGAACGGTGAGCGTCTCCTTGTTGCTGCAGGAAGAAAGATGCTTGCCGATCCTGGATTTATAGACTTCCTTATAAAAAGGAAATCCGATGTGCAGCCCCTCTTCGGGAAAGAATTAAAGGAGAGTGTAAAGGTTGAGATCGAGGATATCGATAAATGGGTCCCAATTTTTAAAAAGTATGGTCTTTAAAACAAAACCCCTGCCTTTCGCACATTGGGTGCTTTGGGCAGGGTTTTTTTCGCAGGGCGGGGACCTTCACTAAAGGGGTTTAAAATCCCTATTCAACCCCGCCCCAAGTATAGCGGGGCATTCTGGCAGGCTTTGATAAAGAGTTGAGAGGGGAAACTAACTATGAAAGAGCTGAAAAATCTACGTGAAGAGCTTTTTATTATTGTCCCTTTTTTAATTTTCTCTCTAATTATATTTTTGGGGAGCTTTAGTTATAAATTTGAATCGAGAACCGTACCGATGCTCATCGGAGCTTTAGCGATGTTACTGAGCGGGATGCGCCTCTTTCATATTATCTTTCCAAAAAGCAAGATTGGGAGTTTTGGGGAGGCAGGCATTGCCGGTGAGTTTGATAATATGATGGAAGAAATTGAGGGAGAAGTTCTAAAAGGGCACTATGAGGAACCGTCAAAACCTATTACCTTTCTTGAAGAAAAAAAGGCCATTATTGCACTTGTTGTTGGTTCTCTTATTTTATTCTTCTTTGGTTATTTCATAGGAGGCTTTTTTCTTATTGTTGGCACTAGCTATTATTATGGATATAAGGAAAAACTTCCGCTTTTACTTTCCCTTATTACGATGTTTATAATAGTTTATATTCTTCTTATCGTAGTGTTAGACAGTCCAATGTACCATGGTGTTGTATTAGAACCTATCTTAAGAGCCTTTGATCTCATTTGAAGGAGAGAATAAAATGGAACAATTCATAGCAGCCTTTTATGCTAATTTTCAAGGACAGAATTTATTGATGATGGCTATTGGTGTCCTCATCGGAATGGTTGTGGGGATTTTGCCTGGTATCGGTGGAGTGCAAGCGATGATCCTGATGATTCCTTTCACCTGGAAAATGGATGTTTACCCAGCTTTTGCACTCATTGTCTCTATCTATGCTACCTCAAAATTTGGCGGCTCTCTTACCGCAATACTTTTCAATATCCCGGGCGATAACCCTAATGCCGTTACACTGATTGATGGCTATCCCATGGCCAAGAAAGGAAAGGCACGGACAGCTATTGCTGCCTCGGCTACTGTTTCGATTTTGGGGGGAATTTTCTCCTGCGGTTCTCTCCTTGTTTTTATGCCCGTGATGTATCAGATCATTTTGATATTCGGGCCTGCAGAATTTTTTATGCTCGCCTTATTTGGCTTGGCGACTATCTCCGCCGTTTCGGCAAAAACGATTCTTAAAGGCGTATTAACCGGTTGTATTGGTATTATCATAGCTACAATCGGTTACCACCCTATTGTCGGAGTATCACGTTTTACCTTTGGTAGTTACTATCTCAGAGATGGTATCTATATGGTACCTGTAATGCTTGGGATGCTGGGATTAAGCGAAGGCATTAAGCTATGGATGGAAGGAAGTTCTATCGTTTCCGAAGGTGTCCCTCTAACGGGAAGCATTATGGAGGGCATCCTTGTATGCTTTAAGAATTGGTCTCTTATGATTCGAAGTTGCCTGATTGCCTGGGTAATAGGGATTGCACCCGGTGCTGGTGGTGCAGTGGCCGGATTTGTGTCCTACGCCCAAGCCACTAAGACATGTAAGAACCCAGAAACATTCGGCAAAGGGGATGTGCGGGGGGTCATTGCAGGGGATATTGCTCTTCATGCATGTGCGGGGGGGGATTTCCTTCCCACCATTACCATTGGCATCCCAGGTAGCACTGCTATGGCGATACTGATGGCGGCATTAGCTCTGCATGGAATTTCTCCGGGGCCACAGCTTATGAAGACCCGCATTGATTTAGTCTATTTTATTATATGTGTCTTTTTTATCGCTCATGTCGTTAGTGTCATCTCGGCAGTAGGCTTCACCCCTATTGTAGAAAAGCTAACGAAGTTACGATCGGAGCTTATCTCCCCAATCGTTATCCTTTTATGCCTTGTAGCCTCCTATAATGCACGCGAATACTGGGAGGACATATTGGTAGTCATCTTCTTTGGCGTCTTGGGCTATTATATGAGGAAACATGGCTATCACCCCATCCCTTTGGTACTGGGATTAATATTAGGTCCGATTGCTGAGAAGAGTTTTTTTCAAACCCTCGCCCTTTCTAAAACAGGGATATTAGTATTTTTTACTCGCATCCCCAGTTTAATTCTCTTCCTTTGTATTTTAACAATAATTTTGTGGCCTTATATTGAGAGGCTATACAAAAAACGCAAGAAGTCAGTCGTTTGAACGACAGTAAAGAAAAAGGGTTCTTTTCCCAAAGGCCACATTAAAAACCTGACAAAATTTCCATATGTTACCAAAATGAAACCAATATAATAAGGAGGGGTTTTATGGAGAAAGATGAAGATGTTTTAAAAGATAAGTTAGCCCGTGCATGCCGTCTCTTAGAGATGTTGGGTCTGATTGACTTCTCGGGCCACATCAGTGCCAGAATTCCTAATAGTCAGGTTTTCTTTATTCATCCCCAACAACTTTCCCGTACCGAAGTGACTCCTGGTGACATGGCTGAGGTGACATTAAAAGGAGAATGGGTTGGAGGAAAACTTAATCCCCCAAGTGAAACCCCTATTCACGCTTCGGTATATCAAGTTAGGGAAGATGTGAATAGCGTGATACACCTTCATCCCCATTATTCAATTCTACCGAGTATCGCAGGCAAGGATCTTGTTCCGGTCTGTCAACATGGGGCGATCTTTGGACCCGTAGTCCCTGTCTATCCGCATGCGGAACACATCGAAACCATAGAAAAAGGTTTGAGCATGGCGAAGGTCCTCGGAAGCTCAAAGGCTGTGATTATGAAGGGGCATGGAGCCGTGATTGCAGAATCGGGTGTGGAAGCCGCATTTTTAGTCTCTTGTCATTTGGAAGAGAATGCCAGACTTTTTGTGGAGGCATCTATTCTGGGCAAACCCATTCCCCTTTCAGAGGATCAAGTGAAGCGGGCGACTGCCGATACCTTTACGTCTCGTAGCATTGAAAAGGGTTGGTCATATTTCTTGGAGAAAGGGCGAAAGGCTGGTATTTTTTGGGATTAAGTATAAGAGCGAAAAATTTAATTCAATATTAATATTTTTGAGCAATTTTCCACCTTAGAGGGGAGAGGCAACAATGAGAACCTCTTTTTTTAAGGGAATCTCCAAAAATGTTTTTGCCTTAGGTTCGACCAGCTTCTTGACCGATGTCAGTCGGGAGATGATTTACCCTCTACTTCCCTTGTACCTGAGGTCGGTATTGGGGGCAAGTACGGCCTTTGTGGGTTTAGTGGAGGGCATTGCCGAAAGCACCTCCAGTGTCCTAAATCTTGTTTCTGGTTGGCTTTCCGACAAAATCAAGAAGCGAAAGACTTTGTTGTTGTGGGGCTATAGCCTGTCTGCAGTGACCCGCCCACTCATTGCTGTAGCCACTATCGGGTGGCATATCCTATTAGTAAGGTTTGTTGAAAAAGTGGGTAAAGGAATCCGAGTACCTCCCCGGGATGCACTGATCGCCGAATCTTGCACCCCTGAAAACCGGGGTAAAGGTTTTGGCCTTCACCGCTCCATGGATAACGTGGGGTCAATCCTGGGTCCTTTGTTAGCCTTTTCCTTGTTGATCTATCTGAACAACGATTACCGAGCTCTTTTCTGGATTGCCTCCATCCCCGCCTTTCTTGCCATCGGCATTTTGACCTTTGTAGTTTCTGAAAAAGCAAGGGACTTATCCCAGACGGAGACACCCTCAGTAAATCGCCGTTTCAATCTAAAGCAGTTCAATAGAAACTTTAAGCTCTTTTTAATAGCAACTACTGTTTTTGAAATGGCCAATTCCAGTAATGCTTTTCTGCTCTTAAGGGTTAAAGATCTCGGTTTATCCCTGGAACTTATTCCCATCATTTATCTTTTCTCCAACATATTCAAGACGATCAGTTCGATGCCTGGAGGAATCCTTTCTGACAAATTTGGCCGGAGAAATGTGCTGGCCATCGGATGGATATTTTATGGAATCAGTTATTTTGGATTTGCTTTTATTACCTCGGTGACTCAAGCCTGGGTCATTTTTGGAATTTATGGATTGTTTTATGGAATGACAGAAGGGGTTAAAAAGGCTTTGGTTGCTGATCTGGTTCCTAAAGAAGCCCGGGGTTCAGCTTATGGAATTCACACTTTCCTTGTCAATTTTCCTCAATTACCTGCCAGTTTACTTTTAGGAATCCTATGGCAGAAGTATAATGCTGCCGTAGCCTTTTCCGTTGGGGCCAGCTTTGCCATAGTGGGTGGGTTCCTTCTTTTGATATTTATCCCTGCAAAAACAAGAGAGGATGAGGTTTTCAAGAAATAACGGAAAATTAACAATCACAAATTTGAAAGGATGACTTCGATGGAGTGAAAAATGGAAAAACAGTTCTCTTGGGTAGAAGCTGAGGAAAAAGAGTTTGAGAAAAAAGTATTGTCAGAATATTCGAGGGATGAGATTCGAAAGCACTTGGAATATTTGTCAACCCTCATCCGCCGTGCAGGGACAGAAGATGAACTGAAAGCAGCAAAATATATTAAGGCAAGATTGGACGAGTATGGAGTGGAATCAGAAATTTATGAATTCGATGCTTATATCAGTCTGCCTGGGGAAGCGAGTCTTGAAGTCCTCTCTCCGGTCCAGAAATCTTTTCCCTGTTTGTCCGGCGTTTTCATCATCCCAACACCTCCAGAAGGTTTGGAGGCCGAGCTTATTTACTTGGGAGAGGAGGTTGAGAAAAATGACGAAGAAGTGGATGTGAGGGGTAAGGTTGTGCTGATCATTGGCAGCAGAGAAAGCCGGAACGATGCAGCTCGTATTGCCCGAGAAAAGGGTGCTGCAGCCCAGGTCCATGTCACTCCTGGAAAAACGCAAGCGATGATCGTAGTTCAACCTCGCACCGTCTGGGGGAGTCCGACTCCGGAGACAATCGATAAGAATCTTAGTCCACCTGTCATTTCCGTGTGCAATGAAGATGGAAAGTATCTATTGAATTTAGTACAAAAAGGCCGTGTCATCGTAAGATTAAAAGCTGATGCATGGTGCGGTTATAAAAAAGTAAGGCTTCCTGTAGGTCGTATTAGGGGAACAGGAGACCCTGAAAAGTTTGTTCTTGTGGGAGGTCATTATTGCAGTTGGTTTTTGGGGGCCAGTGATAATGCTGTCTCAAACTCCATAAAACTGGAGATGGCCAGAGTCTTTTCCAAGTATAGAAAGAAGCTGAACAGAGGGGTTAGGTTTTGCTGGTGGATTGCTCATGAACAGGGGACCTTTGGAGGGTCTACTTGGTACGTGGATAATTTCTGGGATGATATTCGGGATCACGCGGTAGCCTATTTGGCCATGGACGGACTTGGAAGAAAGGGTTCTTCAGGTTTCGAGGCAAGAAACAGCGAAGAGATAAGGAAATTTCAAGAAAATGTCATTAAAGAGGTTCTCGGTTTAAAGGTCAAAAGTAAAAGGGTTCGGAAAAGCGGGGACCAGAGTTTCTGGGGAGTCGGGCTTCCCTCTTTTATGGGAGGAACCTTTTTTGAAACGCCTGAGGACTTGGATGAGGACCCCTTGTGGTACAGTCATACCGCAGAAGATACACTGGATAAGGTCGATATAGACGTGATACAGATTCCTTTTAAAGCTCATGCCGTTTCCATTTTAAGGCTTTGCAACAATCCGGTCTTGCCTTTTGAGTTTGTAAGTCTGGCAAAAGAATTTAAGGAAGGGTTGATGGATCTGCAGCTCAAAAGTGAATCGATATTCGATCTGAATCCCTTGATCATTCAGACGGGAGAATTGGAGAAGAAGGCAAAGGTTCTTAATCAGATGATCGAGAAAAACCTATCGACTTTTGGAAAGAAGAGAACGGATAGATCCTTTAAGAAAAAATTAGAAACAATCAACAGATGTCTGATGCAGCTCAGTCGAATTCTTCTTCCTGTTTTTTCAACGAAGGCTGGCAAATATGGGCAAGACCCTGCGGGAACCAAATTTAAACCGATCTTAACGCTTCAGCGTTTAGAAGAACTCAATTCGCTGAAGAGAGAGAGTGAAGAATACAAAGCTTTCCGTACCTTTCTCTTACGAGAGCGTAACAAGATATCCGATGCTTTGAATTCAGCTAATCGCCTTTTGGAGGACACAATAGGAAAATTATGAAAAACCATTATTCCTGTATTTGTCAAAGAAGAGGGATTACTGTAGCTCCAGAAATCAAAGAGAAAGGTTAAGGGGGAGAAAAAGAGAGTCGAAAAACTAAATAGGGGAGGAAACAATGAACCAGAATAAACTTAAGGGGAAAGTAGCGATCATCACGGGGGGTGGTACGGGAATAGGCAGATCCATTACCTTAGCTTTTGCTGAAGAAGGGGCCAATGTAGTCGTCGTATCGCGCAATCAATCGGAAATTGATGCCGTTGCCAGGGAAGCAGCAGCTTTTAAGGTAAGAACCTTGTCCATAAGAACAGATGTTTCAAAGAGAAGAGAAGTTGAGGAGATGGTAAAAAAGACTCTCTCTGAGTTTGAAAGGATTGACATCCTGATGAATAATGCGGCGGTGGCTGGCCCCACGGATTTTATTACTCAGATCAAAGAGGAGGATTGGGATAGTACCATCAATATCAACCTGAAAGGGATGTTCCTCTGCGCTCAGGCAGTCGTGCCTCAAATGATAAAGCAAAAGAGTGGTAATATTATCAATATGTCCTCAGGGTCGGGAGTAAAAAAGAAGGAAGATTCGTTCATTTCCCCGACTCGCAGTCTTGTTTACAATGTCTCCAAGGCGGGAGTAGAAATGTTTACCATTGCTCTGGCTGTCCAGTTGAATAAATTCAATATCAATGTGAATACCCTCAGACCAGGAACCACAGATACCCGAGTGCATCTCAGTAAATCTCCAGAGATGAGGGCCAAGATGCGAAGGCCCGATGATATTAAGAAGGTTGCAGTTTTCTTGGCGAGTCAGGGGCCCATGGATCTTACCGGCGAATCGATCGATGCACCTACTTGGGGAAAAATCTATCTCAACAGAGGTACCTGAGATAAAAAAATAAGGAATGCTTCAAAACTCCCCGCCTGAATGAAAGGAACAATCTATGGCAATCTTTCTTTCCAGTCGAGAGGTCATGCCTCTGTTCAGTATGAAGGATTTGATTGACGTCATTGAAAACGCCTATCACCAAATGGGAAAAGGGAAAACAACCATGCTCCCGAGGGTCTCATTGGATACTCTTCAGTCGCGGAGATTTTTAAGGATTGTGCCTGCCTCTCTTTCAGAAATGGGAGTTGCCGGAATTAAAGCGTCTTCCCCCAGTGGAAAAGGGAGTTTTGTTAAGGTGATTTTAATCTTTGACACGAACTTCAGGGGATCTTCAAGCCGTTATTGAATCAGACTGGATTGGTTGGTTAGTGCCAGGAGCATTAAGTGCTGTTGCAACCGAGTATTTGGCCAAGAAGGACTCGAAAGTCATGGGTATTTTTGGATCGGGAAGGCAAGCAAGGTCGCAACTCATGGCGGTCTCTTGTGTACGAAATCTTGAATTGGTAAAAGTCTATAGCCCTCATAAGATGCACCGAGAACAATATTGCGAAGAAATGAGGAAGCTATATCCCATCGATATCGTCGCTGTCGATTCCCCTGAGGAAGCAGTGAAGGGAAGCGAGATCATTGCCACCACCACCAACTCAAAGAAACCTGTCTTTGACGGGAATCTCGTAGAACCGGGAACCCACATCAATAAGATTGGAGCCCATTACCCAGATCGCCGAGAAGTCGACAGTGTTTGTCTCCAGAGAAGTAAGGTGGTTGCAGATTCGAAAGTCAGGGCGTTAAAAGAGGATGGGGAATTACTCATCCCAATCAGTGAGGGTTCCCTTACCGCAGAGCAACTCTATGGTGAACTCGGAGAGATTATAGTTGGTAAAAAGCAGGGAAGAAAGAATGAGAAAGAGATAACTCTGTTTCTGTCTGGTGACGCTGCCATCGAATATATTGCTGTGGGGGCAACCGCTTATCAGAGAGCGCAAGAAAAAGGGATCGGACAACCTCTACGGGTGGAAAAAGTGCCTACCATTCCAAAAACCCTTTATATGAAAGAACATTAAAAACTATAACCAGTTATATGTATGATAACTAATCAAAGATCCTATGGCACAGTTCTATGTTTTCATTTTTGGCTGCCAGAGTTTGCGAAGCCGCCATCTCGTGGTAAAGGCTAATTGAATTGACACAAAGTTCCTTGACAAAATATGAGCCCTATGTTAGTCGTGCTTAGAATTAGGAAATGATGGTGAATCAATTAGGTGAAGGAAGAAAACCCAGTCATTCGTTAACATCTAAAATTATATTCGAAGGAGGTATACGTACATGACAGTTTATAGTTATCCCGTACCGCGTGCTCCAAAGTACAAGAAACCCACAACTGTAGATGAATGCCTTACTAGAGCAAGACAATTGGCCGACAAAGAACATACCAGAGTGGCCATGGGGCCTGTCAAAAGGGGTTCTAATTATCTCATTGTAACTTACCCCGATCAGGATCCATTAGTGAAGACGGCAATCATACAAGGATTGGAAGAAAAAGGTGCAGAGAAGGTTGATTTCTTATATGAGCATGAGCTCAGTGGGAAAAAAACTGTAGTGCGAAGCGTCGAAGAAGGTTGGAGAGAAGGCGATGACATGATGTATGGCGCTACTGGCACAGAGGAGATGCCCTTTGCTGAGGATTTAATCCTGGGAGTTCGCAAATATCTTGATAAAAACCCTGAATATACCAACCTGTTCATTGGCATTGGAGGGAGAAAACACCTGACCTATGCATTACGCCAACATGGTAATAAATTTAAGGGGAATTGGTTGTTTAACAACTGGGAGGAGTTCATTGCAGAAACATGGGCTTTTCCTGATGAGCTTTGGAAGGAAATTGAGAGACCCGCTATCGAAGCCGTCGGAAAAGCTTCCAAGATAAGGATCACCGATCCTGAAGGAACCTATTTAGAATACTCTCTGACCGAAGAGGAGGCGCGAAGGTTCGAAATGTGTGCTTGGAAATCTGGGCATCTTTTTCTTGATGCCTTCCAGGCAACATCCGAGGAATGCTCCATCGTTCCAGTTGCTCCGATGGTGCCTCCGGTTTTTCATGACATCAATGGGGTGCTGGCTGGAACGGCAAACCATGTCGGTTATTTCCCGCGGATCGAGCTTTATTTTGAACACGGACTTCTTGTAGAAGTGAAAGGGGGAGGCAAATATGGCGAGGTCATAAGGGAAATGATGGATAAGTTTAAGAATGTTCATTTTCCGGGTTATCCTAGTAAGGGTTTCTTCTGGTTCTGTGATTCTGCATTGTGCACGGCTGTAAAAGGGTTCAGAAGAACTTCCGATATGTTCAACGTCTACGGGACGCATTCAAATCTTCCGGAGAGGAATAGGGCGGGCGTATTTCATCATGGATTTGGGTCTCGAAGGCATTTCGGCGAAGTATTTTTCAAATATATCAAAGAAAACAACATCCCTCACAGCCATATTCATATGCACAACTATTTCACAACCTTTGAAGTAAAATTACAGGGAACAGAAACCTGGATCAAAGTTACGGATAGGGGCCGACTTGCCTCATTAGATGACCCAAAAATCAGAACCTTAGCCGTTAAATACGGGAATCCAGATGAGTTATTGAGCTACGATTGGGTGCCTCCTCTTCCCGGGATTAATTGTGAGGGAGATTATCTGAAAGATTACGCCCCTGATCCATTGGGGTACATGAAAAAAAGGATGAAAGAAAACAAACCCATTTGAGAAATTGTAGTAAGATGTTGGTGACGAACTTTTCCGATGCATAAACGGTTAAAACTCGCTGAATAATCAAACAATGGCCCATTAAGAAAGGAGGAAAAGATGAGAAGGATAAATTTTATGAGAATGTTGGTTGTGGCTTTTATCTTGAGTCTCTTTTAGTTTATTCGCCGTAGCAGTGATGGCCCAAGATATCTACCCGGCAAAAAAAATAACATTCGTCTGTGCCTCTGAGCCTGGAGGCGGCATGGATCTTGTGGCCAGGGGAGTGGCCCCTTTTCTTGGCAAGTATTTAAAGGAACTTAATCCTAACGTAAAGGGAGGGGAGGTTGAGGTCAAGAATATGCCGGGAGCCAGCCATGCAAAAGCTATGAACTATGTTTTCACGGAAGCCAAACCAGATGGCTACACCATTGGCGATTTCATCCGCGGGAATGTTTATAAGTTCACTTATGGCCAGGCAAAGCTTCCATTTGATGTTAGAGAATTCACTTGGCTTTGTTCAATGGGGGTGAATCAGCGCGTTTTAGTTTGTAACAAGAAGAAGTTTTCTACATGGGAACAGATGTTAGCTGCATCGAAAAAGGAACCTCTTACTTTCGAATGTTCCAGCGTAGGTTCATCGGAACAACTCGATACGATTTTTCTCAACGAGATTGTCGGAATACCAGGAAAGCTTACCTTTTCAGGTGGATCGGCACAAACAATAGGTTCCCTCATAAGAGGTGATACGGATGTGTCTCTTATGGATTATACTCCTGTCAAGGCCCTCATTGAAAGTAAAGAGATCAATGTACTGGTTACTATGACTGAAAAAAGGATTCTACCCGATGTTCCTACTATACTAGAAAAAGGTTTCCCAGACGTGTTGAAACTATTGGGAGGAGAATGCGGTAACAGAATGGTCATGGCACCGCCAAAGCTCGCCCCAGAAGCCAAACGTAAGCTTATTGATGCCTTCAAGAAGGCGTTCGGCGATCCTGAGTTTAAGGCCTTTCGCGAGAAGATTGGAATTACACTGGATACATGTTTGGATGAAAAGGTGAAGGAGACGATAGTGGAGCATGCTGAATTATTACGCAAAATGGCTCCTACCTTGAAAAAATATGGTCTGTAGAAAATAGGGCGTGGAAATAATCTTAAACTCCATCGTGTAGCCACTCATCTGCTTGTCGCAGGCGGATGAGTGGCCTCCTTAAGAGGCACTGATATGAGTAAGGATTTAAAGACGAAGAGGCCTGATCCAAGTCCGAAAGAATTGGAAAAGCTTCGGGGAGAATTGTGGATCATTCTTCCCTTTTTTGCATTCACTCTTTATATATTTCTTGGGAGCTTTCAATATAAGTTTGCGGCGGCCGTCGTACCGATGTTCATCGGCTTCGCCACCCTCGTATTGGCAGGGATTCGTCTTTTTCATATTATTTTCCCCAAGAGCAAAATCGGAGAATTCAAGGAAGCTGGTCTTGCAGGGGAGTTTGAAAGTATAAAGGATCAAATTGAGGAAGAGGTACTAAAGAGGTCCGAGGAGGAGCCGGTCAAGGAGATTACCGAGGAGGAGCCAGCCAAGCAGATTACCTTCCGCGAAGAGAAAAAGGCGTTCATTGCCCTCCTTATTTGTTTCGGTTCTGTTCTCCTCTTCGGCTATCTGGTAGGAGCTTTTTTTGCCATTGTCGGCACGTGCTATTATTACGGGTTCAAGAAAAAGGGGAAGATCTTCATTACCCTTGCCAGTATGTATTTTGTCATTTATGTCTGCCTTTACAAATTGCTGGGAGCTCCCGCAGACTTTGGGCTTTTACTTCAGCCGATACTGGAATCACTCAATTTGTTTTAAAGGGAGGGTACGAGGATGGATCAATGCGTGGCTGCTTTATCCGCCCTTTTTCAGTATCAGAATTTATTGTTGATGCTACTTGGAACCCTTATTGGGGTGGTGGTGGGCGTCTTGCCTGGCATCGGCTCGACCCACGCAATGGCGATGATGATCCCTTTCACTTGGAAAATGGATATTATCCCCGCCTTTATCCTGCTTATCTCCATTTATGCCACTTCGAAATTTGGAGGATCCCTTACGGCGATACTCTTCAATATACCGGGCGATAACCCCAATGCCGTTACTCTGATTGACGGCTTTCCTATGGCGAAAAAAGGTAAGGCGAAGACGGCCATCGCTGCTTCGGCCACTGTTTCAATTCTTGGAGGCCTCTTTTCTTGCTTAAGCATCCTTGTTTTTCTGCCTGTTATGTATCAGATTATTCTGCTTTTCGGGCCGCCTGAATTTTTTATGTTGGCCTTATTTGGCCTTACAGCAATCGCCGCAGTGTCATCAGCAACGATTTTAAAAGGCTTGATGGGGGGCGGTATTGGTGTCCTCCTTGCTATGATTGGCTACCATCCCCTCGTCGGAGAAGCTCGCTACAGCTTAGGGACTTTTTATTTACAAGACGGAATTTATATGGTTCCTGTAGTGCTGGGGGCGCTGGCTATGAGCGCGGCAATTACCATGTGGATGGAGGGAAGCTCGATCGTCGGTGAGGGGGTACCTCTTTCGGGAAGCATTCGGGAAGGGGTGAAAGCAGTTTTCAATAATTTTGGCCTTTTTATGAGGAGTTGCCTGATTGCTTGGGTGGTAGGGATAGCGCCAGGTGCAGGCAGCGCGGTGGCCGGATTTGTGTCCTACGCCTCGGCCACTAAAACCTGTAAGAACCCTGAGACCTTTGGGAAAGGGGATGTGCGTGGGGTGATCGCCGGTGATACTGCCATTCATGCCTGTGCGGGGGGTGATCTTTTGCCTACTCTTACGATGGGTATCCCTGGTAGTAGTGCAATGGCGATACTGCTCGCTGCCTTTGCCCTGCACGGTATTTCTCCTGGACCACAGGTCGTAAAATTGCGCCTTGACCTCGTCTACCTTATCATCTTGGTCCTCTTTATCGCGCACTGCATCAGTGTGCTTATGGCAGTAGGTTTCTCTCATTTTTTGGAGAAATTGACCAAGTTAGAGGCGGAGATTATTTCCCCGATCATTATTCTTCTATGTTTGATAGGTTCTTATGTTACACGCGAAGACTGGCAGGATATGCTTGTGGCCACGGTATTTGGGATCTTAGGCTACTATATGAAGAAATATGGCTATCATCCCATTCCACTGGTACTCGGATTAATTTTGGGCCCCATTGCTGAAAAGGCTTTTTTTCAGACTATAACTCATTCGAAAAATGGAATATTTATCTTCTTTACCCGTATTCCGAGTCTCATCATCTTTCTTTGCATAGTAGCTGTAGTCTGCTGGCCTTACATTGAGAGGGTTTACAAGAAGCCTAAAACCTCGGCCCTTTAGGGCAAAGATAATAAAATAGGGAAAATAGTCTGCCATTGAATACTCTTCGGTGGGAATAAAATTCAGGAGGTGGGTGATGGCTCTAAGAAAATTGGAAGGGAAAACGGCTATCGTTACGGGTGCTGGAATGGGAATCGGCAGATCGATTGCCCTGGCTTTTGCTGAAGAAGGAGCAAATACGGTTGTTGTTTCACGCACTCGGTCAGACATTGATAACGTGGCGAGAGAAGCATCAAAATTCCATGGAGGCTCATTAGCCATTAGGGCAGATGTTTCGATTGAAGAACAAGTTGAAGAGATGGTCAGGAGAACCTTGGAAGCCTTTGGAAGAATCGACCTATTAGTCAACAACGCCGTTGCTCATGGACCCACTGACTTTATCACTCAAATCAACGTGAAAGATTGGGACCATACGATCGAGATCAATTTGAGAGGAATGTTTCTCTGCTCCAAAGCTGTCTTGCCACCTATGATAAAACAGAAAGCCGGCAATATTATCAACCTGTCTTCTGGAGCAGGAAGGAGAACCAAGGAGATTTCCTTTGCCTCTCCTACTCGGAGTCTTGTTTATAGTGTAACCAAGTTCGGAGTCGAGGGTTTCACCCTTGCTCTTGCTACACAAGTGAACAAGTTCAATATCAACGTAAATGCTCTCAGGCCAGGGCCTACTGATACGAGAGCCCATGCTGGTGCCCCTCCGGAAAAGAAGGCCTCATTACGGAAGCCTGACGATATTAGAAAAATAGCGGTTTTTCTGGCGAGTCAGGGGCCCATGGGAATTACGGGTGAATCCATCGATGCAGCTACTTGGGAAACGATTTATCTCAATAGGAATATTTAGAAAGATTAACCTCCAGAAATCATACCGGCCCTTGAGCGTGCTTTATCATCTAGAAAGCTTGCGCTTCTGGATGGGAAGATCGATAATTCTAAAGAAAACCTGGAACCCTCTGCCGAACTTCAGGTAAAGGATCAATTTAAATGGGATGCCTCCAAATTCTAAATGGGAATGTAGAGGAGAAATATTCCTGGAACCCCAATTCACCCATCGAAACTCAAATCGCCCGTGAGAAATTTGAAGTTTGTATGAAACAAGGTTTCATTGCCTGTAAGATTTTTAAGAAAGGGGGGCCGGGGGTTCAGATTGCTGAGTTTGATCCAGAGGCAGAGGAAATTTTTATGCTTGGACTCGCAGATGGAGGTTGACCGGCAAGTGCCCCGTCCCGTCAAAGCGGGCCAAGGGGCACAATATAAATGAGATTTCCTTTCCGGGAAGCCTCGCCCTGTGGGCGGGGAGCTTCAAAAATAATGTTTGGAGGTTCAAATGGCAAACGTACAAAGCAAAATGGATAAAAGGGAGCCCAAATTCGGATCTGATCTGATTGTGGATCTCATGAAGGCCTTCGATATCGAGTATGCAGCTCTTATTCCTGGTTCCACCTTCCGTGGTATTCACGATTCGATTGTTAATTATGGAGGGAACCATAAACCTCAGGTCATCTTTTGCTGCCATGAAGAAATCTCTGTTGGCATCGCCCATGGCTATGCCAAAGCCAAAGGGAAACCCATGGTGGCCATTGTTCACAATATCGTCGGCCTGCAGCATGCAAGTATGGCCATTTATAATGCCTGGTGTGACCGAGTGCCTGTCATCGTTCTCGGAGGCACCGGACCCATCGATACGACACGGCGGCGCCCCTGGATTGATTGGATCCATACGGCCATGGTCCAGGGAACACAGATCCGAGATTATGTAAAGTGGGACGATCAGCCTTATAGCATTAAAAGTGCACCCATGTCCTTTATCCGGGCATACCGTATAACCACTACCGAGCCAAAGGCTCCCGTCTATATTTGTTATGATGCAGACTTACAGGAGGACCCGATTCGTGAGAAGATTGAGATTCCAGACTTAAGTCGTTTCTCACCGCATGCCCCTGTTCAGGCAAATCCCGAAACGTTGCGCCAGGCAGCTCAGCTTCTCGTTGATGCTCAATCCCCTTTGATCATTGTAGAGAACCTCGGACGTTATCATAAGACGGTTGCCTCTTTGATTGAGTTAGCAGAGTTGTTAGCCATTCCTGTGATTGATAAGGCGGGTAACCGTAAAGCGAACGGACTCAATTTTCCAAATACACATCCTTTAGATGTTACGGGAGGAGGACGGGAATATCTGCAAAAAGCGGATGTCATCCTGGCCTTAGATGTGACGGATCTTTATGGTTCGCTGACGGCGCTTAATCGAACCACCCGAGTGTCTGAATATGTGACCAACCCATCGGTTAAAATTATTCAAATTTCGATGAACGATATGCTGGTTCGCAGTTGGGCTGGAGACTGTCAGTGTCTCCAGGCCGTGGATGTGCCTATCGCTGCAGAGACCTCAGTGGCTGTACCTGAGCTTACCCGTCTCTGTCGGCAGATGCTTGGAAATAATGAGAAGACCAACCGCCATATCGAAGCACGCTTCAGCGCTATCAAAGAGAAACATGATAGTCTGCGGGTTAAATGGTTAGAAGAAGCCCAAGCCAAAGCTACCCAAAAGGAGATCGCTATGGCTTTCTTAGCCCTGGAACTATGGGAGGTCATCAAGAAGGAAGACTGGGTCCTGGTCAACGGCGATGCCAACCTTTGGGCACGTAAACTTTGGGATTGGACTCAACCCTATCAGTATTTGGGGACGAGTGGCGGAGGTGGTGTGGGCTACGGGATGAGCGCTTCGATTGGAGGTGCATTGGCTCATCTCAAAACCGAAAAACTCTGTATCGATATTCAGGATGATGGAGATTTGTTGATGACCCCAAGTGCCCTTTGGACTGCAGCTCACCACAAGATTCCTCTCTTGATTATCATGAACAATAACCAGTCCTTCTATAACTCTGAAACCCATGAAATTGAAATAGCCAAGTTTCGGGAACGACCGGTGGGAAATGCAGGCATTGGGACCCATTTGGATCATCCTCCGATCAACTTTGCCAAGATGGCGGAGTGTTTTGGTGTCTATGGAGAAGGTCCGATCCGACGCCCTGAGGATTTACAGGCCAGCCCTAAAAAGAGCCTTAAAGGTGGTTAAAGAAAAAAGGCTTCCTGCCTTGGTCGATGTGATTGTGGAGCCGAAATA
This sequence comes from uncultured delta proteobacterium, assembly GCA_963739325.1. Taxonomy (GTDB): domain Bacteria; phylum Desulfobacterota; class BSN033; order BSN033; family UBA1163; genus CAVTZZ01. The sequence goes on along the minus strand of CAVTZZ010000040.1, from coordinate 29,227 downwards.
GGGGTTGAATGAAGATCGAAAGAGCTATTGGGTGCTATCAAAAATTTATGATTTAAAATATAAGTCATTAAAGAAAGTGAGAAAAGACTTTGAAGAAGGGTGAGAAATCAAAATACATTAAGGCATTACAGAACAAAAAAGGATGGGGTTTGGAAAATGTTCCCTACCCGGAGGGCATTGCTCTGATTGAGACAAGATGGGATCTCTGCATTGGTTGTGGATTTTGCGAAGTGGCCTGTTCCATGTTCCATTACGGAGTGATCCATCGGGAATTATCAAGGATAAGGATTTTTCGTTATCTCCTTCCAGCTCCCAAATCTTTTCAGAATGTCTGCAGTCAGTGTTCAGACCAGGAACGTGAATGTGAAAAGGCATGCCCCATCGATCCACCTGTGATTCACTATGACTCTGTGAAATTTCATATGGTCGTGGACGAAGAGAGGTGTCTGGGATCAAAATGTGGGAGATGCCTAAAAGAATGTCCGGCTAAAATTCCCCGTTTCTACCTTCCAGAACATGACCATGCCATGGTTTGCGACCTTTGTGAAAAGGATGGTGTCCGACGCCCCCAATGTGTTGAGGTCTGTCCCTCTTTTGCCCTGGAATATATGAATCCCCAGTTCCCGCAGCACATGCAACGGATCCATCCGGATGAAAAAGCAGCCTGTATGGCTGAAAGGCTTCATCCCCTGCCAAGGAATAAAGCCCAGATCACTCCGGAAGAGCTATTCGGAGGTGATGAATAAAATGAATGAGACAAAATTTAATCTCCTGGAGATTGATCTTACGACCGGTGAAAAGAAGAACGTCGATCTGACAGAGGATGTTAAAAAATATCTCGGTGGAAGAGGGCTGGGAGCAAAGATTCTATGGGATCGAGTACCCGTAGGAACAGATCCCCTGAGCCCGAACAACATTCTCTATTTTGGGGTAGGACCGATCACAGGACTTTTTGGCTCTGTGACAAATGTAAGTGCTCTTTCTCCCCTTACTCTTCTTCGAGGTCAGTCGAACATGAATGGGCACTTTGGCGTTGAATTAATCTACGCAGGCTATAATGCTGGTGTCCTTGTTAAAGGAAAAGCCAATCGACCCGTTTACATTTATATCAAGGACGATGATGTTCAAATAAGAGATGCTTCTTATCTCTGGGGAGAATGTAATCCGGAGAACCAGCAAATGTTGCTCACAGAGCTGAAGAAAGATCTTGATGATCAGAACTTCAGGATTGCATCCATTGGACCTGCCGGAGAACATCTTGTGAGAAATGCCTCTATCGATCACGACTTTTATCACCATGCGGCACGATTGGGAATGGGAACCGTGATGGGGTCTAAAAATATAAAAGCCATTGCCGTAAGGGGGACAAAATCTCCACCTTATGTTAAACCAGAACTTCTTTACCACCTCATGTTGAAATGGTTGAAAGAGGATAAAATTGAAAAGATGGGCAGACGTCGTTGGGGACATTGTGTCAGCATGCCAGAACGGTATTATGCAACCACAGAAGGAATTAAGAATAAACAATTGGGTTGGGATCCGATATGTGATTTGAGTAATCCGTTGAAGCTGGAACAAGGTGCGAAACTTTGGAGTGACTCGTGCAATCTTTGCCATGTTGGATGTAAGGTTCCCTATATGAGGAGAAAACCTCCTTATGCTCCCACCATAGGTGAAATCCGACACGATAATGCAGGGGGTTGGAATGCCAATGTGATGATCCCGGGCTATGATGCCCAGACTTACCTTTCGACCTATGTTGATGTGCTGGGGCTCGATTCTGAAGATGTTTCCGGGGTCGTCGCCTGGATGATGGAATGTTACGACAGAGGTTTGGTGACAAAGGAGGACTTGGGCGGAATTGAACTGACATGGGGAAACTTAAAGGCCATCTGTCAGATTTTAAAGAAGATAGCTTATCGTGAAGGAATTGGAGATAAGCTGGCAGAAGGACTCAAGTTTGCTCCGGATTTGATAAATAAAGCAGAAAAGAAATATGCCATGACAAAAAAGGGAGTTGCCATTACTTCTTATGAGCCCCGTGGAAGCCTGTCTGATGCTGTCGGTCTGGTCGTGAATCCGGTGGGAGAACTTCATGGAGGACGCGGAAGCCCCGAACGGATCATCTTTGATTCCCTCACCGCCTGTTCCTTTCTCCGAACACCGATTCCAAAAACTTTCGGGAGCATTGCCAATTGGGCCCGACCCATGCTCGAAGGCGCCTGTGGATGGAGATTGACCGAGAAGGATTGGAGAAATCTGATTCTCAGGGCCTCGATCATGGAGCGGTGTGTCTCCCTTCGGGAGGGGTGCTACCCTGTCCGAGATGACATCCTGCCGGACCGGTTTTTTGATGAAGTTATTTATAGCAAATATGGTGAGCCGAAGGTCCTGGAGCGAAAAAAATTTTTGGAAATGAGGGAAAAAACATATTTAGGGTTCGGATTAAATGCAAAGGGAATTCCGGCAAGAAAGACACTTAAAGACCTTGGTATGGAATTCGTCCTTCCCGTCCTTGAAAAAAAACTCGGGTCCTTAGAGTGAGAAGTGAAAGCTGAACAATGGCAAAACTGGTACAAAAGTTTTATTCGTCTTTACCAAGGACGAAACGATGTTATTGCCGAGCAGAACGAAGGTGGGGAATATATTTCCATTGAAGGAGAAGGGCTGTCTTTTGAAAGATTTTTAGATCATATCCATATGAGAAAGACATATGCCATTTATAATATGGACGATTTGAAGAGGGTCTATTTCGGGCTTTTTGATGTTGATGTTTTTCCTCGAAATCGGGAGCGGAAATATTTACTTTTAGGTATTGAAGAGAAGAGGAAAGAGACACTTCAGTTAATGAAAACCTTGATGGAAATGGGATTAAAGCGTCAACATATCTTGTTGGAATTTCCTACGGTTGGTTTCCATATCTTGATTTTTTTCAGAAACCCTGTTGAGGCAAAACAGGTTAAAATGTTAATGGAAAAGATTTTGAAGCGGTCCAATCTCACACCTATCCCTTTCTATCCTAAAAAAATTGCAGAGAGCCCATGGGGGGATCGGATTCAATTACCCCTGAGGATAAATCGAAATACCTCAAGGCGATCAAATTTTATTCGGGATCTGGAAACCTTCGACCCTGAACACTATGATCCCAATCCCGATTTCTCAGTATTGGAAGAAGTTGAATCTGTTCCTGATGAATGGATTGATCAATGGTCTCGAGATAAAACAAATTGAAATGAAAGGAGGAGAAAAAAATGTTTAAGAATCTATCTAAATTATTGGCCTTTTTGTTTTTTGTTGGAATCACTCTGTCTTTAGTTTGTCCGCTGGCAAAGAGTGCCGATTTTCCTAAAAAACCGGTGAAACTTATCGCTACCGCTGATGTCGGAGGGGGTGAGGATACCGAAGCACGAGGGATCGCTCCCTTTCTCCAGAAATACTTGGGGGTCAATGTATTCATTGAAAACCAAGGCGGGGCTGGAGGAAAGATTGCCTTTGAAAAATTTCAGAAGACAGAGCCTGATGGCTATAACCTAATTGTTACCACCTTTCCTAAGAGCATCATTATTGAATATATGGGTAAAGTGAACTATCGAACCAAGGATTTCACTCCAGTCTACGGCTGGGCTCGTTCCAATCAACTCTTAGTCGTTCATGCTGAGACCTGGAAATCATTTGATGAATTTTTAAAGGCTGGTAAGGCTAAACCCCTCTCAGGAGGGCTTTCGGGAAGAGGCAGCACTACTCATCTTGCCGGACTCGTGGCAATAGATGAATTAGGAATTAAGGTCAACTGGGTCCCTTATGAAGGTGCCTCTGGAAGTACTGCTGCCCTGGCTGGAAAGCATCTTGATTTTACGATCTGTCTTTCGACCTCTGCTATTTCTCTCATTCAGGCCGGAAAGTTAAGACCTCTGCTCATGTTTAGTGATAAACGCGATCCCTATTTCCCAGATGTTCCCATCCCTAAGGACCTGGGTTTTGATATTACATCCATTCCGGCCACCCGTTGCGTTGAAGCCCCACCGAACACCCCTAACTCCATCGTGAAGGCATTGGAGGAAGCCTTTAGCAAGTCGGTCAAAGAGCCTGTTTTTATCGAATGGGCAAATAAAAGAAAGATGGTCCTTCATCCCTTGGGTGCCCAAGAGTTTAGTAAGGTCGTATCGGATACGTATCCAAAAGTTGAAAAATTCAAGGATATGTTCAAAGAATGAGATAGAGTGAATTTTCTTCCATCCAATATACCCTCGTAAGCTACGCCCTGCCAAACAAAGGCAGGGCGTAGCGTTTAATAACTGAAAAGGTGAGGATCAGTTTTATGGACATCGTCTTTGCATTGATTACAGCGATTACCTATGGGCTAGATATTTATTTCGTTAGAAAGGGGTTGCTTGAAACCCCCTTTCCGATTGTGGCCGCTTTTATTACCTTAACGATCAATTTCTCTATTTTTGTGGTTCTTTTTTTAATATTTGTACCTATCGATTTTTTAAAACTGAAATTTATTTACGTTTTTATCGCAGCTGGTATCCTTGCCCCAGGGTGTGCCCGAGCGCTTTCCTATAAAGGTCTTGAAACCCTGGGGATGTCCATCTCAACACCCATTGTCAATGCGGAGTCTCTTTTTTCTGTTTTGATGGCTCTGATTTTCTTAAAAGAACCGATGAATCTGGTCATTGGCACAGGGATTTTGAGTGTCATCGTAGGTATTATTTTATTGAGTTATGAAACGGGGCAAAAAAACAAGAAAGGGATTTCAAAAACAATTCATTACCGATATCTTTTTTACCCTATTACGGCTTCTATCTTTTATGGGGTTTCTGTCTTTTTGCGAAAACTCGGGCTCAATATCATAAGCTCCCCCATTCTTGGAGCCACACTCACCTTAGGAACTTCATGGTGTATGATCACAATATTTCTATTTACAAGTGGAAGCACTAAAAGATTATTTCAGGTAAAAAAACAGAGTTTTATTTATTTTATTATGGGAGGAATTTCAACCTGTATTGGTTGGCTTGCCCTTTTTAGTGCACTCAATATAGGAAAGGTTGTTATTGTTACCCCTATCGCTACAAGTTATTCCCTCGTGACCCTACTGTTAAGTTATTTACTACTTCGTAAAGTAGAGCGATTGAGTTTTAAAATTGCTGTCTCTACGATTCTGATCGTTGGGGGTGTCATATTGCTCTCTGTGATAAGATAGCCCCCGTCGAGTCAACAAGAGTTGTTTTCATTCCATAAAATGTGTTAATAGCATGAAATTTATTGTGCTTCCAGACATGAGGATGGAATAGGAAAATGGCGATGATAAAAAAAATAAAAGATGTTTTTGGCTTAAAACAAGGGAACAGCACCCTTTGGGCAACAAGTATTGGACATGCTTATACCCACTGGTTCCCTTCTACTTTTTATCTTTTATTACCACTTATTAAAGATGAGTTAGGGCTAAGTTATACAGAAATGGGTCTTTTAATTACTGTCCGATACGCTGTCAGCACAGGAGCTAATTTTCCAAGTGGCATGGTGGTTGATCTATTGAAACGCAATACCTTCATATTGGCGATGGCTCTTGCCTGGACGGGTATTCCATATATTTTTTTGGGAATATCCAGTAGCTATTTCATCCTGCTTCTTTGTATGGCTATTATTGGAGCGGGTAACAATCTATGGCACCCCGCAGCGATAACAACCCTGCACGACGTCTATCCAAAGAAAAGGGGTTGGGCAATAGGCTGGCATGCCTCAGCTGCAAATATTGGCGATGCCTTAGGTCCATTCTTAAGCGGTATTTTGCTTGTCTGGATGTCTTGGAGGCACATCCTCATAGGGAGTTTCGTACCAGGTCTGGTTCTTGGACTACTTATTTGGAAGATGCTTGGAATTCAACCGGAGATATCAACAGGTTTGTCTCACGATGATAGAAAAGGAAACAAAAAAGAAGAAACAAAACGTTTGTCTATAGGAGAATATATGAGAGGCCTGGGTAGCCTTCTGATTAACCCAAACATTTTTTTTCTCTCTCTCATTAATGGAATACGGTCACTTACCCAGAATGGACTTTCTACTTTTTTGCCCAGTTACTTCATGAACCTCATGCACCTCTCTCCATGGTTGAGTGGTATTTATATGACTATCATTCAGATTGCAGGCATTGTAGCGGCTCCTATCTCAGGGAAAGCGTCTGACCGGCACGGGCGAAAAAGAGTGGTGCGGATGGCGCTGATTTCTACGAGTCTGGGTATTTTCTTTCTTATCTTCCTCAATATTCAATGGCTTTTTATCGTCTTCCTTGGGGTGATAGGTTTCTTCCTCTATTCATTACGTCCTGTTTTACTTGCCTGGACGATGGAGGTAGCTCCCAAGGAGTTAGGAGGCACTGCAGTGAGCGTGCAGTTCAGCTTTCAGTCAGCTCTTGCTGCGTTGGCTCCTGTGCTGGGGGGATGGATTGCTGATAAATGGGGGCTGATATACACCTTCTATTTTTTGGCAGCGATGATATTACTCTCTAACTTAGTTGTTATTTTTATTAGAGAATCTGTACGACTCGAAGCGGCTCAAAAAACGTAATAGACACTCTTCATCAGGTCAGGCGTCCAAGCGCCTCTTCCAAAATTCCTTTTCCCGCATCAATCTTATAGCCATTTTGACTCAAGGGCTGAGCACCATCCAAAGCTGCTTTACAAACAGCATCCATTGCCTCCTTAACGGTTTTACCTTTTAAAATAGCCTCAGCCTTGGTCACCCTAAAAGGGAAAGGTGCCATACCCCCAAAGACCACACGGGAGTCTGATACGACATTGTTTTTAAAGCTAACATTTACAGCCACGCTCGCAATAGCAAAGTCAAAGGCCTGCCGTTCCTTAAGCTTAAGATAAATCCCTTTGCTGTTGGCAACAGGATTGGAAATTTCAACGGCCACGACCATTTCTTGTGATGTGAGGATATTTTCTCTTAAGATATTCTTCTCCGGCCGAATATAAAATTGTTCGATAGGAACCATTCTATTCCCTTTGGGACCAGCAATCTCCACTCTTGCATTAAGAGCAGTTAAAGCCGGAGCCATATCCGAGGGATAGACCATACAACAGACGCTATTACCGATAATGGCATGATACTGATTCTCTCCGTCAGAGGCGTAACAGTTACCTCCTCCTTTGCGAAGACAGTCTTTAAATAGTTTACCGCGGAAGTACCAGCAGCGCGGCCTCTGACAGAGATTTCCCCCTATTGTTCCAACATTCCGGATCTGTGGGACGGCCACCTGGTTGGCTGCCTGGATAAGAAGAGGATATCTTTTGGCAATAAGATCGGAAGAAGCAATCTCGCTCAGGGTAGTAGTGGCGCCAATCTTTAAACCGGTCTTATGGTCCTTGATATAGTTTAGATCTTTGATCCCCTTAATGTCGATCAAGTATTGTGGAATCTTAAGCTTGGACCCTTCAAGTCGATCCTTCATCATCCCTATAAGGTCACTGCCGCCGGCAAGGATAGCTGACTTTTCCTGATGTTTGGTCAATAGAGAAATCGCCTGTGCGACACTCGCGACTTTGAAGTATTCAAAAGCTTTCATTCGTTGCTCCTTTCTTCTTAAGCCTTCAATCCCTTTAGCCCTTCCAGGATCGATCGAATGTTAATAGGAATCTCATTGAAGCGCACACCAATAGCATTATAAATAGCATTGGCGATGGCCGGCGCAGGAACTCCATAAGGCGGTTCCCCCACCCCTTTAGCACCGAAAGGCCCATAAGGGTCATCGGACTCTACTATAATTGGCTCGATGACTGGGATATCGAGAATGGAGGGAATCTTGAAATCAACCATATTAGGGTTAACACAGATGCCCGTTTGGCTGTCGATGTATTGCCTCTCGGTAAGTCCATAGCCAATCCCCATCGTTGCTCCGCCCTGAATCTGGTTTTCGGTCCCAAGGCGATTAATGACCTGGCCAACATCGTGTGCGGCAACCAGTCGAAGTATTTCAATCTTTCCAGTACGTGTATCCACAGCCACCTCAACGAAATGAGCACCGAAGGTGTGCTGGGCGACATTACGGGGAGGCTTGGCTGTACCTCGGCCGATGATGGGGCTGGGGGCCTGGGATAAGATATCTTTATAGGGGACGGATTTATTTTCTCCCTTGATTAAAATCTGGCCATCCTTGATCTCAAGCTCTTCTTTTTTCTTCCTTAAAATATCGGCGGCAACTTCCAGGAGTTGATTCTTGGCATCCCTGGCAGCAGCAATCACAGCGAGGCCAGTGCTTGCAGTGCCCCGACTTCCCGAGGGAGCGCTGGAGTCACTGGTCACATCCGTATCACCGGTCGTGACCTCGATGGCTTCATAGGGTACGCCTAGTTCCTCTGCAGCAATCATCGCCACAGTCGTCTTCTGCCCGCCGCCGCTATCGTTGAGACCGTTCAAGAGTTCGACCGTTCCGTCTGGATCGAGCTTGATAATGGAGGACATGGGGGGAACGATCGCCCCGTGTCTGCATGACTGGAAGGCGACGCCCAAACCTCTTTTAATCGGGCCAGGGCTTGCTCCGGGTTTCTTCCAGTTAGCCTTCCAGCCGATCTTTTCCGCTCCTTGTTTTACACACTCTTCCAAACCAATGCTTGCAAAGGGAAATTTTCTGTCCTGATCACCATCCTCTTTTCTGGCATGGTTTTTTAAGCGAAATTCTACAGGATCCATCCCCAATTTTTCAGCGAGGCGATCCATATGTACCTCTTGCGGGAACATCCCGGCCGGATGCCCCACGCAGCGCATATGACCACCTTCTGGTTTATTTGTAAAGACGTTATAACCTTCCAGTTTTACATTGGGACAGCGATATACGCCCTTGGGCACCTCCAATGATCCAAGGGCACCATCGAAGTGGTAATAGGCGCCCCCATCGGCATAGAGTTTCACTTGGATGGCGGTCAATGTCCCATCCTTTTTGGCCCCATACTTGAGATACCAGGTGGTGGGATAACGATGGTGGGCGGCGAGGTAGTTCTCCTCCCGGGTAAATTCCAGTTTCACAGGCCGATTTGTCTTCTTTGCAAGAAGGGCAGCAATGACGTGCTGCCTTTCCAGGTTCCCTTTATCACCATAATCCCCACCGATATAGGGGGTTAAAACCCTGATCTGGTTGACTCTGATTTTTAAGGCCTGGGCAAGGTTCGTGCGTAGGCGGAAGGGATTTTTGTGGGAGTCCCAGACGGTAAGCTTTCTTCCCGGTCCAGTGGGCCACAGTAACCCGGGGTTCCAAAGTTGTATGTTGAATCAGATGGGTCTTATATTTTTCTTCTAAAATCACGTCCGCCTGTTTAAACCCTTCCTCCACATTTCCGCGGATAAGAATGTCTTCACGCTCTTGGATGACGTTCCCCTCCGGATAAATTTTAGGTGCATTCGGTTTGGCCGCCTCTTCAGCATCAAGGACGAACGGGAGCGGTTCGTAGTCGATCTTGATCCGTTCCAGGGCCTCCTCCGCTGTCTCCTCATCCACGGCCGCCACCGCAAGGATCTCATCACCCACATATCGAGCGATACTGGCAAGCACCGGCATGACAACGGTAGGAGGAGTTGCCCTCTCATGAATAGCAAAATCCGGGACCTCCGATGGGGTAAGGATGGCCTTTACCCCGGGAAGGGCCTTTGCATTGGAGGTATCGATCTTTAATATTTTGGCGTGGGGATAGGGGCTCCTCAGAATTTTCACGTAGAGCATTCCAGGGAGATAGATATCGGCGGCGTACTTGGCCTGTCCGACAAGCCTTTCAAAGGCATCGACCCTCTCCACTTTTTTGCCAACGACCTTGAATTCTTTTGCCATTTTGTGCCTCCTTAAACTTTAACGGATGCATTTAAAACCGATTCAATAATTTTCTGATAAGCACTGCAGCGACAAAGATTTCCAGCAAGGCCCTGCCGTACTTCCTCCCGGCTCGGCTTCGGATTCTTGTCGAGCAGGGCTTTGGAGGTCATCATCTGTCCGGAGGTGCAGAAACCGCATTGATATCCTCCGTGCTTGGAAAAAGCCTCCTGGATAGGATGGAGTTTTTCTCCATCGGCCAATCCTTCTATGGTTAGAATCTTTTTACCCTCCATTTCAATGGCAAGGAGAGAACAGGCGTAGACCGCCTTGCCATCGACAATGACTGTGCAGGCACCACAGTTCCCATGGTTGCAGGCCATCTTGGTTCCTGTCAGTCCAAGTTCTCTTCTCAATACTTCGAGCAAGGTCCAGTGTGATTTGACTTTCAGACGATAGGTCTTATCGTTGACGTTGAGCTGGATGAAAGCCTCTTTCACTCCCTGGGGCAGAGCGGCTTCGGCCTCGTGGGCCAATGGAAAGGGCCCGGCCATGGTTGTGACAAGGGCACTCGTTCCCATCCCTTTCAAGAAGGTTCGACGTGAGACTTTGAGTGGAGCGATCTTCTTTTTCTTCTCCTCCTTTGGCTTTCCTTGTCTCTCATCCATAATCTTCCTCCATTAGTTATTGAACGAACTCATTTTTTGTCAATTTAGTGGAATTGTAATCCCATTGTCAATACATTATTTCCGGCTCACCAATAGCCCTGCATAAATCCCTTACAGAAATATCTATGCCTTAAGCTTCAAACCTTTTTGGCGTTCTCACTATAAATCTTCTCCAACACCTCATCGGATAATCCAAGTTCCCCTAATTGACGAATTTTTATCTCTATTAAGCGATTCCGAGCATAGGGGTCGTCGGTCCCAAATATAATCTTATCGGGGCCTGCGAAGTCATAGGTACACATGAATGACGGACGGGTGAATGAGCTGGCAGTGTCATAGTAAAATCGTTTTAAATACTCACTCGGCAGTTTCGAAATGTTTTCCCTGATTTCGGGAAAACCCTTGAACCCATCGTCCACTCGCTGGAAAATGAAGGGAATGGTGGCACCAAAGTGAGATAAGATGAGTACGATATCCGGGAACTTTTCAAAAACCCCATCGAACACCATCTTTGTCGCTGTCATGGTTGTTTCGAATAGGAAACCCAGTAACCCACCCAATTTATATTTGTGCATGATTTCAATTCCAATGGGAAGAGAGGGATGAATATGAATGGGGAGTTTCATCCTGTTGACCTCTGCCAGAAAAGGGAGATACTCCGGGGAGGTTAAAGGTATTCGGCTGATGAATGTTCCTGTAGCAATACCAATCATTCCCAAATCAGTAATCGCCCGATTGAGTTCCTTGATGGCATTCGATGGATTAAACAAAGGGACATTGGCGAATGCTTTAAACCGCTTTGGGTATTTGCTGCATAAGTTTGCGTTAAAATCATTCGTCATTTGTGCAAGGTGAAGATCAGCCTGATCACCGAAACTCTGAGGCGGTAGCGTGGTTGATAATACTTCCACGTCTATGCCCAATTCGTCCATCTTGGCTAAGCGCTTTTCTGCTGAATCCCAAATTGGGATAGGGATATCAGCATAAAACAATACTTTTTCAGGTTCTTTCCCACTTAACTTCTCGACCTCTTTCACGTACTCAACTGGGTAAGTGTGACAATGAACATCGATTTTCATGTCAAGCTCCTTTCACTTTATTTTATATCAAGATAAGAACTCACTTTGAGTATTTTTAAATATAAGAAAGGTATGAGTTGTATGTCAAGCAAAAAAGAGAACTCTTCGGGATAGTCAATCACTTTATTTTCTCATCAGCTACAGCCAATATGGCTTCTTCTATCTTTCGATATCCGGTACAGCGACAGAGATTACCGGCTATCGCAGCGCGCACCTCATCAAGGGTGGGATGGGGATTATTGTCCAATAGAACCTTCGCTGAAAGGAGCCATCCCGGTGCACAGAATCCGCACTGTACGGCATCATGCTCAATCGCCGATTTCTGTAGCGGATGTAACTGTCCATTCTGGGCCAGGCCTTCTATCGTCATAATAGATCGGTTCTGGCACCTGACTGCCAAAGTCATGCAACTCAGCGCCGGTTCCCCATCGATGATCACTGTGCAGGCTCCACAGGCACCAGAATCACATCCCCTTTTGGTACCGATCAGTCCTAACTTTTCTCTCAGGACATCCAGAAGTGTTTCATTCGTTTTCACCAGTATTTCGTAAGTTTCTCCATTGATATGGAGTGTGATGACTTTCTTCAAGTTACTCCTCCTTTTGTTGCGCACTGGAGGGCCTGTTGTACCGCCGACCTGACATAGTCCTTCACCAAATCTTTGCGATATTGAGGCGTGAGTTCACAGATATTGTTTAAGGGATGGGCGTGTTTGTAGGCTGCTTCTGCTAATTTTTCTATGACCGCATCGGTCAGTTTCTTGCCCTTAAGCTCATCGGCCTCTTCGATCAATATCGGTGCTCTCTCCACAGCGGTGAGAGCCAATTTGGCATGCTTGCAGATTTGGCCAGAGCTTTCCATTGTTAGATTTACCGCTACGCCCAGCAGGGGATAGTCCATGGTCTTTCGCAGCCTTAACTTGAGATAAGCTCCTCCGGAGTAAGGGGAGGGGGGTGGCACTTGGATTTCTGTGAGGATCTGTCCCGGTTTTAATACATTGGGTTTCTTCCCATCCCCAGAATAGAATTTATTCAAAGGGATGATCTTTCTCTCCCTTGGGGTTTACTATTTTTACTTTCGCCTGATATACAAGCAGTACTGGAGCGATATCACCGCAATAGGTTGCCCAACAGATTTTACTGCGACTTACAGCATGACAGACATCTCCTCCCAATTTATGGCAGGGCTCCAGCATCTGCCTCAACATAGGGGATCGGTTATAGTATAGACAGAGACTATCCTGGCAGAGGTTCCCGCCAATGGTCCCCATAGCCTGAAGCTGAGGCGTACCTACATCTAATGCTGCCCGTGATAGAATAGGATATTTCTCCTTGACCACAGGACTGGCAGCCAGTTGACGCAGAGAAACCAATGCTCCCACTTTTAATCCTTCTTTGTCAGAATAACTGATTCGGTTGAGGTGGGGGAGTCCCCTCAGGTCCACCAGCATTTCTGGTACCTTCAGTCTATTCTTCAGGGCCATCATAAGATCTGTTCCCCCTGCAATAGCCTGAGCCTTATCTCCCTTCTCCTTCAGGAGCTGGCAGGCTTTCCTGATTGACTTAGGTTGAACATATTCAAATTCAGGCAGTTTCATAACCGTTTCCTTTTTATCCAATTCGAGGTCGTTAGGAATTTTGAAACTTCATTCTTTCATTCCTTAATTCGCAATCCCTTAATATTTTCCTTTTCTCTTCAGCGCTGCCAAGACTTTATCCGGAGTAATGGGAAGATCCTTAATACGTACCCCAACAGCATTGTAGATGGCATTGGCAATGGCAGGGGGTGTTGGCACATTGGTTGTTTCACCCATTCCTTTAGCCCCATAAGGCCCATCGGGGTGAGCGCATTCCACAAGAATAGGCACTATCTCAGGCGTGTCCAGGGCAGAGGGAATCTTATAATTTAGGAAAGAGGGATTTAAAACATGACCCCCCTTAAACAGAATCTCCTCAAGCAAAGCAAAACCTAAACCAATAGAGACCCCTCCTTGAATCTGTCCTGCACAGCTCGTGGGATGGATAGCCTTGCCAGTGTCGTGGGCTGCATAAATTTTCAAAATCTTAACCTGCCCTGTCTTTCTATCCACCTCCACTTCAACGCCATGAGCACCGAGTAGATAGAAGGCCATCATATTCGAATAATATTCAACGGGTCCTTCAGATACTTGAGGGAAATAGTATCCCCGCCCAAGAACAGTTCCACTTATTCCATAGTGTTCGCTGAGTATCTTCCCAATAGAAAGGGGCTTTTCAGGCATTCCCTTGACAAAGACATTTCCCTCTTTGATCACCATATCATCAGGGTTTGCTTCCAATAATTCTGCTGCCATCTTCAAAATCTGTTCTTTGGCATCCCGGGCTGCCATCTTTACGGCATTTCCCATATGAAAGGTGGAGCGGCTCGATGTGGTCGAAGCATCAAAGGGAGTGAAAGCGGTATCTGGAGAAGCCTTCCTCACCCTTTCGAGAGGGACGCCAAGTTCTTCAGCAACAATCTGGCAAAGAATCGTTGAGGAGCCTTGACCCACCTCTGTGGTACTGCTTAAGACATTCACACTTCCGTCTTCATTGACCTTCACGAAGGCGGCGGACCCAAAGGGGGTTTTAACCGCCCTTTCCATACATGCAATACCTCTCCCCTGGTCTTTGCCAAGGGCCTTTTTCCCCCAATCCATCTTTTCAGCCACTTTCGTTAGGCATTCTTTAAGACCTTCTGAACGAAGTATCTGTCCAGTCGTATGTGTGTCGCCTTCCTCATAGACCTGCTTCAGTCTCATTTTCAGGGGATCCATCCCGAGTTTGTTGGCAATGATATCCATTTGGGACTCATAGACCCAACAGGTTTGTGGACCACTATAACCCCGCATGGCACCCGCCACCTGCCTATTGGTATAGACACAATACACATCAATACTTACATTCGGTATTTTGTATGGACCTGCTCCGGAAACTCCCGCCGTCCGGGTCACCGTAGGTCCTTTTTCAGCATAAGCCCCAGTGGCCCAGTACATTTTTACTTCCCTGGCTAGAATTGTTCCATCCCTCTTGACTCCTGTCTTGATATGGGTCACAGTGGGATGTCTTACCAAGGAGGAACAGAATTCTTCCTCCCTCGTGTACATCACCTTTATTGGCCTATTTCTAACTTTCCAGGCTAAAGCAATAGCACTTGCTTCGGCCTTCAAGCCGCCCTTACCACCAAAATTGCCTCCAATGTAAGGGGCACTGATGATTCTTACCTTGGTCAAAGGAATCTTAAAAGCATTGGCGATCTCCTTACGGCAACGGTAAGGAGAATCATTGTTCGCCCAAAGGGTAATATGGTTGTCATTGTCGATCAAGCAGATGGCACCATGAGGCTCGATACTACAGTGCTGCTGCATCTGGGTAGTAAATGTATCCTCGAAGATGGTAGTCTGATTCTTTAAAACCCTTTTCCACATCTCCCTTTCGAAGTTGAAAATGGTTACACACGTTCGTTCCTTTAATAGGATTTACGGTAGAAGGACAGGCATAGGTTGCGAGTTTCTCATGGATCAGGGCTGCTCCAGGTTTGGATGCCTCCACAGGATCAAAAAGAGCGGGTAACTCTTCATATTCAACCGTTATCGAGTTTAAAGCCATCTCTGCGGTTTCCTCGTCTACTGCGGCTACCGCAGCCACTCCTTCCCCCATGTAACGCACTTTATCTATGGCCAAAAAGGGCTCATCACATAAAGATTCACCGTGCAAGAAAGGTATGTCCGCACCCGTTACCACCCCTTTGACACCAGGGATTTTTTCTGCCCTGGAGGTATCAATCCTTAAAATTCGTGCGTGAGGGTACTTGCTACGGAGGACCTTTCCATAAAGCAATCCAGGGAGTTTCATATCATCGATATAGGTCGCTATTCCCATCACCTTATCTTTCGCATCCACTCGAACAGGAGATTTTCCAATACATCTCATAAATTCATATTCTCCAATGTTGTTAGAATCATCCAAAAGCATTCCCCTTTTACCTTTCTATTTTTCGTTCTTTTATTATAATACACTTTATTTATAAATATAAATTTTGTTCTGAAAATTACAATAGAAAAATATAAAATCTAAGGTGGTTATCAGATTCTAAGTCCCTCCTTATCAGGATAGAGATCGGCCAGCATCTATCATGAGACCTTAGGGAATAGTACAAAGATATTCACGTCATTCCACTGAGAACCGGTAGGGTAGGGTGGAGGTTTAAGAAAGGCTAAGACAGCGATCTGAGAAAAATACAATTGCAATGGGGAAAGTAACTGAAGAATCCATCCGGAAATTGCTATAAAATTAAATTTTTGGTATAAATAGGGATACATCCAGTTAGAGACTATTTTAAGTGGCACATTTCCTCAAATTGCTCCAACAATATAGAAAGAGGATGTGGGCTGACCGAATTAAGTTCCTGATAGAGGAGGTGAAAGATGAAGCTTACAGCAATTATAGAACGGGAGAACGACGGATACGTTGCTCTATGTCCCGAAGTGGATATCGCAAGCCAGGGAGATACCATTGAACAAGCGCGTGCGAATCTGCGTGAGGCTTTGGAATTATTTTTTGAAACCGCATCGTCGGAAGAGGTTAGTCAACGGCTTCATGGGGAAATCTATGTAACACAGGTTGAGGTGGCAGTTGGCTAAGCTACGCATCCTTTCAGGGAGAGAAATCTGCATGATTTTGGCACGCCACGGCTTCGTGGAAGTTCGCAGGCGAGGGAGCCACATCGTGATGCAGAAAAAAGTACCTCAAAGCACGATCACTGTTCCCGTGCCAGACCACGACGAGATTCGCATTGGTACTCTTCAATCGATCATTCGGCAGTCAGGCCTACCTCGAGCCGAGTTTGAATCTTAAGCCCTGCGCAAGTAGTAAGTATTCGGGTGACTCCCTGTGACACCTCCCCCTTCTTAGGCGAAGCTGATCAACTTTATTCCGGCTCTCAACCTGCCGTCCTCAACCCAAATCCGCTTCCCTCATGATGGCGACCTTTTCCTTCAAAAGGGGATGCTTTTCGTTCACTGTTTACCCTTCGAAGCTTCAGCGTAGGAGGGGCTTCCTCAGAAAATTGCTATAAAATCAAATTTTTGGTATAAATAGGTCAACTTCCGGGGTGTGATTGAAACAGGCTAAAAGAATTCAAGATCGTGATCGACAGGTAACTTGGCAAAGCCTAAATCAAAGAATGAGAAAGGATAGACACGCTATGCACGTACGGCATTTTTTCTGAGGGTTAACCCTTTGTTTAACAGGCTACTAACATGGTAGGAGGTCTTAAGGTTCAAACAAGCCCGCCGAAACCACTGCAATCCAGGGTGAAAGGGGAGAAACCGTTCTACCACGGTCACCGTCAGCGGTTAAGGGATCGCTTTCTAAAAGATGGGTTTAACGGATTCGCTCCCCATGAGGTTATTGAGCTACTTCTCACCCTGGCTATTCCAAGAAGGGACGTCAAGAAATCAGCCCATTCATTAATGAATCGATTCGGGAGCGTCCGGGGTGTTCTTGATGCACCCGTTTCAGAATTAGAAGAGATCCTTGGATTAAATAGGGTCGCACCGGTGGCGTTGAAAATTATCCGTGAAACGGCGAATCTCTACCTGCAGCAAAAGGCAGAAGAAGAGGTATCTCTCTCCACTCCCGAAACACTTTACAATTTCTGGCGAAGCCGAATCGGGCCTTTAAACTACGAGGTTTTTCAGGTGGCTTACCTAGATTCGGGATACAGGTTACTCAAAGACGGAGTGGATACGCTCGAAGAAGGGACCATTGACCGCGCCGCAGTCTACCCGCGGCGAGTGATGGATGCAGCCCTCCGGAGGAATGCCGCTGCTCTTGTGTTTGCCCACAACCACCCCAATGGGAATATCAACCCTTCAGAACAAGACAAGATTCCTCACTCGGGCATTGGTTCTTGCAGCAGAAACACTCCAGATTAAAGTGATTGACCATGTGATCGTTTCAAACGATACGGTTTTCAGCTTCCAAAGAGAAGGCCTTATCTGATGAAGGTTGCGAAAGCGATCTTAAAAGAATTCCCGGACCTCAATGATGCCCAACGTGAGGCTGTGGGCCACACCGAGGGTCCCGCTTCTCATCATTGCTGGACCTGGATCCGGAAAAACCCTTGTCCTTATCGTAAGGGCACTCAATTTCTTCTTCGGGGTCTTGCCGAGCCTCGTGAGATCCTTCTCTGTACTTTCACCGAAAAGGCCGCTTTTGAATTGAGAGACCGCCTTTCCCTTAGCGCCAAGAAGTTGGGTTACAGGGGTAATCTTTCGGAACTACTTGTGGGAACCATTCATGGGATTTGCAATGATTTCCTCTTACGATATAGGCACCGTACAGCCCTTGGCAACAACTATGAAGTCTTGGATGAACTTACTCAACTCTTCTTCATTTTCGATCATTTTGACGACATCTTAGAGCCAGAGGAAAAGGACGGAAAATACTTGGGGCGGTGGACAACTCGATGGACAGCTATCGAGGGGACCAGAAATTACTTCAACAAGATTACGGAGGAGTTGATTGATCCTGCCAAGTTAATCAGGTCCGGTGAACCGTTCATTCAGGCCATCGGGCGAGCTTATAAGGTCTATAAGAACAAACTCATCGAAACTAATCGGATCGATTTTGCCCATCAGCAGAAACTTTTTTTGCAATTGCTTGGAGATAAAGAGGTGGGCCCCGCGATTACAGAACGAGTTCGCTACGTGATGGTAGACGAGTATCAGGATACAAATTACGTTCAGGAGCAACTTCTTCTCCGCTTGGCCGGTCGGGAGAAGAACATCTGCGTGGTAGGAGATGAGGATCAGTCGCTCTACCGGTTTCGTGGGGCCACGGTCCGGAATATTCTGGAATTTCCTCAGCACTTCAGGCAGTGTTCTGAGATTAATCTCTCTATAAACTACCGATCTCATCCAGAAATCATCAAGACTTATAATAAATTTATGTCCTCTTGGGAGTGGAAGGATGATTCAAGCGGGAGGGTTTATCGCCATAACAAAGTAATTGTTCCCGATCCCGAAGGAAACTTTGCCGAATACCCAGCAGTCTTTGCCATTTGGGGAGAAAACCGCCAAGACGAAGCGACCAGACTCGCAGACTTGGTAAGTTTCCTTAAGAAGCATCATGTGGTCGAAGATGAGAGCCAGATAGCCTTTCTTCTTCACAGCGTTCGGCTCGAACATAGCGGTCCCTATCTGGAGGCCCTTGCCAAACGAGGCATCTCTGCTTTCTGTCCTAGGGCGAGAGCCTATTTCGAAAATGAAGAGATCCAGTACCTTGTGGCCTGCTTTGCCATGTTACTGGGATATTATGGCGATCTTCGAGGCGAAATTTCGGGAAAGAGCCTTAAGGAACTGGCTGCTTATGTTGATGGATGCATTGAGGAGCTTGGCCGAAATTGTCCGCAGCCTCACCCTCTGGCCAAGTGTCTTAAAAAATTTGCCAATGAGGTTACTTCCCTCGGCCCTGGTGAAACCCTCGACAGACGATTGGCTGATTATTTCTATGAGTTTATTGCCCGAGACCCGTTTGTAACTTTTCTAAAAAATGAAAACCGGGCTCGTAATCTGGCGACTTTCTCCCAACTGCTTAACGTTTTCCAGAACTATTATCATTATACCGTGATCACGGCGAGGAATCGTGAACCCCTCAGGTTTCACTTCTTCCATAGCTTCTTGCGACTCCTCTATGAGGGCGGGATCAACGAATACGAAGATCCTGACCTGCCTTTTCCAAAAGGACATGTCCAGGTCATGACGATCCACCAGGCCAAGGGGTTGGAGTTTCCGATCATAATTGTAGGATCCCTGGCCGTTAAGCTTGCTTCTCCGAAAGACGTCGACCGAACCCTCGGAAGATATTATCTCCGCAAACCCTTTGAGCCGGAAGATCGAATCACCGGGTTCGACCGGATACGACTCCACTACGTGGCCTTTTCAAGGGCTGAAAAAATCCTTGTTCTAACAACGACCGACCATCCGAAAGCGCATTTCAACCCGATCTGGCAGGGACTTCCGCAGTGGCCATATGTTCAGAAGAATCTTCTCAAGTCATTGTTCTTTCGACTCCGAAGCAGGATGGTGCCAAAGAAGACCTTCAGTTTCAGTAGCGATTTAAAAGTTTACGAGACCTGCCCACGCCAATATCAATTCTTCCGCCATTACGAATTCATTCCCTCAAGGTCAGCCGAATTCTTCTTCGGGGCCCTGGTGCACCAGACCATCGAAGAGATCCACCGCTGGGTTTTGGATGGAAAAGCAAATCGATTGAATAAAAGTAAAATCAGTGATTTTTTCGAGTTCAATCTTCATCATCTAATAAACAGGGGGCTTCGCCCCGTTGGGCAGAAACAGAAACAGGAAGCCTTTGATCAGGTGATGAACTATTTTGGCCAAAACAAGGAAGAAATAAGAAGGGTTATCGAAACCGAGGTCGATGTGTCTGTTGAAAAGGATGATTACATCCTTACCGGTAAGATCGATTTGCTCTTAGGTCGAGACGATAAGTTGGAGCTCCTTGATTTCAAAGCACAGCCGAGGCCTGGTGAGGATGTTCCCCTGCTGAAATCTTACCATAACCAGCTTTGTATATATGCACACATCCTGGAACACCGTTACGGCAAAAGTCCAGACCGCCTTCTTCTTTACTGGACCGGGGAACCTGTGAAGGAAGACGCCCTGATGGTATTTCCTTATCGACCAAAGATGGTCGAAGAAGCAGGCAGTCATTTCGACTCTGTGGTTAGAAAGATTCAGGAGAGAGACTTCCGGGTCCTTACAAAGCCGGAATCCAAAATTTGCAAGGAGTGTGATATCCGGCTCTACTGTCGTCATGATTTACATGGACAGCACAGTGCGTCTTAGGGATTAGGCTGATGATGAATCTTGATGCAATCAATATGCTGGTTCAGGAAGGTGAAGGCCTTACTGTTGAATTCAAGGAGCGCTTCACCCCACGGATCGATGAAGATATCGTAGCTTTTGCAAACACAAAAGGAGGGTCGATTCTCCTGGGCGTTAAAGACGATCGGACGATCACCGGAGAAAGGTTGACGAACGACCTGAAAGCCCGGATCAATTCGATTGCCCGAAATTGCAGTCCACCTATTCAGGTCAAATTGAAACAACTGGGCGATATCGTGTCCATTGAAGTCCCGCAAGGAGAAGAGAAGCCGTACAGTTGCAAATCTGGATATTTTAGGAGGCTGGATGGAACCACACAAAAAATGACAAATCATGAATTGCGCATCATGTTTCAAGAAGGAGAGACGACCCCGTTTGAAGAAAGAATCAACAAAGGTATTACATGGGGAGATATTTCAAAACAGAAGATCAAAGACTTTCTAAAAGAAGCAGATATATCCCTTAAAAGGATTTCCCCTGAAGATTTTCTACCAAGTTTAAATGTTGCCAGAGAAGGGCGCATTACGAATGCAGGGGTCCTCTTTTTTGCAGAAAATGTCCGCAGGTTTGTCCTTCAGGCCCAGATGACACTGATTGCTTTCAAAGGAAGGGAGAAAGTCCACATTTTTGATCGGCAAGATGTTCAGGATGATCTCTTGACCCAATTCCATACTGCCGTGTTTTTCTTTAAGAAGCATCTCAACAGAGGAAGCGTTATAAGAGGTTTGAACCGAGAAGATGTTTATGAAATTCCTCTTGAAGTAATACGTGAAGCTGTCGTCAACGCCATTGTTCACCGTGATTACAGTATCCGAGGGACAAGCCTTATGGTAGAAATATATGATGACCGGGTTGAGATAACGAATCCAGGAGGTTTGCCGAGAGGATTGCACGAAAAAGATTTTGGCAGGATATCCGTGAGAAGAAACGAGATTATTGCCGACCTTTTCTATAGAATGGACAAGGTGGAACGAGCCGGAACGGGAATCCAGAGAATGAAAGATTCCATGGCGGCAGCAGGATTGCCTTTGCCTGAGATTAAATATGATACGTTCTTTACCATCACCTTGAGGAGGCCCCCGAAGGAGGAAATGCCAGGTTCGGAGAAAGGTTCGGTGAAAAGTTCGGTGAAAAGTTCGGTGAAAATCTTAGAAGCAATAAAGGCGAATAAAAATGTGAGCGCAAAAGAACTATCTCAGGATGTTGGTATCTCATTAAGAGCGGTGGAGAAACAGCTTTCCAAGCTCAAGGAAAGTGGTCATCTCCGGCGTATCGGCCCAGCCAGAGGCGGCCATTGGGAAATAGTTGAATAAAGACCGATGGAATAAACAGACAGGGAGACCTGAATGTCAAAAATAGAGATCACGAAGACTGAGCTGG
This sequence comes from uncultured delta proteobacterium, assembly GCA_963739325.1. Lineage (GTDB taxonomy): Bacteria > Desulfobacterota > BSN033 > BSN033 > UBA1163 > CAVTZZ01. Next base: position 7,369 of record CAVTZZ010000040.1, on the reverse strand, counting down.
TTTGGCCGGGGAAATATAATCAGGATGGGACCTTGAAGGAAGTGCCTCGGGTGAACCTTCCTTTTCAGATCATTGAAACCATCAATGAAAGCCGGGCGACCAGGGAAGACAGGAAGAAGCCTCAGCTGTCTCTATTCGATGTCTACCAGGGGAAGGAAGGAGACACATTCGAAGAAGGCTGGAAGAACAAACTTATCTGGGGTGACAACCTGCTGGTAATGGGTTCATTGTTGGAGAAGTTTGCAGGAAAGGTCGATCTAATCTATATAGATCCTCCCTTCGCAACTGGAGCAGATTTTCGTGCAAAGTTTAAAATTGGTGAAGATGGTATTCGCGCTGCCAAAATTGGGGAATCGGCCGATATCGAGAAGGAGGCGTCAGCTATTGAAGAAAAGGTCTATCGTGACACCTGGGGGCGTGGGATAGAAACATACTTGGAAATGCTTTCCTCTCGGCTTATAGTTGCTCGGGATCTCCTATCAGAAAGGGGGTCACTTTATCTCCATTTGGATCCTACTGTCTCCCATTATGCGAAGTTGATGCTTGACAGCATACTCGGATCTAGAAATTTCAGGAATGAAGTTCTTTGGTGCTATAAAGAAAGGGAAAGAATTTTAAATTTTTATAATCCAAAACATGATGTAATTCTGTTCTATTCGAAATCCGATTCGTTAAACCGTCCGTTCAATTGGAAGGAGGCCTGTGAAGAATATTCAGATGTTACGTTGGCTAAGTTCAAATATGTAGATGATAAAGGACACTATCAAATCAGGGGGACGAACACGCAAGGTAGCCCTATCAGGGCAGCGGATGGTTTAAACCCGGAACATGAGGTGAAATATCCGGGGCTAACGTATCGGGATTATCTGGAAGATCGTCCAGGGGTAGCACCCAGAGATTGGTGGACGATACCCATTATTAATAAGGCTGCTGATGAACGTCTGGATTATGCAACTCAAAAACCTGAAAAACTTCTCGAACGGATTGTAAAGGTTTCTTCGAACGTTGGCGACCTTGTTGCTGACTTTTTTTGTGGGTCTGGAACCGCCCTTGCTGTGGCAGAAAAACTCTGGACGTCGATGGATCGGTTGTGATCTTTCAAGATGGGCGATTCATGTGACTCGAAAGCGGCTGCTTGGCATTGAAGGACTGTAAGCCTTTTGAAGTCTTAACCTTGGGAAATACGAACGAAAATACTGGCAAGGGGTTACGTTTGGAGGCAAGAAGAAGGATGATCATCAGATTGCCATCTTTCAGTACATTGCGTTTATACTTAAACTCTATGGTGCGGAGCCTCTATCCGGGATGCAGCATATTCATGGCAAGAAAGGCAAGGCTATGATTCATATCGGGGCGGTGGATGCACCGGTGACAATCGATGAAATTAACGCCTGCATTCAGGAATGCCAGGCGATCAAGCAGAACGAGCTCCATGTCCTCGGATGGGAATGGGAGATGGGGCTGTCCAATCTGATGGTAGAGGAGGCAAAACGGCGCGGGATCAAACTCCTTCTGCTCAATATTCCCCGGGAAGTGATGGAGCAGCAAGCCGTGGATAAAGGAGACATCCGGTTCTTCGAAGTGGCCTATCTTGATGCGGAAATCAAACAGGAAAAGGGAAAAGCAGTAAAGGTGACCCTGAAAGAATTCGCATTTCCTTATGCTGATCTCATCCCTGAAGAAGTCCGAAAGAAGATTAAGAAGTGGTCCGATTACATCGACTATTGGGCTGTGGACTGGAATTTTCAGAACGATACCTTCATGAATGGCTGGGTGGCCTATCGAACGCGGAAAGACCGGACCCTTGTCCTCCATTCTGACTCGCATACCTACGATAAAGCGGGGCGCTATACCATCATGGTCAAGGTCGTTGACATCTTCGGAAATGATACGTCGCAGACCTTTGAAGTGGAGGTCAAGTAGATATGGCAAAAGCAGTTATCTCTTATGATAAAGACCTCCCTGAAATTGAAGGACGCCAACCTCATCTGCCTCCAAACTCTTACCTCAGAAAAAAGGCGAGGGCGAAGGACGAATTTGAGGAAGTTCCGGGTCGAAGACCAAGCAAGCTGCTCCTGGTGAACCGCTCCGAAAGGCGATTGATGAATGGCGGGCCTCTGGATACCCGGGCGCTTCGCCCGTTTCGGAACGGCTTTTCACATACTGGTTTGATGAAGATCATTTGGTTAACGGGAAAGCCTTCCGATACTACTTCGGCCAGCGGGAGGCAGTTGAGACGCTGGTTTATCTGATTGAGGTGAGAAAGATCCGCGACACCAAAGTCTTGATAGATACTTTTGCTGAGATCTTCTATCCCGAAGGGACTCAGATGCGGTTAAACGGAGGGATTGCCCATCAGACAACCATGGATGGTAAAAGGCAGATCCGCCGCTACATCCCGGAAGTGGAAGGGGAGACGATTCAGGACATTCCACCGGAAAATCTCAGGCGTCATGCTTTCAAGATGGCCACCGGGTCAGGGAAGACGGTCGTGATGGCCATGCTAATGGTATGGTCCTATTTTCATAAGCGGATGATCAAAGGTTCTGATCTTTCCACGAATTTCCTGCTTATTGCTCCGAACGTCATTGTATATCAACGGCTGGAAAAAGACTTTGGGAGCAACAGAATTTTCTACGAACTACCATTAATCCCACCGGAATGGCGGAACCAGTGGAATCTGAAAGTTATCCTTCGGGGAGAAAACGCTGAACCTGATCCTTCTGGAAACTTTTTTCTCACAAACATCCAGCAGATCTATGAATCACGGGAGAGCGATTGGACCCCGGCCAATGCTGTTGAGGCTATTCTGGGAAAGAAACCGGTGAAGGATCTTACATCCCATGAGGTCTCGATGTTAGAACGAATCAAAAAACTTCGCGACCTGGTGGTGATGAATGATGAGGCACACCATGTCCATGATGAGGATCTCGAATGGTCAAAAACACTACTGGGCATTCATGACACACTTCCATTGGGACTCTCCCTGTGGTTGGACTTCTCCGCTACGCCGAAGAATCAGAACGGAACATACTTCCCGTGGATCATTTGTGACTATCCTCTGGCTCAGGCAGTGGAAGATCGGATTGTCAAAGCTCCTCTGATCGTTCATCAGATCAATCGGAAAGACCCTGATAAGGTTAGCAGGAAAAACGTGATCGAAGCCTATGGAGATTGGTTGCTCGCTGCCCTGATCCGGTGGAAGGAACATTATAAGACCTATAAGGCTCTTGGCCCGAAGACCAGTCCTTTTTATCATGGCCGAGAAGAATGACTTTGCTGACGAGATCGGCGAATGGCTGGTGACTAATAAAGAAACAGGGTTGAAAGAAAATGAAGTGTTGACCATCCATACCGACAAAGAAGGCGATGTTTCTTCGAAAGATCTCGAAGCAGCCCGCAAGGCAGCCAGAGACATCGACCTTCCTGAGAACAAGATTAAAGTGATTGTGAGTGTCTTAATGCTAAGAGAGGGCTGGGATGTCAGAAATGTATCCGTGGTGCTTGGGCTTCGTCCATTCACCACCAAGGCAAAGATCCTTCCGGAGCAAGCTGTTGGGCGGGGATTGCGCCTGATGGCAGGAATCAGTCCGGACCGTACCCAGACCCTCGAAGTGATGGGAACACACGCTTTTGAAGAATTCGTCCGCCAGCTTGAAACGGAGGGCGTGGGAATTAAGACCGTTGTGAAACCACCGGCCCCTCCGGTCAAGGTGGAACCGGTAGAGGAAAAAATAGCCTATGATATCGTGATCCCTCTGACAAAGCCCATTTATACCCATGACTACAAGCGCATTACTGGGAGTCGATCCACTTATCGCTTGATCCCGTTTATGATCAAGAAGAGCTTGAAGAGCCGGTCCGAATCCGATTGAAAATGGAGTTCGCAACCACTGAAACCGAAGTACATCAGGCGGATATTTCGGGGGATTTGACGCTTTTGACCCAGGATATTCTGACTTCGATTACGAATAGAGTGATAGCAGTGGCGAAGCTACCGGGAGGATTTTCCGATCTTTACCCATTTGTCCGGGAGTATGTTGTAAATCGGTGTTTCGGAAGGGTGATCGACATTGAGAGAGAAGAGATCCGGAGTTATCTCCGGCAGTTTTCAATCCAGGAGGCAATTTCAAAATACCTGGCTCGGAAGATCGGTGAGTTAACGGTAGAAAAGAGGAGTATTGAGTTTGAGGATATTCAATTCAAGCTATCCAATGTTAGCCCATTCACCTGGAGAAGGAACCTGCCGCTCCTGGTCTGCAAGAAAACGATCTTCAATCTGGTGGCGACTTACAATGATTATGAGAAGGCTGTTTGCCCGGTTTCTGGATCAATGCCCTGATATCGTTCGTTTGGCCTCTCTCGGGACAACAGAACAGGAGAGCGGGACCTCTTTTCGGGTAGATTACCTCAAGCCAAGTGGTGCTCTTGGTTTTTACTACCCAGATTGGGTTGCCGTCCAGAACACCAAAGAAGGACAGGTCAACTGGATCATCGAGACAAAGGGCCGGGTCTGGGAAGGAACTTTGGCAAAAGATGCTGCTATCGATGATTGGTGCAAAAAGGTATCCGGCCAAACGAGGACAAAATGGTGTTATATGCGTGTCAACCAAACCGATTTCGAGAAGCATAAATTCTTGCGGTTTGAGGACCTTTTTAATGAACTGAACGTACACCTCATGTGCTAGAATACTTTTTGACAGGGTCAAATACGAGGAAAGGAGATCAAAAATGGCCATAGGTAAACCAAAAAAATGGGCAACAGCAACAATTTCAGAAGGAATTCCATTAGGGAAGGCTGGTATAACCATAGTTATCTGGGACAAGTGGGGCAAGACCCGCCTCGGCACTGCGGTAATTAGCATTGGCGGTATCCGGTGGTATCCTTATAAGGCGAAGAAAAGATCTTGCCGGATTTCATGGGATCGGCTGGATGAGATGGTTTAAGCTTAACGGGGAGAAAGGAGCCTCGGAGTCAAAGCTACATTTTCATTCTGAAGAAGAAGGGGACATCCTATATTGTTTTTGTCAAGAGAAAAAGTAAGAAAAAATAAAATCTTTAAAAACAATGAGTTGAAAACAGGTCCTCTTTTTGGAAACACCTCTCCTTCTGAATCCGTTCATGGATTCCTTTTTGGTTTCGACGAATCTCTCGCTCATGACGAACTCTGAATCTTAGCGTTATCATTATCCGGTGTGTCCCGCTGAAGCAGAGATTTTAATGGTACAATTTATTTTACATTGGCAGTTTCTACTTAAACCGGAAATCGAGTTTAAAATCATAGAGCCAGGGGATCGTTGGTCTTATCCCCTCTGAAGAAAGTTTTTCCGGCATATTTTCATAGTGCTTTTTCATGAGATCGGAATTGGGCGCATTATAATAGGTGACAACAATGGTATCACGCTGCACGCGGATGTCGCCCTCTAATCCCCGGAAGAAATCTTTGGCCAGGTGTGGGGCATCCCATTGATCAATAGGAGATCCGAACCGTTGTCGCATCATGAAGCATGCTGCCTGAGCTATCAGTGCCATCGTCATCTGCCCGTAGCGGATGTTCAAATTCATCGTGCCTGCACGATGCCACCCAAGGGCCTGGTCATTTTTGAAAAACTCTTCAATGTGCCATCGTTGAGGATAATTGAGAGAAAGGTCTTCCATTTCATCTCGATCACTGGTGCATAGGAAGGCTTTAAAGTCGTAATCTTGCTGATGTTCACCTTTACGTTGAATAAACTGATAGTAGGGACCATCATGACTCCTGGTCATCGAGTAAGGCTGCTTGGCTGTAGCATACCCGGCCCAATGGCGAGTAAAAGCTTCACTGCGAAGCCCATGAATCGCTCGTAGCACAGATGGATTATATGGCATGGGAGTCAACAGATCAAACGGTGACTGAGAAGACATCCATTCAAAAAGCTCAACACTGTAATGTTCATTGTCGGCCAGCACAAGGGGCTTATTACCATTGAGCTTTAGGATCGGGGTGGCCAAAGTGAGAAGTTCGGGTGTGGCCTGTGTCACTGTCCTGGCAGATGAGGCGGTGGTAAAACAAAGAGGCTGCTTTGTGTCTGCATCCAAACAGAAGAAGGTTTGTGCCATTTTGGCTGGGTTTGACTCTTTATCCTTTTGACGTTGAATCATCTGTCTTTTACTACACGATTTAATGCGATGGGGATCAATGACAATGATTTTTCCCTTAAAGTGGCCAAAGGTCTGTCGCACCTTCCCCAGGGCGATCTGCAACCGCTGTGCTTCAGCCACGCAGTGGCTGTCTAACAGATGGTGTATGGCAGGGTCAGTCGCAATAAAGGGCAAACCGTTAGCCAATTCAAAACCCTTTTGGCTCAGTGTTCGTTTCATCCGAATGCCGCTGACGCATAAGGCACTTTCGTTGATCAGCTGCAAAGCCAGTCGGGGTTCGACCCGTTCCTCCGGCATCTCGCTCCAGGATTTGAGCAAATCCCATGTTCCGAGTCTGAGATATTCGGGGATCAGCAGCCAGATGCCAACCAAGGTTCCTGAAATCTTATTGGCTAATAGCTGTCGTACACCCCGTTCAATCTCACGGGGGTCACCTACCTCCAGACGCACCTTCTGTTTTGTTCGATGGGTTTCAACCTTTACCGGTGCGTTTCCGGGACGACAGAGATGCAGTTTTTTTTTGAAGGCCATATTCCGAGATCACCCTTTCCACACTTCGGATGGCAATGAGATACCCGTTCTGGTTCAGTTTTTGGGCAATGACCTCCGGAGACATGTTTGGATCAAGAAATCGATACCGGATAATCTGACGTACAACCTCATCGGTTCTGCGGTAGTTCCTTTTGGGGCCCGATTTGAGGCGTTTGAGTCCCGAAGCACCTTGGTTCATAAACTGCCCCAGAATTTGGTAGTAACGCTGTCGAGTATATCCAAACTTTTTTGCGGCCTTGACAGGGCCAAGACCTTCACATTGGCCCTCAAAGAGCATCGCAAGTTTAAGAGTGATTTCATCATCTTCCCTGATGGGAAGAGATCCTCTGGGGCCAGATAGAGATGGTGTACCTTCATGGATCTTGATCATATGCTATCCCCTCCTGGACAAGAGATGAATGATTATCAGTCTGATAAGAAGATAGCATAAGTATGTGAATGTGTCAAATAAATTATGGCGGACTCGTTAATAAAACAATCCTTCTCCATGGTAGCTGTAATTCTTAAAGAGGCTATTCTTAGCCGCATATTATGGATTCCCAAAAAAAAGGCGTGACATATATCCGCCATATCTTATTTTACAACATGCAGGCCAAGTCGATCCATTATCTCGAACATGCCTCACGCCTTCGCTCGTGTATTTGACAATATCGGCTTTACATGTAAAATTATCTG
>CAVTZZ010000039.1:0-9963 GCA_963739325.1 uncultured delta proteobacterium | reverse complement strand
CAAACCGATGAGGAGGAACGAATGAATCTGAGCATACACTCATGAGTCCAATCTTCTTTCCCTTGACTGCCTCAGCGATCTTCTGCTTCAGGAGAGGGGAGAAATGGCCATAAAGAAGGATATTGGGAGCCCCTCTTTGAAGAATTCCCAAGCTGACTTCACCTTCTGTGGGAGAAGTATCCCCAAAGACCGCCGTCTTCATTCTTCCCTGAAGCATCTGAGCCGCGCACCCGGCTAAAGCCCCCTTGAAAGCCCAAAGAAGGGTCTCTTCTACATTCCCAATGCCCCCGTCCAGTTTCTGGGAGACCTTAAAGAGATCCCTACCAATCCCTTCTGGATAGACGCCTGTCCCCTTCCAACTCTCGGTCAGAACTTTCGGAAACTTTCCTATCACGCTCGGAGTTCCATTTCCGAACAACCTTTTAATATCACCCATTATCTTTTCCGCTTCCTTCTTGCGCTTGGGAGAACTCTCTCCAGACTCAACCCCTTGGGCAAAATCAGCCAGTTGATCGAAGTAACCCATCGCCCCATGAACAACCAGCCTCACAAACGAATGAATTCCGAGGATATCTTTGTCCTTTCCACAAACACCCACTTTATTTTGATCACGAAAAGGATGACTGATACAGGGTCCTTGAAGACAATCCCTACAATTCAATCCGGTCTCGCAAAATCCACACTGAGGAAGCGACCCCTCATAACGATCCCACACCAATGGTATCTCTTTCTCTGCCGCTTCCTTTAAAAAATGATCCACTGCACTATCCGTGGTCTTCCTTTGTACGAAATCCATCTCTTTTTCTCCTTTCTAATCGATAGAACTCTTGCCCCTTCGACTGCGCCCAAGCCCCGTTATTCAGAACAAGGATAAAGGCGCGCTCAGGGTCAAAGCTATGGCGACAATGATCGATTAAAAACTCCGCTTGGGAGCGTACCCATACCAGCTCGCTCCCTTTTCCCTTTCCTCCAGAACCAACGCTTTCGTAGGACATACATCGACACAAATGGGATATTCCATGTTCCGACAACGGTCACATTTAACAGCCATATGGATTGAAGGCGATGGGGTAATGATCCCAAAAGGGCATACCATGACACACATCCAACAGGCAATGCAGGTCGGTTCATGTACATAGACGAGCCCAGTCGCTGGGTCTCTGCGCATCGATCCGTTGGGGCAGGCGTCAATGCACGGGGCCGTCTCGCAATGGCGGCAATGGAGGGGAAAGTTGTTTCCCTCCACATGAACTCGGGGGACAGGCTGCGGCTTCTCGTGAATCGCATCATTGAGTTCCTTCCTCTCTGAGCCGATTTCAATTCCACACCAGAGATCACAGGTATGGCATTGCGTGCATTTTTCTGGATCAACCTTGATCACTTTCATCTTATTTATCCTCCAAAAAACATGTTTTTAACAAACTCCTAATGTCTCGATGCCAACGGCCGTTGGCTCAGCTCTCTATATTCAACCTCCGTGAATCTTTCTTTATTTTCCTTCATGAGTGGCAATAAGTCCGCAAAATTGATCTTATCGCTCATCAAAAAGGGGATATAGTCAGAAACATTGACCTTCTTCTTTAAAAGGGTGGTCAAGATCCCTGCCTTCTGAACCTGACCGACAAGAATCGCTCCAACAATACATCCATCCCTTAGGACGAGTTTGCGATAAGTACTTTTCGTCTTCCTTTGGAACTGTTGGAATCCATTCCCATCGATACGGGTGATACCCATTGAAATCACAGGCAGCCCATAAAAGTCGAGGGAATTCATTCGGAATGAGCCGGCAAACTTGGCCTTCTTGCCAGCCATGTTCAAACCTGCTACACGGCCCTGTTCAAAAGCGCAAGGCCAAATCGCATTGACACCCATCTTTCCAGTAGAAAGATCGTAGGTTTCCGCAACATCCCCAGCTACGTAAATATCCGGCACATTCGTCCTCATGGTCTCATCTGCAACGATTCCTTCATTGACTTTAATTGGAGTCGATGAGATAAAATCGACATTGGGCTGAACACCCTTACCGATGACGACGAGTTGGCAATTGATTCGCTCTCCATCCTCAAGAAGGATTCCCTCAACGGATTCTTTCCCTACGATCTCAACGGCATCCCGGCCAGTCCGGATATCGATGCCATGCTCGCGCATCGTTCCCTGGATCATTTCTGCTGATTCCTTATCAAGCATCTGAGAAAGAACGTGACTGGATTTGACAATGATCTTCACCCTCACTCCCCGAACCGAAAGGGCATAACCCGTCCTCAAGCCAATCAGCCCTCCTCCCAATACGCACGCTGTTTTGATTTCTTCCAGACGGTTGATAATTTCCTGGGCGTGATCGATATTTCTCATGACGACGACACCCTTTTTATCTTTTCCTGGGATGTCTATAATCTTTGGAGAGGAACCCGTAGCGATGAGGAGTTGATCATAAGGATATTCTCTTCCATCCTCTGTTCGGATCGTTTTGGAATCGGGCAAGACCCTCTCTACCCTCTGACCCAGATGAGCCGTCACTTTATTCTCCGCGAAGAACTCCAAGGGTCTGAAGTGTAACTCGTCCTTTGTAATGGCTCCAGCAATATAGTAACTCAGTAAAACTCTCGAGTAGAAGGGAGTCCCTTCATTGCTAAACAATTCGATGGGGGATGTCCGATCTACCGATCGGATGGCTTCGACAGCGCTGATCCCTGCAGCACTTCCTCCAATAATGACGTATCGCATCTTTTACTCCTCCCTTATTCACGCATAGCGCAAAGAGCATGGTGCATGGCGCAACAGAAATTTTAATATCGGTTGATCACATATAATGGCAACATTTCTTTCAATATCTTTTTCCCTCGAGTCAGATTAAAATTACCGCAGGTGCAGCATTTGGCCATCTCCAAAGCTACATCCTCCAGGGTTCTGTACCCTTTTTTAATGTCACGAATCAATTTTCCCACTAAGTCGTTAGCAATCATGGCGTGGCCACACATCGTTGTGATCTTTAATACATCAAATTCGGGTAGCCTCTCGGTCTTACCCCAGGTGCCCATGGAATATTCGACCGTGTGAATACGACCTAAGCCTACTTCATCCATGATCCCCTGGACAATATCGGTGACGCCTGAAACGGTTATCGAAATACCAGGCCTCTTCTTCTTCAGTTCCTTTAATAAGCTGACCACCCTCTCCCGGTTATCGTAGGTCACCTGGACGATGGTCCCATCGGTGACACGATCGAGAATATCTTCGATGGTGGTGTTGTAAATGTTACCCGTCTTCATATCGCCTTCGTTGATCGGCTTGTGGGTATAAGCGATACGTAAATATTCACGGGTCTTGGGCGCAGATCCCTTCTTATTGAATCCAGTGGCTGGACAACCGAGCACCACAAAATCATCCTTGAGACTCTCTCGGTCGCCCCTTCGATGTAAACTATGTGTCATCGCTTCTCTCCTTTATATCCGTTATCCATAGAATTTAAAGGCTGGCTCCCCCAGCCCCATGTTGTTCTTACTGTTGATCGAATACCAATACCCCAACTTTTTCAAAATAGGAAGGATGGGGATTTCCCCCTCCGGGGGAACCTTCGAGATGATTTCCACCGTAAAGACCGTATCTACCTTCTCAGCTGCCTTCTTAACTGCTTCCAGCACCTCAGGAAGGTTCTCCAATTTACATTTCCCCTCGATGATGGCGGAGGTCGCCCTCTCATTGAGAACATCGTCCCGGAGCTTCCCTGTCTTTTTGTCCGACATAAACTGGGTGACTGGATTCTCTTCGGCAAACCCATACCCTAATGGAGATAAGGCCATAGCGACTTTCTCAACGTCCCTGAAGTAGGCCCCTACCCCCGGTCTCCCTAACTCAATGCCAACGCCAACCTCCCCAGGACGAAATCGGCCTGACACGTCATTGGTCTTCATCTCCTCGGTCCCCCGACCCGGGACCTGAGATCCCTTATATTCAGTGAGGGGATTGCTCAAGATCGCCCGAACCTCCCGGGGCCATGGTTCTGCAGGTTGGTAAAGGGCATTGACAGGACAGATCTTCGCCCGATAACACATCCCGCAGTCGGTACATTTATCCTGATCAATGTCGATATATACCCTGCCAGGAATCTTTTCATGCCGGAGAAAAATTTGTATCCTCCCCATCGGACAATAAGGGAAACATCGTTTACAACCAATACATCTATCGGCACGGACCTTCATTAAAACCTCCTTTCCATACATGACGACATAAATTTAGCCGGTTTGTCATTCCGGGCTTGACCCGGAATCCAGTGTGTTAAATAATGGTTCCCTGCTTTCGCAGGGACGACGCCTGGATTCCCGCTGGAGTTTACCCTGTACCTCATACGGGGCGGGAATGACGGGCTCTGTTGTGATGAATGACGCTGTGTACATTATCGATAAGTGAAATTCATTTTTACAATTTTGATATTATTAAATTCTTAAAACCTCCCATTCATCCCTTTTTATGTTCTCCAAAGAGGAATTGCAGAGCATCCTCTTTGGCCTCTTGAATATGTTCCCGCATCACTCGCTCACACAAATCAGGATCTTTCAATCGTAGCGCCATAACAATTTTTCGATGGCCATCCAGAGCTCTCCTCCCCCCATCTGGATATTGAAGGGTATCCTCCCGATATCTCAACACATATTTTCGCATGTTTACTAATAGTCTATGGAGTCTCTTTTTTTCCGCCACCACTCGATGAAGCATATCATGAAAATGTGTATTCCATTTGAAAACTTCTCTAATCTGTTTCTTCCTCAGGGCATCTTCTGCCTTTGCGATGACCCCATTGAGTTTTTCAATAAGCTCCTCAGAAACGTTTCCAGAGATGACCCTCAATCCAAACCCTTCCAGAATCGCCCGCATATCAAAAAGTTCTTCTACTTCCTCTTTAGAATCCTTGGAAACAATAAATCCTCTCGTCTCAAGAGGATTAATCAGCCCTTCTAACTCTAACTTATGGAGAGCCTCCCTTACAGGAGTTCGACTGACTCCCATCTCTCCTGCTAAATGTTCTTCGGTGAGTCTCTCTCCAGGATGGATGCGATCCGAAAGGATAGCCGACTTCAGGTATTCATAAGTTCTTTCCCTGACGGGCATCTCTTTCTTTGATGAGATTGTTCGGAGGGACAATTTTCTCAAAATTGTATCCAATTTCAGATTGATTTTAAAATTTGAGAGATTTTAAAATCGTCTTCAAAAAATGTCAAGATAAATTTATTAAAAATATTACCTTTGAATACCATGAGGTTATAAAGTTTCGAAGGGAGGAATAGGAAAAAGAAAGAATGGTTTTCTTTTTAAGTTTTAATCGATCCTCTCTATTTTTTGGATACAATTTCTGAAAGATTCATTGACAGCCTAAAAGCAAAATCATATAATTTTTTTTACATCCATTTTACATGATCAAATGGTCGCCCCTGCCTACCGCCTGCCTGCCGGCAGGCAGGGCAGGCAGGCCCGAAGGATGAAAATTGATTTATCAACCGTAGGGGCGGCCCTCTGTGGCCGCCTTAAGAGGAGCCCTCGGAGGGGCTCCCCACCATTTATTAATTGAGAACCGTTTATTTTCTAACCAATCAATTGCTACATTTTGGATTGAGAGATCGGAATGGACATCGATAAGAAGAAATGCATCGGCTGTGGAAATTGCCACGCGGTCTGCACCATGGGGGTCATCTATCTGGATCAAGATGGAAAGTCCGTCATCAATCAAGATGAATGTGTGGAGTGTTTTACTTGCTACCGCGTATGCAGAAATGAAGGATATCGGCCATGGTTCGTTCGAGGCATTCGGAAGGTTCTCTCCCTTTTTCGCTTGGGGTATTTAGCAGAAGTGGATGTCTGCCCAACAGGTGCATTGACACCTCCTCCGTTGGAGTGGCCGAGGAATATACGGGCCTTATTCAGTGATCCCACCACAGTCCATCCAGGCACAGGCGTATCCGGCAGAGGAACAGATGAGATCAAGAGCAATGATGTGACGGGGAGACTTCGTAAAGGAGAGGCAGGACTCGTCGTCGAAATAGGCAGGCCCGGGATCGGTGCTTATTTCCGGGATATCGAAAAGGTGGCGATGGCCCTTGCCAAACTGAAACCCCATTTTGAGAGGGAGAATCCTGTGACTCAGTTGATGGTCGATATAGAAACTGGAAAGATGAATGAAGAGATTCTCAACGAGAAAGTGCTGTCGGCCATCATTGAAATTAAAACAAGCCTGGAGAGAATTCCTGAATTCCTCCGGGCCTTAGAGAAAGTTCAAAAGGAAGTGGATACGGTCATGAGCGTTGGGATTGCATCAAAATGCCTTTCGGATGGGTCTATCCCTCATGAGGAGTGGGTGAAGAAAGCTGGCTATACCCTCTCCCCCAATGGAAAAACGAATATCGGATTGGGCCGTCCTTTATTCAAGGAGAATTGAACGATGACCAATACACTGCATCGGCAGGGAACATGGGAGAGCTTGAAGAACGATTATGTCATCTTCGCCCATACGGCAAAGGGGATCACCCGTGAAGGATCGGGCCCCAAAATTCAGGAATTCATGCGAATCTGCCTGAAACATCATCCGGTCAATATCGGTGATTATATCCAGGGAAATATCCATCAGGACGACATCGATATTCAGAAATTGATCTCCAATCAACGGGAGGGTGGAGGAGCTTCTGCCGTCTTTACAGATCTCGATACACTTCAGAAGGTAGTGGAAGAACTGATTCGAGCCGATCTTGGGATTTCCATCAACATCAGCGGACTCATGAATGAGGTTCAGGCATGTTGTCGAAAGGCAGGAATTGAAAGACATAGTGTCGAACATTCCCTCGGTTTTTGGGGTGCAAAGGATCTGTTGCCGGAGAGAGAGATCTTAATATTTAATACCCTATGCGGTCATGGTATGGTCTCTTTCAACCTCATCCGAAAGATGATCGAATATGTAAAACTCCGACGGCTGACACCCAAAAAAGCCGCAAAAATAATGGCCAAATGTTGTGAATGCGGGGCTTTCAATCCTGTCCGTGCTCAGATGCTTCTGGAGAAAATAGGAAAGGGAGATAAGGTGATGGGGAAATAGGGAAAAAGAGAAATAGAGATAAGGAGATGAGGAGATAGGGTGATAGGGAGAACCGGAGAAACCAAATCCATCCTTAGAGACTTACAGAGGCAGATCGAAGGGGAAGTGCTCTTCGATGAACTCAACCGAACCATTTACGGGAGCGCTGCCTCAATCTACCGGATCAGACCTTTAGGCATTGTGAAGCCAAGGCATAAGATGGATATTATTAATCTTGTCCAGTATGCGGCTCGGATGAGAATCCCGCTCATCCCGAGAGGAGCAGGGACCAGCCGTACAGGTAATGAATTAGGAGAAGGCATCCTTGTTGATTTTTCTAAATACACAAACAAAATCTTAGCATTGGATGACAGGGAGAAATGGGTCAGGGTACAACCCGGCCTTATTCTTGCTTCCCTGAACAAATTCCTCAAACCCTATCAGCTTTTTTTCCCCATCGATCCTTCCACAAAAGATCATTGCACTCTCGGCGGGATGATTGCCAATAACTCCAGTGGTCCCCGGGCCGTGAAATACGGCGCGACTCGTGATTATGTTCTTTCCTTAGAGGCCGTCCTTGCAAATGGAGAAGTGATCAGCACAGGCCCTGTCTCTCTGGATAGGATCAGGACGCAAAAGCCAAACGATCCGCAAACCCTCGAAGAAAAAATTTACCATGGAATGCCCGACCTTCTCAAACGGTACCAAAAACCCATGGAAGAAGAAAAGCCTTTTACCATGAAGAACTCTTCCGGCTACGACCTCTGGAGGCTCCAGGGCAATGGGCTGCTGGACCTTACCTCCCTCTTTGTAGGATCAGAAGGAACTCTCGGAATCATTACAGAAGCAACACTCCGACTCCTGCCTCTTTCGGGAAAGGCCTTAGGTGGTCTGATCTATTTTAATAACCTCGATAACGTTGGCACGGCAACGCAAAAGATTCTCGAGCTTTCTCCTACCATGCTCGAGATCATTGAAAGACAGATACTCGATCTTGCCCGAAAACAGAAAGCAGAGTTGAGGACCTACCTTCCTGAGGGGATTGAAGCCATTCTCTTTGTTGAATTCCAAGATGAAAATGAGGAAAAACTCCGCCAAAAATTCCGGGAAGTAGAGGAAAAAGTGATCCGCCAGGAAAAATTGGCCGGGGAGTTGAAGGTCGCCAAGAATGATAAAGATATGGCCATGCTTGAGAAGGTGAGAAGCGTTTCAGGCCCCATTCTGAACAAGATGAAGGGCCCCAAAAAACCGATTGCCTTCATTGAAGATGCTGCAGTCCATCCAAGCTACCTTTCTCAATATATTCGAGGGCTGAGGGAACTTTTTAAAAGGTCCCAAGTGGATGTGGGCATCTATGGCCATGCAGGTGATGGCAATCTTCATCTCATGGTCTTTTTAGATCTCACACAAGAGGAGGATGTTAAGAAGATGGTGTCTCTTGCTGACGCCTGTTACGACCTTGTTCTCTCTCTCAAGGGGACCATCAGTGGAGAGCATGGGGATGGGCGGCTGAGAACCTACTACCTCAAAAAGCAGTACCCGAACCTCTATCCCGCCATGGTGGAGATCAAAAAACTTTTTGATCCCGAAAACATTCTCAATCCCGGATGCATTGTGGGAGGTGACCGGAATCCTCTCGACCAAAACCTTAAATTCTTGGCCAATGCTCCGATGGTTCCAACGGTCAGCTTCTTTGATAAGGAACCTGTGAGAACAGCGATCGAGACCTGTTCGGGCTGCGGAAAATGCAGATCCTATTGCCCTGTGGCTCAGGAAATTTGTGAAGAATGGGCGATCGGAAGAGCCAAGGCTACTCTTCTGAGGGAGTTTCTTTCAGGGTCATTGGATCCAAAAATTCTCGACTCCACCGAATTTAAGGAAGTGATGGATTCCTGTGTCAATTGTAAAAGATGTTTGACAGAATGCCCTTCCGGCGTCGATATTCCATGGCTCGCTTTGAGTAGCCGGGCTTATTATATCGGAAAGCATGGGGAGCCCTTCGGTCATCGGTTTTTCGCTAACACTCGATCGCTGTGCAAAACAGGAAGTGCCTTCGCTCCTTTGATCAACCTTGCCAACTCATTATCCCCTGTCCGAAGTTGCTTAGAAATGGCTGTTGGCCTTGATCGGCGCCGACACCTCCCTGCATTTCAACGCCGGACGTTACGAAAAATGTTGAAGGATCGTCCTCACCCCCCTGGAGATAAGCAGGTTGTCTACTTTCTCGGCTGTTACTCCAATTTCAATGAACCGGAGGGAGATGGTTTGGCAACTCTGGAGGTGCTCGAAAAGAACGGATTTCATGTCCTCTTGCCTGAATTCCGCTGCTGCGGAATTGCCCGCATTAACTCCGGTGCCATCTCTCCTGTGTTGGAAGACATTCAAACCAATGTCAAAACCATGGCCTCCCTTGTTCAACAAGGGCTCAGCATCGTTTTCAGCGAACCGAGTTGTGCCCTCGCCGTCAAGATGGAATATCCTAAAATTTTAAATTCTGAAGAGGCCTTCAACGTAGGGGAGAAATGTTACGATATCCATCAATTTCTGATGATGCTCCATCGGAAAGGTGAACTGAACTTAGACCTTGCGAAGATGGATCTCCACCTCGGTTATCACAACCCCTGTCATCTTCGGGCTCTGGGGGTTGTCCAGGAACCCGTTGAATTGCTTCAACTGATCCCTGGAGTAAAGGTTCAGACCTTCTCGGATGGCTGCTGCGGATTAGTAGGAACGTTTGGAATGAAGAAAAAAAACTTCGACCTCTCGATGGCAATTGGAGAAAGGTTGTTTAAAGAAATTATGGATTCTGGAGTCAACGAGATCTCAACCAGTTGTGGAGCCTGCAAACTCCAGATCTTCCAAGGAACCCAAAGGAAGGCTGTTCACCCCATCTCTTTACTAGTGTA
>CAVTZZ010000038.1:0-87149 GCA_963739325.1 uncultured delta proteobacterium | reverse complement strand
TCTCGGTGAATTCAGGTATGTACCGAGAAAGAAATCCAAGTTCGTGCATCTTTCTCAGTATCGTTTCAACCCCTTCCCCTTTCCTGAGAATGGAGAGGAAGGTCTGATTGACCTTCTCCAAATGTCTGAAGCGATCATCAATAAAGGGGAGTGCCTCCAACACCGCTTCTTCCACACGGAACCCCACCTTGGCTTTGTAAGTCTGACAGTATTCAAAGAGGGTCATCAATTGTGTTGGATCTTTCTTGAAGATCATGGGCTCATAGAAATAGATTTCTCTGTAGGCCATTCTAAAATTTTTATCAATCCTTCGTCGGTTGAAGAATAAGAAGGTTTTTTTGAAATAGGAGGGTTCATATAGGATGTGGTCGAGGATATCATCTGCAAAGTTTGAAATCCTCTGGGTGGAAAGATGATACTGCCTCATCATCTCCTCAATTCCTTCTGTACCTTTAGAAAAACCAAGCAAGGGTGCAATCTTTTCTTGTAATTCAAAAGAGAGATCCTCTTGTTTTCTTCCGCTGAGCCAATGGAGCTGGTTTCTGACTGTCCAGAGAAATTCGAGGCTCTTGTCCAGCATCCGGGAGTGGTCGGGGAATAGGATGGAATCCCAACGATCTGTCTTGTATTTCGCCCTGATGATCCAACGGCCGATCTGGAAGTCCCTCAGCCCTCCTTTTCCTTCTTTGATATTGGGCTCTAAGGTATAAGCAGGGTCTTCATATTTTCGGTGTCGATGGCGAAGGTCCTTAGCTAAATCCTCGACAAATTTTCGTACCTTCCGATGAAGGATCTTTCTTGTGAAAAGACTATATAAATTCCGGAAGAATTCGTATTCGCCATCGAGGTAGCGTCCATCGATCAGGCCTGTCTTCACATTCAAATCTGATTGCGCCATGTTCAGACATTCGTTGATGGACCTGGAACTGCAGCTAACATCCAATCCTGAATCCCAGAGAGGATAGAGGATCTTTTCAACCAAAGGAGGAAGCTTTTCTTTTTGCGAAGAGGAGTAGAGGAGGAGAAGATCGATATCTGAAGAAGGGGCCAATTCAGCCCTTCCATATCCACCCACTGCCATGAGGCAGACCGATGGGGATGGGATCTGCAAATGTGCTCTTTGGAAGGATTTTCTTACGAGATCATCCATCATTTCAGAATTTTGACGAAATAATTCCTTGGGGGAGGGGAGGGATGAAGCCTGGGACATCTGGGTTTTGATAGCTTTCAAATCACTCCTGGTATTGTTGATCTCAGTTGCGTGATTCAAGGCATTCCTTTCAATGATAAATCCTAAATTCAAAACCCTAAACTCTAAATAAACTCAAAACTCAAAACAACCCAAAAATCCAAAACGCTGAACCCAAAATTGAAGTTTTGAACATTTGGATTTTGGGTTTATTTCGGATTTAGTGTTTAGGGTTTAGGATTTTGCGTTCAGATTGCATCTTTCCCGCGCTCCCCAGTTCGGATTCGAATCACCTCATCAACGGATGAGACAAAGATCTTTCCGTCTCCAATTTTTCCTGTTTTTGCAGACCGTTCAATGGTTTCGATTACCTGAGGCACGATCTCGTCAGTGGTGATAAGCTCAATCTTCACCTTCGGAAGGAAATCAATCTTATATTCTGCCCCCCGATAAACCTCGGTATGGCCTTTTTGTCTTCCGAATCCTTTGACCTCAGTGACCGTCATTCCCTGAATACCAATTTTGGATAAAGCATTTTTGACCTCGTCCAACTTAAACGGTTTAATAATCGCTTCGATCTTTTTCATCTTGCCTCCCAGTTGAATGAATGCAAAGCGCACAACGCATAGCGTTAAAACAGTGATCAGTAATCGAGTAATCAGTGACTGTTAACTGATAACTGATAACCGATTACTTATCTTAATTCGCATTCCACATTCCGCAATCCGCAATCAAAAGCTGTACCCTGCTTCGCCATGCTGACTTAAATCAAGACCGTTCAACTCATGTTCGTCACTCACTCTTAAACCCATGGTCTTGTCGAGAATCTTTAATAGGATCAATGTCACCACAAATGAATAAACCCATGCGGAAACCACACTCAGTGCCTGAATACCAATGAGTGAGGGGTTGCCAAAGAAGAGGCCATCGTTTCCTGCTGCATTGATCGCTTTTGATGCGAACAATCCCGTGGCCAGTGCACCCCATGTGCCACCCACTCCATGAACGCCTACGACATCGAGGGAGTCATCGTAACCGAGCTTAGATTTCAAGTTAATGGCAAAATAACAGATGGCACCACCGAGAAGTCCAATGATAATGGCTGGTACGGGTCCAACAAAACCCGATGCAGGTGTGATTGCCACAAGCCCCGCTACCGCACCCGAGGCAGCTCCGAGTACGGTTGGGTTTCCTCGGTATACCCATTCAGCGATCATCCAGGAAAGAGCCGCAGCAGCTGTTGAAATGTGAGTCACCACGAAGGCAGAAGTTGCCAGAGACCCGGATGCAACCGCACTTCCACCATTAAAGCCAAACCAGCCAAACCAGAGTAGGGCTGCACCCAGAAGGGTCATGGTCAGGTTGTGGGGAGGCATAGGTTCGTCACCGTACCCCTTTCTCTTGCCGACCACGAGGGTTGCTGCCAGGGCGGCGATTCCAGAGCTGATATGAACAACAAGGCCTCCGGCAAAATCAAGGGCACCAAGATTTCTTATCCAACCACCTACGCCCCAGACCCAGTGCGCAAGGGGGTCATACACGAATGTTGCCCAAAGTATCAGAAAGACGAGATAGGTCTTGAACTTAAATCTTTCAGCAAATGCACCTGTGATCAGGGCTGGCGTGATGACGGCAAACATCATCTGAAAGATCATGAAGGCTTGATGTGGTATTGTAGCTGCATAATCGGGAAAGGGATCAAGTCCCACGCCTCGAAGTCCAATCCAGTCAAGGCTTCCGATGACATGGCCAATGTCAGGGCCAAATGCGAGACTGTAACCATAGAGAACCCACTGGATGGTGATTACACCCAGTGCGATAAAGCTCTGCATGATTGTTCCAAGAACATTTTTGCTCCGGACCATGCCACCATAGAACAGGGCAAGTCCAGGGGTCATCAGCATGACCAGGGCAGAAGAAATAAGAATCCAGGAAGTATCTCCTGAATCTACCTTGGGTGGAGTAGGGTTTCCATTAGCAAATGCTGCACCTGCGAATAAAAAAATGAATGTTGACAACAGAATAGGGATCTTCTTCATCTCTCACTACTCCTCTCACAGAAAAAATTTTTAAGGAGACCCATCCCCCTTTTCGTGTAATTCTCGATCTTGATTGCAGTCTCTGTCATAATCTCAGCCCTTGAGAAGATAAGGGATTCAGAGTTGCAACTTTCTTCTTCGTATGCTTCCATCCATTCATGGATCATTTCCTCCGTCACTTCGAGATGAAACTGAAGGCCGTAAACCTTTTCTCCATATCGAAAAGCCTGATGGGGAACGAAGTTCGAGGTCACGATCAATTTTCCGACTTTCGGGATTTCGAAGGTATCCTCGTGCCATTGGAATACAGGGAATGTCTTTGGAAGATAGGAGAAGAATGGATCTTTGGAACCTTCATCTGTCAATGAGACATCGTACCATCCGATTTCCTTAACCGGAGATTTAAAGACCTTTGCTCCAAGTGCTTTGGCGATCAATTGGGCGCCGAGACAGATTCCTAAGATTGCTTTTCCTCTCTGAATGGCCTCCTTAATAAAAAGGTCCTCTTCTTTGAGAAAGGGATATCGGTCTTCCTCATAAACATTCATGGGTCCTCCCAAAATGATGATGTGGGAGAAGCCATCAATTTTTGGGAGACGGATACCGGGTTTGAGATTAAGAATCCGAAAAGGGATTTTCTCTTGCGTCAGGGAATATTCGATCAATCCCGGACCTTCGATATCGATATGATACTATTTAAGGCCTCCCCCTAAAGATGGTAAACTGAGGGTTGCAACACCACCATATCCCATCAAAAGGAGGAAGCCATATGAATTTCTACACCAAACAGCACAAGTTTTATTGTGGAATCGATCTGCATACCAAAAATATGTTTGTCTGCATTATCGATGCCGGAGGCAATGTCCGGGTTCATCAAAACATCCACACAAACCAGGAAGCTTTTCTCCATACCATTGCTCCCTTCCGTGAGGACATCGTGGTTGCTGTCGAATGCATGTTCACCTGGTACTGGATCGCTGATCTCTGTATCCAAGAGAACATTTCCTTCGTTCTCGGCCATGCCCTCTACATGAAAGCGATCCACGGAGGAAAAGCCAAAAACGATAAAATCGACTCCCTTAAGATCGCTACCCTACTGCGAGGCGGTATGATTCCTCAATCTTATGTCTATCCCGCAAGGATGCGGGCAACCCGAGATCTCCTCAGACGGAGAAATCACTTAATGAGAAAACGGGCTGAACTCTTTGCCCATATCCAGAACACCCGAAGCCAGTATAACCTTCCTGATCCCTTGGGATGCATTGCCAAACCCCAGAACCGTGAAGGCATCGTCCGAACGGTTCGACGACCCTTCCGTACAAAAGAGCATGGCTGTTGACCTGGAGATGATTGAAGCCTATGACCACATCTTGACCCAGCTCGAACGTGATATCATTGCCTGTGCTAAAGAACACGATCTGCGATCCTATGCCCTGCTTCAAACCATTCCTGGTGTCGGAAGAATCCTCGGCCTGGTCCTCCTCTACGAGATCGAATCCATTGAGCGCTTCCCCCAAGTCCAGGATTTCGTCTCCTACTGCCGTCTGATTAAGAGCATCAAAGAATCCAACGGCAAAAAATACGGATCCAGTGGTAAAAAGATCGGTAACGCTCACCTTAAGTGGGCCTTCTCCGAGGCAGCGGTGCTTTTCCTCAAGGGCAACGAACCGGCCAAAAAGTATCTCCAAAGGCTTGCCCGTAAGCACGGCAAAGCCAAGGCCCTCTCTATCCTCGCCCACAAGCTCGGGCGTGCCGTCTATTTCATGCTTAAAAACAAGGAGGCTTTTAACCAAAAAAAGTTCCTCGGTCTCTAAAAAACTGGAGGGGATGGATCAGCCTGCCGTCTAACTGGAACCTTCCCGGGCACGAGCATGCACCTGCATCCATCAGGGTCAAGAAAACCCATGCATCTTAGAATGCCAACTTGATGGTATGCCAATATTGCCCGGTAGCCCATGATTTGATTGGCGGTCCATCCCGCTCCTCATACTTTTATCAGCGTGCCATGTTGGTCAGGTTCTGCCCCTCACCCGAACCTGTAACTAACTGGGGAGCCTCATACCCCGACGTGTTGAATAGGACGGTACGAGGGCACAGCATAGTTTCTAGGTCGCAGAGTGGTCTCATCTCTCTGCAGTCCCGTTTCATACGGGATTGAACCTCAATAAGTGTTTGGTGCAGGACCTCTTCTTGCACCCGATCAGAAACCAAGTTGGAACGGCTGCCAACAGGCAAAAGTGTCGTTGTCTCTTAGAACGAAAATCAGTTACTTTTTCGTCTTGGATTTCTTTTCCCTATTGACAACGGAGGCCTTATAAGTGTTTGATGATCAAAACATTCATAGCAAAATGAAGAGCAATACTTGTGCCAGTTGAAAATAAAAAGGGTTGTTATAAATTTTAATTAAATATATTAAATACTTGGGACAAGCAATACTTGCGGGATCTGTTCGCTAGTTAATAAGAAATTTTTGTTGAATTTTAGGCAGTCTGTTTAAAAAAGAGCAATTTCGGGATAGCGCACCAAAAAAATTGACATTCATCCCCATTTTTCATAGATTTATGAGTAAAGAGAAGATGAAGGGGATTATCCCCGAACTAAGGAGAGATTCTATGGATATCGAAAATTTTTTGGAGTTGACGAAAAAGTTAGATAAGAAAAAGAAGGGAAAGCAGGAAGAATTAGAGAGACTTAAGAAACTTTTTGAGCGGTTCCATCTTTTGAATCGAAATTATTTAGATAAAGAGACCTTTGAAAAGTCTCAGGACTCTATCTCATCCATGGCAGAGATGATTGCCAACACGATTCAATATCTGGATGCTGAGATAGCAAGGTTGAGGAGCAAACGGTTAAAGCTCCCCTTTGAAAATGTAACCCTCAGTGAGATGCAGAAAGTTCAGAATAGGAATGAGATGTTGCTGAGAGAGTATTTAGCCGGGTTTCCAAAATAAAAAGAAGATTGAAGATAACTGTTTTTTAGTGCCCAACTATTCTTTTAATTTTTGAATCACGGCCACCTGCTGTTCAGAGATATATGCGGTTAACTTATCTCTGATCTCTTTTGACATCTCTAAAAATTCGGTCGCACAAAGGGTTCTTTTTTCAGAAAATGAAGGAAGGACAACGCGCCTAATCACTGCCTGAGGAATTTGAAAGCTGAGCCGTTCTTTTCCTTCAGGAATCTTTAAAGAAATATCATTTAAAAGATTACCTATTTCGAACTTTAAATCCTTCACCAAGAAGAAGGCCACTCCTCCCCCACTGAGATCCTTCACTTCTCCCTTTTCTTGAACAGAAGAATAAATTCGAAAAGTGATCTCAGTCCGGGGCAACGCGTTTATTCTAAGATATTGTCTTTTCTGTATTCTATAGATCTCCTGAGGCAATTCCGACAATATATCCTTAGGACGGCATTTCACAATCTTCGTTCTAAATCGGCAGGGGACCCCTCCTTTATCCATAAATTCTAAAGAGACTTCTCGATTCGGATATTTTGCCAGGATAGATTCGAATCCTTCTATTTTGTCAATGGATAAAAAAGAGGAGCCTTTCATTTTTTTAATCTCCAATATCATGGTCATCCAACGATGTTCAGTATCAGGAATTTCTATTTTGCCCAGAACTCGAGCATCAATGAGGTATTTGATGGTTGTAAGAATGGACTTATCTCCACTAATCATTTCGATAAATTGCTCCACCATCTTTTCGCCTCCCTTTTCTTCTTAATAATTTCGATACTTATTAGTGACGGGTAGCCGCCGATCCTTTCCTAAAGCTCGGTGAGTAATCTTTACACCCGGAGGGCTTTGTCTCCTTTTATACTCATTTCGGTCGACCATTTGAATCACTTCTTTGATCAACCTTTCCTTAAATCCCATCTTCGCAATCTCTTCAGGTCCTTTATCTTCTTCCACATAGGCCTGAAGAATTGGGTCGAGGACAGGGTAGGGCGGCAGGGAATCCTCATCCTTTTGATTCGGCCTCAATTCTGCAGAGGGCGGTTTAGCGAAAACATTTTTTGGAATAACGGTTTTCCCCTCTCTTTTATTTCTGAATTTTGACAATTCATAGACCAGCGTTTTGGGTACATCTTTCAACACGGCATATCCGCCAGCCATGTCTCCGTAAAGTGTACAGTATCCCACGCTCATCTCACTCTTGTTTCCCGTGGTCAGAACGAGCCAACCAAATTTATTGGAGAGGGCCATCAGGATATTTCCCCGAATCCGGGCCTGAATATTTTCCTCTGTGACATTGGGTTTTAAACCTTTGAAATGAGGAGAAAAGGTCTTCAGATAAGCCTGAAATACCTCTGTGATCGGAATGGTGAGAAAGCGGATCCCAAGGTTCTTTGCCAAGAGCTTGGCATCTTCAAGAGATTCCTTCGAGGAGTATTGGGAAGGCATGGCTACTCCTACTACGCCTTTTTTCCCCAATGCATCCAAAGCGATTGTTGCAGTGAGGGCAGAATCGATTCCTCCGCTCAAACCGATCAGGACCTTATGGAAACCATTTTTCCGAATATAATCTCCGGTGCCGAGGACAAGGGCTGAGTAAATCTCAGGAAGCCGATCCAGAGGCTTGTTCTCCCATTTTGGAATGGAAGGTCTTTTTTTAGCGAAGCGGCTTTGATCGGAGAGATCGATTTTTCTCAGACTTTTTTCTTCATTGGTCGACTTCTCCCTCCTGATTCGAGGATCATGAAGCCTCATGCGAAAGACTTCCTCCATATTGAGATCTGCCAGGACCAAATCCTCCTCAAATTGCTTTCCCCTGGTGATCAAATCCCCTTTTTGATCGAAGATAAGACTTCCTCCATCGAAGACGAGTTCGTCCTGGCCGCCCACCAGATTACAGTAGGCAACGATCGCTATGTTGTCAGAAGCCCTGGTAGAGATCATTTTCTCTCGAAAGGCAGATTTTCCTGCATGGTAAGGTGAGGAAGAGATATTAACGATCAATTCCGCGCCTCCGTAAAGGGTCTGCGTTCGTATGGGATCTCCAGGATACCAGAGGTCTTCACAAATGCTCGGGCCGATGGGAATGGATTTGAGAGTAAAGATGAAATTTTCTGTCCCAACGTGAAAATAGCGATCCTCATCGAAGACCCCATAGTTAGGAAGAAAGGTTTTGCAATAAGAACCAACCATCTTCCCATTGTGGAGGAGGGCTGCAGCATTGTAGATATCTTCTCTCTTATCCACAAAACCAACGAGTGCAGTGATAGAAGTCGTGGCTTTTGCAATCCTTTGGATAGCCTTCAAATTGGCCTCAATGAACTTCGGCATGAGCAGAAGGTCTTCTGGCGGATATCCGGTGACCGCCATCTCAGGGAAGGTCAGAAGCTCTGCGCCCATCTTCTTCCCTCGTTCGATATAGTCCAAAATCTTTTTCGTATTTCCTTCGATATCACCCACTGTCGTATTGATTTGGCAAAGGCCAATTCTGAGTGTTCGCATACCCACCTCGCAAAGGGCAGAGCGCCTGCCTACCGCAGGCAGGCATAGCGCTAAGCGTCAATAATCGATAGCTGAAAGCTCAAAGCTCAAAGCTCAAAGCTCAAAGCTCAAAGCTCAAAGCTCAAAGCTCAAAGCTTTAAACCCCCTTATTAAAAAATTGTAAACTTATTGCCTTTCGCATAAATAATGGAACGGGCATTGGCATCGTGTTAACCCCCTCACCTTTATCCTCTCCCCCGTAGTCGGGGGAGAGGGGAGGGTGAGGAGGGCGCAATAAGTTGCTCAATGTTCCATTACTTTTACGAAGCTCATTAATTCCGCAATCCCTGCCTGCCGGCAGGCAGGCACATTCTGCATTCCGAAATCGTTATTCTTCTTCTGCGACCAGCACCTCTTTTTTAATATGATATCTCTCCATTTTGCCTCGAAGGGTGCCTCGATTGATCCCGAGAAGCTGGGCGGCTTGGACTTGATTCCCTTTGGTCTTTTGTAACGCCCGGAGAATCAGCCCCCTTTCTAAAGTGGAGATCATATCCGCATTCTGTTGTGTAGAAGATCCCTTAGAGAGTTCTTCGAAAAGGATATCGAGAAGATCCTCAATGGGCTTTTTCCCAAGGGCCTCCTCCCGTTTTTCCCACCCTTTCTCGAGGAGGAGTTGATCTTCGAGAATCCATTCACCCTGGCATAGCACCATTGCCCTTTTTAGGATATTCTCCAGTTGACGTACATTCCCCGGCCATCCGTAAGCAGTGATCTTCTCCATTGCTGCCGAGGTGATTCCGACAATCTCTTTTCTCAACTCTCGATTGAACTTTTTTAAGAAATAGGAGACGAGTTCAGGAATGTCCTCCTTCCTCTCACGCAAAGGAGGAATTTCAATGGAGACCACATTGAGCCGGTAATAGAGATCTTCCCGAAACCTTCCTGTTGAAATTGCCTCTTCTAAATCTTTATTGGTGGCCACGATGAATCGGATATCCACCTTAACGGTTTCCATTCCTCCGAGTCTTTCGAAACTCCTTTCCTGGAGAACTCGCAGCAACTTAGCTTGGGTGGCGAGGGACATATCTCCAATCTCGTCCAAGAAGATGGTTCCTCCTTGACACTGCTCGAGTTTTCCAATGCGGCGGGAAGTAGCACCTGTAAAAGCTCCTTTTTCATGTCCAAAAAGTTCGCTTTCGAGGAGGGTATCGGGTATGGCTGCACAGTTGACAGGGAGGAAAGGTTGCTTCGCACGGAGGCTATGGTGATAGATCGCCCGTGCAAGCAACTCTTTACCGGTTCCACTTTCACCCCTGAGAAGAACGGTCACATCGCTTTGGGCAACTTGACCGATCATTTTATAGATCTCTTGCATCTTAGGAGAAGATCCAACAAATCGTTCTCCCTCACTCTCCTCACTCTCTGTGGAGAGGTAGGTGACTTCCTGTTTCATCAGCTTTCGTAAAGAGAGGGCTTTCTCAATCAGACCTTTCATCTGTGGAATGGAAAAGGGTTTTAGAATATAATCGAAGGCTCCATATTTCATCGCCTCGATAGCCGTCTCGGTGGTCCCGTAGGCAGTCATAATGATCACCAGGGATTTAGGATCGATCGACTTGATCTCCTTCAAAACATCGATTCCATTTCGGCCCGGCATCTTAATGTCCATAATAATGAGGTCAGGAGAATTTTCCCTGAATTGATTCAAAGCCTCCCCCCCGTTTTGGGCAGTGAGGACAGAGAAATTCCCTTCCATCATCCGTTTCAGAGAGTATCGGATGGATTTGTCATCATCGACGATCAGGATGGTGTGCATCTTCCTCCTCTTAAGAAATTGGGAGCCAAAGAGTAAAGAGCGTTCCCTTCCCAGAGGTACTTTCTACCTCGATCTTTCCGTGGTGCTGGTCAACGATTCGATGGGCAATAGAGAGGCCGAGACCCATTCCCCCCTCTTTGGTGGAAAAGAAAGGATCAAAGAGTTTGTCCATATCTTCAGAAGGGATGCCCATGCCAGAGTCTTTTATAAAGAACTGTAACCAGTGATGATCTCCGGATATTTGACCGATCAATTTTAATCTTCCACCTCCAGCCATTGCCTGAATAGCATTCATCAGGAGGTTGAGGATGACCTGCTTCATCTGTTCTTTATCGATATTAATGGGGGGAAGAGATTGGAAGTCTTTTTGAACAGAGATCTGCAGTCTCTCTATTTGGGGTCGAAGCAACTGAAGCGTTTCTTCAAAAATAGGAAGGACATCCGTCTTTTCAAAAAGAGGGGGTGCTGGTTTAGCAAATCGGAGAAACTGATCAATGATTTCATTGATCCGTTGGATCTCTTCCTCAACTACCTTGAGGTCCTCCCGCTGTGTATTTCAGGGGGAAGATTTTCTCTCAATGAATGGATAAGGATATTGATACTTGTGAGTGGGTTGCGAATCTCATGGGCGATGCCTGCAGCCAATTGCCCTAAAGCCGCCAATTTTTCGGACCGAATCAATTGGGCCTCTGTTTTTCTGAGATCAGCCGTTGTCTTATGAATTTTTTCTTCCATCTGTTGGCTGAAGGTTTTGAGCTCCTCATACATGAAAGCATTATGGATGGCGAGCCCAGCCTGCTGGGCAAAAGTCATCACCGATTCGAGTCTCTCTCGGGTGATATTCTTCCCGGGTTCGACGTGGTCGGCTGCTATCGCACCCAATGCCCTTTCTTTAGCCAGAAGAGGGATGACGACAAGGGAGTGAAGATTGAATTTTTCTTTCAGAAGAGGATTGACCCTCGAGTCCTGGCTTGCATCTGGAATAATGAAGGGCTTTTTTTCAAAAATCGACCGGGCCACAATACTTTCCTCTGAATCCAGGGGTAAGGTAATCCCTTTAATCTTCCCTTCACCGACCCCCACTGCCATTTTGCATTCGAGAATATTCTTCTTTTCATTAACCAGATAAAGGCGGGCACGGTCGAACCCGATATTTTTTGTCACCCCTTCCAAGACGAGTCTTAGAATCTCATCGATATCCAATGTTTCCATCAGACCTGAATTTTCAATGCAGATCGCCGCCTGATTAGCCACGGCAGTGAGCATCTCTTCTTCGCTCTTTGAAAAGGGATGGGGATAGGAGGTATAACAGTTGATCACCCCGATCACTCTTTCCTTAATGCACATGGGCACACTGAGCATTGAGACCAGGCCTTCCTTTTTTGCCAGTTCCTTTTCTTTATAAAGAGGTTCTTTGAGGACATCGAGGATAGCCATGGGCTGATTACGGAGGGCTACGTGGCCGACGACCCCTTCTCCCATGGCCAGGTTTCTCTCCTTCAAATATTCTTCGCTGATACTCTGAGTCGCCTTTAATTTCAAGATATTATCTTTCTTATCGAGAATCCAAAGGGAACATATCTTTGAATCCATCACATTGGCTGTGACGGTAACGATTAGACGGAGCACATCCTCGAGATAGAGACCGGAGGCAATGGCTTTGCTGATTTCGAGCAGCGCATTAATCTCCCTGGCATCAGGATTTCTTTTTCCTTTTGGCAAACGTTTCGTTCTCATTAATTCATCTATCATAAACGAAAACGGCTTTTTTTCAAAATAAAAAAAAGGGATACCAGACATTCTCTTAGGTATCCCCTTGGGGGAAATTGAGGTTAAGGGATTCGGAAATAATACAATCTCACATCATGCTGCCTACGGCTGGGAAGACAAAATCCAGAACCATCCAATTCCTTGTTCATTCAGACATTAGGAATTTGGGTTTTTCTAAAGTCTCAATATCAGACGCTAAGGGTTTTGAATGGTTTTTTTGTTTCTAATCGTTGATTTACCCAGTATCTTGTCTACCGCCTCTCGATCGACTTCCATCACATAGGGAATGCCGGATACATCTGAAGCCTCACGAGTCAAGGCACAGAGGTCGTCCCTGGAAATATATTTCAATGCAAATTTTCTTGCCCCGGCCATGAACTGTTGGAGTCCAGCATTCAGCCGATCGAAATAGGTGATCATTCCGATCGTCCCTGTTGGGATGCGTTCAAAATCTTTCCCGTATTTATCCTTCAGTTTAGCAGCCAGAATGAAGACGTGCTCCACGTTGCTTCCGTATTTGGCAATATCGGCAGGAACCTTTCCCTTTTTAATCATCTCACCGATGGTATTTCCGACCATTGCTGCTGTCATCGATGCCCTTCCAAGGCATGTAGCTTTGATATAAGGCGCGCCTAAGGCAATCGCTTTGAAGATATGGTCCTCCAGAGCAAGCCCCCCCGCTATGGCACAAGAGGGGATGAAGGCCCCTTTTTGTTCTAAACGTTTCAGGAATTGATAGAGAAGGCTTTCAAGGTAAACCGTAGGGACACCCCACTCGTTCATCATTCTCCAGGGGCTCATCCCTGTCCCTCCTCCTGCACCATCCACCGTGAGTAAATCGATCTTGGCATCAGAGGCATACTTGACTGCCCGAGCCAGATCGACAGGCCGATAGGCGCCGGTTTTAAGGGAGATATGTTTGGCCCCAATCTTTTTCAAACGTTCCACTTCTTTGTGAAACCCTTTTTCATCCACCATACCGAGCCTGGAATGGCGCTCAAATTCTTTGAAATCCCCCTGGTTGAAGGCTTCCTGAATCACATGATCTTCTGGATCGGGAAGGACGATATACCCTCGGCCTTTCAGCTGCAAGGCTCTTTCTAAGGTGGGGAGTTTGACCTCACCGCCAATATCTTTGGCACCCTGTCCCCATTTCGGTTCAATGATCTGAACGCCCAATTTCTCTACGACATACTCCGGGACTCCCAGGCGGCCATCTTCGACATTATATTGGACGACGATTCCACCGTATCCATCATACCATTGCTGAAATGTCTTCACCCGGCGTTCCATCTCTGGAGATTTGACCACCCGACCATTTTTCAGTTCCGAATTGGGGTCCATGCCGCAGACGTTCTCTCCCACGACGACCAGAGTTCCAGAGATGGCTGCCGCTATTGCCATCGATTCCCAATGGATACGAGCGATATCGGTCGAACCCAAAGCGCCTGTAAAATAAGGGACTTTTAATCGAATCTTCTCCTTGGCTCCGATCTCTGTGGAGACAGAGACCGCTGGAAAGGTGGCCTGATCCGAGTCAGCTGGGACGCCAATGGCACCTACACAGGTACCCTGAATATTAAAATGAGAATAATCGACGGGGTAGTCCTTTTCAGATCCTGCGGTCACCTTGGCAAAAGGCTGTGGATAGAGGATTTCCCTTCCTCTCAATGCGGAACGGCCCACTTCGCAAGGACCGGGACAACCATCCAGGCAGGTGACACAGATACCTGACCCAGGAGCAGGTTCAACTCGATTTCGAGTAAATGTGGCTGGACTTCGGTTAGGTTTGGTGAATGTCATGCTTTTCTTCCTCCTTTTAATTTAAAGTTTAGAATAAAAAAGGCGCCAAATTTCTTTGACGCCTTTGTCTTTAATACGGCTTTGTAATGGTTTAAAATAAAAAAGGCGTCAGATTAATCTGACGCCTTTGTCTCCAATACTTCTTTGTATTGTCTTGGATTTTTTAATATACAAGGAAATAATTGTCAAGGATTTTTTTACATTTCTGGAAAAGTCCAGAAATCTCTTTGGGCTACCCTCCCATTTTATCGGTGAGGAGGATGGCTTCAGCGATCTCGCGCATTGTCTTTCGGCTGTCCATACTTGCTTTACGGATCCGTTTAAACGACTCTTCTTCATTTAAACCGTGCCGTTTCATCAAGACCCCTTTTGCTCTCTCGACCAATTTTCGAACCTCTAACTCTTCCTGGATCACCTTGGTCTTCACCATCAATTCTGTGCTTTCAATGCAGATGGCTGCCTGGTTGGCAACCGTTGTAAGGAGAACACGTTCTGTCTCAGTGAATTCATGGGGATAAGAGGTATAACAATTGATGACCCCGATCATTTTGTCTTTCACTGCCAAGGGGACGCTGAGCATGGAGACCAATCCCTCCTTGCGGGCCAGCTCTTTCTCTTTGTAGCGGGCTTCTTCCAATACATTGAGAATGGCTAAGGGCTTTTTCTGTTGGGCTACATAGCCCACCACGCCCTCCCCCAATTTTAAGCTTCTCTCCTTGAGATATTCCTCACTCATCGTTTGCGTTGCTCGGATTTTAAGGACTTTTTCTTTCCCATCCAGAATCCATAGGGAACAGATCTTTGAGCCCATCACATTGGCCGTAACAGTCACGATCAGTTTTAAAATATCATCTAAATATTGATCTGAGGAGATGGCTTGGCTGATTTCTGAGAGGGCTTGAATCTGCTTTTTATAGGAGGTCTTTTTGTATAGCAATGAGGTATCTCCTTTTTACAATTTTGTGAATCAACTCAGTTTAAGGGGTAACCCCCGTTGTTGTAAACAAACGTTAATCTCTTACACCAGTAAATTGAGGATTACGAAGGAATAAATCAGTTTCGTCTATCCTTTATTTCAACTACGGGGTAAATTTACACAAAAAGAATTGGGTTGTCAACTTAATCCGCTTGGGCACTTTAATAAAGGAGAGCAAGGGAAGGTGGGGAATTTCACAAGGGAATTTCACAGGGTTGACCGGAACAGAGGATTATGGTAAATCTGAAGAGTCTCTAAATTCTTTGAAAGGGGGGAGAAAAAAGTATGGCCAGTTTAGAGAAAAAAGATGTGCTTCGAATTGCAAAAGAGAAGGATGTGAAGTTCATTCGGCTTTGCTTTACCGATATCCTGGGTTTCTTGAAGAGTTTTGCTATTACTATTCGTGGACTAAAAGAGGCTTTAGAAGATGGAATGGGGTTTGATGGGTCCTCCATTCTTGGCTTTGTCCGCATTGATGAGAGTGACATGGTGGCCATGCCGGATCCTTCCACATTTAAGATCCTACCTTGGAAGACAAACAATTATGTAGTGGCTGCGATGTTCTGCGATATCCTGGAACCAGATGGGAATCCTCACAAGGGAGATCCACGTTGGGTCCTAAAAAAGAACCTGAAGCGAGCTTCGGGGATGGGATATACCTTCAATGTAGGACCTGAATTGGAATACTTTTATTTTCAACGGTCAACAGGGAAACCGGAGACCCTTGACTCCGGAGGGTATTTCGATCTGACTCCCCTTGATGTGGCAAGCGACCTCCGGAAGCAGACAGCAATGGTCTTGGAAGAGTTAGGAATTCCTGTGGAGTATACCCACCATGAAGTAGCACCCAGCCAGCATGAAATTGACCTCAAATACACGGATGCCCTGACGATGGCCGACAGCACCATGCTCTATCGATTGGTTGTCAAAGAGGTAGCCTTGAAGAATAATGTCTACGCCACCTTCATGCCAAAACCCATTTTTGGAGTCAATGGAAGCGGGATGCATACCCACCAGTCTCTCTTTAAAGGAAAGAAGAATGTGTTTTTCGATCCAAAGGATAAGTACCATCTTTCAGACATTGCCAAGCATTATATCGCCGGTCTGATGAGACATGCGAAGGAGATTACCCTTGTCACCAACCAGTGGGTGAATTCCTATAAGCGATTGGTACCCGGTTATGAAGCACCGGTTTATATCTCCTGGGCACAAAGGAACCGATCGGACCTCATCCGAATTCCTGTTTATAAGCCTGGAAAAGAGTTAGCGACACGAGTAGAGTATCGATCGCCTGACCCTGCTTGTAACCCCTATTTCGCCTTTTCTGTCATGTTAGCTGCGGGATTAGAAGGGATTGAAAGAGGGTATAAAGTGAATCCTCCGGTAGAGCGAAATGTTTATGAGATGACCCCAAAGGAGAGGAGAGAATATGGCATTCAATCTCTGCCAGGGGATCTCTACGAAGCAATCCAGACTACAGAGAAGAGCGATCTGGTGAGAAGGGCGTTAGGGGACCATGTCTTCTTTAAATTTATCGAGAATAAAAATATTGAGTGGGAACGCTACCGGGCCCGAGTGACCGATTATGAATTAGAGCAATACCTTTCGATTTTGTAACCCTGAACCATGTGAGGTTCAGGGCTAAAGGAGAGGAGATGGATTCAAACAAACAGTGGTGGATTGAAGAAAGAGCTAAGAAAGCCATCGAAAAATTGGAGGCTCATGGATTCAGCGCCATCTATGTTCGAACCAAAGAGGAGGCGGTCCAAGAAATTTGGAAACATGTCACTCCAAAGCAGAGGATTGGAGTGGGGGGCTCCCTCACCATACGAGAGTTAGGGATTCTGGATCGACTGGAAGCACAGGGCTGTACTGTCTATGATCACTGGAAGCCCGGCCTCTCAAAGGAGACTATCCTGGGTATCCGGAAGTCACAAATGACCTCAGACCTCTTCCTCAGTAGCGTCAATGCCATCACTCTGAACGGAGAACTGATCAATATCGATGCAACCGGAAACCGGGTCAATGCCACGGTTTTTGGTCCAGGAAAGGTGATTTTGGTTTCCGGGTATAATAAAATTGTGGAAGATATCCAGGAAGGGATCAAGAGAATCAAGAATGTGGCGGCACCCATGAATGCACGACGGCTCAATGTTGATGTCCCATGTGCCAAATTAGGGAAGTGTGTGGACTGTAACTCACCGAATCGAGTCTGCCGGGTGATCGTAATCCATGAACGAAAACCAGTATTAACGGATATACTTGTAGTTCTGGTGGGAGAAGAACTGGGATGCTAACTTAATGTGGAATGGTGGATCTGTTTTAGAACGGCAATGTATTTTTCAGCCAACGACAGGGCAAGCTCCTCTTTGTTCGACTCTTTCTTCAATCCGTCAATAATGACTTCGATACCAATCTTTGCTTCATCGTGAGGTCCGGGTAGGGCGATGATGAAAGAGGGTTTAAGATAAGCCACTCCGATCTTGACACCGTCTTTTTCGTGACGTCCCGTTCCCTTTTTGTAATGAATAATGTATGGCGTAGAGGCGGTTGGATCTAACTTTAAAATGGCTTCGATGGTTCGGTCTTTGTCCTCCGCTCCAATTCCTCCTGTCGTGATGATCAGACCGTAACCCTCACCAAGGGCCCGGCGAAGAGCCGAAACGATAGACTCCAGGTTGTCCTCCAGGACCTCACCTAGCGTGACGTTGAATCCTTCCTCTGTCAGCCTGGTTCTTATGTAAGGGCTGTTGGTATCCTGGACCATGCCCTTTTTGATCTCAAACCCGGAAGGAAAGACGATGGCCCTCTTCCTTATCCGATCGGAGATCTCCCGCCCCATCTGCTCCATCCTTCCAAGGATCTCTTCGGCGGCCTTCTTGTCTTCGATATCAATTAATCCGAGAACCCCTTCGGAGTGGATGGTCGTCTCAGGGGTGATGGTAACGCCCGGGACCGCTGTTAAGGCCAGAAGAATGGCCTCCTTCTTCGCGATGATGTCCTCGGCACGGACAGCCTTTTTCATGATATCGAGGGTGACCAGGTCTTCTCTTACGTCAACGACCATGACTTCGGTCTTTTTTAGACGCAAAACGTCAGCGACCCGCTCTGCGATCACGCCCAGGTTGACATCCTTGATCTGGATGGGTCTAATCCAAATTTCCTTCTTTTCGAAAAGTTCGAGCTCCAATGGTCTCTCCGGTTATAATTTTTCCACGATATCCATTTTGAAATCGAGGAGAGGGGCATCGACGATGGCTTGACCGATGTCGACGATCTCAAAGGGCATTCTCTTTAAATCCTTCAGATCATCGATCCTGACGTTTCCCCCGAAGGCGATTTGAAGGCGACCTCTCAGTCCCTTTGCCTTCAGGGTCGAATCCACACGTTCGATGTCCTCCTTCCGACCCGTATCGATCATGATGATATCGGCTCCTCCCTGTGCTGCAAGGAGGGCCTCCCGGAGAAGCCCCTGCTTCTCATCCTTCAACTGGATGACCAGTGTGTGTCCCTTCAGACCCCGGGCAGATCGTAGCGTTCTGCTGACCCCTCCCAGCATCCTGACGTAATTTTTGTCTAGATAGACGAAGGGCTTCTCCACAATGCGGTACTGGATTCCCCCATCAACAATGGCTTGCCGCACGAGATCCTTTAAGGGGGAAGGCATTTTCTTCCAGGCCCCTGAGACAACCACAAGATTCCTGCCAGCAGCTTTTTTGGCCACAGATGCGGCCGTTGCAATCCCAGAGGCCTTTGAAATCCATCCGATGAGTTCCTCTTCACCCGAGGCCATCTGTTTTGCGTGACCTTCCAGGATGGCAATGATCTCTGGTGGCCGAATTACTGTGCCGTCCTTTTTGCACGTTCTTAATCTGATTCCCAGATTTTCGCAGGCCTTCTTTAACCACCCGGTTCCAGAGAGGACACCCTCTCCCTGAGCAGAAAGGTGGGCGAGATATTTTTCCTTTTCTACCCGGCTAAAGATGAGATCCCGGATATCCTGTCCTTCCATCGCTTTATAGTCAATTCGAAGAATTGAAGGGTAGGGCAAAATCATCTCGCCATGCGAGCTAGATACTCCTGCTCCTTCCTTACCTTTTGTTCAACCCGCCGGAAGTCCTCTTCCTTCATCGTGCGGAACCGCCCCTGAAGGGAAAAGTATTCCTTAAGAGGTTTTTCAGGGCGTTTTTTACCGAGATGATATTTCTCCCCGTCTTCGACCTCATAGAGAGGAAAGATCCCGGTCTCAGTGGCCAGTCTGGCAATCTTGATCGTCAGCTCCGAGGAATAACGCCAGCCCGTGGGACAGGGAGAGAAGATCAGGATGAACTTTGTACCGATCTTCTGCTTCGCCTTCTCCACTTTTTTGATCAAATCCGGGGGATATCCTATGGAAGCCGTTGCGATGTACGGAATCTTGTGGGCGGCCATGATCCGGACGATATCCTTCTTGGGTGTATCTTTTACATAGGGAGAGGGAGTGGTGGTCGTCCAGGTACCCTCTGGCGTTGCAGAGCTCCTTTGAATCCCTGTATTCATGTAAGCCTCGTTGTCGTAGCAGACATAGAGGATATTATCATTCCTTTCTGCCGCGGCGGATAAGGCCTGCAAACCGATGTCGTAGGTTCCACCGTCACCGGCCCATCCCAGGACATGGATATCGGTTTTCCCCATTGCATCGAGGGCGGCCCGTATTCCCGAGGCAGAGATCGCAGTGGTTTCAAAGGGAATTCGGAGGACAGGGATCTTGAGCGACGAGAAAGGGAAAGGAGCGGAGATCGTCCCGGCACAAGAAGGGGGGATGACGATGATCGTCCTCGGCCCCAATCCCTTGAGGACATACTTTAAGGCTAAGGCAGCGCCGCAGCCCGGGCATGCAGTGTGGCCGGAATAAAGAAGCTCCTCCTCCGGTATAGGAAATTTCACTTGAGCAGCCCTATCCATGTGACGCCTCCTGGTTCTGGAGTTTGGTAGGTTTGATCAATAACTTTCCCAATGTCTTCATCTGTAATATCCTTTCCTCCCAATCCAGCAATGAACTCGTAGACAGGCAAAGAGTCCTTTCCTTGAAGGACCGACTTGATCTCCTGCGCAAAAATGCCTCCGCATCCTGGAGAGAAATCGCGATCAATCACAGCCACCTTCCTTGCATTTCGGAGGGCATAACAGATCTCTTCTCCTGGAAAAGGCCGAAACAGCCTGACCCTCAAGACCCCCACCTTTGCCCCCCGCTCTCGATATTGGTCTGCTGCCACGCAGCAGGTGCCTGCAAGGGTTCCTGCCGTCACCAGAATGAGATCCGCATCTTCGCAACAGTGCGGTTGAATCAATCCATAACTTCGTCCAAACGCTCTTTGAAAATGGGTATCACATTCCTGGCAGACGACCTTGGCCCGCTGCATCTCCTCGTGCATTTTATATCGAAAGTTGATGTAAAAGTCCGTTGTCCCTCCGAATAAACAGGGATTTTCGACATCGAGACAATCCCGGGGCATGGATGGGGGGAGAAAACGATCGATCTCTCTTTGCTCAGGAACATCGACGATCTCATACGTGTGAGATAGAATGAAACCTTCCAGGTTGACCATCGCTGGGAGCAAGACCTGTTCCGATATCCAATAGGCCTGGATAATCGTATCAAACACCTCCTGGCCGCTTTCACAGTAAAACTGGAGCCAGCCCGTGTCTCTCTGGGAGAGGCTGTCAGAGAGATCGGCCTTCAGGTTGAAGGGGCTCCCCAAGGCCCTGTTGACGTTCGCCATCACAATCGGGAGTCTCAGCCCCGAGGCGTAGTGAAGCAGTTCGTGCATTAACGCGAGTCCCTGGGAGCTCGTTGCGGTAAAGGTCCTGGCCCCTGTGACAGAAGCGGAGATACAAGCCGCCATGGCAGAGTGCTCAGATTCCACGTTGATAAACTTGGCCTGAAGTTTTCCGTCGGCACAGAAGCCGGCAAGCATTTCCACAATTGAAGATTGAGGCGTGATCGGGTAGGCCGCGATGACTTGCGCCTTCGCAGCCAGAACCGCATGTGAGACAGATTGATTGCCGGAAATGACTTTTTTCATCTTTTTTCCTTCACGATTAAAATGGCCTCTTTGGGGCATTCGCTGGCACAGATACCGCATCCCTTGCAATACTTGTAGGAGATTTGAAACGAACCTTCCTCCGAATGGATCGCATTGTCGGGACAGTACATCCAGCACAGACCGCACCGGTTGCATTTTTCAAGATCGAGGACCGGCCTCTGAGACCGCCACTCCCCGGTTT
Organism: uncultured delta proteobacterium; assembly: GCA_963739325.1. Taxonomy (GTDB): domain Bacteria; phylum Desulfobacterota; class BSN033; order BSN033; family UBA1163; genus CAVTZZ01. The sequence goes on along the minus strand of CAVTZZ010000038.1, from coordinate 65,848 downwards.
CGTTCCCCTCGGTGGTGAGGAAGGAGATCGCCGTAATCGGCAACTCGTCGAGGGACTTGACGCTGTATCGTTTTTTCATCTTAACAAACTCCTCTAACCACAAATTAAAAGACCACCACTTCGTAGGCCTCTTGGGCGGCCTTGGCATTGTTTTCAGGCTTTGAAGGTGCATTCTCCCGAATGGCAGCAAGAACCGTTTCGATCTTCACGGTCTCAGTCACCCTGGAGAAAGCTCCAAGAATCGTCGTGTTGACGATGGGTACAGCAGAGCTTCCCAAACCGTACTTCAGGGATATGGAATTGGCATCGAGGGTCGCCACACGAAAGGGACCCAGATAAGCGTAGTCCTCAGGTCTCTTGTCGCTGTTGATGATGATCCAGTGCCTCTCTTTCAGACCTGAGGCAATGCCTTCGCGGTGGGTCAAGCTGGAGTCCAAAATGACCAGGCAGTCCGGTTCGTAGATTCCGAACCTCTGCCGGATCTCTTGGTTGTCCACCCGAGTGAAAGCGACCACGGGTGCACCCCTTCGCTCTGCCCCGAAGGACGGAAAGGCCTGAACAAACTTCCCTTCCTTGAAGAAGGCCGAGGCCAGGACGATGGAGGCTACCACCGCCCCCTGTCCTCCTCTTCCATGAAACCTGATCTCATACATGCTCTTTTGCTCCATTATCCTGGTAAATTACAAATTCCAATTTTAAAATATATTTTACATGACGGATTTGACACCCCTGCCTACCGGCAGGCAGGCAAATCCCAATGTCTTTTAAGTCATTTAAGTCACTGGGTAACTAAGTCATTTCAATGACTAATGACTTATTGACCTAATGAGATAATTACTTTGTGATTTGGTGCTTGCCCTGCACCATATTAGGTACAGGGCTTGAAGTTTGGTGCTTATCTGTTATCCACCCTCCAATTTTAGGTTTCTCTGTCGGCACCATTTTGGAAGAAGTTGGGTGTCAACCCTTTCCTGGATGCCCTGGGTTTTTGACCTGAGCAATTCGGCCAGAGGCTCCGTCAGATTAAAGCCGCCTACTGCGCCGTCAAAGGCGATGAGGTTTGATGTGCCGGCCATCTTCGTGGCAAACCGGATGGCCTCCTCCAGCCCTTCCGCCGTTACCGCATAATGCATGTACAGAGGGTTCTGGGGGCATAAGTTGATCAGGTCAGCCAGAGGTCGGCCCACCACGATCGTGGGAATATGCTGGGCAAAGAAGGTGCAGGGCAGGCCAATAAAACAGTAGTTGTTGACAATCCATTTGATGGCCGGGTTTAAAGGAGGGATCTCCTTCAACAAGGGGCACGCCCTGTTCGTCAAAATACATCTCCGTATAGCGTGAGAAAGGAGGCCACCCGTGATCGAGGTCGAATTCATCCACCGAGAGCCCAGCAAAATTATCAAAGACGATCCCTCCTCCCTTCATGTATCCGATAGGATACGGGCCGTCGAGCAGAACGATGCATTCATCGATCTCTTTGAGCAGGGTCAGCAGCTTGCCATACCACCGTAATGCATCGATTGTAATTCGATCATTCTGCTTCAGCAGGTCGTTGTCGGCGTCAACCCCGCTGATGCCGTTAGGTGAGGTCGTCAGGATGATCGAAAAGACGAATTTGCTCTGGACGAAATCGGAATTGAAGACTGCCCGCGGAATGATATTGGATGACCTCGGGCCAAAGTTCTGATGGTAGGTGGAGCGTGTCTCGATCCGTGCATACGACATGGCAAAGGGTTTGAGGATCCGGTCAATGAGCCGGTGGTTGTGAAGCTCTCTCAAGTCGCTGTTGTGGGCATGGACAATCCATTTCGCGTCGTATGCCCTCTTCAGACCGTAGAGAGTTCCGAATTCGGTCTCGATGGGAATGCCTTCATCGACGGGCGCCATGCCCTTTGCCTTCCCTCTAAAGTAATCATCCAGGCCAAACCACCGGATAAACTCTTCGGTCTCCCGGAACCGCAGTCCTACACCTGCCCGAAGACGGATCTCCTCTGTGCCCGTCCGCTTCTCGATTACATCCCGCGTCAACTTGAGCATCTCCGCATAGGGGGCGCCTCCCAGAAGGGTGAAGCCATGATGGGAGGCCAGGATGTTAACAGAATCTCCCTTCTTGATCTTCGTCATGTCGATCCGGGCCAGGGATTCCCGGCTCGCTCTCCTTATCGCCTCAATGCCCTGGTCACCGGGAAAGAGGGGGGGCGGGATACTTGGGAGCAGCTCTCTGAAGGAGATGGAGGTCATCCCCGGAAGATCCGTACCTCTCATCTTCAATAGGGCAGGCTCAATCGTATATTGGGAACGAATTGGATCAGCGGGTTTCAGTGTCTTTTGTCCCATCTTGTCTACTGCCTCACTTATGTTCGAAGATCTTTTCGATCAACTGGATGTCCTCATCGAAATGATACCCTTGCGCCTCATATCGCTTTTTGAGGCGGGAGTCGACATCCCATACCGTAAAGGTCTTCCCGTAACATTGGTGCGTTTCTTTAGGTGTAACAGGCTGTCCGGAGGCCTCGAGAAGCCTGATGATCGACTGGATGCAAAGGACCGTACAACCGGTCCGTGCGCCTGTCATCAGGGAGATGTCCTCCGGGGTCTTTGCTCCCTTCACGATAGCGGCAGCGATCTCTCCAGCCGTTGTGTTGGTACAGTAGCAGATGATCTGTTTGGGATGAACTTTAGCCTTTTTGCAGATCCTGAGGATTTCATCTGGATCACATTGGCTGGGATCGACCCCTACGGTAAAAGGCTGTTTCTGCGGCTCAATGGTAATGGCCGAGGCCGGGCATCGCTCCGCGCAGTTCACGCATCCTCTGCAGTCCTCGGGTCTGTAAGTCGGAGGCGCAGCACATCCGAAGCATCTCTGAGCTTCTTGAACGGCTAGATCTTGCGGAAGGCCCAGACAGACCTCATCGAAAGAAGAGACCGCCTGTGCAGGATCAACATGGTCAGGAACAACCTTCAGGGCAGAATAGAAATAGTCCGAATTCAGCTCCTCGAAGCTCACCACCTCGGGTTCAAGACGTTTTCCGTCCTCCGCCTCCTTCTGGAGGAACCGATGGATGGCCATGGCTCCTCTCTTTCCCGAGGCAATCGCCTCAGAAACGGCGCGCACTCCTGTTGCAACATCACCTCCAGCGAAGAGATTCTTACGGAGCGTTGCGCCGTTGGGATCAACAACCAATCTCCCTTCCTTGACTTTCAGGGAAGAGGTGAGGCCGGAGAAGTCGGGCGCTTCGCCAGCAGCCACAATGACGTTGTCAATATCAAGAAGAAATCGTGAGTCTTCAACCGGAACCGGGACTCTCCTTCCATCCTTTCCCGTTTCTCCTGGCCGTGTTTTGAGACACTCGATCTGTCGGATCTGTCCCTCCTGGGCGATGATTCGGTTCGGCATCACAAAGGGAAGAATTTCGATCCCCTCCTGCTCCACCTCATGACGTTCACTGAAAAGGGCTGGCATATCATCGATCGCTCTCCGGTATAAGACCATAGGCCGTGATCCCAGGCGCAGGGCGCAACGGGCTGCATCAAGGGCCGAATTACCACCTCCGATCACGGCGACCCTTTCCCCGAGTCTAACTTTTCGACCTTCATTCACCGTCCTCAACAGGTCGAGAGCGGAGAAGACCCCCTGGGCCCTTTCACCCGGAATCATCAGGGGCCTGCTTTTTTCAAGGCCTATGGAGATAAACAGAGCATCAAACTTCTTGAGATCGCCGAACTTGAGATTCTTTCCTAACCTCTGATTGGTTCGAATCTTCACATTCATGGAAGAGATATTCCTGATCTCCCAGTCCAGAATCCTTTTGGGGAGTCGGTATTCAGGGATCCCGAAGCGGAGAAGCCCCCCGGGCTTCTTTGATGCTTCAAAGATGGTTACCTTGTACCCCAATCTGGCCAGGTGGTAGGCACAAGAGAGACCGGCCGGTCCCGACCCGATGACGGCAACAGCCTCCTCCCGCATCGCCTTCGGTTGGGTGGGTTTATAGTCTCTTTGCATGGCATAATCGGCGACAAACCTCTCAAGGGATTGGATCGAGACCTCCCCGTCAAACTTCACCCGGTTGCAGGACTGCTCACAGGGGTGGTGGCAAACCCGTCCCGTCGTCCCCGGAAGAGGGTTTGTCTCAGACAGCAGACGATAGGCCTCCAGGTATTTCTGCTGGCCCATGAGAGCAACGAACCCTTCAATGTCATTTCCAATCGGACATTGAGCAGTACAGGGAGCAATCTTCTTCTTGTCCAAAGGCCGGTTCAGGGACGGGGTGTAAGCTTTCGTCGGACAAACATGGGTACATGTTTTGCAGCCGACACATTTCTCCAAAAGGAACCGTGAATTCAAAAGAACTTGTTTCACCGCGACTCCACCTTTTTACCCCGTTAGAAATAATGCCTTGCTGCTCTGAAGGGGGTTACATTTTCCTACAATTCCGGCGGGGTTTAATGCCCCGCTGGAATTTCTAACGGGGTAAACTTAGTGTAACCTATCGTCCATCTGTTTTCTATTTTAGCCGTCCTCAGTTGTTAGATTTCACCCAGATTCACCTCCCACACTCTCTTTCACGTTAATTATGCATGCCATTTTCAGCTCATGGCCCCGCCGCCATCGACCGGCAAAGCGACCCCCGTAATGTAGGAAGCTTCTGGCGATACGAGGAACAGGGCTGCTTGAGCCATCTCCTCCGGAGCACCCAGGCGCTTGATAGGGCGGTTCTGTATATTCATCTGAATATATTCTTCGGGGACGATCTCCGGGTTGCGTGCGAGTACGCCCTGCCACAAGGGTGTGGAAGATATCGGACCCGGACAGATAGCATTCACACGGATGCCGTCTTTTGCCAGAGCGACGGCTAAAGCCCTGGTAAGCATAATGAGTCCGGCCTTTGAGACTGAGTAAGCCGGGGACTGTGAAGAAGGCCGCAATCCCAGGCCGGAGGCGGTGAAAAGTATTGATCCGCCGCCTGCTTTTTTAATCTCCGGAGCAGCGAATTTCGCTCCGAAGAAACCGGCTTTCAAGTGTATATCCATGATCTGGTCGTAAGCTTCTTCCGTCGTCAACTCGATACGACCTGGACCGGCAACACCGGCATTGTGATAGAAGATATGGAGCTTACCGTATGTGGCTACCGTTGTTCTCACCATCTTTTCGACTTCGATTGTATTCACCAGGTTTGCATATGTAAAAAGAGCATCTCCTCCGTCTTTCTTGATCGTTTGCACGGTCTCATCTGCATCTTTTTCATTGATATCAGCAATAACCACCTGAGCTCCCTCTTTGGCAAACAAGATGGCGGTAGCTCGACCGATTCCTGTGGCGGCACCCGTTATCAAAGCCACTTTTCCCTGAAGCTTCATCGTTCGTCAGCCTCCTTCCATTCAGCAGTCCTTTCCTCCCGATGGGAGAGTTCTGCTTATTTCGTTAATCCGGGTGAGAAGAGCGCAACCTGAGTGATGCAGAGCAGCAGGACAACCAGTCTATCCTGGAAGACAGGAAGATATACACCCCAGAATACGGTCTGCAGGGCTAAGGGCAATCAACCCCATTTGCGCAGGCTATCCTCCCGAGTTACCAACGGTATGTCTACAAGCCTTTCTTCGACCCCGGCAGGGGTAGATCGGGAACTTCCTTCAGGGGGAACCGGCCCGTACCTCCTACTCATCGGTTTTTATGGTAGCGTCTCTAAAATTAGGCCGTCCCCCTTCGGTCATCCAGACCTGCCCACCGTTTATATCCACCACTGTTCCCGTGATCCATTCAGCCACATCGGATGCCAAGTAGACCGCTATGTCAGCAACCTCTTCAGGTTTTCCCATACGCCCCAACGGAACATTCGTCAGGAGTTGTACGAGTTGCTCGGGGCGTCTGTTCTTTGAGGTACGTGGTGTATCGATGAGCCCTGGGGCAATAGCGTTGACCCGAATATACGGAGCAAATTCCATTGCCAATGACTTGGTGAGATTAATCACTGCTGCCTTAGCTGCCGAATAAGCTGGCATTCCGGCCCACGGGAATTGTCCGGTAATGGAAGCCATATTTATGATACACCCCTTTTTCTGTTCCAACATGGTCTTGGCCACTGCCCGGGAGCACAAGAAAACACTCTTCAGGTTCAGAGTAATGGTATCGTCCCAATCTCTCTCACTTATCTTTAGCACCCTGCCTATGCCGAATGTGGGTCCGGTAGCCCCTCCTGCATTGTTAACCAATATATCAATATGGCCGTAATTCTCTATGGTTTTCTCCACCATTTTGGTGACCTGCCCGCTGACAGTCACGTCTACCGGTAGAGCCATGCTTCTTTGTCCCAAAGCCCTTATCTGTGCTGCAACATCCTCACCAAGGCTAAGGTCAATATCAGCAATGCAGACAGTTGCACCGCATTGAGCCAGGGCTAGACTGATCGCTTTGCCAATACCCTGACTGCCCCCGGTAACGATTGCGACTTTGCCATTCAGGGTTAGTTCCGATAGCCTCATTCAAGGTCCCTCCCCTCTTATAACTTTGGAAATAATACTCACACAGTCAATTCATTAACCGCTGGCATCATGTTTTGGGCGGTATGAAAATCCTCTCCTCAAGGAATCTCTGTATGGGTTGTACCTGAGATCTTTCTGCCTGATCAGTAGGCAATCGATCCTTATATAGGTTGATGGGGTATATCGGTTTTTTGTACATTTCCTTGTAAGCTTCCGTCCTTAGCTGGGTTAACCAGTTTTGCCTGGGATCAATCCTACGCCTTCGCAGGGTCTCGAGACTTATCTGTGCGGCAGTAATGCTCTCGCCAGGATAGGGCACCAGCTGTAATATGGCGCCATGAAAGTCCACGATCATTGACTGGCCCGGATAGGCATTAAGAGGATTACCCTTGACATACAGGTAGCCTGGTGCGCAGGCCACCACATACATCATATTGAATGCGGCATGCGCTCTATTCGAGATTTCCCACAACTGCTGTGGGGGAGAACCATCTGGCTCAGCCATACCGCTGGAACGTATCATCACTTCGCAACCCTGAATACCCAATGCTCGACCATGTTCTGAATAGAATGCCTCATTACAGATAAGATAGCCCAATTTGCCGATATCGGTCTCTATCACCGGAAACATGCAGCTGAGAATATCTCCTTTTTTTCGTCCATAGGTACCGTCCATCACTTCTATGTACTTATCCCAGATATCGTGTGGGCTGACGTCGTCGCGGCCACGATATGGCAAGTAGGGACAATACTTATGACGCTTATAAATGACCTGACCTTCTGGGTCGATGATAAACGCGCAGTTGAGAGCGAATTCAGTACTTATTTCCGGTATGACTTCATGGGCGCTTCCAGCGATATAGGTATTGTACTTTTTGGCTTGCTCGGCCAATAGGTCGGTCTCTTCGCCAGGTATTTGGATGGCCATATCTTTGGCCACCTTAGTGAAAATGTTAGAGTACGGTGCAGGATTATCATTCCATCCCTGCATGAATACTTCGGGGAATACGACAAGCTTGAGCGGAGCATATTCTCGAAAACTGATCCTGAGTGCAGCATATCCAAATAGTTCCAGGCATCGATCTAAGTTAGCCTTCTTGATCTCCTTCCTGTTGTCTATGCCGACCCTGTTCATCTGCATGCAAACTGCGGTATACAAATCTGTCATAACTTACCTCCTTCTTCAGTCTGTGGTTACCCCATTAAACTGGGCAAAAATGTTGCTATCTGGGGTGCAAATAACAGTAAAAATACCATCACGATCTTGGCCATCCAAAACAGTATTAGCCTTATCAACAGCACAGCAGAGATGCAGTCACCGAGGATAAGACGGATAAGGTCCATTATATCCTAAACTGTTGGAAATCCTTTTCCCCTTTTCCATTAATATTTTGATTGTACTCTCCAAATTCGGACTGTCCTTAGAGTACAATTCCATAGAGACATTAATAGCTGCAACGACCTCCCCTCGCTTATCGAGCAAAGGGACGCCAATAGAATACATATCCAGAGAAAGCTCCTGATCACAGATACTATACCCTCTTTTCCTGGTTTCTATGATCTCTTCCCTAAGCTTTTTCTTTGATGAAATCGTCTTCGGGGTGATCGGATTAAATTCAATCTTGTTAATACGTTTATTAAACTCTTCATGAGTTAGACCAGCCAACAATACCTTGCCTAAAGATCCGGCATAACAGGGAAGCTTAGAGCCAGGCCCAAGGTCATATTTTATGAATCTTCTCACTTCTTTACGGTATAAAAAGAGAGTATGAATATCTTCTAAAACAGCTAAGTTGACCGTTTTACCAAGTTCAGATGAAAGTTCATCAAGGTAATGCTTCGCCATCCTAACCAAACTTGATGTATTAAGAAAGCTGTATGCCAGAGAAAGAACCCGGGTGCTCAAAACGTAGCTTTTGTTATCCCCTCGGCGGAGATAACCCAAAGAACATAGAGTGTTCAGAAAACGTTGGGAGGTTGTCTTAGTCAGCTGGGCCTGGTTTGCAATTTCGGTTAGGGTTACAGGTTGAGATGATCCGGCAACCAATTCGAGAATGTTCAGACCGCGGGCCAGAGATTGAATGGAATTTTTGTCACGCATCGTGTTACTTTTTCCTGCAATTGACACCATAAACCTCTTTTCTAAAATTCTTTCCTGCGCCCCGCTGGCACATCACTTCATTAAACTGGGCAGGTACATGGCGATTTTGGGGAAGGCTATGATCAAAGCATTGAATACCACCATGGTAAAACAAAACGGCCATGCACCACTGAATACCGTGCCCATCGAAATATTCTTTTCCTTCACCATACCCGCGACAACAAAGAGATTAAGACCTACTGGCGGCGAGATTTGTGAAAGTTCCATTTGAATGACAACAAGGATTCCGAACCATACGAGGTCAATTCCAAGCTGATTCATTAAAGGGACAAAAAAAGGGAGGGTAATCAATATCATGGTTAAGGTATCCATGGCAGTACCCAGAATAAAATAGACGATCATGATACTAATGACGACACCGACGGGTGATAAATTGAGTCCCATTACCCATCGCACCAAAGCTTGGGATAACCCGGAAATCACGACGAAGTTGCTGAAAATCTCGGCAGAGACGATGACCGCAAAAATCATACCGGCGATAGAAAGAGTGTTCGTAAATGCCCTGGTCAGGGTCTGTCCATTGATCGTCCTTCTATAAAGGCCGTACAGAAAGGCACCGACGGCACCGATTGCACCCGCTTCGTTGGCGGTATAAACCCCAAACCAGATGCCACCCATCACTATGAAGAACAGTATCGCCGTGGGAGCTGCATATTTTATAGCAAATGCCTTTTCTTTCAAGGTGGTGCTGCCTCCGGGAGGACCCAGGGAGGGATTTAACCTGCACTGGATGTGAATTTGAATCATGAACATAAGGGTGAGGAGAATTCCTGGTAACATTGTGGCGATATACAATTTACCCAAAGAAGTCTCACTCATGACTGCATAGATCACAAGGCCGATAGAGGGTGGAATAAGGTTGCTCAGCGTACCGGCCGCAGCAAGTGCGCCTGTAGCCAGTTTGGGTTGGTATTTATGCTCCAGCAAGCTTGGCAAAGACAGTTTGGTTAAAATGGCGGAACAAGCCGTACTTGAACCACTCACGGCAGCGAGCATACCCCCTCCAACAACGCTTGCCATTGCCAGCCCACCCCTAAAATTCCCTACCCAGGCATTTGCCGCCCGGAAAGAATCCCGCATCATTCCTGAAACATCGGCGAGTTCACCCAAAAGCAGGTATACGGGGAAAAGGGCCATGTTATAAGAGGCGATAGCGGAAAAGGGCATCATTCCTGCCATCGTCAGACCTTTATCAACACCGTGGATCATGGCGTAACCCGCTATACCCACCAGTGCAAGAGTTACCGCAATGTGTACTCCCAGAAACATGAGGACGAGCATGGCGACCATTCCGATAACGCCTACTAACTCAGGACTCATAATTGTGGACCTCCCTCCTCCTTTTCTTCGGATCCTTCAGGACGGAATACTTGTACCAGTAATGTCAGGCAAAATAAAAAAATTAAAATAGATAGTATAATCTCGAACGGGCCCTGGGGGACACGTAGAGTAGCAGTACTGCTGCCATTCTCCAGACTATCTAACCCATTCAGAAAAGCCCGGTAAGCTAACAGAGCCCCAGGTCACAAATCCCAGAAAAGAGGCGATACTACCCAGCATGACCTGAATACGCCTTGAAAACCGAACAAGAAGCACGTCAACACTGACGTGGTGACGTTGAATAGCAGCAATAAACATGGCGACGCCGCCGAAGATAGCCATGCCCAACTCAACCATGTCATATTCTCCTAATAGAGGCTTTTTAAGAATGTAACGCCCAACAACATTTGCAGTAGTAAAGAGTATCATACCCGAGAGCGATACATATCCGATCCAATTGATTACCTTCATTAAAGAGTGGACGCTATTCAATACCGTCTGCCTTGCACTTAACAATCTCATTGCCTCATACCTCCATATAGAGGCTCAAACAAGAGGTATTTCCGGTCCCCTTGTTCAGCCTCGACAAGCAAAAACTGTATTCGTTGTAGCTGGATTATTATTTTACTGCTGATAATACGAAGTCCAGGGCCTCTTTAGCGGGAAGGCCCTTAGCCTGTCTTCTCTGTTAAATACGTATCGTACAAAGGAGCCAGTGCAGCTGCCCATTTCTGCTCCTCTTCGGCTGGGAGTTTGACAAGCTTGTTCCCCAAGCCGACAAGATAATCACGTGCCTTTTTGTTCTCTTCATCCCGGCTCCGGCCCATGATGGTCGTATATTTTTCACCCAGGTCGGTAATGATTTTCTGCTGAGCGGGAGTCAGGCTATTATACGTATTGAGGTTCATGCCGTACCAGCAGGTCGTATTGCGGAAGAAGTACTCTACCTGAATTTTAACGACTTCACCTAATTTATAGCTCATGAGAGAAGCAAAGTCGCCAAGATTACCATCCGCAATACCTCTCTGGAGTGCTTCATAAGCCTGACTTATTGGCATTGCTACTGGAGTGGCTCCTAAGGCTTTTACCAGGTTAACATCGGCGCCGGTGCACCGTATCAACTGCCCGGACAGGTCGGCAAATTTATTGATCGGCTTGTTGCTGCTAATGCCAGAACCCGCCATATTAAGAAAACCCAGCACCTTCATTTGGCTGAACTCTTTTGGCTGGAACTTCTTATACAGTGCCAAACACACCTGGCTCATCTTTTCTGATGTAGCAACCGGTATCGGCAGGTCGGTAACCTCCATAAGGGGTAAACGTCCTTGGTTGTAACCATTGACAGAAAAACCAAAGTCGGAGATACCTTTGATAACGCCGTCCAGGACTTGCTCTGGTTTGGTCAGAGTTCCACTGGAGTATAGAGTAATTTTAATTTCACCGCCGGTTGCTTTTTCCACATCGCTGCAAAAGTCAGTTAGCACTTTGGTGACATGATGTGTGGGAGGGGTGTAAGTACTGAAAGTTAATTCACGGGCTTTCACTGATTTGGACGGTTGAGCCGGCGTGGGAGAAGTGAGCCCCAAAATCAGCAAAGCGACGATCAGGACAACAGAGATTGAAGAAACGATAAGCCTTTTCATTTGATTTACCTCCTTATCAAGATTTAGGTCTTCTTAGACTTTAGGTTACTCTATGATACACCTGGTGACTAAAGCTGACCTCATTCTGTAAGCGACATTTGTCAGCCCTAAAGACTGTCACGCATAGCGTTACTTCTTCCTGCATATCGTTATTAACATGAACCACTTTTTACCACCATAAAAAGGGACTGTCAAGTTTTTTTTCCGCTTTTTTCCTTAAACCATTATTTTCATCCCAATAGGTTGATTTTAAAATGGATTATCAATCGATTTCTTATACCGGAAATTCAGAATTCCTTTCTGATGCTGTTTGACAAAGGGAAATCTTGTATAAGAATTGAGCTTCGGAGAAGGCGAATATGGATGAAATAAGAAGGTGGTTTTTCGAAGTCAGAGCTGATGAGACCATAAAGAATTTGATCAAACATGAGTTCGAGGCAATCAAAGTATCTGAACGTTTATCGGCTGTTGAGGAAATCATGAAACGTATTCCTCCAACAAAAACCGTTGGTGTGGGTGGATCCATTACGCTGAGAGAGATCGGAATCATTGACAGACTCCAGGAGCAGGGAAACGTGATCTATGACCATTGGAAACAGGGAATCAGTAACGAGGACTCCGTAAGGATTAGAAGACTACAACAATCCTCCGATGTTTTTCTAACAAGTGCCAATGCTGTGACATTAAACGGAGAGATCGTTAGTATCGATGGTTTCGGCAACAGAATTTCTTCCATGATGTTTGGTCCTAAAGAAGTAATGATCGTTGCCGGCTACAATAAGATTGTCCAGGATATTCCAGAAGCCATGCATAGAATTAAAACGTTGGCGGCTCCGATGAATGCGAAAAGATTCGGGGCCGATACCCCTTGTGCCAGGTTGGGCAAATGCATGGATTGTGATTCACCTCAACGAATATGTAGAGGAACCCTGATCATGGAGAGGAGACCCTTCACCACCCCTACATTGGTCGTCATTGTAATGGAAGATTTAGGATACTAACAGGCTGCTGAAAAATCCCCATCTGCGGCGTTTTCCTCATCCTCGCCCTGTTAGATAAAGGATCGAACTATGAAGAGAGTGAATGACGATACCGTTTCGAAAAGGAGCTCAAACCCAATTTGAGGTTCTATCTAACAGGGCAAGTCGTTGCGGTGTACCTCCAAGTACGCCTCACTCCTCAGATGAGTTTATCCTGAGCCTGTCGAAGGAGAAGCCCTGCATCTGGGCATTTTTGAGCAGCCTATGAAAATTGACTTTTTCAGCAACCTACTAATCTTACTTGAACTTGGGAACAAAGTACAGTATGCTTTTTTAGCTGACCATTTAATTTTTTGTCGTTTCTTGTCTCCAATTTATATGTTTAGATTTGTAATGTTTTATAAGGAAAGAGAGGGATTATGGGCAAAATCAGGAGGGCAATTGTAAGTGTTTCGGATAAGTCTGGGGTTGTTTCTTTTGCAAGGAGTTTGGCCCAAATGGGTGTTGAGATCCTCTCAACAGGAGGGACTGCAAAGACATTGAGGGAACAGGGCGTCTCTGTGACGGACATCTCTGACTATACCGGATTTCCAGAGATGCTGGATGGAAGGGTGAAGACCCTTCATCCCAAAAGTCCATGGAGGTCTTCTGGGGCAGAGATCAAAAAAGGAACATGTCCAGAAAATGCAGGAGCATGGCATCCTTCCCATTGACCTCGTTGCAGTTAATCTCTATCCTTTTGAAGCGACTGTGGCAAAGGAGGGTTGCAGTCTTGAAGAGGCGATCGAGAACATCGATATCGGTGGGCCAACGATGCTCCGTTCGGCTGCAAAGAATTACCCTGATGTCACCGTCGTGGTGGATCCAAATGATTACAACCTTGTTCTTTCCGAACTGAAGGAGAAAGGCGAAATTTCTATAGAGACCAACTTCCGATTAGCGAAAAAGGTCTTCCAACATACGGCACGTTATGACGGAGCCATTTCTAATTACCTTGGCCAAATTGAGAAGGGGAAGAAGGTTTATGAGTTTCCAGAGACCTTCACCTTCCAGGCAAAAAAAGCTCAGGAGTTACGATATGGAGAAAACCCCCATCAAAAGGCAGCATTTTATCGGGAGTATTTGTTGACCGAGCCCTCTGTTTCGAATGCAGCTCAGATCCAAGGCAAAGAATTATCATTCAATAACATATTGGATGTTGACTCGGCCTTTGAGACAGTCAAGGAATTTGAGGAAGCTGCAACGGTCATCATCAAACATAATAACCCATGTGGTGTGGCCATCTCTGCCACAAGTTTAGCCGATGCTTATCGGAAGGCAAGGGACTGTGATCCGGTCTCGGCATTCGGTGGGGTGGTGGGTTTCAATCGAATCGTGGATGAAGAGACAGCAAAAGAGATGGTTCAAATCTTTCTCGAAGTCATTATTGCTCCAGGTTTTGAACCAAAGGCATTAGAGATTCTTAAGACGAAAAAAGATCTTCGAATCCTCCAAACCCCACCCCTTACTGCTTCCTGTTCACAACTGGGATTCGATCTAAGAAAAGTGGTTGGAGGTCTCTTGGTTCAGGACCGGGATCTCGGCAGAGTGCCGATGGACCAGTGGAAAGTGGTGACACGGAGAAAACCGACTGAAGTGGAAAGAAAGGGAATGGCCTTTGGATGGAAAGTAGCCAAACATGTCAAATCAAATGCCATTGTCCTCGTTCGGGAAGATCGGACCATCGGGATCGGGGCGGGCCAAATGAGCCGAGTCGATTCAACACGATTGGCAGTGATGAAGGCCCAGTCCTCGACAAAAGGTACGGTTTTAGCCTCTGATGCAATGTTTCCCTTCAGGGATGGAGTCGATACGGGTGCTGAGGCAGGTGCTACAGCCATCATTCAGCCCGGCGGCTCAATTCGAGATGATGAAGTGATCGCAGCCGCAGATGAATATAACATTGCCATGGTATTTACAGGGATGAGACACTTTCGGCATTAACAGCCTTTAAGTGTCTAAAGTGACTAAAATGCCTAAAGTGCCTAAATTTATTTTAATCTTTAACTTTAGTCACTTTAGATCATTTTAAATTTTAGGCACTTTTCGATTATCGAAAATACGAGGTTTATATGAAGGTTTTGGTTGTAGGTGGTGGAGGTAGGGAGCATGCCCTGGTTTGGAAGATCGCACAGAGTCCAAGAGTAACCAAAATCTATTGTGCTCCAGGAAATGCAGGAATTTCCGAACAGGCGACGACTGTTTCCATCAAAGCCAATGATCTGAATGGTCTCCTTGAGTTTGCCTTGAAAGAGGAGATGGATCTGACAATAGTTGGTCCCGAGGAACCATTGACCAAAGGTATCGTCGATCTCTTTGATTCGAAAGGTCTTACCATTTTTGGATCGACCCAGAGGGCTTCAGAGATAGAAGGAAGCAAAGCCTTTGCCAAAGAGATGATGAAGAAGTATTCCATTCCCACAGCCTCTTACGAGATCTTCGAAGACCACAAAGAAGCGATAGCGTATATTCGCAGGCATGGGGCTCCGATTGTGGTAAAGGCCGATGGACTGGCAGCGGGCAAAGGAGTGATTGTCTGCAAAACAGTTGAAGAGGCCATCGAGACTGTTTCCCGGATCATGTTGAAAAAGATATTCGGAGTTGCAGGCAATCGGGTGGTGATCGAGGAATACCTTGTGGGAGAAGAGGCTTCCTACATTGCATTCACCGATGGAAAAGTAATTCTACCCATGGCATCTTCTCAAGACCATAAGGCGGTCTTTGATGAGGACGAAGGCCCTAATACAGGAGGAATGGGCGCCTACTCCCCTGCACCTGTGGTGACGGACCAGGTCCATGAAAAAATCCTGGAAAGGGTTTTGAGACCTATTATTCAGGGCATGGGAGAAGAGGGCAGGCCTTATAAAGGTGTGCTATATGCGGGATTGATGATCCACGATGGTCATCCCAAGGTATTAGAATTCAATGCTCGATTTGGAGATCCGGAGACCCAACCCGTTTTGATGCGAATGAAAGGAGATATCATCCCCATCTTGGAGGCTTGTATTAAAGGAAATTTGTCCCAATACCAGATTGAATGGGACAATCGGGCCTCTGTTTGCGTGGTGATGGCTTCGAAAGGATACCCTGGAGATTATGAAAAAGGGAAAAAGATTCACGGCCTGAAGGAAGTTTCTCAAATGAAGGATGTTTTTGTCTTTCATGCAGGGACGGATATTAAAGATGGTCAAATCATAACCAATGGAGGAAGAGTTTTAGGGGTCACAGGGTTGGGAGAAGACATTCCAGGGGCGATTGAGAAGGCCTACCAGGCCGTTCAGAAGATTTCTTGGGATGGCGTACATTATCGAAGAGATATTGGTACAGAAAGCATTGTGTTAGTTATAATCCCCCTCCATCCCCCGTTTATAAAAGGGGGATGAATTATTCCCTCCCTTTGCTAAAGCCTGCCTGCCGGTAGGCAGGGGAGGTAGGGAGGGATTACAAGTTATTTCATAAAAGATAACAGGAGGTTTGAGACGAATGTATAACATTGCTGTGATTCCAGGGGACGGAACAGGTCCGGAAGTCGTTGCAGAAGGATTGAAGGTCCTAAAGGTAGTTTCCAAAAAGTTTAAGTTCAAGTATCACCTTGAGCATTTCGATCTGGGTGGAGAACGATACTTGAAAACTCGAGAGGTACTTCCAGACTCGGTCTTCGAAGAGTTGAAGAAAATGGATGCGATTTATCTCGGGGCGATTGGCCATCCAGAGGTTAGGCCCGGGATACTGGAAAAAGGAATTTTACTGACGATTCGATTTCAATTAGACCAGTATATCAATCTGAGACCTATCAAACTCTATCCAGGAGTAGAAACTCCCCTCAAAGATAAGAAGCCCGAGGATATTGACTTTATTGTTGTGAGAGAAAATACAGAAGGAGCCTATTTGGGTGCCGGAGGTTTTTTCAAAAAAGGCACACCTGATGAGATTGCGATTCAGGAGGCCATCCACACTCGAAAGGGAGTGGAGCGTTGTATTCGGTTTGCTTTTGAGTACTGTCGTAAGAGAAATCGAAAGAAGAAGGTGACGCTTTGTGGAAAGACGAATGTTCTTACTTATGCTTTTGACCTCTGGGAAAGGACGTTTTATGAAGTGGCAAAAGAATTTAAGGACATTGAAACCAATTATGCCCATGTGGATGCGATCTGCATGTGGATGGTAAAAAACCCCGAATGGTTTGATGTGATCGTGACGGATAATATGTTCGGAGATATCATCACAGATTTAGGGGCAATGATTCAAGGAGGCCTGGGCATTGCTGCTGGAGGGAATATCAATCCGAATGGGGTTTCGATGTTTGAGCCTATGGGAGGGTCTGCCCCAAAGTATACAGGAAAAGGGGTCGTGAGTCCACTGGCGGCAATTGCTGCATGCCAGATGATGCTGGAACATCTGGGAGAAGGAAAAGCTGCAAGAGCGATCGAAGAGACCATCATGAAGGTGGTGAAGAAAGATGTGAAGAGCTTGACCGCCGGCAAGATGGGATATAGCACCTCGGAAGTAGGGGATTTGGTCGTGAAGTATATCCTGAAAGGTTAAATGCGGATTTCGGAATGCGGATTTCGGAATTAATTCCAGAATCTGCATTCCGCATTCCGAATTCAAAAGGGAGGTTAAAAATGGAATGGGGGATGAAAAACCGTTTGGCACAGTTGATTAAATCGGATGGCCACTGTCTATTCTTACCGATCGATCATGGCTATTTTCAGGGTCCGACCCGAAAGTTGGAGAAACCCGGGGAAACGATTCGACCGCTTCTTCCCTATTGTGATGCTATCTTTGTGACAAGAGGGGTATTGCGTTCATCCGTCGATCCCGAAAATACAAAACCTATCATCTTAAGAGTTTCCGGTGGTACCAGCATGGTTGGAAAGGACCTCGCCAATGAAGGGATCACCACTTCGATGGAAGAGGCCATCCGTCTGAATGTGGCGGCAGTGGGCATTTCTATCTTTGTAGGGAGTGAGTTCGAGCGAGATTCATTATTAAACCTCGCAAAACTTGTGGATGAGGGGGAGAAGTATGGTATTCCCGTGATGGCTGTGACAGCGGTAGGGAAGGAGTTAGAAAAGAGAGATGCCCGTTACCTTGCTCTAAGCTCTCGGATTGCTGCTGAATTGGGTGCACGCATTGTAAAAACTTACTGGTGTGAGAATTTCGATAAGGTCGTCAATGGTTGTCCTGTCCCGGTGGTGATGGCAGGTGGGCCAAAAGTCGATACGGATTTAGAGGTATTAGAATTTGTTCATGATGGGATGGAAAAAGGGGCGATCGGAGTGAATCTGGGAAGAAATGTCTGGCAGAATGACTATCCTGTGGCCATGATCAAGGCCTTGCGTGCCATTATCCATGAGAAGGCAAAGGTTAAGGAAGCGAATAAGATATTCGAACAAGAAAAAAAGCAAAGAACATAAGGCATAGAGCATGAAGTTTTATATTTTTGTATACACTATGCACTATGCTCCATGCCCTTTGCGAATTTTAGGTAAGCTATGCGCGTAGCGATGTATTATAACAACAGGGATGTGAGGTCGGAGGACATTCCGACCCCTCAGATTGCACCCGGCGAATTATTGGTCAAGGTGCTGGCCAGTGGCATCTGTGGCAGTGATGTCATGGAATGGTATCGCACCAAAAAGGCCCCTCGAGTGCTCGGCCATGAGATTGCAGGAGAGATTATTGAGGTCGGTAGCGAGGTAGATCGTTATAAGATTGGTGATCGGGTCTTCGTCTCCCATCATGTCCCGTGCAATACATGCCATTATTGTCTGAACGGTCATCACACCGTTTGTGATACCCTGCGAAGGACCAATTTCGATCCAGGAGGGTTCGCTGAATATATCCGTGTTCCTAAGATCAATGTGGATAGAGGTGTGTTTTTGTTGCCTGAGGAAGTTTCCTTTGAGGATGGCGTTTTTATTGAACCTTTAGCCTGTGTCCTTCGAGGACAGAGGCTGGCGAAATTTAGTCCTGGCCAGACTGTTTTTGTAATTGGCAGCGGGATTTCTGGTCTCCTCCATATTGCACTCGCACGTGCCTCAGGAGCTGGCAGCATCATTGCATCGGATATCAATGAATATCGTCTAAAGGCGGCAAAGCAATTCGGAGCAGATGAAGCGATTCATGCGAAGGATGTTACCCCCACGAAGATTCGAGAGATCAATAAAGGACGGCTTGTTGATCTGGTCATCGTCTGTTCAGGAACCATTTCTGCTTACAGTCAGGCATTGCAGTCTGTTGATCGAGGAGGAACAGTCTTATGTTTTGCTCCTCTTGAACCAGGTCTCAATTTTATTTTTTCATTTTTTGATTTTTGGAATGATGGGATCACATTATTACCCACTTATGGAGGTAGTCCCTTTGATATTGAAAGGGCCATTGAATTAATAAGAACTCATCGTCTGCCACTTCGTGAGATGATCACTCATCGGCTTCCCCTTGCAGAGACAGGCATTGGATTTCAATTGGTGGCTGAAGCCAAAGATTCCATAAAAGTGATCATCGAACCCCACCGATAATTTATCCCCACTTACTTCCTCCACCTTTTGGGGAAAGGAGAGCGGTGAAGGAAATATTAATTTTGACAGGAGGTCAAATTTTTGATAGGAATGGATTCAAAATCGTCATAAAGATGTTATTTTCCTCAAGATATCAATAAGGAGCAAAAAGGATGGTAGATAGAGGTCTTGAAAGAAAGGATCTGGAAGAGTTATTTACAGGTTTTGAAAAGCGACAGGATGAAAAATTTGGCTCCCTCGAAGGACGAATGGACCTAAAATTCAAGGGCCTTGAAGAACGAGTTGTAAATCAATTCCACATCATCTCTGAAGGGTTGATGGATCACATAAAGCTCTTAGCAGATGGCCATGTTGGAATTGTTGAACGACTTGATCGGATGGAAAAGGAAAATGAACGTCAGCATCTGGAGACTCGAGCACTTATAAAACTTTCCTTTTCCGAATTGGATAGGCGACTCTCTGACCTGGAATCACAAATGAAGGAAATGCGAGAATGGAAAAAACAGATTGAAGCGAGATTTCCAATATAGGGGGTTAAAAAATAGAGGAGTTAGCTACCCGCCCATTATTTCAGCTGCATATTGATTAGCCGATTTTAGGTATTCAGGCAGATCATAATCTGTGCATAGCCTTTTACCGCGTTAGAAAGCCCCGCCACTTATGGCGGGGATAATATAGAATAAAGCTTCAATTCCTAGCAGAAAGGGCGGGGTTAAAGCCCCGTCCTTTCTAACGGGGTTTACTAAGGCCAATGACTCTTATCAAGATCAGCCTTTGAAATCGGTTCAATTGGTTATTTCAAGTTGAGTTTTTTCTGCTTGGCCCGTTCGAGATCCTTGTTAGCTGCTTGGTAAGAAGGATCGCTCTTCACGGAGGTTTGGTAGCAACTGATCGCCAGATCGATGTATTTGGCGTCCTTCGTTTCATCGAACATTTTCTCATAGACATCCCCAAGAAAACGGTGTGCCTGTCTGTCTTTCGGATCGAGTTCGATGGCTTTTTGATAGCATTTGATGGCTTCATCACGCTGTCCAAGTTCCAGGTAGGAATCTCCCATGTAAATATGAGCCTTGGTGAATTTCGGGTCTGCCTTGATGGCCAATTTGTATTCCTCAATGGCCTCCACGTGTTTTCCTGCCGAAAAGAATTCCTCGGCCTTGTTGAAATGTGCCATGGCCTCCTTGTTTTCCGATGTTGTGGTTTTGGAGCTTCCCCTCAACGAGGCCACAGCATCCTGCGCATATGCATTCTGCGGATTGATCTTAAGGACTGTTTCAAACTCGGTCTGAGCATTAGCAACGTTGTTCTCATTGATATACGCATAGCCGAGTAAAAAGTGGGCTTCTTCGGAGTTTGGGTCCGCTTCAACAGCAGCTTTGAGTTCTAACACTGCCTCTTTATAGATGTAGGTGAGCAATTTAATACGTCCCTTGAGCAGGTGTCCATAATGGCTGCTGGAGTTTCTTTTCAGGATATTGTCGGCCAACGCCAATGCCGTTTCATAGTTTTTGTTTTTCAGAAAGTAATCTCCCAAATAGTGCTGCCCCATTCCGCGATAATCCTTCTTATTCTCAAGGTGATAATCGATTTCATCCGCCAGTTCAGCATAAAGCCGGGCCTCGAGGACATTTTTTCGTTCAGCCAATCTGAACGCTTGTTGGATCAATTTTTCCCGTGCGCCCCCATCAAAAACCGTCCTGTTTTCGGTCAACATTGCATCCCATTTTTCTCTCGGACTTGCCAATAATTTGACAGTCAGGCTATCGAGAGCCCCCTCTTCGGCATACACGAAGGCTCCCAACGCCAGAAAAAAAGCGGCAATAAAGAAAACATGGAATGCAGACGTCACTCGGATTTTCATGGGACACCTCATCAAATAGAGATAATTATTAAAAAATATGCAAACACAATGCCATTTCTTGGTATAGAGAACAGTTCTCAAATCCTTAAAAAATTTAATACTTTCGAAATTTGGCAAGTAATGAGCAAACCTATCGAACTGCCAAAAGAATGCATTTTTCGGCACCTCTCTACAATTTTGTCAAACTTCCGTGAGGTTTTTACTTAAAGGCTTCAATAGAGTTTTCTCTTGATTTAAGGGGGAGAGTATCAACTCTTTTACTTAAAAAGTGGAGGGTAGAACTTTAAAGACTCGTTGATATCTGATTGAAAGAGTGGATGACAGCCTAAATCAAATGCTGAAGATTACCACAAAAGCGAGAGTAACATTTAATTCTTGTCTTGTTATTTTCCCATTATCCAGTAAGGATCTTTAAAGATTTCTTTTAGTGTTTGTAAGCTTTCTTGGTTTAATGTGTGGTCGCCTGTGAGACGCATAGTATTGTCAAAACAAATGACTGCCTTAATTGCCGGGAAAGACTTTTTTATACTACTGTAAGCATCTATCAGCCACCTTGATTGATCGTTGTCGTTTGTTCTCCCGAACGATGATAGCATGATTGGTTTTTGCGGGTGATCTTTAAACAATCGCCTGTAAGTCTCATGTATCAACACATGAAGCATATACTCTGTTTTTGGTTTTCCTGCTATTGAGTAGGCATGGAGACCTATCCAATCAACGTACTTGTCCCCAGGATAGTATGATTCAGGATCATCCGCAACACCCGGTACTCCCTCAGGGCAATATACCAACCAGACCCACGTGGCGTACTGGTTTGCCCCTTGATCTTCGAATATTTGCCAGATGCGCCTCCATGCCGGAATGAAGTTAGAGTTCATGCCCCAGGAATACCAATTTCCATTCATCTCTTCCATAGTAGAAAAGAGGAAGCCTCCATATTCTTTCCCAAACTCTGCGGCACCTTGAGCAAATTGTTTGATATAACCGTCATGCTGACCCTGGCTAATCTCTCTGGGGCCAAATTCTGGAATCCCTGTTGGTAAATCAAGAGAACTAAGACTGGCACGCACAAATGGCACAATACCTCTTTTAGCCAACTCTGTAGATTGTGTCACCGGGAACTCCGAGTATAACTTTGGCCCAAGCAAAACAAATATGAATGGCTTTGCACCAAAAGCCTTCTCTACGTAAGTAATTTCGTTGCCGATTGGATATTTTTTCATCTTCTCAAAAAAGTTTTCTTTTTTGAGCATTTCTACAAATTCGTCAAAATTACTTACTCTTCTGGCCGCTTCAATTTCGGACGAGCGTTGGGGGATGAATCTGGAATCCTTCAGTCTCGCATAGGCCTCAGGCTCTTTGAAAAAACCTACAAAACAACCCTCTTCGGGAGGCTGTATTTTATTATATGGCAGTGTCGGATAAACCAAGGTCATTACTTTAGGTGTTTCATTTGTAGCGCACCCGGAAATCATCTCGAGGCCGCTTGCAACAGCCGCCAAGCCAACTCCTGCCTTCAAAAATTCCCTTCTGGTCATTCTCTTCATGAGGTAACCCCCTTTTCGTCCCCCTTAGAGTCCAGGTTTGTATGGTTTGAAATATATACCTTTTTTTGAATTTTTGGAAACTGATGTAATAAGGCTTATGCCTCATCAGGGTAAACTACAGATACCCTTGTTTCTTTAGGTTAACCATCAGGATGGAGATAGCTGCGGGAGTGACGCCTGAAATCCGTGAAGCCTGGCCGAGGGAGAAGGGTCTGATCTTTGTTAATTTTTCCATGACCTCCTTCGAGAGGCCGATTACCGAACTGAAATCAAAATCTTCTGGAAATGTTACCTCTTCCAACTTTTTAAATCGTTCGATCTGTTCAGTCTGTCTTTTGATATATCCATCATATTTCACTTGAATTTCCACCTGCTCCCAAACCTCTTTTGGAAGGGTTTCAAGATCTTGATCAAATGCGACAAGGTTTTCGAAATGAATCTCAGGTCTTTTCAATATTTCCTGAAGAGGAACCTCCTTCTTCAGGGGTGCGCTTCCCCATCGATGGAAAACCTCATTGTTCTCCTTTGTCGGATTGACACGTGTATTGGAAATTCTGAAAAGGGTTTTTTCGATCCCTCTTTTTTTCTCTAAGAAAATTTGATAATCCTCTTCCTTTACCAATCCTATTCTATACCCCATTTCCCTTAATCTGAGGTCGGCGTTGTCTTCACGCAAATAGAGACGATATTCTGCCCGAGAGGTGAACATTCGATAAGGCTCGGCCGTGCCTTTGGTCACCAGGTCATCGATCAACACACCCGTATAGGCATCGGAGCGTTGTAAGATCAAAGGTTCCATCTCCTGAATAGAGAGAGAAGCATTGATTCCTGCGATCAATCCCTGTGCGGCTGCCTCTTCGTAACCTGATGTCCCATTGATCTGTCCGGCATGGAAGAGTCCCCTGATCTTCTTTGTTTCGAGGGACGGTTTTAACTCCGTGGGATCAACAAAGTCGTACTCAATCGCATATCCTGGCCGTATGATCTCCACCTCTTCCAATCCGTGAATCGATCTCAGCATTCGGGTTTGGATATCTAAAGGAAGGCTGGTGGAGATCCCGTTCGGATAGATCTCTGCTGTACTTCGGCCATCGGGTTCTAAAAAGATCTGGTGTCTTTTCTTATCTGCAAAGCGGACTACTTTATCCTCGATGGAGGGGCAATATCTGGGGCCAATCCCTTTAATGATTCCGCAGTAGAGGGGAGAGCGGTCAAGGCCGGTCTTAATGATGTCGTGTGTGGTAGGATTTGTGTAGGTGATATAGCAGGGGACTTGGTCAGTTTCAATCTTTCTTGTTGAGAAAGAAAAAGGGAGGGGATTTTCATCTCCACATTGAGGAACGAGTTTAGAGAAATCGATAGTATGGCCATCAAGCCTCGGAGTCGTTCCAGTCTTGAGCCTCCCCATTCGGAATCCCAATTTTTTGAGCGATTCTGATAAACCAATAGAGGGTGAATCGCCCATCCTACCTGCGGGAAAGTGGGTCAGACCGATATGTACAAGGCCATTGAGAAAGGTCCCTGGTGCAAGAACCAAGGCTTTAGTCTGAATGGTTTCATTCAGATTCGTCTTCACCCCTACGATCTTATCCTCATCCACCAGGATTTCTTCTACAGTCGCCTGTTTGATGGTGAGCTTTTCCTGATCCTCAACAGCCCTTTTCATTCGAAGTCGATACCCTTGACGGTCTACCTGAGCCCTTGAGGAGCGGACTGCAGGTCCTTTTCCAGTATTGAGTTGACGGAACTGAATCCCTGTTTCGTCAGTCGCCTTAGCCATCTCCCCACCCAGTGCATCAATCTCTTTCACCAGATGCCCTTTGGCCAATCCGCCGATCGCAGGGTTGCAGGACATATAACCGATTTGATCAACGTTTTGAGTGATGAGAAGGGTAGGGTGCCCCAGGCGAGCACAGGCTAAGGAGGCCTCGATTCCGGCATGACCACCACCCACCACGATCACTTCATAGTCTGGCATGGTTGATAGTTTACTCCCAATGAGATCTTTATCCTAAACGTCGATAAGCAAAGCGCATAGGGCAGAGGGCATAGTGTAAAAAATTAATAAACCAGAAGAACTCTATGCTCTATGCTATTTTAGGGCCTTTACAGGCTTTCACACAGACACCACAGATATGATGGCTGAAATGGAGGGTTTTGGAAAATATTTTCAGCTGTTCGTAGCATTGAAGGTGATCGAAGTCCTCTTGCCGTTCCTTGATCGCTCCCACCGGGCAGACCTTTAAACAAGCCCTGCAGGGACCACAATCCTTTACAGACGGGGAATCGGTCACAAGAGGAAGGTCTGTAAGGATGGTCACCAGTCGAACCCTCGACCCAAATTTTTCATTGACAAGGAGGTTATTTC
Source organism: uncultured delta proteobacterium (assembly GCA_963739325.1). Taxonomy (GTDB): domain Bacteria; phylum Desulfobacterota; class BSN033; order BSN033; family UBA1163; genus CAVTZZ01. The sequence goes on along the minus strand of CAVTZZ010000038.1, from coordinate 40,928 downwards.
GTCCAATCCAACCCAATCCTGCTGCACGGGCAACATGCTTATGGGAGAGATGGCCTCTCTGGTTTTTCCAATCCAAAATCTGAGAGGCGGGAACAGGCATTGCCTGATAGCCCAGTTCTTGAATCATTGAGCTTAAAATCAGGCCGATATTGTCAAGGAGGATATTGACTCTCTGATAGTGGTGAAAATAGAGGGGGGTGGGCTGATTTTCAATCCCTTCCAAAATAGCATCGGAAAGATGATATCCAACTGAGATGCCGAAGGAAAGTCGATCGATCAGGGAGGGAGGAAGAAGGATTTCGTCCTTTTTGAAGGAACGAAGATCTGCAACCCCGAATAGGGAAGCTCCCCATTGATGAGAAAGGTTCTTAATCTTTGCAACATGTTCAGCTTCAGACATCTTTATTATTTTTACTTTTTCATGGATTGATTGCAAGAGCTTTCTGATTTTGGATTTCGGAATTTTATTCCGCACTCCGCATTCTGCAATCCGCAATTGGACTACCGAGGTTTGATCTTCAGATCCTTGATCTTTTTTCGAAGGGTGTTTCGATTGATCCCTAAGAGTTGGGCAGCAGCGATCTGGACATAATTGACCCTTTTCAAGGCTGATTTGATCAGGATCTTCTCCACCAAAGCAATGATATCGTCAAGAAGTCCCATTTTGGCCTTTGATTCCAAATAGGGATCAATCTTATTTAAAACTTCGGTCAGCCTTTCCTCTAAGATTTCGTCAAATAAGGAAGATTCTGTCTTGGGATTGCCAGTTTTCTGAAGTGGCTCATTTCTCTTCACCTGATAGTTTTTAATCACTGGGGAGAGGATAGCTGAGAGAATGGAAAGGAACTGAAAATCTTCAGTCAATTCATCTCTGGGGCCATAGAGAGAATCGAAATTGATCACACCGATTGGTTCATCCTCCACAACGAGAGGGATGCAGATCAAAGGAGATCGGATCTTCTCGATCCGTTTCGTCCCTTTGATCACCTCTGCATAGAGCGGCTCCTGGCTCAGATTATGGATTGCCATGGGTTGTCGAGATTCGAGAACTTTGCCAATCGTTCCCTTTCGACCACAACAACCAAGAGGATGGGTTTCCTTTTCGACACCATAGAGAGCTTCCACGTGGAGGGAATCCTTTTGGGAGTCTTGGAGAATAAGGGCTGAATACCCGATTGGAAAATAGTCAGAGAGTATCGCCATCACTCCAAGAAAATAATCCTGGAGCTGATTCGGTTGGGGAAGCAAAGCAATCTCGTAAAGACTCCTCAGTTCAGGATTTGATCGAGGATTGATGAAGAAAGTGGTAAGACATATCAAACTCCTATAAAATGGGGATGCTATATAAAACCTCATAAATATTTGCGCATCCCAAAAAATTTATCCTCTTAAATTGTCATTCCGGGCTTGACCCGGAATCCAGTCTTTGAATTTCGATCTTAGAATTTCTGGATTCCCGCTGGAGTTTACCCCGTACTTGTCGATCAGACCCGACCACGGGATACGGGGCGGGAATGACACCACATGCGCAATTTATCATGTCGTTATGTATAATAAAATGGCAATTTTAAGTGTTTGAGGAACATTGGAAAATTATAATGACTGTCTGTGGGTGCCTATGATTTGCCTGTTCATCTTATATAAATTGAATCCTAATTTCAAGAAAATTTTAAAAAATATTCCTCCTTTTCCACTTTCCACTTGAAGTCCTCTCTTAGATTCATTAAAATCGACTTCATATGGCCGAAACGATTGAAATAGAGAGGCCTCGGGTTGTGATCCTACTGGGTCCAACAGGGGTGGGAAAGTCCAGATTGGTCATCGAATTGGCAGAAGAATTGGGGGGTGAAATCGTGAGTGCCGATTCGATGCAAGTCTACCGATATATGAATATCGGTACAGCCAAACCAACACTCGATGAGCAGAAGAGGGTCCGGCACCACATGATCGATTTAGTGACTCCAGACCAGCCCTTTCATGCCGGTCTCTATCGAATATTGGCTCGAAAAACAATCGATCAATTGGACAAGAATGGAAAACCCATTTGGGTGGTTGGGGGGACCGGGCTATATATTAAGGTTCTCACCCAAGGGCTTTTCGCGCAACCTAGAATTGATCCAAACGTGAGAAAAAAGTTAAAACAAGAAGCAGAGGAGAAAGGGGAGACTTTCCTTTATGAACGTTTGAAGAAAGTTGATCCAAAAACAGCCTCTCACATCTATCCCCGTGACCTTTTTCGAGCCCTACGGGCTTTGGAGGTCTTCGATTCAACAGGAATCCCTATCTCTTTTTTTCGGGAACAACATCGGTTTGGAGAAAAACCTTATCACACTTTAAAAATCGGCCTTGAGACAAATAGGGAAACACTCTATCGTCGGATCGAGCAGAGAGTCGATCAGATGATAGAGAGGGGATTCCTCCAAGAGGTTAAAGGGCTGATGGAGATGGGGTATGGTCCGGAATTGAAGCCAATGCAGAGTTTAGGTTATAAACAGATCGTCCAATTTCTCTCGAAAGAGATGGAATGGACTGAGGCGGTCAGACAGATGAAAAGAGACACGCGTCATTATGCCAAGCGACAGTGGACATGGTTTAAGGCCGATCTAGAGGTTCGCTGGCAGGATGAATCTTTCGATCGGCAGAGAATGCTCCTGGAGATTAAATCCTTTTTAAGGAGAGGAGGGTAAACCCCGTTAGAAGGAAAGGGGGGATAATCCTAGCCTCCCTGCCTGCGGTAGGCAGGAATAAAGAATGAACATTTTTTTCTACATCCCCACCATAAATGGCGGGATTTTTTAACGGGGTAAAGAGCCATGATGAAGACTCAGATTAATATTCAGGATCAGTTTCTCAATCGGATTCGGCGAGATCGAAGCCATGTGATTGTCGAATTAACTACCGGCCGTAAGATCGAAGGGATCATCCTCGGCTTTGATAATTTCTGTCTCATCCTTCGAGGGGAAGCTGACCAGTTGGTCTATAAACATGCTATCTGCTCCATTTCTCCTGGTGAGAAATTAGAATTTTTAGAAACAAGATAGGATAAGATCTATGGATGATTTTGAAATTAAACCCATATTGGAGAGTCTCATTTTTGTTTCCGAGTCTCCCGTAAGACTTGAAACACTTGTTGAGATCCTACCGGAATTGGGCAAAGAGGCTATTTTAGAGGGGATTCGTCGGATTCAGACGGAATATGAGGAAGACTCTAAGGGATTGGAATTGGTGGAGGTATCGGGTGGATATCAATTTCGAACAAAGCCGAAATGGGCCGAATGGGTTCAGCGGCTTAAAAAGAGTAAGGCGGTTAAATTGAGCCGCTCTGCCTTAGAAACCTTAGCCATTGTGGCCTATCGCCAACCCATCATCCGGCCTACGATCGAAGAGATTCGTGGGGTAGATTCGGGGTGGGTCCTTCGAACCCTTTTAGAGAAAGGTTTAATTAAGATCATGGGCAGAAAAGAGATACCTGGACGTCCCATTGTCTATGGAACAACCAAAACCTTTCTGGAAATCTTCAGTCTCAACACTCTTTCCGACCTCCCTATACCAAAGGAAATTCAGCCTCCTCCCACGCCCGAAGAGATGCCTAAAGAGGAAATTCTAAAGGTTGAGGATAAGGTTGAGGTTCAGACAGAGGCCAAAGCAGAAAGTAAGGATGAGGTTCAAAGTCCCATGATCCATGAAATCCACCCAGTCGATGCAATGGAGGAATGATTGCCATTTGAACGAATACAGAAGATTTTAGCAAAGAGTGGGATTGCTTCAAGGAGAGAAGCGGAGAGGATGGTGAGTGAGGGGAGGGTGATGGTCAATGGGAAAATCATTGACACATTGGGTTTCAAAGCCGATCCCTCGCAAGATCATATCAAGATAGATGGGAAGAGACTCACACATTTTGAGCCCCAAGTGACTCTTCTTCTCAATAAACCGAAAGGATATCTATCCACTGTCAAAGACCCACAAGACAGACCCACAGTAATGGATCTGCTGAAAAAAGTGAAATGGCGGATTTATCCAGTGGGCCGACTTGATTTTGATGCAGAAGGACTTCTTCTTCTCACAAATGACGGAGATCTTACATACCTTCTCTCTCATCCAAGATTTTCGATCCCGCGAACCTATTGGGTAAAGGTGAAAGGTCTTCCCGATGAGAAAGGACTGATACGGTTAAAGAAGGGAGTCATGCTCGAAGATGGAAAAGCGAGAGTGGTTTCCTTTTACATCTTCCGCCAGGGAGAAAAAAGTAGTTGGGTTCGAGTTGTGGTTACGGAGGGGAGAAACCGTTTAGTGAAGAGGATATTTTCAGCCATCGGCCACCCCGTTCTAAAATTGAAACGGGTTGAATTTGGACCGATTCGACTGGGGAATCTTCCAGTCGGTCAATTCCGTTATCTTACCCCGGAAGAAATTACTAAGCTCAAAGCTGAAAGCTCAAAGTCTAAAGAAAAATATTAAGATATATGACACAATGACCTAATGACCCAATAACTCAATGACTTTTTCGGGTTATGAAATGATTACCGGCGTTGAGATTAAAAGAAAGATTGTCCATCTGGCTACACTGATCATTCCCATCGGATACGCACTCACTTCTGAAGAAACAGTCCTCCTCTTCCTCCTTCCTTTCTTTTTATGTTGTCTATTCGTCGATCTTCTTCGCCACTTTCATTCTGGGATGGCTTCTCTTTTTCAAAAATATTTTTTTGGAAGAGTTCTCAGAGAAGAAGAGAGGCAAAACCTGATGGGTTCAACCTATTTTCTCTTTTCCTCACTTTTGACCATTCTTCTTTTTCCAAAATCGATTGCCATTGCCAGCCTGCTCATCCTGATCCTCTCTGATACGGCTGGTGCCTTGGTGGGAAAATGGATTGGAAAGATAAAGATCTTTGGGAAAACCCTTGAAGGGAGTATGGCCTTCTTTCTCTCCTCGCTTTTGATCGTCTGGAGTTATCCTCAACTGAACCGGGTTTCAGGAAGCCTTGCAGCATTGGGAGCTACGTTGATCGAGATTTTGCCAATCAAAATGGACGACAATCTCACCATTCCTATTGTTGCAGGTTCGATCATGTTTTTCGGTGGGGGATGAGAGAAGGAAATTTCTTCAAGGCCTCAACAATTGTTCTCGCTTCTTTTTCCGTAGTAATCTCTACAATCGCCAAATGGATTTTTAATTCGTCAAAGAGAAAAGAGAAGGCTTCTTCTGATTTTCTTAAAAGTTTCCCATCGGCCAAAGGGTTGAGGCTGATGACAGGTTTATCAAACTTTTTAATGAGATCACAGGCATGGGCGAGATCGAAGAGACTCCATTTTTTATTGATGGGGATGGCAAAGGCTGCTACATCAAGGGGTTTTGCCTTTGGAAGGACAAAAGTGGCCCATTGGCCTGAAAAGATCGGGATCCATCCCTTTTCCCTTACCCTTAACACCATCTCTTTCAGAAGGTCAATTCGGCCTAAGGCCAAAAGCCAATCTCCATATCTTTCTCCCATCAAAAGAAATGGAGACTCTTCAGGATTCAAATGGGAGAGAGCTTTTTCAAATCGGAGAGGATCGAAGGTGATCCGGTCCATCTCTTTTTGTGTAAAGATTTCTGAAGAAGAAGGGGTGGGATATAAATATCGAATCGCATCAGGAAGGAAGAGATTCTTTTTCATCGTAGATAGGATCTTCGGTTCAAACTGATGGAGGGGCTTTCCCAAAAAGGAGACTCCCCTTTCTACCTCTAAATGACAGATGCCCATCAGGGTTTCGTCATTCGTTAACAGCTTTAACTCCTTAAAAGATTCAAGGTGTTTTAACGAGGGGAGATCGAAACACCAGAGACCTATTTCATAGATCTTTTTCATAAGGGGAAAAATCTCCTGATGGTCTAAAGAGGTTGAAGAAGGATGGATGGAAAAAATGATCCTCGGTAATTTTTTTCCTTCTAAAATGGTCGTAGGGTAATCGCATCATTCAACCATTTTATGATTTTCTCATCTTATTTTCAATGCAAAGCTCAATCTCCACCTTTTATACTTGACTATCCATCTTCTTTATCCTTATACTGCTCCTATTTGAAAGCAAATTTTGCTCATTTAAAAAAATAAGAGGGTGAGCACCTCTTGAAGAATCATTTAAATTTGTGAAGCTCCCCGTCGACCTGCCTACCCTGCCTACCGGCAGGCAGGCGCAGGCAAGGAGGGGGTTGCGGGGCCCTTGCCGGTCAGAGGTGAATCGATGAGGCTAAAAGATAGAAAAGCAATTGTGACCGGAGCAGGGCAGGGGATTGGCCGAAGCATTGCGTTGAAGATGGCTCAAGAAGGAGCGGATGTGGTCATTGCTGAGATGAATCCTCCTACAGGAAATCAAACTAAAAAAGAGGTAGAGGCTTTGGACCGAAAAGGCCTCTTCTTTTCGGTGGATGTGGCGGATCAAAAACAGGTCAACGATATGGTGGAAGAAGTTTTAAGGATATGGGGGAGAATCGATATTTTAGTCAACAATGCAGGCTTTGATCGGGGCGCCACGCTTTTGAAAGTGAACGAAGAGGATTGGGATGCGGTATTGGGTGTTCACTTGAAGGGGACCATGAACTGTATCCAAGCCGTTGCTCATCATATGGTCGAAAACCGCTATGGTAAGATTATTAACATCTCCTCCATTTATGGGAAAAGTGGAGGGATCGCTACCATCAGTTACAGTTCTGCCAAAGCAGGAATCATCGGCCTGACGAAGAGTGTCGCTCGAGAACTGGGTCGGTATCAAATCAATGTCAATGTGGTACTTCCCGGATTGATTTTGACTCCAACGATTGCCAAAATGGCTGAAAAATATAAAAATATGGTCATTGATAATACTCCTTTAGGACGGATCGGCAAACCTGAAGAAATTGCCAATGTCGTGGCTTTCTTAGCATCCGATGAGGCGAGTTTCATGACAGGCGCCGCCGTTGAAGTTTCTGGTGGGTGGAATATGTAAGCTGTTAAAATAGAGTCATTGAGTCACTCGTCATTAAGTCATTTAATGACCCAATGACTAAATAACTTAATGACCATCATTGTATTTTGAGCTTAAAGGAGTTTCGAATGATGAATGAAATTGAACAAAAAAGAGAAGATTGGAGGGAAAAAGCAAAGGAAGTGGCTAAGAATGTTGTGGCACCAAGGGCAGCAGAGATCGATGTCAAAGGTGAATTTCCATGGGATATTGTTGAAGTATTCGCTCAACAGGGTTTTTTAAGCCTTCTCATACCTAAAGAATTTGGAGGGGAAGATACGGATATTACCTCTTTCTGTATCGTCATCGATGAGCTTGCCCATTATTGCGTGTCTTCTGCTCTCCTGATTATCGCTCACACCGTCGGGATGATGCCTATCGTTTTAGTGGAGACCATGGAACTAAAGGAAAGTATTTTGACAAAGGTGACCAAAGAAAAGGCGTTGTTTTGTTTTTGTCTGACAGAACCTGAGTCAGGTTCAGATGCAGCTTCCATTCGAACGAAGGCCCTTCTCGAAGGTGACCATTATCTTCTGAATGGGAGAAAATGTTTTATCACGAATGGCGGGGTATCGGATTTCTATACGATCTTTGCCGTAACAAACCGAGAGAAGAAAATGGAAGGGATGACAGGTTTTGTGGTCGAAAAGGGAACGCCCGGCCTTTCCGTCGGAAAAACAGAAGAGAAGATGGGAATTCGAGGTTCGAATACCACTGAAGTGATCTTAGAAGATCTTAGAGTTCCAATCGCCCAACGGATTGGAGAGGAGGGCGTAGCTTGGTGGCTCCTGATGAGGACACTGAATCGTTCAAGACCAGCTATTGGTGCACTCGCTGTAGGATTAGCACAAGGAGCTTTAGACTATATTATCCGTTATGGTCAAGAAAAGGGTTGGGCTGAAAGAAAAAATGAGACGCTGGGGATGCAATTCATGTTGGCTGATATGGCAATAGAAGTCGAAGCGGCCAGAGGACTGGTCTATCAGGCCGCGAGGATGATAGATGAAAAGGTGAAGGGGATACCCGTACAGATGTATTCCGCAATGTCGAAATATTTCGCATCGGATGTGGCCATGAAAACAACGACCAATGCTGTGCAGATGATGCAGTGGCATGGTCTCGTTCAAGACCATCCTGTTGAGCGAATGATGAGGGACGCTAAGGTCATCCAGATCTTTGAAGGGACGAACCAGATCCAGAGGATGGTGGTGGCACACACACTGTTGAAATCAAGATAGACGCTTATCTATTCGTTTATTCAATAATCAGCGCTGCAATAAATTCTAAATCCCTGCCTGCGGCAGGCAGGCGAAATTCGGAATCCTAAAAATACAGGACAGAGGGAAGTCCTTTCAGCAGCCTGTTACCAAAGACGGAGGGGCTATGCTTACACCAAGCGAACGAGAAAGGTATGATCGACAAATCATGATCGGGGAGATTGGGCAAGAGGGACAGGAAAAGCTTAAAAGATCACGGGTGGTCATTGCAGGAACCGGGGGGCTTGGTTCTCCGATAGCCATCTACTTGGCGGCTGCCGGAATAGGAATGATTCGATTGATCGATCATGACCAGGTGGCGATGAGTAATCTGAACCGCCAGATCTTACACTGGGAAGAAGACATCGGCAGAAAAAAGGTTGACTCTGCCAGAACGAAATTGAAAAACCTGAATCCAGCGATGGAGATCGAGGCGATAACAGAGACAATAACAGAAGGTAATGTTTCCAAGCTTGTTGATGGCTGTGATGTCATCGTTGATGCTATGGACAACTTACCAACACGCTACCTCCTGAATCGATGTGCTATTGAGAAGAATATTCCATTCTTTCATGGCGCAGTGAATGGCTTTGAGGGGAGAGTGATGACCATCATCCCCGGAAAAACAGCCTGTCTAAGATGTATGTACCGAGGTCCAGTACCACAGGAAAAATTTCCTGTAATTGGCGTTGCTCCAGCCGTCATAGGGAGTATTCAGGCTACAGAGGTGATCAAGTATCTCATAGGAATTGGCAAACTGTTGACCAATCGGTTATTAATATATGACGGGTTGAAGATCACTTTCAGCGAATTTAAAGTCAACAGAAACCCGAACTGTGATCATTGCGGATCGTCGTCCACCCAATTCCTCTCCCCAGGGGGAGAGTAAAAGACCCGACCACGGGGAGGGTGAGGGGGCCTGGTACGAAAGGAATAAAACATGCCTGTTAATATACACATTCATGCAACGCATCGGCAGTTTACTAACGGTTTGGAGACCGTAGCAGTGGAGGGAAACACAGTGGGTGAATCTTTGAACCAACTGATCAAGCAGTTTCCTGGAATGGAGAAAGCATTGTTTGCTAAAAAAGATAAACTGCTCAATACTGTTGAAGTTTATCTCAATCATGTCAGCGCATACCCAAATGAACTTGCTAAACCCGTTAAGAATGGGGACGAAATTCACCTGGTCATTATGCTTGCTGGAGGGTAATCCTTTCCTTTTTACTTTAGAAAAAAATTGAGGTCAGACATAAATAAAAAATTGGGGTCAGACATAGATAATTGATGGTCTGATTAGTCACGGGCTATCATCTGAAGGCCCTTTTGAGTAAGTTTCTTCGCCTCTTGCCATAAGTTCTTTCGACTTGGGCTTCCAAGGAGAGAAACAATAATCGTTTTCCTATCGCGTTCTGCAGCTAAAACAAAACAATGTTTTGCGCTACTGGTATAGCCTGTTTTTCCTCCTATAACTTCCTCATCAGTCCATAGGAGCTCGTCTGTGTTTCTAAGAAATATGACCTTTCCCTTTTCTGTCGACACCTTGGCCGAAGGGGTTGCAAGGATCTCTTTTAACTTTGGATAACTCATCGCATACTTCATAATCTTTGATAAATCTAAAGCTGTAATATACTGGCCACTACCCGGAAGACCCGTTGCGTTTATAAATTTAGTATTCTCTGCACCTATAGAAACCGCCTTTTGATTCATGAAGGAAACGAAACAGTCTTCAGAGCCGGCTACAGCTTCTGCGAGAGCAACGGCAGCGTCGTTTGCAGATTTCAGGAGAGCTGCATAAAGAAGTCCCTCAATCGTTACCTTATCCCCTTTTTTAAAACCCGCTTTCAAAGGATGTGCATGAGAGGCTTTTTGGCTTATCGTTACGATATCTGAAAAGTTTGCTTTTTCCATAACGACGATTGCAGTCATCAGCTTTGCTGTACTTGCTGGAGGAAGCAAGAAGTCCGAATTCTTCCCATAGAGGATTTCCCCTGTGGATGCATCCATATGACAGCTGCTTGAGAGGTAATCACTTCGGCAAAAGAATTTGAATGGGAGAAAGCCAAAATAAATACAAAGAAGACCAGACAATACAGAAAATTCCTTGGATGTCCGTTCCTTGAAATGTCAGTCAAAAAGCAATGTAAGATCCTGTTGCGCATTTGGGTTATCGCCTCCCTTAGGTATGGATGCCTTTTTAACATAAAAAGCAATATTGATGCCAAATATTTCTAAATTGCAGAATTTCAAAATTAATTGAAATTTAAGAGCTTTTACGATTTATAGCCAATAACCAAAGCCATGGAAAATTTATAACCACAGATTTATATTTCGTGCAAATTTTGTAACCGGGTCCAGCATTAGCCCCCCTTTTTTTCAAAACTTCTTCCTGAAGTTTTGATTTTCAAATTTCGTTACTCCATGCAAGATTTCATATCGAAATCAATAAGGATAGGAAACTTTTCCCCTATAACAATTGAAACTGTGCTTTAGGATACCAGTCTATAACATTTTCCACTCCCAATCCATATAAGATTAAGGTATAATAGGATCAGAAAGATTTCTATGATTTATCGCTCTTTTCCTGATCTAACCCATTAGCCGTCAAGAGAAAAATAAGGGAGGAGGTTATTATGTTCCGCTTCAAAGGTGAAAAGAAGAAGGTCTTTATCCATCTCTTTTGGGTAAGTGCGATGGGTGCTCTGTTTTTGCTCATTGCCTGTGCTACCGTCCCTCTTACTGGAAGAAAGAGTTTACGCTTAATCCCTGATTCAGAACTTCTCTCGTTAAGCTTCCAACAGTATGCAGATGTCTTGCGGAAATCGAAGCTTTCAAATGACCCGGTGAAGGTTCAGATGGTGAGGAGGGTCGGTGAAAAGATTGCCAGGTCTTCTGAAGAATTTCTTAGGGAATCCAAGTTGGAATCAGACATCAAGAATTATAAATGGGAATTTAATCTTATTGAAGATGATAAAGTAGTCAATGCCTGGTGCATGCCAGGAGGAAAGGTAGCCGTCTATACGGGCATCCTCCCATTAACTCAGGATGAGACTGGGCTTGCAGTGGTGATGGGCCACGAGGTCGCTCATGCTATGGCCAAGCATGGAAATGAAAGGGTGAGCGAAGCCCTTCTGGTGCAGCTCGGTGAGGTAGGTTTGTCCGCTGCCCTTGCCAAACAATCCGGTCAAACGCAACAGATCTTTTTAACTGTCTATGGTGTTACGGCGAACTTGGGATTTATGCTTCCTTACAGCCGTCTTCATGAGTCAGAAGCGGACCGCATCGGTCTTGTATTGATGGCGAAGGCGGGATACGATCCCAGGGAGGCGATTCCTTTTTGGCAAAGAATGAAGGAGAAAGGGGGAAGCAGACCGCCGGAATTTCTATCGACCCATCCTGCTCCGGATACACGAATCGAAGACATCAAAACCCATATTCCCGAAGCGATGAAACATTATAGGGTATTGCAGAATTAAGGAGGAAATTTAAAAAATGAATCTATATGTCATGCATGGTGGAGGGTTAAACCTTCAAAATTCGATTACTAACCCCGTTGATGATCCCCATGCCATGCATTGCAGTGCTTTTGCAAGGTACTGTTACGAAGAAGCCGGAGCGGACTTCCTCGGTCGAAAAGCAAGCATTCTAAACACAACTCCCGAACATATCGCCCAAGCCGGTACCAAAGTAGGCAAATTGATCCGCTATAAGCCGTATTGTGAAAGTCAAGCTTAATGTGACAGGGATTATCAAAAGGTATATTGAGTACTTCCTGAAACATTCGCTTGCAAAAAGTTTGAAAAGGGTGTAAATTACAACCCGTATTTCACGATTGATAACCCTGATCCTAAGGCCTGGTTAATTTCTTAAATTATTATATTACTGCGGTATAATATCGCTTATTAAAATATCGTAGCGCAAAAAGGGCGATTGCTGACCTATTAAGGCCTCAAAAATTACCTTTTAAGCGGGTGAAAGGTCTGGTTTTTAGGATAAACATTGCAGCAGTATAAAAAATAATGGAAGCCAAGGAGAAGGAATGAAGAAACTATTTTTTTGTGTGATCCTAAACGCTTTATTGGCATCTTCCTGTGCAATGTACAGTCCCTTTTACGTTGGCAACCGCTTCGGTTATCCTGTTTCATATGGTGAAGGACGTCATCCAGGAATCGACTTCAATATCAGTGTTGGCACTCCAGTAATTGCCGTCTCTGATGGAAGGGTGGATGTCATAGATGAACCAGACCGTCGGGAACGATATGGTGGTGGTTTTTATGTTAGAATTTTTCATGGGGAGGTTTTTCATGGGGAGAATTTTTATTCCAATTATATGCATCTAAGCAAATTCTTTGTTGAGAGTGGTCAACCCCTAAAAAGAGGGCAACTAATAGGTCTATCGGGGGTTGACAATGGCGGGTATGCACATCTTCATTTTGGTATTTGTAAAATTGGAGGCAGCTGCCAGAAGTATTCACAAACCTACGACCCAGATAAGTTTTGGTTGGGTGGCAAACATCAATGTTTTGATCCTAATAAAGATTATTCCAATTACTCTTATAAAGAGCTAACCCTTCCCGTTGCCTGTGGAGATTACGCTAAGGAGTTGAAATCTAAAACCGAGAAAAAAGATTAAAAAACTCTACGCATTGTATACAGCTACCAAGACACTCCAGCGGATGGCCTGCAGCCACCGCTGATTTTGGTCTCAGCATGCAGCGTCTTTATCTTGAAGAGAGATGGTATAGGAAAGTATGGCGATCTTGGTCATAAACGCTCCGAGGTGGAGGGTACGACAAGAAAACGCAAGGAGCTTTGAGGAGATCCTTCATTTAGGCATTGGTGAAGGTTATGCCATCTATAATAATATCTTCGACCAGCTTTCCCCAGGATGTGGCGTAGTGGTATTGGACAAGAATCAAAGTCGACGAGCAGAGGGCCAACTCATCAGACTTGTCCCAACGACCAGAACCAATAATGGTATTCAAAGGTATGATGTGTACATTCAGAATCTCACAGAGGTAGTACCGTATAGGCCTGAGCGCCTTAATAGATGTGGCGTTGCAGTCATCCACCGCTGATTTCTATCTTTATTCGTTCTTTCAATCAGTAATCATCAACTTCCCGAACTATATCGAGATATACATTAGTAGGTGCTATACGTAACATATCCTGCTTTTTCTTTTAATATTAGTTAGTTACGCACCGTTTTCATTATCCATTTTTCGTACATCCCTGTCAAGATAATTCGTTGTCCTCTTCTCTTGTGCCTGCGTTCTTTGCAAGACCAACTCCATGGCCTTGTAGTAGTCTCGTTGGACCTTGAGGTTCGCTACCCGGCAGTAGCGCTGGGTTGTGGTAATCTGGCCATGCCCCAGGAGGTCCTGAATGGTAGCAAGGTCAGCATCGGCGTTGAGAAGCTGCGTGGCCATGGTGTGGCGAAGCCGATGACACGAAACGTTCAGCTTGCCCTTTCGGGCATAGTATTCGATCCTCTTCTGAATCCCTCGGACCGATAGGGGGTTGCCTCTCATCGCTCCCTTCTGCACCAGGAACAATCCTTTCGCTTTCGATGATCGTTTCGCAAGGTACGCCAAAAGAGCTGAGCGGGCATCTTCACTCATGTAGACGACCCTATCCTTAGCCCCTTTTCCATGGGAGACAAAAATCTGTCTCCTCCCGTACTCTACCGCATCTACGGTCAGCTCAGCAACCTCCTGGACCCGAAGGCCGCAGCGGAGCATCAACATGAACATGGCCCTGTCCCTCAGATCCGTGATGACAGCAAAGAGCCTCGTGACCTGGTCGTCATGCAAGTGCCGAGGCAGCGCCTTGGGCAGACGGAGCGAGATCCGGGTGACAGGATTGACCATCGCTATCCCCTCCTCATTGATGAGATAGTCGAAGAAGAGGCGGATCGTTTGCAAGTGGCACGTGATCGTCTTCGGCGTTCGTCTCTTTCGGAGGAGATGATCGACGTAGGCTCCGATCTCCTTGCGGGTCACCTCGGAGAGGGGTACTGTAAGCAATCTTATGAAGTGATCGAGGATGTTTACGTAGCTCTTCACCGTATGGGCCGAGTAGTTTTTTCTCTTCAAGGCTCTCCGGTACCGGACCAACTCAATAGGTTCCATCGATCCCTCCTTTTTCGATCACGGCCATGGCCCGGAAGTACTCTTCCTCACGGGTTGTGTCGGTGAGCCGGGCGTATCGGCGGGTTACCTCGATATCCTGGTGACCCAGAAGCTGCTGGAGACATTCCAGGCGCATCCCGGCGTTGAGAAGCTCGGAGGCGAACGTGTGGCGAAGACAATGCACCGTGTAGCCCTTCTGATCGAGCCCTGCCTTCTTGAGATATTTCACGAAGCGGCTCCGGCCGGCACTGTAACAGAGACCCCTATTGCCCTGGCCGTAAAAGACGAACTCCTTGTTCTTGTCCCTTCGCCTAAGCCAAAGTTTTATGGCGAACAGGGCATCATCGCTCAGATAGACCACCCTCCCCATGCTGTTCTTCTCTCCCTCGAAGAGATGGATCTTTCTGTCCCTGATATCGAGATCGTTCAACCTCAGTCCCAAGGCCTCGCCGATCCTCATACCCGTCCGTAAAAGGAGAAGGATAAGTGCCCGGTCCCGGATGTCGTCAATCACGGAGAGAAGCTTTCTCACATCGGCGGGGTTCATGGCCCGAGGGAGGACTTCGGGCAGCTTCAGCCTGATGCCCCGTTTAAGGACTGCCCCGGAGATGACATCCTGCTCCATAAGAAAATGCAAAAAAGCGATAATGCAGGCAAGCCTCGTCCGCACCGTGGAGATATGTAATCCCCGGTCCTGCTCGTGCTCGATGAAACCCTCCAGGTCAACCCGCTCAATTTTCTCGATTTCTCTCTTGCCCGACTTTCCATAAAAGTCCAGGAAGAGCATGACTGACGTAAAGGAACTGGCGAGGGTCCTCGGCTTGTGGTTCAGGCGCCACTTGTGGCGCATGTAGCGCTCTAAGTGCTCCTTGGCGGGAAGC
Source organism: uncultured delta proteobacterium (assembly GCA_963739325.1). GTDB lineage: Bacteria > Desulfobacterota > BSN033 > BSN033 > UBA1163 > CAVTZZ01. The sequence continues at coordinate 25,679 of CAVTZZ010000038.1, read as the reverse complement.
TCCATGCAAGAGAGCTTCTGAAGGATGCGGTCGATCGGGGTTGGTGAAAAAGGCTGTTCACGAAGTACTTCACTTCCACTTTGGACTGACTCATTGGTGATCGGCTCTACCTTGGTCATATCTCCCCTCCTTTTCTTTTTCAAGAAAAAGCAGAATAGATAATGACCCTTAGCCGTTCTAATGGTCAATCCATTTTGTTACGTATAGGTAGGTGTACTCCGCAAAACCGCTTTAGTCTGATCTGAACTCAAACTTTTTCCCAATTTTCCTTCTTGATCGGGACCCACTAAGGACATTCTATAAAGCAAAAACCACAGGAAAAAAAGAGATCGAGCGCCAAAGGGAAGAATTAAAATTAAAAATGGATATATTAAGATCCCATCTCTAAAACATTTCACAAGGCTATCTCTAAAGTGGGGTGTGAACAGTGAGTGCAATGCCTCCAGGGTGAGTGCAATTATTATTTTGCTAATGTATTTGAGAGTTATTTCCGTGGTTCGGTGGCGCCCTCCGGGCATGGGGCATTAGGTGGGGAGTAATGACCCTGAAGAAAGGCTTCGATGATGCCGGCGACTGTTCTGCCGTAAGCTTCTATCTCCTCTCTTCCTCTTTCTGGACTGGCTGTTGTGGGATCTCCGAAATATCCCAGGGGGGTGACCTTCCTGGCTTCCATTCCTCCTTTCCTCCAGACAAGAAGGTCGTCTACGGTTAGATCGGTTGGTTTTAAAGTCTTCCAAACCTCTAAGTCCACTAACTCCGGCAAGTAATACCATATGAGACTGGTCTCATACCACTCGGCATGGATGTTCAGATGGGGAGAAGGCCGTCCGAAAGGAAGAAGACTTTGGTGGATCAGGAGATAGGGTTCATGCCCTTCAAATCCTAGGCGCTTGACAAAGAATTGGTCTATGATCCAATAGGCCTCAATCCCGATTTCCGTCCGTCCCTTTTGAATAGCTTTATCGAGAGCCTTCGAATGCCTCCCATCCATATGGTGATTGATGAAGAAGATCCGACGGAATCCCCAGCTCTTCAGGCTCGCCATCGTATCTGAAAGTACAGAGATCATTGTTTCTTCCCGACATGTAAAGGACCCACCAAACGAACCTGTTGCAATGTTGATCCCCCAATAAAAAGGAGGAGCAATTAAGGACTTGATCCCTCGTTTTTTCAGTTCGGATTTAACCGCTCTGGATTGGAGATAAGATCCGTAGATATCAACGGCCAAGGGCAGGTGTGGCCCATGCTCCTCAATCACTCCTATGGGAAAGAGTACGATGGTCCCCTCCCGTGCCGCCTCCTCAACCTGGACATAGGTCATATGAGCCATCGTCTCTTCAAAAATGTTAACCTTTCCATCCATTCTTCTATCCGTTACCTGCTATCCAATGTATTGATGACTAATCCCCTCACCCCCCTGCAGGATGAAACTTTCTATTCGGATAAACTCATCCTCCACCCAATGGGGTAAAGAAGAAGACTTCGGCCCCATCCGGAATGGGTGTGGAGAGGTCTCTCCGAATCTTTCCATTAATGGAGACGATATAGGCAAAGGATCCGTCCTCTCCCTTCAACTCCCTTTCCAACTCCGGTCCACCTTTCTGAATGAGGGATTGGATCAAATCCCCTAAGGTTCCCCCTGACCATTCCATTTCAATCTTAGTTCCACCCATCTGTTCTGATAAAGGCCGAAGTGTCTTTACCGTAATGGCCATCGTCAGGTCTCCTGATTTTCAATGAAGAGATTCAGACTTCGTATAAATTCAGCTGCTTAAAATCGTTTTGTAAAATCCCTCCCAACCTCCCTTTGCCAAAGGGAGGAGAGAAGTTTCCCCCTTTTGACAAAGGGGGATAAAGGGGGATTAGATCATTCTTTTAAAGACCTAAGGTGTTGCCAGACTTCGAATACGTCTTTGCTGGGCTTCAGTCTCAAGATCTCCGTATTCGATCGCCCCGGTGATGCAATACTTTATGCATTGGGGATCTCCTCCGCAGAGTTCACATTTCACCACTTTATCCGGGAGAGCCATCATCACACCGAATGGACATTGGCTCACGCAGGCCTCACAGCCGATGCACTGATCATAATCGATCTTCACAACCCCATCTGATTCTCTCCCTATGGCATTGACAGGACAGGCCTCGCTACAGGGAGGCTTCTTGCACTGGAGGCAAACGACCGGAGTACTTAAACCAAGGGAATGTTTCTTGACCATTCGAATCCTCGACCGGCTCAGATCGTTCATCTTCTCATTATAAAGGGCGCAGATTGATTCACAGAGGCGACAACCTGTGCACTTCTCAGGATGGATTATAATCTTTTTCATCGTTCGAACTCCTACAACGGTCCGCTCGGTGAGCGGACCCTACATCAACATTTTTCAAAATTCTTATTCCAATCCGCAATCCGCATTCCGAATTCCGAATTAAAGTAAGTGCGAAGGCTCCTCTGCCAACTCTAACCGTTCCAAAGTTTCCCTTGTTGGAATCCCTTGCTCATCCCATCCGTGTTCTTTGTAGTATTCGTCGAGGAGAACCTCAAATTTTTCCTTTTCAATACAAGTCCCCTTTTGAAAGCCATATTGCCAAGGTTCATAGAATCGTTCGGGGATACGATCATCCTTTCGATCGAGTCCTTCACGAATGAGGAAGAGGCGTTCTAAGTTATAGATTCTCTCTCCAACCTCCATCAATTTTTCAGGTGTGACTTCGTATCCAGTGACAGCAGAAACTGCTTCTGCAAATTCATTAAAACCAAGAAGCCCTGGGCTTAACCACTTCGTCACAAATCGGCAGATTCCCAAAGCATCTCCCACGGCACATAGTTTTTCCGTCCAGATGGCCGGATAGGCCTTCCCTTCATAAGAATCTGGATCAGAGGTGATCGCCCGACCGATGATCTTTTTCGTCGCTTCCGGAGGAAGATCCATTTCCTCCATTGTAAAACGACTCCGAAGATGGCAGCCTCCTCCTCGGGTGGCAGTGGCGGCTCCCAAAGCCATCGCCTTTGTCCCCCTGGTATCTTGATCGACTGTCATTCCCTTAATGGTGGGAATGTAGCGTTCATACTCCTTCGCCTTCTCTCCAAAAAGCTTTAGATTGGCCTTTTGCCAGCCATCAGAGAGCATCCCTCCAAATCCTTCCCGTCGCCCCATTTGATGGATTAAACCGGTCATGGCATCGTGATCTCCCCAACGAAGTGGCATTCCCGTGATCGACTCATCGATGAGCTCTCTTTGATAGAGTTCCATCACCCAGGCGATATACCCTGCGGTTGTCAGGATATCGAGGCCATATTGATTACAGAGATCCCAGCATTCCAGAATGGTCACCCAATCCCCTGTTCCACAGGAGGAGCCAAAATAACCTGCTCCTCCATATTCCGGACCTGAACCGGTGAGACCCTGATGTTCTCCCGAAGGGATCCGGTGAAGGTGCTTGGTGTGAACCGGGCAGTTAAAACAGGACATCTTCCCATACTCATATTTTTGAACAAAGACATCCGGATCGAACTCCTCCCCTCCGGATTCGAGCATATTATATTGGTAATTCAATGCAGGCTCTTGCCCTTGGGTTCTGGAGATGCTCAAACGCATCAGGGTTCCATAGAGAGCAGTCGCTTTATACCCTTTTGTCTGAGTGATCTGACGATACTGTTTCTCTGCCACCTTCATCAACAGGTCTGGATGGGCAATCTGAATAGCTTGTTTACCCCGGACGGCAATCGCCCAAAGGTTTTTAGAACCCATCACCGTCCCCATTCCTGTTCGGCCTGCAGCATTGCCAATGGTACACATCACATTGGCAAAGACCACCAGTCTCCTTCCTGCAGGACCGATTGCAGCAACCTGAATGTCTTGATCCCCCAATTCCGTACGAATGGCATCCAATGTTTGAGGAAGATTATAATTTTTAAGATGGCTTGCATCTCGGAACTCAATTTCTCCATCGTGAATCCAAAGATATACCGGTGATGGAGACCGGCCATAGATGAAAAGGTGGTCATATCCTGCAAAACGAAGTTCGGGGCCAAAGAAACCACCTGAGTTGGAGTCTCCAAGGTTCCCTGACTCAGGAGATTTCGCTGAAATGTTAAACCGTGCGGTTGCCATGCCATGGGTACCCGTCAGAAGCCCCGCTCCAAAAATAAGTGGATTTTCCGGTGAAAGTGGATCCACTCCCTCTCTGAGATGGTTATAAAGAAGGTACATATTAATCCCTCGACCCCCTAAAAAGAGATGCCGGATTTTCTCAGGTATGGGTTTGACAGTCACTTTCTGAGTGGATAGGTCAATGAAGGCTATGGGATTCATTTCTTAACCTCTTCGGAATCGAGTCGTACCGACTTCATCTTTGCTTGAAATTCTGTCCACGATTCAGGGGCAAGGATGGTGGCTGTGGTCTCATCGAACCATTTAAGCTTCCACTTCTGGAGGCAGTTGGAGCATTGGACGAATATCTCAAGGGTTGGCACTTTGAAACGGTGGTGACATGACCGACATCGAACCTCAACGTTTCCTTCCATAATTCCCCCTTACAATCCCAGTTCATTCTATAATATCAGAAACATTCTTCTTAAGAAGATAGGTGAAGGTGAGGATAGCATCCGCGTTTATTTCCACGGCTTTGATTCCAGCAGCTAATTCCTTTAACCTTGTGGCCCTCTCTTCAATCGCCTTGATCTCCAAATCCATTGCCTTCAAGTCGTATTCCATTGCCTCCTCCTTACTTTTTCTTCGTTAAGTCCTTAAATCTCGCTGATTTTAGAGTATAACGAGGCAAGCCTCCAGGCTTGACAGACTCGATTTCAAAGGTGAGGTTTGTCTTCACCTTCAACTCTTCTCGGATTCGAGCCTTGCTCTTTTTATGCTGATCTTCGCTCAGGCTGGGATCTATCTCTATTCTCAATGTAAGAACGGGCATCACTGCCTCCTGTGTCAGGAGGATCTCAAACTCCACTACCTCCGGGAATTTGGCCCGTATCACCTCTTCCACCACATGGGGGCTGAAGAAGACCCCTCGAATCTTTCTGAGATCATCCACCCGGCCTTCAACCTGATCGACTCGAATGGAAGTTCTTCCGCAGGGACAGGGTTCGTCCATCACCATCATGACATCTTTCAGGTTGAATCGGATGAGGGGGATACATCTCCGGCAAAGTGGGGTAATCACGGCAACCCCTCTCATTCCCGGAGGGATCGGCTTAGACATTGTCTCCAAATCAACCATTTCGAATAGATAATGGGGTTCGATCACATGCTTTCCTCTCTTTTCGGAACACATCCCTCCCCATCCCCCTGGCTCTGTTCCTCCAATATGGTCATATACATCTGCACCCCATTCCTCTTCTAATCGAAGCCGAGTGGGCTCTGGCATGGGTTCTCCGGCGCAGATCATCTTCTTAATAAAGAGGTCTCGCTTTGGGTCGATCCCCATCTCTTTAGCCACTTCTGCCATATGAAGGCCATAGGTTGGAGTATTCATTAAAGCCGTGGCCCTCACCTCTTGCATTTTCTGGATGCGGGCTTTCGTTTCGAGCGCCCCTCCTGGAACTACTTCACATCCCAACTTCTCCGCCGCATAGTGGCCCTGCCAGAATGCAATATAGACATTGTAGGCAAAGGGGATAAAAACCCGGTCGGTCGATCGAAAACCTGCTGCATAAAGAATATAACACCACACCTCTACAACCCATTGCCAGCTTTCATAGGTGTCCGGAAAATAGACTGGCCTCCCCGTTGTTCCTGAGGTTTGATGAAATATAGACAAATTCTCAGGAGGAACGGCCAAAAGGTCACCATAGAGATAGATCTCCTTCTCCTCTTGAGCCACTCTGAGTTCCTCTTTCTCGGTGACAGGAACTTTTTGAACATCTTGAAGAGTTCGGATATCCTCCGGTTCAATCCCATGAAGCTTCCTCTTATAAAAGGGCGAGCATTCTTTGGCCCATCGGATAACCTCCCTGAAACGCTTCAGCTCAATCTCTATAAGCTTCTCTCTGGGCAACGTTTCAATGATAGGGTTCCAGTACTTCTTATTCTCTTCCATCCGTTTCATCGTCAGATTCTCCCAATAAGTATTTTGTAATTTGCCCCTCTATAAGAAATTTACACAGCTATGTTGACAGTACCTGGTTTACCCCTGCTGTGAGTTGAGGTGCCAGATTGTTGCCGCCTATAGAAAGCATCCGCAAATAGAGCTGCACCTAGAGCTGCTGTTAATGTAGGATCCCATTCAGGTTTAGGAGCCAACCTGCTTACCTTCAAGATACTTTCCAACCGATCTATTATTCCTGGATTCTTGGCCAGTCCTCCAATGATTACGAAATCCTTTTTCACACCTGATCTCGCTACTAATGTGCTGATTCTCTTAGCCATAGCATAGTGGTAAGCTGCTATGACTTGTTCTAGCGGTACTTTGCTTCGAATTAAATCGAGAGCTTCGGATTGAGCATACACCGCGCAAAAGTCACTTAACTTTGGGAACTGATCAGATTGAAGGGCGATGTTCCCGATCTCAGTTACTTCTTTCTTAACCAGATCAGCAAATGCTTCCATCGAGCGTCCAATACCCGCAGCACATTTGTCGTTCCAAAGGAAAGCGGTTGCTCTGCCCTTTTCAGTGCAGTGAATTACTTTGCAACTCTGACCTCCAGCATCGAGCACCGTACGCACAGATGGGCCCCAAATGTGTACCGCCCCTGCGGCGCCGCACGCAATTTCAGTTATCGTTTTACGTGCAAACGGAACCTGCGCCCTCCCACGACCGGTCGCCACGATGTAATGGATATTTTCTAACTTTAAATGGGTTTTAGCTAAAGCCACGTTTATAGCCCTGAAAGCAGATTCTTTGGGTGTTCGGGTTGCTAACTTGAGAAAATGCATAGGGTTGTCCATCCAGCAGTATCACAGCTTTGGAGCTCACTGCTCCAATATCTACTCCAGCTACTATCACCTTAGCCCTTGTCCAATCTAGCTGTTCGTTAATTGAAGCGTACTCACTCATTTTCCAATAATCAGCCTTCATATTAAGGATCACAAAATTGAATTGACATCGATTCCTAAAATCTCCTCCTAACCTCCCTTTTCCTAAGAGGAGGTAATTACCTCCTCTTTGACAAAGAGGGGCGAGGGGAGATTTTCAAATGACTATGTCAATTCACTTTTGAGATCCTTCATAACTCATCACCGCACCTATTGCACCTACATATTCCGGAAGGTTCAATACGCTTACGTCTTGTTTTATTAAACTCGGAAGGTGCTTAATAAGCGCTTTAGATTTGGCTAATCCTCCAGCTACCACGATCTCTTGTGCGAGGGACATTGTTGTGCACATAGCAGCAACGCGTTCAACCATGAATCTCGACGATAGCATCTGCCACATCCGCGATGTCCATACCCTGACACATCAGATCAATAGCTTCTGATTCAGCGGATACGGCGCAATGAATAGCAACAGATACCTTCTTGGTGGATTTAAGTGCTAATTCGGACATTTCCTGCTCACTTACTCCTAGAGCTTTGGCCATGGTCGTGTAAAAAATGCCCAGACCATCAGCACATTTATCATTTTGAATAACGTCGAGGAGATCCCCGTTTTGGTCATAACGGATAGCTTTATGTATATTCCCACCGATGTCGATCACTGTTCTGGAATTCCTATTAAGGAATAAAGCCCCTTTAGCATCCGCTGCATATTCGGGTACAGTTGTAGTTACGTTCAGTGGCGGTACCTTAATCATATCTCTAAAGATTCCCGTAGCTACGATTCCGGCGAGTTCACCGCGTGAGACTCCGACATTGTCCAAAGCATGATTTAGTGCTGTTTCAGCCGCAGCGACTACATCAAATCCTGTGGGTACTGTACAATACCCAAGGATCTCTTGTCCCCTCATTATTACGGCCTTCGTATTAACATGACCTACATCTAGTCCAGCCAGAATTTTCCCCTTATTCAAATGGCACCACCCGCGTTATTATTTCTACAAGGGCTTCCAACTGTGTCCCAAATTGAGTCATGGGTACGGTTGTATCAAGTTCAAGCTCAGTCGACGGAATTCCCAACTTATCCAAGATAGGCTTCAGTGCCACAATGTCGTTCGGTTGAGGGCTGCAAAATCTCTGATAGAGAAATACTATTCCATCTGGCTTGAAGTCCTCGATGAACTGTTGAATGAACCTAAACCTTTTTCTCTCCCCGGTACCAGGAACATTGTCTTTTGCAGGACATGGAATTCTACCGAGGTATCCCTCAGCGAGCGCTTTAAGCTTATCAGGTCTATCCTCAGGCACCTCAAACCAGAAGTACCTCGCTGCTGTACACGAATCAATGAAAATCAGGTTTGTGCTGTAGTTGAGATGTTCAATTAAATCGAAAATTCCCAAGTCGTCACAAGCACCTCCCGTTACCATCAGCCTTACCCCTGACGGCGCTTTGCCAGGCTCGGCTTCTAATCTCTGAATAAGTTGCTCTATCATTTGATTGCATTCTTGCTTGTCCATAACCTGGGAAGCCAAAGTCACAGTCGCGACTTCCGGTCCTGTTATAGGTGGGTTATCACGCCTTAGGAACTCCCAAAGTCGTTTAAGGAGTCTTCTGTTGTGATTATAAACTTTAATCGCCCTCTCGAGGTCATCATCTGTTATCGATTTTTTCGCAAACTTCTCAAGGAATTGTTTAAACTCTCCAAAAGACTCCACCAAAAACCCACCAGCAGGTTTCGTTTGCATGATATGAGGGTACGGTATGAGAAAGCTTTTTTGCTGGAATCCTGCAAACCTAACCCAAACATTAAACGCTTCAGACATATGTATGCAACTGCTACTCGTAACGATCAAGTCTAAGTAATCATAATTGTGTTGCAGTCCTTGGTATGCGCAATCATGTGAAAAAGAGCAGTATGTTTCATGCATATAGCTCCTTGTCATTGCTTGTGAAACATGGGAGCTAAGAATTCTCACCGGTATCATTCCCGCTGCATAGAGTATTTCCTCGGGAACATGAGTGCACATATATCCAGCCAAAAGCTGCCCTTTCCCTTGAAGGGATTTGGCGTATTCATGTGTATTCTCAGTGATGTGGCGAAAACGTTCGATGATTGCGTTAGTGCCCTTCTTCATCATTTGTCATGCACTCTTTTCTTATGCGCTTCCATGAGATGCACGAACAACTCTGTTTTCCGTTGGGAACCCGGTAAATCCATTTTCCGGACATCTACCTGGTCGGTATCGTATTCTACGGTCGGAATTTCATTTTTAAAAATACGCTGCATCGCTATGTAACCGTTCCTAAAGTCAGTTTCACAACTACGGGAAGGCGCTAACAAAAGCCCGTCTGCTTTATATTCTGTTACCATTGCCCTAGCCATTTGTTCGAGTGCCCAGTAGGATCTTACCCCTTGCCAGGTAGGCCAACCCAGAGCTATCTTAACGAGCGCAGATATGGCATCTCTTCTGCTGGACAAATCCAGTTTGTCTACCCATGCAGGGTCGAGGGGTTCCCATGACCAGTTTCCATTTACAAATCCTCTGAAATTGCCGGCCGTGCCAAAAGTATAGATTGACGCTACAATCTCGGCTCCGGCGTCTCTAAGGATTCTCGCAATTTCTGGATGGCCGTAAGTATGCGCTATTCCAAAATAGACTATTCTGAAGCGTTGATCTGGAACCACACTTTGTCCGGTCTCAACCATGTATCTCACTTCTTTAAGTAATGCCTCATATATCCGCACAGTTTGATCAGTTGTCCTGTCCACCATGGCTGGCGGGAATAGAGCTATAAGCCGGCGCTCATCCAACGGCGCAGGGGCATGCCTGTTGAGTGCACATATATTACCCCATAGAACCAGGACCTTGATCTCGTTTCTCGCTGCCTTGATGAACAACTCATCCGAAAACTCCCTACCCGTTACTCTCTCGAGCCAACGTATTCCCTCCTCTATCTGGTCGCACACATATTTTACAATTTTAGGATCTTTCTCCGCATTCCCCCCGCCGATCATATCTATTGCGTACATAGGTATGCCACCAAGACGCCGTGAAACTTCCTGGTACCATTTTGAGTGCTGACTGCACAAGTGTGTAGTCCAGATCAAATCCGGTTTGGGATATCCCTCCTTGATTGTTCCATCTGGAATAGCTATTTTATCGCGGACCACTTCCCCTACGAACAGTTTCAGGTAACTACACGAGTGAAAGCCTAAACCTGCGCTTTCAGCAGCTGAAATATCCTCACGGACTCTCTTCAGGGAATGTCCCAGCCGTTGACGCGGCGTGTGGCTCGCCACCTATTATGTATACATCCTCACCTAACCCTTTAAGGGGAGCCAACACACTCCAAGTAGAGCCCATGCAGCGAAGGCCTTCAGAAGCATAGAGATAGTTCCTATAGCAGGTTCTCTGGTAATTCTTGAATTCGTCCCAAGTTGTTAAGGAATATGCCAATTAAACCTCCTATCCCATTTCTATCAAAGTCTTCCTCAAAACCCCTTTCTCTTTTGTGGATTTAAAGACCTTGCAATTTCTTACACCTTTCCTGAACTCCCTAAAATGTTCAATATCTACTTTTGAACTATCCTTCATCTGCTTAAAAAGTTTCCTTCCACTTTCTGTTAATATACCACCCCCCGGTTGTCAAGCTTTTTTCTCTGGCTGTTACGGAAGAATCATTTGTGCACTTTTGGTAAAGATCATGAGTGGACATAAAAAAGGATTTAGAGAAGTCCAAGGAGCTTTAATCTGGTTTAGAGTAGGCCATCTTAAAAGATGCAGACCTAATAGCTTTCTCCTGGTTTGCTAAACCTAAGCCTTCCGAATCGAACAGAGTTGGGATTTCATCTGAGGGTAGCCCATGATCGGTTCTCTACAATGAACATCCGTCAGTAAATTCACATTCGCTTCTCCTGACCAGCCATGGGGGATACTCACCACTCCTTCCATCATATCCTCAGTCACCAGTGCTTTGACTTTGATCTGCCCTCGGTTCGATTCAACAATAATCGGATCTCCGTCTTTAATCCCAAATCTTTCAGCCGTTTTTTTATGAATCTCCGCAAAGGGCTCTGGACTCTTTTCTTTGAGAGCCTGAATGTTTCGATGTTGGGTATGGGTATAATAGAGAATTCTGGCGCCTGTCGTAAGAATCAGAGGATACTTCTGAAAGAACTGTGGATCACCCAGTGGGCTCTGATCGGGTTCTCGATAGGTGGGGAGAGGATCGAATCCAGCCTTTTTAAAAGTCTCAGAATAGATCTCAATCTTTTTGGATGGGGTTGAAAAACCCTTAACCTCATACCCTTCCATTCCATATTTCTTCTCCATATAATAAGCCCCTGCCACCTTCTCCTCTTTGAGCTCTTTAAAACTCAAACCAGTTGATTTTAATTCAAGTTCGACAACTTCTTCATCCGTCTCCCAGGGAAAGACCTCACCCATTCCCATCTTCCTTGCGAGTTCCTTCCAGAACCTAAATTCTGACCAGCTTTCATATAAGGGTTCAATGGCCTTCTTTCTTAACATCAGGTATGGCATACCGTGACAGACATTGTAGCTGTAAGCCAGACCGTTCTTTTCGAGATGGGTGCATCCGGGGAGCACATAATGAGCCAGTTCAGCCGTTTCCGTCATGAAGAAATCCAGAACTACTAAAAGCTCGAGTTTCTTGAGAGCCTCCCTGAAAGCATTCGAATCAGGCAAAGTAACAACAGGGTTGCCTCCCGTCACGATCAGAGCCTTGATCACATTGGGAACACTATCAGGAAAACAGACCACCTGCCCATAAGGGCTCTTCCTACCCCAAATCTCATAAAAGAGTGAGTAATCTTCAGCACCGATCGGAGTCCCCTCCGTAGGAATACCCAACCCCGTCAATGAAAGCCTTGGGCTAATTACCCAGCCTCCGGGGTTGTTGATATTCCCTGTAATCGTTTGAAGGATGGCAAAGGCTCGGCTATTCTGCGTCCCGTTCGCTGTCTGATCCTGAGTATTGGTCCCTTGAAAGATGCTCGCACTTTCAGCGCTGGCATAGAGTCGAGCAAGTTTCCTGATGTCTGCAGCTGGAATCCAGGTAATCCTTTCTGCCCATTCTGGCGTGTAAGGCTCCACGTGGGGAACCAGTTTATCAAATCCATATGTCCACTTATCGACAAAATCTTTATCATAGAGATTTTCTTTGATGATGACATGCATTAAGGCAAGGACAAGGGCACCGTCGGTCCCTGGACGAATGGGCAGATACATCTCTGCTTTCTTCGCCAAAGAGATCCTCTTGGGATCGATGACCACCAGTTTTGATCCCTTGGCCAGATTTTCCTGAATGGCTAAGGAGAGCGGAAAATCGGACTGTTCAGGATTATGACCCCAAAGCACATAAAGCTTGGCATCCATCTCCTCAACCGGATATTTTCCAAAGGTCATCTGCCTTGCCCGTATGCGCATCCGGTAGCAGATCCCTTCTACGGAAATGAAATTCGGACTACCAAATGCTCCTTTGAACCGTTGGGCAAGTTCCATCATTTCAAGGTTCTCTACTCCAATGGAGCCACTGAAGATACTGAGTATCTCTGGCCCAAATTCCTTCTTCAGCCTTTGCAATTTGTCTGCGATTTCTGTCAGCGCACTGTCCCATGTGATTCTCTTCCATTCACCATTGATCTTCTTTAGGGGATACTTAAGGCGATCTGGATGATAGACCAGTTCAATAGCCCTCTCTCCCTTGGGGCAGAGCTGACCCTTATTCAAAGGATGATCTTTAAGTCCCTCCACTTTTGTGATCCGACCATCCTCCACCAAAACATTCATCCCGCAACTGTGGTAGCAGATGGTACAATCGGTAGCAATCCACTTTGATTTTGGATTTTCCATTTCCTATCCTCCTCAGAATGGGAAGCTTCCCGCCCCTGCCTACCGCAGGCACAAGGGCGGAGCTTCACTTTTTGGAATAGCTTATCCCATGAAGAGTTGGGAGTGATAAAGTTCTATCGATTTCGTAAAAGAAGAGGAGACCACTTCCGGAGGTCTCGAATCTTCTCAAGTCTTCTCACCTCATCCACAATTTTCAAACGCCGCTCTTTCGTTAAGAACCGGCTGCTCAGATTGCAAAACTTTTCAATCATTTCTTCCCAAGAGAGCGGATTTTCAGGATCGCCCCTGGGATTTTCAATCTTTGTGAAATATCTTTTTCCATCTTTCGTTAAAATTTCAGCAGTCCCACACCACCGTTTAGGAAAAGTCCTGTCCAAATCAGGGTCTATAATACATTCAACACATCTCATCATCTGTTTCACCTTTTCTGATCTGATGTTGGAAAGTTGAAATTCTTCGAGACCTGCTTTTCGGTAAAGAAGCGCTACGGCCGCACCAAAGGGCATACTGAATTGGGCATCCACAACCGATTGAGGACGATATTTGTTCTCTATCGGATCAGCAATGAGGGGGGCACCTGCTCGCAAGATTCCCAACTTAACTTTCTCCACTCGATCCGGCTGTAGGTCATTCTCTCTTACTATTTTCAATATGGCATCGATCGGGGGCTGCATGTAGCGACAACAGGCATGGGGTTTTACTGAGGTGCGAAGGATCTCGAACCCAGAACCGATCTCTTCCAAAACCTTGCTGGGATCTGCTCCATTGGAGTAGGCATGTAAAAACCCATTCCGGCCTTCAATGATCGAAGTGGGCCCCTGAAATCCCTTTTGAGCTAGTTTAGCCGCTATCATCCCGCTATGAGCAGCCCATCCAGCGTGAAAACGTTTTGTCCAAGCCCCCTGGGCCAAATACTCCATAGAACCGGCTGCCTGGCTACCGGCTATTCCCATGGCGCTTACTATTCTTTCATCGTGCAGCCCCAACATCTTGGAGGTAGCCACACTTGATCCAAAGATGCCACAGGTGCCTGTTGGATGAAAGCCCCGTTTGTAACTGTTTTCCGGACCTAAAGCCTTTCCTAAGCGGATCATCACTTCGTAACCGAGAACCGTGGCTTCAATGAAACTCCTCCCTGTTGCCCCAAGCATCTCCCCCATCGCTAAGACTGCAGGAAAAACAACCACACCTGGATGGAGAGAAGCTTCATTGTGAACATCATCCATCTCGATCGCATGCGATGAAGTGCCATTGGCCAGCGCAGCATAAAGATAAGGAGCCCTTTCCTTCGTCCCAATGATCACTCCATTCTTAGGACCTCGGCCCACCTCTTTAACAAATCGAACCATCCTTTGAGAAGAATCCTCCTGAGAACCCCGGCAGGCCACACCGATAAAGTCAAGGAAAAAGTATTTGACCCGATCGATGACCTCTTCAGGAAGTTGATGGAACTTTAAACCATGACAATACTTCGCTAAATCTTGAGTGATGCCCATAAAATCTCTCCACAAATTCAGACTCTTTTGGGTCATTAAGTTACTTGTTATTAAGTCATTTAATGACTAATGACTTAATAACCTAATGACATAATTACTTTCTGATTTGATGCTCGTCGCTTGGTGCTTCTCTTACCTGAGCGTTCCTTCATAGATAGTTGTTAATTGGCGTTCTCGCACCAAAGGATTAGAATAATCTGGAAGTAAAATAGGCGATATCCTCTTCTGATCAATCCCCATTTCTTTAAGTTCTTTATGAAATTTTCGTACATGATCCAGTGTTAAAGGGCCATCTTTTGCTCTCTCCCTGGTATAAAGAGTAGCGTTCTCACCGGCAATCCTTCCAAAGACAAGAACATCCATGAGGGAATTTCCTCCCAATCGGTTTTCGCCGTGGACCCCTCCGGTTACCTCCCCAGCACCATAGAGTCCTGGAACACAAGTCTCTCCTTTCTCATTGAACTTCAGGCCGCCATTCTGGTAGTGAAGGGAAGGGTAGATTAGAATAGGTTCCTTGGTGATATCAATTCCATATCTTTTAAAGAGTTTATATTTCCCGACAAACTCTTTGAGCAGGGCTCCCTCCCCATGAAGCAGGTCGATCATTGGAGTATCAAGCCAGACCCCGACCTTGCCTGTAGGGGTTGGAACTCCTTTGCCCATTTGGACGCATTCCCGAATGACTGAGGCTGCACACGCATCCCTTGGCTCTGTTTCGCATACGAACTGTTCTCCATAGATGTTAAGAAGGTGAGCTCCCGCTCCACGAAATTTCTCAGAAATGAGGAGTCCTTCGGCCTGTTCCGGGAAAATCGCGCCAGTAGGATGGAATTGCGTCGTGTGGAGGAAGCAAACGCCTACACCGGCTCTGTAACCTAAAACAAGACCATCTCCTGTGGCTCCATAGTGGTTGGTTGTCATAAAACCACCGATGTGAAGCCGGCCTGAGCCACCTGTTGCAAGAATGACAGCCTTTGCCTTCACTAAAAGATATTCCTCCGTCTCTAAGTCATAAAGAAAGGCACCCGCACAATGACCCTGCTCATTGAGAACCAATTCCACCGCAGGCAGAAATTCGAGGACATCAATCCCCTTCCTATTTCTGGCCTCATCACGGATTGTCCGCATGATTTCGGCTCCGGTAATATCCGCCGCTACGTGATCCCTTTTTCTGCACGTTCCGCCGAGATGATACACTTTAAAGTTGCCATCAGGCTTCTTATCAAGCATGGCTCCTAACCGTTCTATCCATTGAATGACCGAGGGTGCTTGGGTGACGAGGGTATAGACCAGTTTGGGGATGTTTGCGAAGTGTCCGCCCCCTATGGTGTCCAGATAATGATAATAGGGAGAATCCTTACCAGGTTCCGAAACTGCCTGGATACCTCCTTCGGCCATCATTGTGTTGGCATCTCCGTGTCTCAGTTTTGTTGCGATGATTACCCGAGCACCCTGTTCTTGAGCAAGAAGGGCTGCCGATGTCCCAGCTCCCCCTCCTCCAATGATCAGAACATCCGTGTCATAGACAATGTTCGATAGGTCGATCCGATCAAGATCGATACGGCTCCACGACTCCAAAATGTCACAGAATTCGGGTGAAATGCTGTAGCCCTTACTGGGACCGATTTTCAATTCTTGCAACGATCCTTCCTTATAAGAGGGATGAAATTTCCTGAGCCGATTCTCCTTTTCCGCAAGGCTCATCCTTGGAAATTCCCAACCCTCTCTCCTTTTGGCTAATCGTTGAGGTCGGGTCGCCTCAACTCGTTTAATCAAATGTTTCAGCTCATCAGTATAAGCCATTTCCTATGCCTCTCCTGCTATCTCCTTTCTTGTAAATTCCCTGACCTTTGCCCAACGATCCGTCATTTTCTCAACAGATATTTGATAAGTTCTAAAATATTATAAGATTTTTCTCCTTGAATACAAGAAGATTTGATGACTTTAAATATCTCCTCTTTTAGCGAATCATAGGTATCTCTATGCCTATTTTCATATCAAAAAACTTGACAATACCCTCTTTTGAAAATAATATGAAGTCTAATTTGGAGCGGGATAAAGTTGGAAAATGAGAAAAATATCTTCATGGAGGTGTAGAAATGAAAAATTTATCAATGATCTTATTACTAGCATTATTCGTAACCTTTCCCACCACGAACCTCTTCGCACAGGATCTTAAATTCAGTATTCCTCTCCCACTGACAGGGTCGAACGCCGCCTTTGGTGAAATAGAAAAAAATTCTTATGGGATTGCGATGGAGGAGATCAACCTCAAGGGCGGCATCAATGGCAAAAAGGTTGTTTTGGAGTTTGAGGACTCTCAAGGGAAACCAGAGGTATCGAGGTCTATCGCAGAAAAATTGATTGATGTAAAGAAGCAGCCGGTGATCTTTGGTGAATACAGTTCCGCCTGCTCAAAAGCTATTGCAGCATTGGCTGAAGAAAGGAAAATCCCCTACCTGGTGGTCACAGGGGCAACCGATGATATCACCCAGCAGAAATATAAATATGTTTTCCGAATGAACCCTACGAATGCCTATTATGCCAGCGGCATGATGTCTTTTTTAAAAGAGGTGGTCAAACCAACGACGATGGCCATTCTTTATGAAAGCTCTGACTTTGGAACCTCCGGGGCTGATGAAATGGTGAAACAGTGCGAGAAAATGGGCATTAAGGTTTTGGTAAAAGAGAAGTATGAGAAGGGGGCTGTCGATTTCAGACCTATCCTCTCGAAGGTAAAATCAGAGAAACCCGACGTGATCTACATGGTTTCTTATGTCATGGATGCAAGTCTCCTGATGAAACAGATCAAAGAACTCAGGATAGATGCCAAACTCTTTGCGGGTGGTGCGGCAGGCTTTGCCATTCCGGAATTTATTCAAAATGCAAAAGACGCTGCTGAATATGTAATTACGGCAACGCTCTGGAGCACACAGGTCGTCTATCCTGGAGCAAAAGAGTTTGCAGAAAAATATAAGAAGCTCTATAAGGACTACCCCTCTTATCATGGAGCCGAAGCCTATTCAGCCCTTTACATTATCAAGGATGTTTTAACCCGGACAAAGTCAATGACCCCCGATGATATTCGGGTAGCCATGCAGGCGACCAACATGGTGACTGCCTTCGGTCCGATTAAATTTGAGGATAAGGAGGGTTATACGAACCAGAACTTCATCGATACACTCGTCATGCAGGTAATTAATGGTCAGCATGAAACTGTCTGGCCACAAAAGTATTCAAGCAAGAAATACATTTTTCCTATTCCCATATGGAGAGATAGGAAGTAGAATTCTCAAATCCAAATTTCAAATTCCAAAGGTCAAATGAAGCTCAAATGACAATTGACAAAACATTTTTCTTTTCGAGGACATGACCAAGGGGAGTTGGACCTCTGCTTTGGGATTTGGATGTCCTTTGAACTTTGAGTTTTGACATTTGACATTCTTTCATCTCATATGGCTGTTCAGATTGAGCTCTTCTTGCAGACCCTGATCGCCGGGATATTGCTCGGTGGTCTGTATGCTCTCATCGGTATTGGAATGACCCTCATCATGGGAGTGATGAAGATCATCAATCTCGCCCATGGTGAACTGATGATGGTGAGCATGTACATCGCCTTCTGGCTCTATACACTCCTCCATATCGATCCCTATCTCTCTGTATTTATTGCCGGGCCAGCGTTATTCTTTCTGGGGATCGCCTTACAGAAGTTCCTGATCAATCCTGTGCTAAGGGTGGAATCGATCCTGCCAGAGAATCAGGTCATCCTCACGGTGGGCATCGGGATGGTATTGGCTAACCTGGCCACCATCTTTTTTACGTCCAACTACCGCTCCACCCCTGTGGCTTACGCGACCCATGCCTTTTATCTGACCGATTATTGGAAAGAGGCTCCCATTGAACTCTCTCTTTCGATGGCATGGTCCTTGTCTTTCTTGATTGCTGTGGTGATCACCGTTTTGCTCTGGTTTTTTTTAACCCAAACAGATACAGGTAAATCCATCCGGGCAACGGCACAAGATCTCGACGCTGCCCTCCTCATGGGTGTGAATGTAAGGAAGATGAGAGTGGTGACCTTTGGCATTGGATGTGCCTTGGTTGGCGCAGCAGGCTGCCTCTTTCTTCCCATTTACTATCTATTTCCAGCCTTGGGTGGACAATTCACCCTGATTGCATTTGTCATCACCATCCTTGGAGGACTCGGTTCCACAGTGGGAGCGATCATCGGAGGGGTCATTCTCGGGGTCTTTGAATCCCTGACAGCCACCTACCTTGGTATGGGATGGGCTCCGGTAGGTCGGTTTCTCATCTTTGTGGCAGCCCTCGTCTTCTTGCCGGGCGGAGTCGCATCTCTATTACAAAAAAAGAAATTTGGAAAATGAAAAAGAATCTACCCCTGATTATTCTTCTCATTTTGCTCGCTGCTCTGCCCCTCATCGGCCTGAGTTCGTATGTGATGCACATCCTTGTTCTGGTCATCATATACTCGATCATCGGGATGGCATGGAACCTCCTCGGTGGGTACTGCGGTCAGGTCTCCTTTGGCCATGCAGCGTATTTTGGTGTGGGAGCTTATACAGCAGGCCTCCTCTATTCCAAACTCGGGCTCTCTGCTTGGTGGGGTTTGCCCCTTAGCATTGTTTTCGTCACAGCCCTTTCCCTGATCATCGGTCTCATCTGCTTGAGATTGAAAGGCCCTTATTTTGCTCTTGGCACCCTTGCCATGGGAGAGGTGCTCAGAGTGACGGCTGAAAATCTTGTGAAATTCACAGGAGGTGACGTTGGGATATTAATTCGAGAAAGGACATGGGTTGGGAAGACATGGTATTACTACATTATTCTCTTACTCGCCATTGGAGCTTTCTTGTTGGTAAAAGAAGTGATCGAATCCAAGCTCGGGTACTATTTCGTGGCCATACGCGAAGATCAGGATGCTGCAGAATCGATGGGAATAGACACCACCCTTTATAAGACGATTGCCCTCTGCCTGAGTGGCGCCCTCACAGGGATTGCAGGGGCTTTCTATACGAACTATATGGGATATATCGACCCGAAGATCGTCTTTAACCTACATGATATTTCCATTGTCACCATCATGATCGTAATGGTCGGCGGTGTGGCCACCTACTGGGGTCCCACGATTGGTGCGATCATTATGGTCTTCCTTGCCGAACTCATCAGGTCGAATCCCAGCCTCGGAGCAGCCCATCAAACCCTCTTTGGAATTCTTCTTATATTGATTATCATCTTCTTACCAAATGGTATTGTTGGGGATTTTCCTAAATTGAGAAAATTTTTTAGACTCGGTGGAGTGCCGTCATGAGTCTTCTCGAAATCAGAGATGTCTCAAAGCAATTCGGGGGCCTTACAGCTCTCTCCGACGTCTCTTACTGCCGTCAATAAAGGGGAGATCCTCGGACTGATTGGCCCAAATGGTTCTGGTAAGACAACCCTGTTTAATGTGGTGAATGGATTCTACCCACCTACAAAAGGTGATGTTTCCTTTAAGGGAGAAAAAATATCTCATTTAAAACCCCATCAGATTTGCAATTTGGGAATTGGAAGGACCTTTCAAGTTGTAAGGCCCTTACGGAGAATGACCGTTTTTGACAATGTCATTGCCTCCGCCTTTCTCCGGGCAAAGGACAAGGTCGAAGCAGAGGAAATAGCCATGGAGACCCTTCGATTTGCTGGCCTTTATGAAGACAGGAATTTGGTATCGAAGGGACTTCCCCTTGGAAAAAGAAAGAAGCTAGAGATTACGAGGGCTCTTGCCACAAAACCTGAGCTTCTTCTTCTCGATGAATCCTTTGCTGGACTCAATCCCTCCGAACAGAATGAGTTAATTGATATTATCAGACAAATAAGAGCCAATGGAATGACGATCATGGTGATAGAACATCATATGAAGGTGATCATGTCTCTTTCTGACCGGGTCGTTGTTCTGAACTATGGTGAAAAAATTGCGGAGGGAACGCCAAAGGAGATAGGTCATAATCCCCTTGTAATTGAAGCCTATCTTGGAGAAGCAGAAAGTGCTTGAAATTAAAAATATCGATGTCTTTTATGGGGATGCCCAAGTCATCTGGGATGCTTCTTTTGATGTAAAAAAGGGAGAGATCGTAGCGTTGATCGGTGCCAATGGGGCTGGAAAATCAACGATTTTAAAAACCATTTCCGGCATTGTCAGACCCAAGAGGGGCGAGATATTGTTTGAGGGCAATACCATCTATAAGTTAGAAGCTTTCAAATTGATCGAACTGGGAATCGTCCAAGTACCAGAAGCAAGAAGACTTTTTGTTGAGATGACTGTTGAAGAGAATCTCGATATGGGCTCCCTTAAGGGAGAGGCAAGGATTCAAAGAGAAAAAACCAAGGAGATGGTCTTCAATCTTCTGCCAAGACTGGAAGAAAGAAGGAAACAACTGGCTGGAACTTTGAGTGGTGGAGAACAGCAGATGCTTGCCGTAGCCAGAGGATTAATGTCGAAACCAAGGCTTCAGATGTTTGACGAACCTTCCCTCGGGCTTGCTCCTCTTCTTGTGAAAGAGGTGTTTCATACAATCAAAAAGATCAATAGTGAAGGGACCACGGTCCTCATCGTCGAACAGAATGTGAAACAAACTCTTTTAGTAGCCGACAGGGGATATGTGCTTGAGACTGGCAGGATAACCAATCAGGGAACAGGTAAATCGTTACTCAACGATGAACATGTGAAGACAGCCTATCTGGGTATTTAGGCTTAGATTCAAAAAACTTCATGGCTAACCCTTGCCATCTTTGATCTCCAATATCCAAAATTTAAAAGGCAACGGTCGGCTTCATATTGATTATGAATAAATCTCATCGAATCGCTGTTATCCCTGGGGATGGAATTGGAAATGAGGTGATTTCAGAAGGGATCAAATGTTTGAAGACCCTTTCAGAGATCCTTGAGAATGTCCAATTCGAATTCCAATATTTTCCCTGGAGTAGCGAATACTATCTTCAGCATGGAAAGATGATGCCCGAAGATGGTTTAGAAATTTTGAAGGGTTTTGATGCCATCTATCTGGGGCTGTGGGTGACCCAAGAATCCCTGATGATGTAACCCTTCATGGCCTTCTCCTTCCTATCAAAATGGGATTTGACCTCTATGTGGGTCTCCGTCCTGTCTATCTCTTCCCAGGAGTTGAATCTCCACTGGCAAACATCTCCGGAGGAGAGATTGACATCGTCGTCATTCGAGAGAATACAGAGGGAGAATATTCGAATGTGGGTGGGATTGTTGGAATTGAGGATCGGGAAATGGCCATTCAGAGTGGCCTCTTCACCCGAAAGGGGATCGAAAGGATCATCACTTTTGCCTTTGAATATGCAAGGGAAAAAGGGAGAAAGAAAGTCACCTCCGTCACAAAATCGAATGCCCAGCGATACGGGATGGTTCTCTGGGATCGGGTTTTCAAGGAAGTGGCTTCTCAATTTCCTGAAATTCGAACCGAATCGAAACTGATCGATGCCGCCTGCATGGATGTGGTGCGAAATCCAAAGGGTTACGATGTCATCGTCGGGTCAAACCTCTTTGCGGATATTCTTTCAGATCTCACTGCCGGTGTGACAGGCGGGTTGGGATTAGCACCGGGCGCCAGCTTCAATCCCAAGGATAAGAAATATCCAGGATTTTTCGATCCGGTCCATGGCTCTGCTCCAGATATTACCGGAAAAGGATTGGCCAACCCCATTGCAGCCATTCTCACAGCCAAAATGATGCTGGATTACCTGGAGGAAAGGGAAGCAGCTGATCTCCTCTACCGGGCTGTTGGCCAGAATTTATCTGAAAAAAAGGTGAGGACTGTGGATCTGGGTGGCCGTTCAAAAACAGATGAAGTCGGAGACGATATCGTAAGAATCCTACGTTCCTTATAATTGTAATCCCTCCCAGCCTCCCTTTAGAAAAGGGAGGGGAAGAATGCTTCCCCCTTTTGTAAAGCCTGCCGGCCGGCGGGCAGGGGAATAGAGGGGGATTATAAAATTGCCTTTTCCTTCCCAAATCTAAAAGAAGGTCTCACGGCAAGGATGAGGATTCCTCCTAAAATACAGAAGATGGCTGCGAGATAAAGGCCCCAGGAAAACGAAGCTGTTACATCCTTCACCCATCCCGTTACCCATGGGGCGATCAGAGAACCAAGGAAGTGAATGGTATTCGTTAATCCATACGCCGTCCCGAGAATTTCATAAGGGACGATATCCGGAAGAAGGGCATAGAATGCTGCCCAATGTCCCCAGATAAAAAAGCCTGCCATAAAAAAGAAAATAATAAAGAGATAGATATTCATTCCCACTTTTAATCCATATCCCAATAAAAACATAAATAATGAGATGAGGAAGAATTCAATCGCAATGAGACCTTTTCTCCCCTTTCCTTTTCTTGCAAGCCAATCACTGATCCATCCCGTGATGGTAAGACCTGGAATGGCAGAAATCCCCAGGAGGCTCGAATAGAAAGAAGATTGAGTAAGGGTTTTTACTCCCAGCTCCTTAAACATTGCCGGAGCCCAGGTGCCAACCACCCAGAGGGCATAGATTCCTGAAATTCCGCCCAGGTAAAGAAGCCAGAGATCCCTGCTTTTAAAGACCAGTGAATAGGAGACCCTTCTTTCTCTTACCTTTTTAAAATCTTCTTTTGGAGGCTCCTTGATGACGTAGTAAATGAAAAAAGAGGCCAAAAATGATGGAAAGGCATAAAGGAGAAAGACCGCTCGCCATCCCCAGAGATCGGATATCCAACCGGCGAGTGAAATCCCGATAAACATCCCTATGCCCAAACCAATAAACGAGATCCCTTGTCCCAGTCCCCTCTTCCTTTCCGGTGTGTAGGCAGAGATAATGGGACGGTCATTGCTAAAGTAAGCTCCTTCCCCAACACCTGTTAAAAAACGAAAGATAAAAAGAGAAGCAAAAGAGTGGGCTAAACCAGTGAGCAGGGACATCAAACCCCACCAGCTTGTGCAAAGGACAAGGACGACCTTTCGGCCCAGCCGGTCACCCAGATGACCCGCAGGAAGTTGCATCAAGGTGTAGGCATAAAAGAAGGCTGTGGCCAATATCCCAGCCTGTGCATAGGTCAATTTATATTCCTGGAGTATGGGAATGAGAAGAGGAGAGAGACTGGAGCGGACCATGTAGTTGGTCACCCAGCCGAAGATCATGATCGTCCAAACGGTGTGGTACTTCTCCCACTTCATCGAAAAGACCCCCTTCTCCTGTCTTATTCGTTTCCTCCACTTCCTTGAGGAACTTTTTCAGGTCGATGATCAACTATATATCTTACTCAATCCATCTTTTGCAAGAACTCATTTCCCTTCCTATTCTCAAATTAGCTGAAAAAGACCTTCCCTGGAGCGCCTTACAAAAGTGGAAGTCTTGTTCGAAGGTTGGTTATTGTTATTTGAAAAAAGATTCTCTAAAGGTCCGTTTCTACGAAAGGAGCGGAATAATCAAACCTTATGGTATGTTCAGTATAGATGTCAAACTATTTAGGTGTTCATTATAATGAACGTTATAATTAAAATATTTTTATAAAACTCAAAAAAGTACTTGACAATTAAGGATTATATGTTATTTTATATTTAAATGGTTAGTTCATTATAAAGAACGGAGGTTATTAAAATGAGCGCCATTTCCATCATCCCTGAACGCTGCACAGGATGCCAGGCTTGTGAAATGGTCTGCAGCCTCTCCCATGAGGACGCTTGCAGTTCCTCCCTTTCGCGGATACGGATTAAGAAATGGGAAGAGATCTCACTCTTCATTCCCATCGTCTGTCAAAACTGTGAAAAGCCTCCCTGCGTGGATGTCTGCCCTACCGGTGCTCGGAGACGCGTCTCTGAAACCGGTGCAGTCGTGACAGATGAAAAACAATGTGTGGGCTGCAAGTCATGTCTCTATGTCTGTCCTAATGGCGCTCCGGTATTTCATCCTTTAACCAAACGAACCATGACGTGCGACCTCTGTAAAGGCCGCCCCCTTTGTACACAGGTCTGCACTGTCGGAGCACTTTCTTATATCGCCGAGCGAGACCTCTCGATGGAAAAGAAGAGGGTCTATGGGCAAGTCTTTCTTCAAGCCATGAAATCAAGATAAGGAGGCACGGATATGATTAAAGGATGGACAGGGAAAAGGCTTCGAATCGATCTGAGCCTTCAGAAGGCATGGTTAGAGGACATAGCTCAGGAGGTCCTCCGTCAATGGTTTGGTGGAAGGGGACTCAATGCATCTTTTTTCTCCACACACTTCCAATCCCCCGTCTCCCCTTCTTCTCCTGAAAACCCGGTAGCTTTTGCCGTGGGACCGTTAACAGGAACGCTGGCCCCTTGTTCCGGATGGACCAGCATCGCTTCCTTTTCACCCCTCTCTACCCCTCCTATTTATGGCTTTACCTGGATGCCCGGTTACTTTGGTGCTTCATTGAAAGGAGTGGGTGTTGACCAGTGCGTTCTTCAAGGAAAGGCAGATCGGCCGATCTATCTTTGGATCGACGACGGAGAGGTAAGGTTCGAAGAAGCAGGTCATCTCTGGGGGAAAGAGACAACCGAGACCACGATCACCATTCAAGAGGAAAAGGAGGATCGAAACATTGAGGTCCTCTGCATTGGCCCTGCAGGCGAAAGGCAGATCCCTTTTGCCAATGTGATTCATCGTCTTTCCTGGACAGGCGACTACCTTGGGCTGGGGTATCTCTTCGGGGTAAAACAGCTTAAAGCCATTGCGATACGGGGAAAGAAACCGATCACCCTACACGATCCCAAACAGTTCCTCAACCTGTGTCTAAATTTGGAAGACCGGATTCAGAAAGATCGGAAGGTGCAGAAGCTGAAACAAGGAGGAAAGTTACCCTTTCTCAGCCGAGAGGGAGAGACGATGATTAAAGAAGGCACCGGCGGGTTACGCGCCGGATTAGCGAAACAATGGTCCACCTTTCTCAGGACCTGTGTTTCCAGCAGAGAGGGCTGTTTTACATGTCCGGTCAATTGTGGTAGGAATATCCAGCATCAGGAGAGTTACTTCCGCGGAATTCATTTGGAAAAAGCCTGGCATTTAGGTCCACAAGTCGGAGTGTATAACGGGGAGTGGACCTTGAAGCTTCACCATCTTTGTCAGTCCCAGGGCCTCGACCCTTTCTTAACGAGTTCTCTTCTCGCCAGGATCATGAAAGGAAGTGAATACTCTCCCCTTTCGGAGGAAGACCTGAGGCAAACGGAGCATATCGAGGATCAAGGCGAAAAAGCCTTCGTTATCCTTCATCGAATCATTAGCGGAGGCAGGAAGGAATTTCATCTTCCAG